>JBBILI010000008.1:0-157671 GCA_037445025.1 Rhodospirillales bacterium
ATGCTCCGCCACTGGCGAACCGTGTCATCGTCTATCAGCAGAACGGCGGCCACCTGCCGGTACGACATGCCGCGATCCAGCAGGATCAGAGCATTCGCCCGGCGCGCCAGGCGGTGTTGCGCCAGGCCGTCCTGGGTCAACTCTGTCAGTGTTTGCCGCTCTTCAGGCGTCAGAAAACCGATCTTGCGCGTCGCAGAGATAGGAATCCAACGCGCCGCGTCGACGCAACCCCGACGCACCGGATCCTCACTGAATCGGGATAAAAAAACTTTCTTTCGCCTGGCGCTCGCTTCCCGCGAGAGGTTGGCTCAAACGATAGAAAAGTCTTTTGCTTCTTTTCTTCAGAAAAGAAGTGCTGGCTTGCTACCCAATCTTGAAATGACTCGCCGTGATCGTCGACGGTATCTGCAGCAGGGTCAGGCTCTCACCGGACGGCCCCAGCGACAGCACCGAGTTCGGCCCGGCGCCCTGCAGGGCCGCGATGACCTGGGCGGCGCTGGTGTAGCCGCCGACACCGCCGGCAAGGTCGATCTCCCAGTTGCTGTCAGCTCCCGCGTCGAACCGGACGCTGGTGCTGCTGGCGCCGAGGATCAGGCTCAGGCCCTGCTGCTGGTCGGTGACGCTGACGCTGCCGCTGACCTGGACGGTGGTATTGGCGCCGCCGACAACGGTCAGATGGCCAGTGTGCAGGGCGATCGTGTCCGTGCCGGCGCCGGCGGCGATCGTGTCCGATCCGCCGTCGGCGGTGACGAGGTTGCCCCAGCCGGCGAGGGTGACCTGGTTGGCGCCGCTGCCCAGAGTGACACTGTCGTTGCCGGCGCCGGCGACGACGGTGTTGTCGCCGTTGCCCAGGGTGATCACGTTGCCCCAGCCCGCGGTGGTGACGGCGTTGTTGCCGGAGCCGGCGATGACGGTGCTGTTGCCGCTGATGCCGGTGACGGTGTTGCGGCCGTCACCGAGGCTGACATGGTTGCTCCAGCCGCCGAGCTCCACAAAGTCGTTGCCGTTGCCCGCGGTGACAGTGGCATTGCCGGCTCCGGCCAGGATCGTGTCCACACCGTTGCCGAGAGAGATCAGGTTGTTCCAGCCGGCGAGGGAAATATCGTCCGCCCCGTTGCCAAGCTGGACCGTGGCGTTGCCCTGGGCGCCGGAGACCGACACGTTTTCGTTGGCGCCAAAGGCCGGACCGGGCGGGGTGGTGGTGGAGCCTTCGGTGACGTCGTTCCAGCCGGCCAGATTGACCGTGACATCGATGCTGCCGGAGCCCTGGCCCACCACGACGGTGGCCGTGCCGGAACCGGCATTGTATGTGCCGCCGAGACCCTCGCCATACAGCGTGTTGTTCCAGCCAAACGCCTGGAGCACGGAATTAAACTGCTGGGCCGTCAGCACCGCGTTGCCGTACGCGCCACCCTGCACGGTCGCCATTACGATCCTGCCGCCCGGATCAGCGCTGAATTGAATTGCATCTCGATGTTCCCGACATTTTGCCGGGCTCATTGATAAGGCGCAGGAACTTAAGGAAGAGCTAAGCTCGCGATAAAACGACAGTATTCAAATGCGAATATTGTCTTTTTATAAGATAACGCGTCTCAAAAATTGGTCACTCTCAGACCGGGACGGTCGGGCCCAGGCCGCGGCCGGGGGAGAAGACAACGTCGGGCGCGCGCCACAAATGGGTGTTGGACAGGGCGGCGGCGACGGCTTCGGCCATGGCGTCGAGCATCTGTTCGCCTTTGGCGGCGCTGGCGGGGCGGGGGTCGCCGCGCACGCCGGTGGCCGGCGCGCGTTCGGAGAAGGCGTAGAAGCGGCTGAAGCCGGGGGGGCTCTCGATCAGCGGCGGCGCCTGGCGGACCGCGGCCTCGAACTGATCAGGCCGGACCAGATCGGGCGTCATGGCCAGCATCACCGAAGTCTCCGCCTCGCAGGCGTGCTGCACCGATTTGGCGGAGCCCATCAGGGCGGCCACGCGGGTGGCGGCGGCGGGGATCATCCAGGGCGTGGTGGCGACCACCGGCATGGCGAATTCATGGGCGAGTTCGCGCACCGCCACCGCCAGCGGCTCGATGTTGCCGCCATGGCCGTTGACCACCAGCAGGCGGGCGAAGCCGAGCGCCTTGAGGCTGCGCACCACGCCGCGGATGACGCCGCTGAATTCCATGTAGTTCAGCGTGATGGTGCCGCCGAAGGGCAGATGGTGCTCGCTCATGCCGGTCCACATCGCGGGGAGCACCAGGACGGGGACCTCAGGGGCGGCGATCCGGGCCGCGCGGATCGAGACCTCCCAGGCGGTGCGGCTGTCGGTGATCACCGGCAGATGCGGGCCGTGCTGCTCCAGCGAGCCCACGGGCAGGATGGCGAGCGCGTTGCCGCGTTCGGCGGTGGCGCGGATCTCCGGACCGGTCAGGCGGGTCCAGTCGACTTCAACGGACATGCGGTCAGCCTCCGAAGCCGAGGAATCCGGCCTGTGGGTTGGGCGTGCCAGGGTCGCCGATCGCCGGGCGCTCGGGGGCGGCCGCGACCATCGCCTTGGGGGCGGTGCGGGTGATGGTCTGTTGCAGGGCCGCGACCTTGGGGGCGAGCGCGGGCCGCGCGTTGGTCCTGGCGACCGTGGCCGGGCGGGTGGGGGCGGTGGCGGAGGGCTGGCTGCCGCGCAGCGAGAGCAGCAGGAAGGTGATGTCGTTGCGGGAGAGATCGACCGAGAGATCGAGTGGGGTGAGGCCCAGCACGTCGTGGGCGTTGATGTCGGCGCCGCGGTTCAGCGCGTCGCGCGCGCCGGCCATGTCGCCGCGGGTGATGGCGTCGAACAGCGAGTCGGTCGGCGGCAGGTCTTGGTCGGCCTTGTCGGCGGGCACGGCGCGGTCGCGGTTCAAGGTGGTGCCGGGCAGCGCCGGCGGCGGCTCGGGCACCCGGTTGTTGATCGTGGGCGTGCCGTTGGTGACCGGGGCGGTCACCCGGTCCGAGATGCTCTGGGCGTGGCCGGCGGCCGGGGCGAGCAGCGCCAGTGCGGCGCAGATCAGGCCCAGGGAAGCGAGCGATGCGCGCGGTTGGGCACGGAAGGTGACGGTCATGAACGGTGTGATCCGGCTGAGAACGTCGCTGTATAGTCCGTCAGTGGTTCAGCCACCAGAACCCGATGTTCAGGTAGGTGGCATAGCAGGTCCAGGCCAGGTAGGGGCCGAGCAGCAGGGCGGCGCCGCGGTGCAGGCGGGCGAAGGCCACGATGGTGAGGCCGATCAGCACGGCCATCGGCACGATCACCAGCAGGCCGGCGGGGGGGCTGTGCAGGCCGAAGAAGGCGGGCGACCAGGCGGCGTTGAGCAGCAGCTGCCAGCCCCAGAGCTGCAGGGCGGCGAATTGGCGCCGGCCCTGCGGGGCCTTCCACCAGACCATCCAGGCCGATGTGCCCACGGTTGCGTAAAGTACCGTCCAGACCGGGCCGAACAGCCAGTCCGGCGGCGTGCCGGGTGGGCGGGTCAGCGTGTCGTACCAGACATGTATCGCCGGTCCGTTGAAGGCGGCGGCGGTGACGCCGACCAGCAGGCAGAGACCGATGAATCCGACCAGCGCCAGCCAGGGCGAGCCGTGGCCCTGCGGGGTCTGGCCGCGCGGGCTGGAGGGGCCGGGGGTGCGGCCGGGGCGTGGGCTCTTCTGGAACGCGTATTCGGCCATATCAGGCTCCTTCCCTGCGCCACGCTACCACTGCGAGCCCCAGGATCAACGGCAATGCGAGCCAGGGCGGCAACAATGGCAGGGATGCGATGCCGGTGACGAGATAGTCATGCCGCCTTGGCAGCCCGATCCAGGCGGAACCGGCCTGATCGCGGCCCGGTTCGACGCGGCGCAGCTCCGGCGCGCCTTCGGGGTCGAGGAAATGCACGCTGCCGCCGGAGGCGCTGGCGAGCGGGGCGATGAGGCTGGCGGTGGCGCGCAGATCCGCCAGTTCGAGCGGATTGGCGGGGCCGGCGGCGGCGTAGGCGGTCTGGCCGGCGCCGGCGACCTGCCAGACGCCCGGGTTCGGCGCCGGCACATGCGCCTCGAAGCGGCCGGGGCCGTTGGGGGTGAGCGGGACCTGGCTCTGCTTTCCGTCAGGGTCGGTGACGGTGACGGTGCCGCCCTGGCTGTCGGTGATGCTGCGGCGCTCGATGGCGAGGCTGCCGTGGTCGACGCGGGTGGTCAGCGCCTTCTCGTCGAGCTCCGGCTCCTTCATCAGCCAGTGGGCGACGCGGCGGAGCAGCTCGGCCTGCGGGCCGCCGCCTTCATGGCCGCGCGACCACAGCCAGATCTGGTCGGACAGCAGCAGCGCGGTGCGGCCTTCGCCGACACGGTCCACCACCAGCAGCGGCTGGTCGTTGGGGCCGCTCATCAGCACGTCGCCATGCACGGCGGCGGGTTGCACGGCGCGGTACCAGTCGCCCCAGTTGGGCGGGGCCTTGGCCTGCCAGCCCGGCAGGTTTTCGGTGACGGGGTGGCGGGTGCCGAGGTCGGTGACCGCCGGGCGGAAGGCGCCGGTGGTGACGGCGCTGCCGGGGCGGGCGGGCAGGACGGCGCCGAGCGGGGAGTTGGCAAGGCTGATCGGGCCCAGGAATTCCGGGCCGACCGAGAGCAGCAGGGCACCGCCGCGGCGGACATAGTCGGCGATGTTGCGCAGATAGACCGGCGGCAGCAGGCCGCGGTTGGTGAAGCGGTCGAGGATGATGAGGTCGAACTCGTTGATCTTGACCTGGAACAGCTCGCGCACCGGAAACGCGATGAGGGCGAGCTCGTTGAGCGGCGTCAGGTCGTCCTTTTCCGGGGGGCGCAGGATGGTGAAGTGGACGAGATCGACCGCGGGGTCGGCCTTCAGCAGGCGGCGCCAGGTGCGCTCGCCCTGGTGGGGCTCGCCCGAGACGAGCAGCACGCGCAGCCGGTCGCGCACGCCGTTGATGGTGACGACGGCACGGCTGTTGAGGTCGCTGACCGCGCCGGGCAGCTTGTCGGCCTGGAGTTCGACGACGGTGGGGCCGGCGCGGGTGATCGGGATGTCGATGCTTTCCTCGCGGCCCATGGTGACGCTCATCTGCTGCGGCTTCTCGCCGTCGCGGCGGATGGTGAGGTTCACGCGGCCGGGGAAGGCGAGCAGGCCGGGGTTGATGCCGAGATCGTCGACGGCGGCCTTGAGCTCGACCGTCTTGCCGACGATGCCGTAGCCGGGGCTGGAGATGATGCGCACGCGGCGGTCGGTCTCCTCGCCCTTGGCGGGGATCAGCACGTGCAGGGGGGCGGCGCCCCAGGTTGGATTTTTGGGGATGTCGTGGATCTGACCGTCGGTGACGGCGATGATGCCGGCGAGCCGGTTGCGCGGGATGTCGGCCAGCGCGCGGTCGATGGCGGCGAACAGGCGGGTGCCGACGCTGCCGGCGCCGGGGTCGGCCTCGGGGACGATGATGGTGCGCAGCTCGAGATCGTCGAGCGTGCCGGCGCTCTTCTGGATGCTGGCGCGGGCCTGTTCGGTGAGGCGGGCGCGGTCGGCGATCGACATCGATGCCGTCTGGTCGAGCACCAGCAGGGCGATGTCGGGGCGGGTCTGGCGGGTTTCCTCGACGAGGCGGGGGCCGGCGAGCCAGAGCAGCACGACGGCGAAGGCCAGCGCGCGCCAGATTGTGCCGCGGGCGCGCTTCCAGATGGCGGTGGCCAGCACCAGGGCGCAGAGCAGGCCCAGGGCGATCAGCACGGCGATCGGCAGCGACGGGTCGAAGCGCAGCGCGGCGATGCCCTGTTCGAGGCGGTTCATTGGCCCAACCTTTCCAGCAGCGCGGGGACGTGGACCTGGTCGCCTTTGTAGTTGCCGGTGAGGGCGTACATCACGAGGTTGACGCCGAAGCGGTAGGCCAGCACGCGCTGACGGGCGCCGCCGGGCAGGGTGGCGTAGGGGTTGCGGCCCTGCGCGTCGATCGCCCAGGCGGCCGCCCAGTCATGCCCGCCGATGATCACCGGGGAGACGCTGTCGTTGGTGCGGTCCTGGTCGCGCTGCACCCAGACGGTGTCACCGTCGTAGCGGCCCGGAAAATCCTGCAGCAGGTAGAAGGCGCGGGCCAGGACATGGGCGGAGGTCAGCGGTGCGAGGACGGGAATGTCGAGGCCCGCGCCGAAGCGGGTCAGCGCCTGGTCGGCGCCCGGGGCAAAACCTTCGCCGCTGCCGCCGTTGCGGGTGTCGATGAGGATGATGCCGCCATGGGACATGTAGTCGTTCAGCGCCTTCACCGCCTCGCCGGAGGGGGGCTGCGCGTTGGCGCTGATCGGCCAGTACAGCAGCGGATAGAAGCTGAGGTCGTCGGTGCCGGGGTGGACGGCCATCGGCGGGCCGAGGGCGGCGTTGGTGCGGCGATTGACGTAGTCGGACAGGCCGAGCAGGCCGGCGCGGGCGATGTCGTCCACCTCCGCGTCGTCGGTGACGTAGTAGGCGAGACGGGTGACCAAAGCGGGGTTGGTGTCGGGTTCGAGCAGCGGCTGGGCGTGGGCGTGGGGGGCGATCAGCAGCAGCGCCAGCAATGCGGGGCGCAGCAGCAGGCCGCGCAGGCGCAGTGAGACCAGCAGGTCGATGGCCAGCAAGGCCAGGGCAGCGGCCATCAGCCAGGGGGCGATGGGGCGTTCCTGCGCGTCGGTGCCCAGGGCGGCGAGGCTGGCGCCGGGGACCGGGGCTTCGGCGGCGAGGCTGCTGACGCCCTGGCCGAGATTGAGCACGCGGCGGCCGCTTTCCGGGCCATAGAGGCCGGGCGGGTGGCGGGCGGAGGCCAGGGTGGTGGCGATCGCGCCGGGGGCGATGGCGGTGGCGGCGGGATTTGGCGTGCCGAGCTGGCCGAACGCGTCCAGCGTCTGGACCGGGTGCAATGGCTCGGTGCCGTCCTCGCCGGCCACGCCCGCGGCCTGTTCGACGAGGCGGCGCAGCATGTCGACGAACAGGCCGGACAGCGGCAGGTCCGACCAGTCGGCGTTGGCGGTGACGTGGAACAGCACGATGCGGCCGGCGCCGTGGGAGGCCTGGGTGACCAGCGGCGTGCCGTCGGCAAGGCGGGCCCAGACGGGGTCGGTCGGTGGTTGCCCCAGACCTTGAGTGCCAGGTCGCTGGATGATCTGGGTGCTGCCGGGGGTGGCCAGGACCTGTGTGGTGATCCTGACCTCGTCGGGCACGGTGAGGCCGGCGAAGGGGGACGTGGCGTCGAACGGGGCGAGGCCGGGCGGCTGGGTCCAGGACATGGCGCCGCCGAGCTGGCGGTCGCCTTCGAGCAGGGTGACGGGGAGCAGATTGTCGGGGTGTTCGGCCATGCCGGGGCCGGCGAAGCGGATCAGCGTGCCGCCCTTGCGGACGAAATCGTCGATCTGGGTGAACTCGGGGCCGGCGGCGATGACGTGGTCGGCCAGGATCAGCACGGACAGCTCGCGCGACAGCAGCTGGTCGAGCGTGCCGTGGCGCAGCTCGGTGAAGGGCTGCAGGGCACGGTCGAGATAATACAGCGGGCCGGTCAGCGGGGTGTCGGCGGTGGCGGCGACGCCTGCGAGCAGGCCGACCGGGCGGCGGCGCCAGCGTTCGTCGAGCAGGGCCTGGCTGGCGGCGGTGTCGGGGCCTTCGACGACCAGCCTTGCCAGGCGGTTGCGCAGTTCCGGGGGCAGGCGGAACGCGGTCTGGCCGTCGGTGCCGCCGGGGGCGATGTGGATGGTCTGGCGGGCGAGGCTGCGGCCGTCGCTGGTCTGGGCCAGCACCGCGAGGTCGCGCGGGGCTGCGATCGGCAGGGTGAGCAGGCGGGCGGTCAGGCTGTCGCCGCTGACGGCGGGGGGGAGCAGCAGGAGCGGCGGGTCGAGATCGGTGCGCTGCTCAACCGGGCCGATGACGGCGAGGCGTGGCGCGAAATCGGCGGGGCCGGCGAGACCGTCGCCGATATAGACCACGGCGCCGCCGGGAAAGCCGCGCAGGGCGGCGGCGGCGGCGGCGCGGTCGGTGGGCCAGGGCTTGGGACGCAGGGCGGCGAGGATGGGGCGCAGTTCGCCGACCGGCATCACCGCGGAGATGGTGGGCGTGGCGCCGTCGGCGGTGTCGGCGGTGGTGAGGAGGGCCACGCGGCGGCCGGCGCGTTCGGCGCGGTCGAGGGCGGTCTGCAGGGCGCTCTGGCGTTGCGGCCAGTCATGGGCGGCGGCCCAGCCGTCATCGACCACCAGCAGGACCGGGCCGGAGCCGGCGAGGATCTGGCCGGCGTCCAGGATCGGGCGGGCCAACGCGACGATGACGAGGGCGGCGGCCAGCATGCGCATGGCGAGCAGCCAGAGCGGGGTGTGGGCAGGGGTTTCGGCGGTGGCGTTGAGGCCGAGCAGCAGGCGAATGGCGGGGAAGACTTCGCGGCGGGGTGCCGGGGGTGTGACGCGGAGCAGCCACCACAGCAGCGGGAGGGCCGGGAGGGCCAGCAGAATCCAGGGGGAGGCGAAAGCGAGCCCCATCATCGGCGGGCCTCTGGGGCGAGCGCTGTGTACAGACCCAGGAGCGCCGTTTCCGGGGAATGGTCTGTGCGGTGGGTCGAAAAACTCCAGCCTGCCGCGCCACAGATGGCGGCCAGGCCGTCCTGCTGGGCGGCGAGGCGGGTGCCGTATTCCGCGCGCACGCCTTCGACGCGGGGGACGAGGGCGTGGCGGGTGTCGCCGAGGCCTTCGAAGCGGATGCGGCCGGCATAGGGGAGGCTGGCCTCGGCGGGGTCAAGCAGCTGCAGGACGTGGCCGCGGACAGGGATGGCGGCGAGGCGGCCGATGGCGGACTGAATTTTTTCGAGCGGGGCCAGCATGTCGCCGATCAGCACACAGCTGGCGTGGCGGGGCAGGTTGACCTCGGGGGGGAGGCCGTCATCGGCGCTGGACTGGAGCTGGAGAGCGAGGCGTTCGACGCCGGCGCGGCCGGATTGGGCGCGGGCGCCGGGGGCGATGAGGCGGACCTGTTCGCCGGCGCGCAGCAGGAGGGAGGCGAGGGCGAGGAGGAGGAGGTCGGCGCGGTCGATCTTGTCGACCGTGGCGGATTTAGAGCGCCAGCGCATGGCGGGGCTGCCGTCGCGCCAGAGGGCGACGGTTTGGGCGGCTTCCCACTCGGTTTCACGGATGAAGGCGCGGTCGGCGCGGGCGGACTGGCGCCAGTCGATGCGGCTGGCGGTGTCGCCGGCGACGAAGGGGCGGTACTGCCAGAAGCTGTCCCCCTGCCCTACCCTTCTGCGGCCGTGCACGCCCTGGGCGACGGTGGCGGCGACGCGTTCGGCGGCGACCAGCAGCGGGGGGAGTCGGGACCCCAGGGCCTCGGCTTGAAGGGCCGTGGTCATACCACGAAGCGCTCCACCAGGCGGTCGATCAGCTGGGCGAGGATGACGCCGTCGGCGCGGGCCGAGAAGTTGAGCGCCATGCGGTGGCGCAGGACGGGCTGGGCGAGGGCGGCGACGTCTTCCAGGCTGGGGGCCAGCCGGCCGTCGAGCAGGGCGCGGGCGCGGGTGGCGAGCATCAGCGCCTGGGCGGCGCGGGGGCCGGGGCCCCAGGCGACGTTGCGTTTGACCTGGTCGTCGGCGCTGATCTCGGGGCGGGCGCCGCGGACGAGGGCGAGGATGGCGTCGACCACGCTGTCACCGACCGGCAGGCGGCGCAGCAGGGCCTGGGCGGCCATCAGCTCGCCGCCGGTCAGGGCGGGTTCGGGCCTGTCTTCGGCCGACCCGGTGGTGGCGACGAGCATGGCGCGTTCGTCGACCAGTTCGGGGTAGCGGACCTGGACTTCGAGCAGGAAGCGGTCGAGCTGGGCTTCGGGCAGCGGGTAGGTGCCTTCCTGCTCGATCGGGTTCTGGGTGGCCAGCACGTGGAACGGGCGGGGGAGCGGATGTTCGACGCCGGCGACGGCGACGCGGCCTTCCTGCATGGCCTGCAGCAGGGCGGACTGGGTGCGGGGGCTGGCGCGGTTGATCTCGTCGGCCATCAGCAGCTGGCAGAAGACGGGGCCGGGGACGAAGCGGAAGCTGCGCCTGCCGTGGTCGTCCTCGTCCAGCACCTCGCTGCCGAGGATGTCGGCGGGCATCAGGTCGGGCGTGAACTGCACGCGTTTGGCGCCGAGGCCCATGACGGTGCCGAGGGTTTCGACAAGGCGGGACTTGCCGAGACCGGGGACGCCGACGAGCAGGACGTGGCCGCCGGAGAGCAGGGTGATGATGGTCTGGTCCACCACCTCGGCCTGGCCGAAGATGGCGCGGCCGATTTCGGAGCGCACCCGGGCGATGCGGGCGCCGAGGGCTTCGACGTCGCGGGCGAGGTCGCCGGAGACAGGCTGTGCAGGCAGGGCGGTGGCCGACATGGTGCGGGTCCTTGCGTCGAATGAACAGATAGATTGGGCGCCGTGTCCAATGCGCCACTTCCCCCCGGGGGGGGGATGCTACCTATATCCAGGCCTGGGACGGAAGCAGGAACGCCCCGAGGACGCAGACGTGAACGATCTCAGCCGCAGCCGCCATGACCGCTTGCCAGACCTCCAGATCTGCGACCAGGGGTTGACCGCCCGCCGCGTGCCACGCGAATGCGGCGATCTGCCTTTTCTGATCAAGCGGGATGCGAGCTGGCTGTATCGGGGCAGCCCGATCGGGCGCAAGGAGTTGGTGTGTCTGTTCGCCTCGGTGCTGAAGCGGGCGGAGGATGGCGCGTTCTGGCTGGAGACGCCCGCCGAGCGCGGCAAGATCGAGGTGGAGGATGCGCCGTTTCTGGCCGTGGAGCTGGACTGGTCGGGGTTTGGGCGGGACCAGGTGCTGAATTTTCGCACCAACGTGGATCAGATCGTCACCGCCGGGCCGGAGCATCCGATCCGGGTGGCGCATGATCTGCTGACCTGCGAGCCGACGCCGTATCTGCTGGTGCGGCCGGGGCTAGGGCGGCATCCGATCGAGGCCAGGATCAGCCGGGCGGTGTATTACGAGCTGGTGGCGCTGGCCGAGCCGGAGATGGTGCTGGGGCGGCGGATGCTGGGGGTGTGGAGCCAGCGGCAGTTCTTCGCGCTGGGAGAGATGCCGACGGGCGAGGAAGTCTGCGCGCGATGATGTTGCGTCCGTGATCCTCGCAGAGCTGCGTGAACGGCTCGCGGTCCCGCCTGGCGCGCTTTGGCACGATGACGCGATGGAGTTCCTCGACGGTCCGCCGGTGCCGGCGGCGGTGCTGGTGCCGTTCGTGATGGGGGCGGCGCCGGGCGTGCTGCTGACCAAGCGCACGGCGCATCTGAACAAGCATGCGGGGCAGGTGAGCTTTCCCGGCGGGCGGATGGATCCGGGCGATGCGGATGCGACGGCGGCGGCGTTGCGCGAGGCGCAGGAGGAGATCGGGCTGCATCCTTCGCGCGTCGAGATCGCGGGGCGGCTGTCGGATTACGTGACGGGGACGGGGTATCGGATCACGCCGGTGATCGGGCTGCTGTCGCTGGGGGTGGGGCTGGACGGGCTGGGGCTGCAGGCCTCGCCTGACGAGGTGGAGATCATCTTCGAGCTGCCGCTGGCGGTGATCCTGGACCCGGCGGCGCCGGTGCAGAAGCGGCGGGCCTGGCGCGGGCGGGAGCGGACGTATTGGGAATGGCCGCATCCGGAGCATCACATCTGGGGGGCGACGGCGGCCATTCTGGTGCAGCTGGCGCGACGGCTGCGGGGCGAGGCCTGATGCTGCGGGCGGCGGAGTTCGGGCTGTTTCTGCTGCCGATCGGGCTGTTCGTGCTGTGGCGGGTGCTGACCCCGCATGTGCGACCGGCGTTGCTGTGGGCGACGATGGCGGCGGTGCTGGCGCTGGGGGCGACGGCGATCGGCTACGGGCTGAACCAGAAGCTGGACCGGGGCGAGCGGTATGTTCCGGCGCGGATCGAGAACGGGCGGATCATCGAGGGGCACGGGGTGAGGTAGGAGATGAATGGAAGTTTTTTGGTTCTTTTTTCAAAAGAGAACCGCTTCCTACCCCGCCTCCGGCGGTTCCAGGCGACCCCGCAGCCGCCGTCCCAGCGCCAGTTCGGTGACGATGCCGTGCAGGGTTCGCAGTTCCTGCTCCGTCACCTCGCCGCGCTGGAAGAAGTGGCGGATGTTGCGGACCATGCCGGGGCGTTTGGGCAGGTTCTTCAGGAAGCCGCAGGCGTCGAGCTGGTCCACCAGGTGGCGCAGGAAGTTTTCCAGCTCGCCTTTGGTGGCGACCGATGTTTCGTTGGTCATCAGCGTGCGGGGCACGGTCTGGTCTGCGGCCGTCCACCATTCATAGGCCAGCACCATCACCGCCTGCGCCAGGTTGAGGCTCATGAAGGCCGGGTTCAGCGGGTAGCGCACCAGCGCGTCGCAGCAGGCCATGTCGTCATTGTCGAGCCCCGCCCGTTCCGGCCCGAACAGGATGGCGACGTTGAGGCCGCGGCCGCACACGGCGCGCATCTCGGCGGCGGCGCCCCGCGCGGTGAGCACGGGCTTGACGATGTGGCGCGGGCGCGGGCAGGTCGCGAAGACGTGGTGCATGTCGGCGACCGCGTCGGCCACGGTGTCGTGCACCGTGCAGCAATCCAGGATCCGGTCCGCGCCGGAGGCCGTGCGCCAGGCATGCGCCTGGGGCCAGCCGTCCCGCGGCGCCACCAGGCGGAGATGGAACAGCCCGCCATTGGCCATGGCGCGGGCGACCGCGCCGATATTGTCGGCGAGCTGGGGGCGGACCAGCACCACCACCGGCGCATTCCCGATCGGTGCGAGATCGGCGCCGCCGTCGCGGCCGGTCATGCCTCGGGTGTCGGTTCGCGATTGTCGGCGACCAGGGCGTTGCCCTTCAGCAGATGCACCGCGCGCGGCGGCCGGTTGGGCAGGCAGACCGGGATGTGCGCGGTGCCGAGCAGGATCGGCACCCATCGGCCGCGCAGCTTTTCCACCAGCAACGCCGGCAGCGCCTCGGGGGCGGGGATCGGGTTGGTGACGAACAGATGGAAACGTTGCGCCCCGGCATTGGCGAAGCCGGGGAAGGCGATGCGCACCGCGCCGCCGAAGTCGCGCACGTGAAGAATGCCGTGGCGCCAGTCGTGCCCGTCGGGGCTGACGATCCAGATGGCACAGCCGGCCGCACCGCGCGCCACGGCGTTGCGCGGCAGCAGCAAGGTTGACAGCTGTGGGGGGGCCTCGAAACGCTCGGCGACGAACAGATTTTCAATCTCCGCCGTGCGCTCGCCGTGTGGAAGATCCGCGGGCGGCGCGTCCGGCATCGCCAGCTCGGCTGCGGCGGAGGCCGCGCGGGCCTGCTCCTGCGCCTCCCCCAGCGCTGCGAACCGGGCCCGCACGCGGGTCGCCATATCCGGCGTGGCCGCGCACAGGGCTGCGACCTCCGCTGAGACGTGCGCGCCCACGGCCAGCACGCCCAGGCCGGAGGCGTGCGCGAAGGCGAAATGCGGCCGCCCGGCGGTGACCTCGTTCCAGAAGCGCCAGACGCCGAAATCGCGCTCATGCACCGCGATGTCATGGAACAGCACCACGCCCTGGTCGGACAGCTTGGGACGCCAGGTCTCGAAATCGTGCCGCACCGCCTCATAAGTGTGATACCCGTCGATATGCAGCAGATCGATGCTGCCATCGGCGAAATCGTCGCGCGCGTCGTCGAACAGGCAGCGGCGCAGCGTGGCGATGCCTGCGAAGCGCGGGGTGATGAGGGCTGCGAGCTCGAGATACACCTCATCGTCATAGGCGCCGGCGTGGGCGTCGCCCTCCCAGGTGTCGATGGCGGTGCAGCGCGTGTCGAGACCGAGGCGCTGGACCGCCTGGCAGAATGCGACAAACGAGACGCCGGTATGGGTGCCGAGCTCCACCACCTGGCGTGGCCGCATCGCCGCCACCAGCCAATGGGCGAAGGGCACATGGCCGTGCCAGGCGCTGGGACGATTGATGCGCAGGTTGGGCCAGAACAGCGGATCCAGCCCCGGGGCCGCCAGGAATTCGATCGGTGATGTCATGCGCGTCGCCATACCGTGCCGGCCGGTCCATCCTCAAGCTGGATGTTGCGGGCGGTCAGTTCGGCGCGGATCGCGTCCGCGCGGGCGAAGTCCCGCGTCTGGCGGGCGTGCAGGCGCGCCTGGATCAGCGCCTCGATCTCGGCGGCGTCGTCGCCGCCGCGGAACCAGGCGGACGGCGCGTGCTGCAGCAGGCCGATGAGGTCGCCGGCGGCGCGCAGGCCTGAAGCGGCCTTGGCGTCTCCGGCCATCGCCGCGTCGGCCAGGGCGTGCATGGCGGCGAAGGCCATCGGCGTGTTGAGATCGTCGCACAGCGCGTCCATGACGCTGTCGGGAACGGTGCCAGCTTCGCCCTCGGTGCGTTCCAGGGCGCGGTACCAGCGGTCGAGATCGCGTTTGCATTCGGTGAGCATGGCTTCGGAGAATTCCAGCGTGCCGGCGTAATGGCCGCGCAGCAGCAGCATCCGGATGGCCTCGCCCGGGGCCTTGGCCAGCACGTCGCGCACCGTGAAGAAGTTGCCCAGCGACTTGCTCATCTTGGTGCCGTTGACGTTGAGCATGCCGTTGTGCAGCCACACCCGGGCGAAGCGGCTGCCGGGAAAGGCGCAGACCGACTGGGCCAGCTCGTTCTCATGATGCGGGAACAGCAGATCGTTGCCGCCGCCGTGGATGTCGAAATCGGTGCCGAGATGCTTCCAGGACATGGCCGAGCACTCGATGTGCCAGCCGGGGCGGCCGCGGCCCCAGGGGCTGTCCCAGCCCGGCAGGTCGTCGGGCGAGGGTTTCCACAGCACGAAATCCCCGGCGTCGCGCTTGTACGGCGCGATCTCGACGCGGGCGCCGGCGAGCAGCTCCTCCGGGTCGCGCCCGGACAGGCGGCCATAGGCGGGGAAGCTGCCGACCGCGAACAGCACGTGGCCTTCGGCGGCGTAGGCGTTGCCACCTTCGATCAGCCGCGCGATCAGGGTGATCATCTCGGCGATATGGGCGGTGGCGCGGGGTTCCACATCGGGCGGCAGGGCGCCGAGGGCGGCCATGTCAGCATGGAAATCGGCCAGGGTGCGCCGGGTGATCGACGCGATGGGCTCGCCGCTGCTCGCGGCCCTGGCGTTGATCTTGTCGTCCACGTCGGTGACGTTGCGGACATAGGTGACGCGCGGATACAGCGCCCGCAGCAGGCGGGCCAGCAGGTCGAACACCACCACCGGCCGGGCGTTGCCGACATGGGCGAGGTCGTACACGGTCGGGCCACACACATACATGCGTACGTGATCGGGGTCGATCGGCACGAAGGTTTCGGCCGTGCGGGTCTGGACATTGAAGAGACGCAGGGTGGGCATGCCGGCTCCGGGCGGGGTGGGCGCCATCTTTCGGGCACGCGGCGCGGCAAATCAATGCGTGAGACCTCGCGTTTGACATGCGCTGCGCGGAAGCGATAGAGAAGGTGCGGTTGCGAGTGATTTGCAACTAGCCCTCAGGAGATGCCGTCTTGCCCAGCACCACCCAGCCGATCGTGCCGAAAGCGCCGCTGATTCCGTCGCGGCTCACACGGTTTCTGGCCGTCGCCGGGCCCGGGCTGGTGGTGATGCTGGCCGACACCGATGTCGGCAGCGTGATCACCGCCGGGCAGAGCGGCGTGCAGTGGGGCTACCGGCTGCTGCTGGTGCAGGTGATCCTTATCCCGATTCTCTACATGGTGCAGGAGCTCACCGTCCGGCTCGGGATCTTCACCGGGCGGGGGCATGGCGAGCTGATCCGGCAGTCGTTCGGGCCGACCTGGGCGTGGATTTCGGCGGGGGGGCTGGCGGTGGCCACGGCCGGCGCGCTGCTCACCGAATTCTCGGGTGTGGCCGGCGTGGGCGAGATGTACGGGCTGTCGCGCTACGTGACCCTGCCCGCCGCCGGGCTGCTGCTGCTGCTGATCGGGTTCACCGGGTCGTATCGCCGGGTGGAGCGGGCGGCCATTCTGATCGGGCTGTTCGAGCTGGCGTTCTTCGGCGTGGCGCTGGCGGCGCATCCTGATGTCGCGACCATGGCGCGCCAGTCGATCGATCTGCCGGTCACCGACAGCGGCTATCTGTTTCTGGTCTCGGCCAATATCGGCGCGGTGATCATGCCGTGGATGATCTTCTACCAGCAGTCCGCCATCGCCGATAAGAAGCTGCGCTCCGAGCATTTCAAGATGGCGAAGTGGGACACGGCGATCGGCGCCGTGGTGACGCAGCTGGTGATGGCGGCGGTGCTGATCGCGGCGGCGGCCACCATCGCGCCCAATGCGCCGCAGGCGAGCCTCGAGACGGTGGGCGAGATGAGCGAGGCGCTCACCCCGTTCCTCGGTCTGGCGGTGGGACGTGCCGTGTTCGGCCTGGGCGTGCTGGGGGCTGCCCTGGTGGCTGCCATCGTCACCTCGCTGGCGCTGGCCTGGGGACTGGGCGAGGTGGCGGGGTATCAGCGCAGCCTGGAGCTGCATCCGTCGCGCGCGCGCTGGTTCTACGGGGTCTATGCCGTGTGCGTGGTCGGCGGTGCGTTGCTGGTGGCGGTGGCGCCTGACCTGGTTTCGCTCAATGTCGATGTGCAGGTGATGAACGCGCTGATGCTGCCGCTGGTGCTGGGCATGCTGATCGCGCTGGCCAACCGCGCCCTGCCGGGGCCGCACCGGCTGCGCGGCTGGTATCTGTGGCTGGTCATCGCCGTCGCCACCGTGACCTGCGTGCTGGGTGTGGTGGGCGGTGTGGGCGGGCTGTTCCAGTAGGGGTCCGCGGGGATCGATCGATGGGGATCGGTTGACAGCCTGGGCCGCGGCGGGGCCTAACCCCCGCCGCATGACCATTCTCGTTCTCTCATGAAGCTCGGCCTGTTTGCGATCATCGGCGGCGGCGGTGCGCTGATTGCGCTGGTGGCCTGGTTTGGCGGCCAGGCGATCGGGCACGAGGTGCTGGAGGCGGGGTGGGCGATCCCGGCCACCGTGGTGCTGCATCTGGTGCAGCTTTACCTCTCCGCCATTGCCTGGCGCATTGCCGTGGGTCTGCGGCTGCCGCGCATGCTGGTCTATTTCCGGCTGCGCTGGATCCGGGAGGCGGTGAATTCGCTGCTGCCGGTGGCGCAGATGGGCGGCAACATCGTGGGCATCCGCATGCTGGCCCAGCGGGGCGTGCCGGCGCCGGTGGCTGCGGCCGGCACCACGCTGGACCTGACCATCGAGGCGCTGACGCAGTTCGCCTGGACGATGATCGGCATCGCCACCCTGGCTGCGATCAGTTCCGACACGTCCTGGCGGCCTTGGGTCGTGGGCGGGGCGGTGACGATGGGGCTGGGTCTGGCCGGGTTTGTGCTGGCGCAGCGGGCGGGGCTGATGCGGCTGATCGAGGGGTTGGCGCGGCAGATTCAGAAGGTGTTTCCTGGAATCTCCATCGAGGTGCTGCGCGGTCTGCACATGGAGCTGATGCGTCTGCAGTCCAACCGCCGCGCGCTGGCCCAGGCGTTTGCGGTGCATCTCACCGCCTGGATGCTCGGCACGGCGGAGGTGTGGCTGGTGCTGACCGCCATGGGCGTGAAGCTGTCGCTGGGCGAGGCGGTCAGCATCGAGAGCCTGGGCATGGCGGCCCGCAGCGCGGGCTTTGTGGTGCCCGGCGCGCTGGGCGTGCAGGAGACCGGGTTCATCCTGGTGTGTTCGCTGTTTCAGATCCCGGCTGACACGGCCATCGCGCTGTCGATGGTCAAGCGGCTGCGCGAGCTTGGCGTGGGCCTGCCCGGCCTGATCGCCTGGCAAGTGAGCGAAGGCCGGCGGCTGTTAAAGCGTCAGGGATAAAAGTTTTTTGCTTCTTTTTTTCAAAAAAAGAAGTTCTGTCTTTGAAAAGAAAGAACCAAAGAAACTTTCATTCGTTAGGGGTGTGGCTTGTCTGCGTCGGGGTGGAACAGTTGTTCGCCGCCGAGCTGGTAGGCGCCGATCGCCTTTTGGCCGGTGGGGCCTTCGAGCCATTCGGCCAGTTGGCGGGCCGCGGCCTGTTTCACGTTGGGGTGCTGCTGCGGGTTCAGCTGGATGACGTCGTAGCGGTTCAGCAGCGCCGGATCGCCCTGCAGCAGAATCACCAGGTCGCGCTTGTTGGCGAACGCGATCCAGCTGCCGCGATCGGAGATCGTCGCCGCATCCATCGCCGCCGCCGCGTTCAGGGCAGCCCCCATGCCGCCGCCGATGTCGCGATACCAGCCCTGCCCCGCCGGGTTCAGGCCCGCGGCCTTCCACAGCCGCTTTTCCAGCGCATCCGTGCCGCTTTTGTCGCCGCGCGAGACGAAGGTGACCTGCTTGGCATAGATCGCCTGCAAGGCCGCCACCGCCCTGGACTGTGCGGCGATGCCGGCGGGATCGGCTTTCGGGCCGACCAGGATGAAGTCGTTCCAGGCGATCTCGCGGCGCAAAATGCCGTGCCCGGCGGCCATGAACGCCGCCTCGGCGTCCGGGTCGTGCACCAGCACCAGATCGGCATCGCCATGCGCCGCCGTGGCCAGGGCCTGGCCGGTGCCCTGCGCCAGCACCTTCACGGTGATGCCCGAAGCCTTGGTGAACTGCGGCAGAATCGCGCCCAGCAGGCCTGACCCGTCCACCGACGTGGTGGACGCCAGAACGATGCTCTCGGCCCGCGCCGGGCCTGCCAGTAGCAGCAATGCGATCAGAACATGAATCATTCGCTCGGCCCTCCTTCGGCGCGGTCAGACAAAGCCAGAATGCAGGCGCTGGCGGCGAGGCTGATGCCCACGAGCACGAGGCCGATGGCCAGCGCGCGCCCGAGATGCCCCATATTGGTCTCGAGCGCCACCGATGTTGTCATGGTGCGGGTGAAGCCTGCGATGTTGCCGCCGACGATCAGCACCGCGCCGACTTCCGACACCGTCCGCCCGAAGCCGGCCAGCACGGCGGTGACGAGATTGCGCCGGCACAGCGCCAGCAAGGTCGGCACCGCGCGCAGGCGGGTGGCGCCGAACACGCGCAGCGCGCCGCCGTAGCGGGCCCAGCTGTCCTCCAGCGAGCGATGCGCGAGGGCGGCGATGATCGGCGTGGCCAGGACGGTCTGGGCGATCACCATGGCGGTGGGTGTGAACAGCAGGCCCAGCCGGCCGAGCGGGCCGCTGGCGGACAGGGTGAGATACAGGGCGAGACCGACCACCACCGGCGGCAGTCCGAGCAGGGCGTTCACCGCCACGATGAGCGTGCGCCGGCCGGGGAAGCACCACAGCGCCAGCAAAGCCGCCAGCGGCACGCCGAGCAGGGTGGCGGCGAGGGTTGCGGAGAGGCTGACGGCGAGGGAAAGCGTGACGATGTGAAGCATTAAAGAACTTTTTTTCTGAAAAAAGAAGCAAAAGACTTCTATTCGTTGAACAAACACTCTCCGGAAAGAGCCGCGACAGCCGGTTGAAAGTTTTTTGGTTCTTTTTTTCAAAAAAGAACCTCTTGCCTTGCCTCATCCCGGCGCAAACGCCTGCGTCCGCACCAGCCTGGCATACAGCCCGTCCCGCTGCATCAGATCGGCATGGGTGCCCTGCTCCACCGCGCGGCCTTCGGCCATCACCACCACCAGATCGGCATCGCGCACGGTGGACAGGCGATGCGCCACGATGATGGTGGTGCGCCCCTTGCGCAGGCGCTGGAGTGCGTCCTGCACCAGCGCCTCGCTTTCGGCGTCGAGTGCGGAGGTCGCTTCGTCGAGCAGCAGCACGCGGGGATTGCGCAGCAGCGCGCGGGCCAGGGCCACGCGCTGGCGCTGGCCGCCGGACAGTCTGCCGCCGCTGGGGCCGACCGGGGTGGCGAAGCCCTGTGGCAGTGCGGCGATGAAGCCGGCCGCGGCGGCGGCGGCGGCGTCGCGCAGCTCCGCGTCGGTGGCGGCGGGGCGGCCCATGCGGATGTTGGCCTCGATCGTGTCGTCGAACAGCAGCGTGTCCTGCCCGACATAGGCGATGGCGGCGCGCAGGCTTTCCGCCGTCACGTGGCGCAGGTCGGCGCCGTCGAGGGTGATGGAGCCGCCCTGGGCGTCGTGCAGCCTGGGGATCAGGGCCAGCGCGGTCGATTTGCCGGCGCCGGACGGGCCGACCAGGGCCACCGTCAGCCCCGGTTCGGCGCGAAAGCTCAGCCCTTGCAGCCCGGCCCGTCCGTCGGGGTAGGCGAAGCGCACGCTGTCGAACACCAGGGCGCCGCGGCCGGCGGGGAGGGCGGTGGCGTCCGCGCGGTTCTGGATGGCGGGCTTTTCGTCGATGACGGAGAACACCCGCTCCAGGCCGGCGAGGCCTTCCTGCACCGCGGAATTGAGGTTGCCGAGCGCGCGCAGGGGCTGCGAGGCCAGCATCAGCGCGGTGACGAACGCGGTGAAGTCGCCCAGCGAGCTCTGGCCGTGCGAGGCGCGCCAGCCGGAGAAGCCGAGCACCATCGCGATCGCCCCGCCGCCCAGCACCTCCAGCAACGGATCCACCCGGCTGCGGCTGCGGGTGATCCGCAGTGTCGCCTCGTACAGCCGCTGGAACGCGGTGTTGGCCCGCTTCGTCTCCACGGCTTCGAGCCCGTAGGCGCGCACGGTGCGCGCCTGGGCGAAGCTTTCGGTGAGCAGCGACGCGGCCTCTCCCATGCGCTCCTGCATGCCGCCGGAGGCGCGGCGGATGCGCCGCCCGATCCGCTGGATCGGCATCGCCGCCAGCGGATAGAGCGCCGCGCCGATCAGGCTCAGCTGCCAGTCGGCATAGATCATGGCGCCGACCAGTCCGATCACTTTCACGGCGTCGCCGATCGAGTTGACTGCCCTCACCAGGGCCTCGCGGATCATGGTGGCGTCGGTGGTGAATCGGGCCGCCAGCGCCGCCGGTGCCTCGCGTTCCACACGCGACAGATCGGCGCGCATGAGATGGGCGAACATCCGCCCCTGCAGCCCGCGCACCGCCAGGAGCACGAGCTTCTGCGCCAGCACGGCCTGGAAATACTGCGCCACCGCCTTGGCGGCCGTGATCGTGACCACCAGCGCCGGCACCTGGTAGAGGATACGCGGATCGCGCGCCTCGAACATGTTGACCGCGCGCCCGACCACAGCGGGATAGAAGGACTGCAGCGCCGCCATGATGGCGGTCAGCACCAGGACCAGCAGCAGCAGCGCCCAGTTCGGCCGGACATGCTCGCGCCAGAGACGATGCAGCAGCCGGCGGCTCGGATTGGAGATCTCGGTCATGCCGGGCGTGTATCAGGCGGCAGGCGGTCCGGCCAGTTGCGCCAGCAGGGCCGCGCGGTCGGCCACGCAGCCGGAGGCGAGCCAGATGGCGCGCAGCCGTTTCAGCTCCTGCCCCATGGCGGGACCGGGGCGGTGGCCGGCTGCGATGAGATCGCGGCCCTGCAGGGGAAACACCGGCGCCGCGGTGGCCTCGATGCGTGTGATCAGGCTGGCGTCGCGTCCGGCGAGGCGGGCGCGGCCGGCGAGGATGGCGGGCGCGGTATCGGCGAGGCGGCGGCGGAGTTCGGCGTCATCGAGGTCGGACGGCGGCGGGGGGCCGGAGAGCGCTGTCAGCCGCTCCGCCTCGTCGCCCGACAGTTTCAGGCGTTCGGCGAGGCCGGGGGGTGGGCGCAGGGCTGCGAGGCGCAGCAGCGGGTCGGGCGGCAGGGGGTCGAGCGGCACGCGGGTGGCTTCGGGCAGGATGGCGGCGAAGACGCCGGTGTGCGCCGTCAGCGCCAGCGCGGCGTCGGGCGTGGGGGCGGCGAGGATGCGTTTGAGCTCGCTCCACACACGCTCGGCGGAGAGCTGGGCCAGACCGTCGAGATGCGCGGTGATGGCGGTGACGGCCTGCGTGTCCGGCGTGCCGCGGGCGTAGCGGGCGAAGAAGCGGAAGAAGCGGAGCACGCGCAGATAGTCCTCGGTGATCCGGGTGGCGGGGTCGCCGACGAAGCGGACCCGTCCTGCGGCGAGATCCGCCTGGCCGGCGAAATAGTCGAACACCTCGCCGGTGGGGGTCATGGACATGGCGTTGATGGTGAAGTCACGCCTGGCGGCGTCGATCTGCCAGTCATCAGTGAAGGCGACGACGGCGTGGCGGCCGTCGGTCGCCACATCGCGGCGCAGGGTGGTGATCTCGAAGCTGCTGCCGTGGGCGAGCGCGGTGACGGTGCCGTGGGCGAGACCGGTGGGGATGGCACGCAGCCCGGCCTGGGCGAGGGCGGCCAGGATGGTCTCCGGCCGGTCGGGCGTTGCGAGGTCGATATCCGCGATCGGGGCGCCGCACAGCGCGTCGCGCACGCAGCCGCCGACGAGGCGCGCGCGGGGGAGCGCCTGCAGCACGGCCAGCAGCCCGGGGTTCTGCAGAAAGCCCGGGCGGCTCGACGCGACTCGGCCGGTTTCATACTGTGCTGCGATGGCCGTAACTCCGCTCGACGCATTGCTGGTGATGCCGTCCACCACCCACGCCCGTTCCTACGCCGCGGCGGTGGCGGAGGGCTATATGCCTGACGCGGCGGCGCCGCCGGTGGACGACCTTGCGGCGCATATCGCCTGGCTCAACGCGCAGGGCATTGCGATCCGCCAGACCGACGGCACCGAGGCGGTGCGCGGGCCGCATGTGCAGCTGTGGATGGTGCATGCCTATACGTTCATCGGGCGGGTCAACATCCGGTTTCGCCTGACCGCGCAGCTGCGCGACTGGGGCGGCAACATCGGCTATGCGATCCGCCCGTCGTTTCGCAACCGGGGCTTTGGGCGGCATATTCTGGCGCTGGCGCTGCCGGTGGCGCGCGAGGCCGGGCTGCCGGGGGTGCTGCTGACCTGCCTGGACAGCAATGTCGGGTCGATCCGCATCATCGAGGCCAATGGCGGGCAGCTGGCGGAGACCGGGCCGCATCCGGTTCACCCGGAGCAGACGGTGCGGCGTTACTGGATCGATCTGGCGGGATGAGTTCATTCCCGGGCGACACGGGCTGCTTGCCATGTCGCCGGTTTGGCGTGACGCTGCCGAAAAACGGGGAGACGTCGCATGTCGGCATTGGAACGTCGGGGCCTGATGGCGGCTGCAGCGCTGGGGGCCGTGGCGGCCTTGCCGGTGCGGGCGGCCGAGCCCGAGATCTGGGCGAAGGAGTATGTCGGCCACAAGGGCGATGTGGAACTGGCGATCTATCGCAAGCGGCTGGGGCCGCCGGACGGGGCGCCGCGGCCGGTGGTGTTTCTGGTGCATGGGTCTTCGGCTTCGGGGCGGCCGACCTATGATCTGAGCCTGCCGGGGCGGGATGATCTGTCGCTGATGAATGTGGTGGCGCGGTGGGGCTATGACGTGTGGACGATGGACCATGAGGGGTATGGCAAGTCGTCGCGCACGTCGGGCAATTCGGACATTGCCAGCGGGGCGGCGGATCTGAAGGTGGCGGCCGAGATTGTGCTGGCGGAGACCGGGCAGAGCCGGATGCACATGATGGGGGAGAGTTCGGGATCGTTGCGGGTGGGGGTGTTTGCCTCGCTGTATCCGGAGCGGGTGGGGCGGCTGGTGCTGCAGGCGTTCACCTATACCGGCGCGGGGTCGCCGACCTTGGCGAAGCGGGGGGAGATGGCGGCGTATTACCGGACGCATAACCGGCGGCCGCGGGACAAGGCGATGCTGGAGAGCATCTTCACGCGGGACCGGCCGGGGACGACGGATCCGGAGGTTGTGGCGGCGTTCACGGCGGCGGAGCTGCCGTTCGGGGACAGTGTGCCGGCGGGCACGTATATGGACATGACGTTGAACCTGCCGGTGGTGCATCCGGACAAGGTGCTGGCGCCGGTGCTGCTGGTGAGCGGGCAGTATGACGGGATCGCGTCGCTGGAGGATATCTGTGCGTTCTTTCGGGCGCTGCCGAACGGGGACAAGCAGATCACCATTGTGCCGGGGGCGGCGCATGCGTTGACGAGCAGCAGGCAGCGGTTCGTGTTCTGGAAGGTGTTCAAGGACTGGCTGGAGAGGGCGTCAGTGTAAGAAAGCAGTTCCTTTTTAAAAACAACCAACAAAGCTTTCTTAGCCTCCAGCGGACCACTCGCCGAAGGAGCACGTCAGTCACATGAAAGTCTTCTGCTTCTTTTCTTCAGAAAAAAAGACTCCCTTATTTCTGTTTGGTCGAGGCAACCTTCAGCTCTGGGTGATTTCCGACGGTGTTCAGTGGGCGTGCCGGCGCGGCACACCCGGGCATCGGGCAAGGACCTCATCATGACGCACGCCATCGGCTATGCCGCCCACCACAGCTTCAGCCATCTGAAGCCACTGACGTTCGAGCGCGCCGACCCTGTGGCGCAGGAAATCGAAATCGACGTACTGTTTTGTGGCGTCTGCCATTCGGACATTCATCAGGCCCGCAACGAATGGTCCAACACGATCTATCCCTGCATGCCCGGGCACGAGATTGTCGGCCGGGTGTCGCGCACGGGCCCTGGGGCCACGCGGCGCGCCGTGGGAGATGTGGTGGGCGTTGGGTGCATGATCGACTCATGCCGGGTGTGCGCACCCTGCCTGGCGGGGGAGCAGAACTACTGCGAAGGGGCCGAACGGGTTTCTTGGAACCTATGACGGGCCGATGATCGCAGCGCACCAGGCCGCCCAGCGCCTGAACGCGTATGGTCGTGACAACACCTATGGCGACTATTCGAATGTGCTGGTGGTGCGCGAGGATTTCGCGCTGAAAATTCCGGCCGGGCTGAAGCCGGCGGCGGCGGCGCCCATTCTATGTGCAGGCGTTACAACCTATTCGCCGATGAAGCACTGGGGCGTGAAGCCGGGCGATCAGGTCGGCATCATCGGCTTCGGCGGATTGGGCGACATGGCGATCAAGATCGCCGGGGCCCAGGGGGCCGACGTGACAGTGTTCACGCATACCGCAGAAAAGCTGGCCGAAGCCACGAAGCTGGGCGTGTCCGGGGTGCTGGAGGGGGACCAGGAACAGTTCGCCGCGTTGCGGGGGCGGTTTGATACCAACGGCCTTGATCGATGACTCTTCCATCGATCAAGGCCGTTGGTATCGCGCGCCGGGTTGGCCGGCGGCGGCGCGCCAAACCAAGACCATACCAACGGTCATTCTTCATGACCGTTGGTATGATTTCATGCTTTCCACCATTCCGCAGAAGCACGACATCAACCCCTACATCCAGATGCTGAAGCGGGACTGTACACTGGTGGTCGTCGGGGCGCTGGAGACGATGGACCGGGTGGACAACGCACAGGTGACGTTTCGCCGTCGCAGCGTTGCCGGCTTGCTGATCGGTGGCATTGCGGAAACCCAGGAGGTGCTGGATTTCTGCGCCGCACATGGCATCGCGCCTGATATCAAGATGATTCCGATCGAGGACATCAACAATGCCTACAAACAGATCGTCGACGATGATGTGCGCTTTCGGTTTGTAATCGATATGGCCTCACTGAAGCGGCATGTGGCGGAGGGCTGAGAGCGTGGCCTCGCCTAGATCGGGGTGGCATCTGATAGGCGATGCCCCCCGATCTAGCTCTTTGTTTCAACACGCAATTTTATGGCACGGTGGGTCCACCTGAAGCCATATGGCTCTAGGTGGCGAGGCCGGGATAGTCCGGGTCGGTGAGGAAGGGGAACGGGCCGGCAAAGTTTTCGACATAGACGGTGTGAGAGACGATGCCGGCGCCTTCGAGCAAGGTATGGACCTGGAAGGCCGCCGGTTCGAGGTTCCACATACCGGGGCTGTCGTCGAGCACGAATTCGACCTGGTGGGCGACCGAGGGGGCGATGCTGGCGATGGTGTGGGCGACCTGGGCGTTGATGGGGCGGTGGTGGTGGCCGCAGAGGATGCGTTTGACCTGGGGGTGGCGGGCGATGATGGCGGTGAAGCGGTCGGCGTCGCGCAGGTTGATCGCGTCCATGTGCTGGATGCCGCAGATGAAGGGCGGGTGGTGCATCACCACGATGGTGGGTTTTTCGGTGTTGGCGGCGAGGGTGGCTTCGAGCCATTCGAGGCGGGCGTTGCAGAGTTCGCCGTGGCCGGCGCCAGGGACGACGGTGTCGAGCATGACCAGGCGGACGGGAAGGTTTTCCACCGTGTACTGGACGAGGTCCGGATGGTCGTTGACGCCGGGGAGGCTGGCGAGGCCGGATCTGAGGTTTGCGCGGCGGTCGTGGTTGCCGGGGATGACGTAGACGGGGACGGTGATGAGGCGGGCGAGCATTTCGCCGAGCATGGCGTATTCGCTGGGCAGGCCGCAGTCGGTGAGGTCGCCGGAGATGACGATGGCGTCGGGTTTGGAGCGGAGTTGGGTGACGGCGCGCAGGGCCCGCTCGGTCAGCATGTTCGTTTCGCAGATGCGATAGGCGGGGATGCCGTAAGGGCGGACATGCAGGTCGGTCAGCTGGACGAGGATCATTTGGGGCTCCGGCGGGAGAAAAGCGAATGAAAGTTTCTTTGGTTCTTTCTTTTCAAAGAAAGAACTTCTTTTTTGAAAAAAAGAAGCAAAAAACTTTCATTCGCTGGTTGAGTTACTGCGGGAGTTTCAGCGCGGTCTGTTCCACGTAGGGGAGGAGCAGGGCGTCGGCGTTCTTTTGGGCCTGGGCCATGGCTTCGGCGGGCTTGATCTTGCCGCTGAGGACGGCCTGGACCTGGTCTTCGAGCGCCTTGCGGACGCCGACGGTGTTGAAGGTGGCGAACCAGGGGGTGGCGTAGACGAGCTGGTCGACGGCGACCTTCGCTTCGGGGTTCTTGGCGATATAGTCCTTCATCGCCGGCAGATCGTAGGCGGCCATGCGGGGGGCGAAGTAGCCGGTGAAACGGCTCCAGCCGCCGTCGATTTCAGGGGAGGCGAGGTATTTGATGAATTCCCAGGCGGCCTGCTGGCGCTCGGGGGTGTTGCCGGCGGGGATCAGCAGCGAGGCGCCGCCGATGGGGGCGGCGTGGCGCAACTCCTGCGGCAGGAAGGCGACCTTGAAGGGCAGCTTCATGTTGTCGCGGATGAAGCCGAGCGCGCCGGTGGAGTTCACCAGCATGGCGGTGCGGCCGGAGAAGAAGGCGTTGGAGGCGGCGTTGGCGTCGATCACGCCGGCGGGCATGACGTGGTGCTTGTGGACGAGATCGTCGAGGAACTGCACGGCGCCGATGGTGCTGGGGGTGTTGTAGTAGACCTCGCCGCCCCAGCCGTGGTTGTAGTAGTCACCGCCATTGGCCATGGCGAAGCCGGAGACGAGCCAGCCCAGCGTGTCATACATCGAGATGATGGTGAGGCCGCTCTGCTTGAAGTTGGCGCCGTCCATCATGGTGAGCTTCTTGGCGTCGTCCACCCATTCCTGCCAGGTCAGCGGCGGTTTGTTGGGGTCGAGGCCGGCGGCTTTGAACATGTCGGTGTTGTAGTAGAGGATCGGCGTGGAGTTCTGGAACGGCACGCCGTAGACGTGGCCGTTCTCCGCGGCGTTCTCGCGCACGGCGGGGAAGAACTCGCCGAGGAACTGGTCGTTGGTCTGGCCGTCCTTGGCGATGAACGGGTCGAGCGGGATGGCGGACTGGGTGATGGCGTATTGGCGGATGAAGTTGGCGCTCATCAGCACGACGGCCGGGGCGTGGCCGGCCTGTATGGCGGCGTGGGTCTTGAGGTCGGTGGCGGAATAGTCGCCGGTGTAGGCGGCGGTGACGTGGATGTCAGGATGGGCCGCGTTGAAGGCGGTGACCAGGCGTTCGAGCTCGATGGTGAGCTTGCCCTGGACGGCGACGGGGAAGAAGAAATCGATATCGGTGGCGGCGTGCGCTGCTCCGGTGAGCAGCGACAGCGCGATGGCGGTGGAGGCGAGAAGCCGCATGAGGGGTTCCTTTATTTCAGTCCGGTGAAGACGAGGCTGGACACGAAGCGCCGCTGGAACAGCACGAAGGCCACCAGCAGCGGAGCCGCCACCAGCGCGGTGCCGGCGGCGATGACGCCCCATTCGCCGCCGGCCTCGGCGCCCGAGGTGAAGCTGGCGAGGCCGACGGTCAGCACCTGGGATTGCGGGTTCGACACGGCCATCAGCGGCCAGAGGAACTCGTTCCAGTGGGAGGTGACGGAGACGACGGCGAACGCGGCGAGGCCGGGGCTGGCAAGCGGGAGGAGGATGTGGCGAATGACCTGGAGGCGGGTGGCGCCATCGACCATCGCCGCGTCCTCGAAGTCACGCGGCATGGAGCGGAAGGTCTGGCGCATGAGGAAGACGCCGAAGGCGGAGGCGCAATACGGGGCGCCGATGCCGGCCAGGGTGTTGAACAGATGCAGCTGGGTAATCATGACCAGATTGGGCACGACAAGGACGGCGGGCGGCAGCAGAAGCTGCAGCAGGAACAGCGAGAAGATGGTCTCGCGGCCGGGGAAGCTGAGCCGGGCGAAGGCGTAGCCGGCGAGGCTGACAGTGGCACATTGCACGGCGAAGATGCCGGCGCAGAGCAGGATGGTGTTGGCGTACCAGAGCGGGAAGTCGCCACTCGTCCAGGCTTCGATGTAGTTGTCGAGGCTGAACGGGCCTGCGGGCCAGAGGGACGCGAGGTCGAGCGTACCTGAGACCTGCGGGCGGGCGGAGGCGATCAGCATCCAGGCGAACGGGGTGACCCAGAGGATCGCCGCACAGCCGGCCAGGAGCAGGCCGATATGCTTAGCTTTCATAGTGGATGCCCCGCTCCAGGGCGCGCAGCGAAAGGATGGACAGCAGCAACAGCACGGCGACGCACACCACCGTGGCGGCGGAGGCGAGACCTTCGTCCATGTTCTGCTGGGACTGCTGGTAGATGTAATACAGCAGCATGTTGGTGCTGTCGGACGGGCCGCCGCCGGTCATGACGATGACGTGGTCGATCTGCACCAAAGTGTTCACCAGGGCGATGACGGTGACGAAACCGATGGTGGGGCCGAGCAACGGCAATGTGATGCGGAAGAAGCGGGTGACGGCCCCTGCCCCGTCGATCCTGGCGGCCTCGTGCAGTTCCTCGGGAATGCCGGCGAGGCCGGCGAGGAAGAACAGCATGTAGTAGCCGGTGTTCTTCCAGATGGTGATGGCGATGATGGCGCCCAAGGCGAGATCGGGGTCGCCGAGCCAGTTGGTCTCGGCGATGCCGAGCTTCGCCAGGTGATAGTCGAGCAGGCCGCCGCCGGGGAGGAAGATGAACACGAACAGCGCGGCGGCGGCGACCAGCGGGATCAGCAGCGGCATGACGATGACGGCGCGCAGGATCGCCGTCAGGCGGCCGGTCTCGCGCAGGGCCACCGCGAACAGCAAGGCCAGCGCGAGGCTGGGGAGGATGGTGCCGCAGGCGTAGACGACGGTGTTGCGGGCGGCGGTGGCGAAATGGTCGTCATCGAACAGCCGGATGAAATTATCCAGGCCCCAGCTGGCGGATTGGCCAAAGCGCTGCTGGGTGAGACTGCGCAAGGTGACGCCGATGACCGGCCAGTAGGTGAAGGCGGCCAGCAGGATCAGCGACGGCGACAGCAAGGCAAGCGCCAGCAGCAGCGGCTTCGCCTTGCGCCCCTGTGCACCTTGGCGTGGCAAGGCGGCAGCGAGGGCCAGGTCACTCATGGGAGGTCGCGCATGGTCATGGCGCCAGATAGACGGGCGACGTTTGCCGGCGCGTGACGGAACGGCGACGGTTCGATGACATCGGAGGGAGGCAGCAAGCGCTGGGGCGCTGCCCAGACCCGCATCGTGCGAAGCACGTGCTTCGCACGAGGCGTGAAAGGCACGTGCTTCGCACGAGGCGTGAAAGGCACGTGCTTCGCACGAGGGGCCCGTGCCTCTGGACCGTCGTTTGCCCGATTGTGTTGAACGGCACGGCGGTCGGCGCCATCTGCGTCTCTGGCGGCAATGCCGGGCAGGATCGCGACGCTTCCCGTAACAGTACTCAAGCGCTCGGATTCGAGTTCAAGTCATGAAATATATTTTATTTTATCAGAATAAATTAAATAATGAAAATCTATTGAACTCACGGATAGCATCAATTATATTTCGAAATATTGGACAGTAAAACGCGCTGATTAACTGTTGTCCAGGATCCAACGATGCTTGATTTTCGATGGTGGGCTCGACCGACCTGAACCTGTCTCGTCGGCGTGCACTGCCAGTCGGCGCCTCTTCGCTCATCGGCACCGCAAGGCCGGTCGTGGCGACCGCCGCTCTCGTCTGCTGTTTCAGCGAGCATCTTTATCCGACGGGTCCTCCGGTTCGTTCGGAGGATGCTCTGCGGATGGCTTCGACACGGGCTTCGGCAGCTACCCCATGGCGGACTGGGTGGGGATGGTGACCGACATCGTGCGTCGGACCGCCATCAACGGTTCAAGCCGGGTGCTGGAGATCGGCTGCGGCGCGGGGGCGCTGCTCTATGAACTGCACCGGCAGACCGGGTGCAAGGTCGCGGGCCTCGACGACAGCGCTTCACTGATCGAGGAGGCTCGGCGCCACCTGCCGTTCGGCGCGTTCGCGCATCTGGAAGCCGCGGGCCTTGGTGAACTGCCGGGCGACTTCGACGCCATTCTTTCGCACAGCGTGTTCTTCTACTTTCCCGACCATCGCTATGTCAGCGACGTATTGCAGGCAGCCTTCGACAAGCTGGCGCCGGGCGGGGTGCTCTGCCTGCAGGACCTCAACGACCTTGCACGACAGCAGGACTATGAGGCCCATCGCCGGCAGACCTATCCCCGCCCCGAAGACTATGACCGCGACTATGCGGGGCTTGCGCATCTGTATTTCGACAAAGACGCGCTGTGCCAGGAGTTGCGGCGGCTGGGCTTCGCGCCGGTTCGCCTGTTCGAGCACGCTGCCAGGAACTATGCCAGCGCGGCCTTCAGGTTCAATGTTCTGGCAGTCAAGCCGGGGTGATCGGGTGAAGCAAGGCCCCGGCACAGCTCTGGCCTTGCTTCACCCGATCGCGGCCACGCGGGGCATGCGGCACTGCGCCAGCGCCTGCGCCAGGCTGGCCGCGAAACGCCGGTTCTCGTGCGGCAGACGGACCGCAACCCGAAGGGTGCAGCCGCCATCCGCGATCTTGTCGGACACGTCCCGCACCAGGATGTCGTGGTCGGCGAACAGGATCTCTCGCACCGATTGCGCGTCGGCGGGGTCGATCGCCAGCCGCACCGGCAGGAAGTCGCCGCCGGACTCATGGACCCTGGACACACCGTCGATGGTCCGCATCAGGTCTGCGAACGCCTGGCGATCTGCCATCGTGCGCCTGAACGACTCATCCAGGGCCCGGCGCTCCCGGATCGCCAGTTCGAGCACGAATTCGGCGAGCGCGTGCATGTTCCAGATCGGCAGCCGCGACCGGAACCATCCGGCCTCCTGCTCCGGCGCGAACAGATAGCCCAGCCGCAGGCCCGGCACGCCCAGCGGCTTGCGGAGGCTTTTGATGATCCAGACAGTGGCGAGAGGCCGGGCCGCGATCCGGTCCTGCAGCGATTCGAGGCCGGTGAAGTCGATGAACGATTCGTCCACGATCACCAACGTGCCGGGATGCGCCTCGGCGAAGGCCTGGATCTGCGCGGGCGGGATGGTGGATCCGGTCGGGTTGTTCGGATTGACGAACACCACGGCATCGGTTTCTGGCAGTGCCAGGTCGCTGATGCCACTGGCGAAACGGTCGTGATACGGCCGCGTGTTGCTGAGGCATCTTGCATATTCGCCGAAGGACGGCTCCGGGATGGCCACGACGCGTCCGGCCAGGCGCTCGCCCAGCAGCGGATAGATCTGCGAGGCGCCGTTCAGCGCGCAGACGTTCCGCTGGGGCAGGCACGCGAAGGCGCTGAGCTTCTCGTCCAGCACGGTCTGGCTGGAGCCATAGCTCCGCATCACCTCCGGCAGGCAGGCCTGCATCGTCTCGATCATGCGGTCGGTCGGGAAGCGCATGTTGCGCATGTAGGAGAAATCGAGGAACGAACCGTTCCAGTGGCCGCCGAACGATCGTTCCGTGATGGCCAGCCCGCCATCCGCGGCGAACATCGCCTCGGCGCGCCGGAGGTCGATCGCGTTGTCCACCTCGATCCAGTTTGCGCCGTGGATGTTGCGGCAATGGATGGTCACCTGGCGCAGTTGCACCAGAATGCCGAGGATGAGCTCGTAATAGCAGGTCTCGTCGAAGGTCTCGGCGTAGAAGGCAAGCAGCGGACGGAACTTTGCGGCCACGAATTCCTTCGACAGCTTATAGGCGTTCACCGTCTTCAGCTTGTCGGCATAATCGAATCCCGGCCCCTGCCGATGCGGCGTGATGAAGCTGGCGATCACACCCTCCGCGGCGGCGACCACCGTGCCGTCCATGCCGCGGTCGAAATGGTCGACGAGCGCGACATTGGCCTCGGCCGCGGCCACCAGCCACGGAAGCACGCTCGCGTCGAACAGCAGGTCGGCTTCCAGCAGCAGCACATCCTCGTCCAGCGCCACGGCGTCGAAGGCCAGCCGGAGCGAGTGGATGTTGTTGGTCACGGCATATCGCGGATTCGAGACGAACACGATATCGAGATGGCCGAACCTCTCGGCGACGTGCCGGCGGATGGCGCCCTCGCGATACCCGACCACGAGGCAGATGCTGCGGACGCCGCAGCCTTCGAGCTGCTCCAGCATGCGCTCCAGGATGGTCCGGCCGGCCACGGGCACCAGCGGCTTGGGCCGCTCGCGCGTCAATGTCCCCATGCGCGCGCCCGCCCCGGCCGCCAGAATGATTGCCTTCATCCAACCCCTCCTTTCGCCCCGATCGCGCTCATGCCCGGGATCGTCTCATGTCGGCGCACCGAACGGGTCACCTGCCGCCGGCAGGAACGAGCCTTGGGGCATCGTCAGGCGTGCGGCATGCGTGGTCAGGATGTCGCGCAGGGCTGCAACCCGCGTGTCGCCGGCATCCAGCGCCAGGGCCTGTTCGCAGGAGCGGCGCGCGCGGGCGGCATCGCCGGTCCAGGCCGCCTTGAAGATGTTGGCATAGGCGAGGCAGCGGCACACCGGCGGAAACCCGCCCTCGATGTTGGGCGAGGCCCAGGCGGCGAAATACGGATCGGGCGTGCGCCAGCCTTCGCCATAGGCCTCGACCAGATAGCGCTCGCTGTCCGCAGGGATTCTGGTGGCAACGCCCAGGAACGTGAAGTCGCGCAGATGGAAATTCCGGTGCCGGTAGCGAACGAGGTGGCCGTGCCAGACCAATCCGTACCAAAGGCTGTCGTCCTCCCGAAAAAGCCGGAAGAAGTCGAGCGCGATATTTTTGGAGGCGTACCAGGGCAGCACCGTCTCGTCCGCCAGGCTCGTCATGCGCCGGAAGCGATCGTCCTTCGACAGCACCGCATCCAGCATCGCGGGGGTGACCGAGGAGTCGATGCCGAAGTCGATGTCCTTGTCGTGACGGATGATGTCGCCGTCCCGGATGGCACCGAGCAGGGTGCCGCACAGCAGACACACCTCGAAGCCGGCGGTGGAGGTCAGCTCCAGCACCGCGACCAGGGCCTCGCGATAGCTTTCGCTGTCGATCAGCGGGATGGCGCGGCTGCCCGCCGCGGCGTGGGTCAGCCAGCCGCCGCGCGTGATCAGCGCATGCAGGGCCACACACAGCTTCCCCGTGGCGCGCTCCATGTCGCCGGCCAGGTAGTCGGTCTGGGCGAGGATGTCGTGTGCGAGCGGGTCTTGCGGATCGCGCCGGAGCGCGTCGTCGAACAGCGCCGCGGCGGCGGCGGCGTCGCCGAGGGCGCGCAAGGCGCTCGCCAGGTTCGCGCGTGTGGTCTCGATTGCCGGGTCGGCCTGCAGCGCGCGCCGGTAGCACCGGCAGGCCGCCTCCAGCTCGTTCCTGCCATGGTGGAGAATGCCGAGATTGTTCCAGGCGCGGGCGTGGTCCGGCTGCAGGGCGATGACGCGCTCATAGACCGTGGCGGCACGGTCGGCGTCGCCATCGGCCTGCAAGGCCAGGGCAAGATTGTAGCAGGCGCTCACATAGTCCGGTTGCTGCCGGGCGGTGCGCGCGAACAGGTACGCCGCCTCGCGGAAATCCCCGGTCGCGGCCCGCGCCAGCCCCAGATTGTGCAGCGTGTCGGCGGCTGATCCGTCGCGTGCCAGGCATTGGCGCAGCACGAACTCGGCTTCGCCCGGCCGGCCCGCCTCAAGCAGCAGCGCGCCCAGCAGCCGCAGGGCGGGCAGGTTCTCCGGTTCGTCGGCGAGGATGCACCGGCAGATGGCCTCGCCGGCGCCGTGCCGGGGGGCCCGTCGTTCCGCAAGCGCTTCATGTATCGACGAGATCGGGGCCCCCGCCGCAAGGCTGCGTGGTACACTATCATCGTGCCGGCACCGGGACCACAAGGACAGTTGGCGCCACTTGGCAATGCGTCCGAAACTCTTGGCAAAACGTCCAGCCCGGTTGTTGGAACGCTACGCCTTCGCTACGGTTTCCTGCACGTCAACATTGGTTTTCTGGAGCGACGCCTTGCGTTTCGGACCGGCTGCACTGCCCGCTCCGGCCCGCCTCGATCATTGCGGCCGGCGTGCGACAGGCTCCTTCTGCATCGATGGCAGGTCACGCTGCATAACCAGGGGTATGCACGCTCGCCTTGAAGGCCGACGCACCGGCCACGGGCTTCGTCCGCGTCGGCAGGTGGCAGTGCAGGGGAGGGTGCGCCGACAATGCCCACAAATCAGATCACGGGCCAGACGACCGACGTCACCCTGACCGCTGCGGCCTATGGCAATCCGCTCACCGTCACGGCAACGGGCACCATCAGCGGCACCAGCGATGGCATCGCCGCCAGCGGGCTATTCTGACGTTCTCGAATGGGTCATTGTCAACAACGGCGTGGTCGGCGCATCGGCCGGGGATGGCTTCTCACTGGCCGTGGCCGGCGAGGTTGTCAATCTGTCCGGCGCTTCGATCAGCAGCACGACCGATGGCGTCTCTATCGGCGCGATCAGCGGCACTGGTAGCAGCACAGGCTCTGGCGCCACCGGAGGCACCGGCACCAGCACAGGCTCCGGCACCGTCGGCGTGCTCGGCAACGGCGACGCTTCGGTCATCAACGCGGCCGGCGCCACCATCTCAGGCACGACCGACGGCGTCTCGCTGGCGGCCAGCGGCACCGTGACCGTGGAAAACGCCGGAACGATCACCGGCGGCACGGATGCCGTCTCCCTGGCGGCCGGCACCAACCGGCTGATCGTCGATGCCGGTGCCGTGTTCAACGGCGCTGTCGTTGCCAGCGCCACGGCGGCGAACACGCTGGAACTGAGCGCGAAGGCCGGCGCCGGCAGCCTCTCCGGCCTCGGCAGCCAGTACCAGGGGTTCCAGACCCTCACCATCGACTCCGGCGCGACCTGGACGCTGACCGGCACCAACACCCTGGCCGCCGGCAGCGTGCTTGCGAACAGCGGAACGCTGACGCTGTCGGCCGGCACGCTGGCCGCGGCCAGCCTGACCGGCACCGGCACGGTCACCATCGGCCATGACGGCACGCTGGCCGTGACCGGCGCCATCGCCGCCGGCACGATCGCCGGCCTGGTGGCCGGCGACACCATCGACCTCACCGGCGTGACGCACAGCGACACCGGCCAGGCCAACCTGCTTGCCGGCAACACCCTGGAGATCATCGACGGCGGCGGCACTTTCGACCTGGTCCTGCTGTCGAGCGACAATTTCGCCGGCGCGTCTTTCCACCTCGCCGCCGATGCCGGCACCGGCACCGCTGTGACCGAGACGACCATTGCCTGCTTCCTCCACGGTAGGCGCATCCGCACGCCGTTCTGCGATGTGGCGGCCGAGCGGCTGAAGGCGGGTGATCTCGTGGTCACCGCCCGGGGGGAACAGGCCCCGATCGCCTGGGTCGGACATCACCGCGTCGCGGCGCCGGGGATCGATGAGACGCCGATCCGTCTACGCGCCGACAGCTTCGGGCCGGGCCTGCCGGCGCAGGACCTGTTCCTCAGTCCGGAGCATTGCCTGTTTCTGGATGGCGTGTTGGTGCCGGTGCGCCATCTCGTCAACGGATCGAGCATCGCTCCGATCGACGTCACCGATATCACCTACTTCCATATCGTGCTTGACCGCCACGATGTGATCCTGGCCGAAGGCCTGCCCACCGAGTCCCTGTTGTACACGACGGCAGTCTCGGCCAGTTCGACAACCAGGCGCAGGCGCCGTTGCTGTCTGCGGATATGCAGCCCTGTGCGCCGAGGATCACGCAGGGCATGCACCTCGAACGCATCCGTGACGGGCTTTTGGCGTGTGATTGCGAACGCCCGCACCAGGCAGGCCGCGATCGAAGGCCCGGCGTCACCTGATCGGGAGATCCTCGTGGATCATGTCCCCTGAGGTGATGTATGTGATGTTCACATGCGATTTTCTTCCGACGATTCAGGCGCGCGGCGCGAGAGTTATCATCATGGCAATCTGCGTGAGGCGCTGATCGCTGCGGCTTTGGCGTTGATTGCGGAGCGGGGGCCGGCGGGGTTCAGTTTTGCGGAGGTGGCGCGGGCGGCGGGGGTGAGTCCGGCGGCGCCGTATCGGCATTTTCGGGACCGCACTGCGCTGGTGGCGGAGATTGCGCGGCAGGGGTTTGAGCGGTTTGCCGTGGAGCTGGAGCGGGCGTGGGCGGAGGGGCGGCCTGATCCGGTGACGGCGATCGAGAATGTGGGCAAGGCGTATCTGACCTTCGCGCGGCGGGACCCGGCGTTTTATGCGGCGATGTTCGAGACGGGGTTTCCGTTGGAGGCCGATCCTGGGCTGTTGCGGGCGTCGGAGCTGGCATTCGGGGTGTTGCGCAGGGCTGCGGATGTGGCGGTGGCGAGCCACAGGGATTCGACGGGGATGCGGCCGCCGGCGCTGATGGTGGCGCTGCATCTGTGGGCGATGGCGCATGGGATTGCCGCACTGTTCGTGGGGCGCAGCGACAGCACGCGGCGGAAATCGCCGATGTCGGCGGAGGAGCTGCTGGAATCGGCGCTGCTGATCTATCTGCAGTCGCTGGGGTTATCACCTCGCGTGTGATGCGGCGGGATTTGCTTGACTTCGGCCCTTGGCGGCGCCACGTATGTGAATGTGATGAACATTTACATCACCTCTTCGGCAATGGAGGCTTCCGTGTCGTTTGCTGCTGCCCTCAATGACGTGCCGCGGCCGTTCTGGATCGTGGCGATGGTGTTTGCGTTTGCGTGGCACTGGCCGATTGGGCTGCTGGTGCTGGGATTTCTGCTGGGCCGGCGTCATTGGCGGGGTCGGGCCTGGGGTCCGGGCTGCTGGTACAACACTGCTGACGCGCAGACCGGCTCTGCCCGGCCGTCGGGGTGGGGCTGGGGGCCTGGCATGTTCGACTGGGGTTCGCGCGGGCCCTCCGCGCCGCCGCCTTCCTCTGGCAACAACGCGTTCGACGATTATCGCGCCGAGACGCTGCGCCGGCTGGAGGAGGAGCAGAAGGAGTTCCAGGAGTATCTGGAGCGTCTGCGCCGGGCGCGGGACAAGGCGGAGTTCGACCAGTTCATGGCGGATCGGCGGTTTCGGCCGGCGGCACCGCCTGAGCAGAGTGTATAGGAAGCAAGGACTTCTTTTCTGAAGAAAAGAAGCAAAAGACTTTCATTCGTCTTGGCCCCACCTTTCCGGAAAGGTCCGTCAGGCGAATGAAAGTTTTTTGGTTCTTTTTTCAAAAAAGAACCTCTTGCTTGTATTGCCCTGACCGTTGGCGCCTAACTATGTCTCACCATCAGGACAATGTGCCATGAGCAAAGGCGACACGCAGCACGGCAACCGTGAAGCCAAGAAGCCGAAGGCCGACAAGAAGGCGGCGCCGCTGTCGGCCCTGCCCTCGCGCACGGCGGAGGATGCCCGCAAGCAGGGTGCCAAGCCGCCGGCGAAGTAGGCTGTGGCTGGACGGGCGCATCAGGTCGGCGGGCGGAACGTGGCGCGGGCCTGGTGTGCCTTGGCGTGGATGACACAGTCGGGCGCGTGATCGTTCACCAGGCCCATGGCCTGCATGAAGGCGTGGCAGGTGGTGGGGCCGACGAAGGCCCAGCCGCGTTTTTTGAGGTCCTTCGACAAGGCGGTCGCGGCTGGGAGGGCGGTCAGCGGCGGGGTTTCGTAGCGCCAGAGATAGGCGGCGAGCGAGCCGTGTTCGCGGGTGAGTTCCTGGGCGCGGCGGGCGTTGGTGATGGTTGCCGCGATCTTGCCGCGGTGGCGGATGATGCCGGCGTTGTGCAGCAGGCGGTGTGTGTCGGCCTCGGTGAAGGCGGCGACGCGGTCGATTTCGAAATTGTGGAAGGCGGCGCGGAAATGGTCGCGCTTGGCCAGGATGGTGCGCCAGCTGAGGCCGGATTGGAAGGCTTCGAGGCTGAGCTTTTCGAAGAGGTGGCGGTCGTCGGCGACGGGGAAGCCCCATTCGGTGTCGTGATAGGCGATGTATTCGGGGGTGGCGGCGCACCAGTGGCAGCGGGGGTGGCCGTCAGGGGCGATGAAGGTGGCGGTCATGGCGGGGTCCCGAGCCTGGATTTGCCTATCGGTGCCGTGGCGGGCGGATTGGGGGGGGGTGACGGATGTTATGCGCTCCACGCGGTTTTTGTTGCATTTGGGCTGATTTGGCGCTACTGAACAAATCATGAACTCTTTGGTGATGCCATCCGCTTTTGAGCGTGTTGCGGTCGTGATCGGTGGATTGCGCCAGGCGGTGGCAGCGTGGGGTGGGCGTGGGCTGTTGGCGACGGCGCTGGTTTTGCTGCTGTATCGGCGGTTGGGGGAGATTTCACGGCGCTTTGGGCGGCTGGCGGAGCGGTTTCGGGCTGGGCGGGTGTTTCAGCGTGGGCCGCGGCCGGTTGATGCGGCGCGTGTGACGGTGGAGCGGGCGCCGGTGGAACGGGTTTGGCCGCTGGCGTTTGGCTGGCTGGTGCGGATGGCCGCGTATGAGGCGGCGGGGTTTGGTTCGCAGCTTCGGGCGATTTTGGTGGAGCCGGAGATGGTGGCTTTGCTGGAGGCGGTGCCGCAGGCCGGCCGATTGTTGCGGCCGTTGTGCCGGATGCTGGCGATCGAGGCGCAGGTGGTGCGGCCGGGGATTGCGGCGGAGGTTCCGGAGGATGCGCCGGCGGTTCGCGTGCGGGTGCGCAAGCCGCGGGCGAAGGTGGATTGGGGGCGGATTCCGTTGCCGCGGGGGGTGCTTTCGGCGGCGCGTCGACAGGGGTTTGCGAAGAGGTGATGGAGCCTGTCGCAGATCTGCGCTGTTTTTGTTCCGTTTTCAAAATATTATGGCATGAACCTGCTGATTGTGAACTCATTTTCCGGAGCGGAGCGTCAGCAGGATAAAAGTTTTTTGCTTCTTTTTTTCAAAAAAGAAGTTCTTTCTTTGAAATGAAAGAACCAAAGAAACTTTCATTCGTTCAGTTCAGAAACATTTTTCCTGGGTTCATGATGCCGCGCGGGTCGATGGCGGATTTGAGGCTGCGCATGACGGCGAGGGCTTCGATGCCATGTTCCTGTTCGAGGAAGCCGCGCTTGCCGATGCCTACGCCGTGCTCGCCGCTGCAGGAGCCGCCCAAGGCGAGGGCGCGGGCGACGATCTTCTTGTCGAGCTCGAAGGCGCGCTCGACGGCGCCGGGCTCATCGGAGACCAGGATGATCGTGTGAAAATTGCCGTCGCCGACATGGCCGACCATGGGGGCGGTGAGGCCGGACTCGGCGATGTCCTGCTTCACGCCGAGGATGGCTTCGGCGAGTTTGGAGATGGGGACCACGGCGTCGGTGGTCATGCCGCGGTGGTTGGGCTTGAGGGCGAGGCCGGCCCAGTAGGCGTCGTGCCGGGCCTGCCAGAGTTTGGTACGCTCGGCGGGGTCGGTGGCCCAGCGGAAGCCCTGGCCGCCGTTGTCGGTGGCGATGGGTTCGACCTGGGCGGCCTGCTCGGCGACGCCGGCCGGGGTGCCGTGGAATTCGAGGAACAAGGTGGGGACGGGCTGGAGGCCTTCGAGTTTGGAGTAGGTGATGCAGGCGCCCATCTGCACCTCGTCGATCAGCTCGATGCGGGCGACGGGAATGCCGGCCTGCATGGTGGCGATGACGGTTTCGACGGCGCCTTTCATCGTTTCGAACTGGCAGACGGCGGCGGAGATGGCTTCGGGGATGCCGTGCAGCTTGAGGGTGATTTCGGTGATGATGCCGAGCGTGCCCTCGCTGCCGATGAAGAGATGGGTGAGGTCGTAGCCGGTGGCGGATTTGCGGACGCGGCCGCCGGTGTGGATGAGGCGGCCGTCGGGCAGGGCGACCTGCAGGCCCAGCACGTTCTCACGGATGGTGCCGTAGCGGACGGCGGCGGTGCCGGAGGCCCTGGTCGCGCACATGCCGCCGATGGAGCAGACGCTGCCGGGATCGACGGGGAAGAACAGGCCCTGGTCGCGCAGGTGTTCGTTGAGCTGCTGGCGGGTGACGCCGGGCTGGATGCGGCAGTCCATGTCCTCGTTGTTGACTTCGAGGATGGCGTTCATGCGGCTGAGGTCGATGGTGATGCCGCCGCGGACGGGGGTGACGTGGCCTTCGAGCGAGGTGCCGGCGCCGAACGGGACGACGGGGACGTTGTTGGCGTGGCAGAGGACGAGGAGTTTGGACACCTCCTCGGCGGATTCGACGAAGGCCACGGCGTCAGGCATGGCGTGGGGGAGCGCGTCCTCGCCGTGGCTGTGCTGTTCGCGCAGGGCGTGGTTGACGGTGATGCGCTCGGCGAGGAAGGCCTTTGCCTGGGTGATCACGAGATCGACTTCGCGGGACATGGCGTTTCCTGTCAGTGATTTGCGAGGGTGCCGGCGTAGAGTACCTGGCCGGTGAGCACGCCACCGGGGGCACCGCCGCGGGGTTCCATGCTGACGAGCAGCTGGGTGCCCTCGGGGGGGATGGTGTGCAGGTCGATGGTGCGGCCGGTGGCCGGGAGCACGCCGAGGGAGACGGGGGCGGTGGCGTGGTCGGCGGGGACGGTCCACAGCTCGAGGTCGCGGCCGTTGGGCACGGCGATGGTGGCGAGCGGGGTGATGACCATGTGCCCGGCGGCGTCGGTCTCGGCGAGGAACAGCGGGGCGGGGGCGCCGGTGGGGCCGATGGCGGCGACCTGGCGGGTGCCGCCATGGGCGGTGAGGATGCGGGCGGCGAGCAGGACGACGATGACGAGCAGCACGGCGGTGGCGGCGCGCCAGACCAGCAGGCGTTCGTGCCAGGGTGACGCGGGGGAAGGCGGCGCCGGTTCGGAGGTCAGGGCCGGGGGCGGTGCCGGGGGCGGCACCCGGCGGGGCGCCGGCATCGGGGCCGGCATGAGGGCAGGCGGGGCGGCCGGCGGCGGGGCGATCGGGTCCTCGGTGACGATGAACCGGACCGCCTCCCATTGGTCCGATGGTTCCGGCTGCGGCGGCACGGGGGGGGCAGACAGGCTGGCGAACAGGTTGGGGGTTTCGGCGGGTGGCGGTATCGGTGCGATGGCGGGTGTCGCAATCGGCGGCGGGGGCGCCGGCGTGGGGCGCGGCTCGGGCAGGCCGATATCGGCGGCGAGGCGCTGCCACAGCGCGGGCGGCGGCGCCTCGCGCGGCAGGATCTCGATGAGCAAGGCGAGGCGTGCCTGCCAGACGGCGACGGCGTGGCGCAGATCGGGGTCGGCTTCGGCGCGCAGGCGCAGGGCGGCGGCGTCGCCGGCGTCGAGCAGGCCGAGGGCGTATTCGGCGGCCAGCAGGTCGCTGTCCTCGGGCTGCTCCTGCTCGGGGGGGAAGAGGTAGAGCGTGCTCATGCCGCCGCCCCCCAGGAACGGCGCAGGCGCTCAAGGCTGCGGCGGGTCCAGGCCTTGATGGTGCCGACGGGCAGGCGCAGGCGGCGGGCGAGATCGGGGGCGGACAGACCGTCGAGATAGGCGAGCAGCAGCAGGGCCTGGCCGTCGCGGTCCACCGCGCCGAGCGCCCGGTGGAGCTGGGCGATGTCGGGGTGCGGGTGGCGGGCGAGCTCGTTCAGGTGCGCGTCGATGTCGAGCGGGCGGTGGGCGGGGTCGAGGCCGAGGCCGTCGCGGGTGCGGCGGCGCTGCTGCTCGAGGGCGCGGTCGCGCACGAGGTTGATCAGCCAGACCTGCGGGTTGCCGGACAGCGGGTCGAAGCGGGCGAAGCCGCGCCAGACCATCAGCAGGGCGGCATGGACGGCTTCGATGGCGGGATCGCTCGCGTCGCACAGGCGCAGCGCCACGGCGTAGAGGCGGGGGGCCTCGCGCTCGTAGAGGCGCTGGAAGGCCGTGGTGTCCCCGGCCGCGACGAGCCAGAGCAGCGCGGTCATGTCGTCGAACGCGTCCGGGTGCGGGGAAGCGGGTTCAGACACGGGGGATGGGGCCTTGGGTCACGGGACTGCCTCGCTGCACGGGCGGAGTGTAGAGCCTGGCCGGCCCGCCCGGAAGCGGGCGCACGAAACGGATACGCTGCCGCGCAGTCTTCATGATGTGGCAGGGATCGCTCTGGTATCTTTGTCCGTAGAAATGGGGGACGCCATGGTGACGCTGGCCATTCTGCTGATGCTCGCTCTGCTGGGGGTGGCTGTGCTGTATCGGCATGACGTCAGGCAGACTCAGCACACGATTCTGCGGAACTATCCGGTGATCGGGCATTTCCGGTATTTCGCGGAGACCTGGGGCGAATACATGCGCCAGTACCAGTATCTGCCGGACTGGGCGGAGCGGCCGTTCAACCGGCTTGAGCGGAGCTGGGTGTACCGGTCGGCCAAGGGGGTTTCGAACCTGATCAGCTTCGGCTCGGAGGCGGCACCGGCGTTCGCGTTCCGCAATGCGCCGTTTCCGATATTGGACGAGGAGAGGCGGCATTATCCCGGCAAGACGATCGGGGTGACCGAGGGGCCTGGGGCGTGTGCGATGCCGTATCATGCGAAGAGCTTCTTCAACATCTCCGGCATGAGCTTCGGCGCGCTGAGTCCGGCGGCGGTGACGGCGCTGTCGCGCGGGGCGAAGCAGGCGGGGATCTGGATGGCGACCGGCGAGGGCGGGCTGTCGAAGTATCACCTCGATGGCGGGGCGGATCTGATCATGCAGATCGGCACGGCGAAGTATGGCGTGCGGGATGCGGAGGGGAATCTGTCGGAGAGCCGGCTGCGTGAGATTGCCGGGCACGAACAGGTGCGGATGTTCGAGGTGAAGCTGGCGCAGGGGGCGAAGCCAGGCAAGGGAGGCATTCTGCCGGCGGCGAAGGTGAATGCGGAGATCGCGGCCATTCGCGGCATTCCCGAGGGGCAGGACAGCATCAGCCCCAACCGGCACCGCGACATCGGCAGCATTGCCGAGCTGGGCGCGTTCATCCATCGGGTGCGCAGCATCACCGGCAAGCCGGTGGGGGTGAAGATCGTGGCGGGGCAGCCGGGGTTCCTGGATGACTGGTTCGCCGATGTGGTGGCGTATCCCGCGCATTGCCCGGACTATGTGGCGGTCGATGGCGGCGAGGGCGGCACCGGGGCGGCGCCGGCGGCGCTGGCCGATTATGTGGGCATGCCGATCACACAGGCGTTGCCGCTGGTGGCGGCGGCGCGGGCGCGGCACGGGCTGCAGGACCGTATCTGCATTTTGGCCTCGGGCAAGCTGATCACGCCGGACAAGGTGGCGTGGGCGTTGTGCATGGGGGCGGATTTCGTGGTGTCCGCCCGCGGGTTCATGTTCTCGCTGGGCTGCATTCAGGCGATGAAATGCGGCTCAGGCAAGTGCCCCACGGGGGTGACGGCGGTGGACCCAAAGATGATCGCGGGGCTGGACCCGACGGACAAGGCGGTGCGCGTGGCGCGTTATGCTGGGCGGGTGCTGGAGGAGGTGGAGATCATTGCGCATTCCTGCGGCATTGCGGATGCGAGCGGCTTCACGCCGGAGCATGTGACGCATATTGAGAAAGGTGTGGCAGGATTTCGGAACATGGGGGCGGGTTAAAGCCAGGACGTTTGAGAAAAAGTCCCGGCTAAACGAATAAAAGTTTTTTGGTTCTTTTTTATAAAAAAGAACCGCTTGCCTTGAGCTGCCGATCGACCCGGCTGCGAATCGCCTCGACTCGCGCGCCTTGCCGAAGTCGAGGGGCGCAGGGGGTGAGGTGTGAAAGTTGGGCCGGCATGGTGTGTTCGTTGTCGAAGCGGCCAAAGTCTTCCACGTCCAGCAGCGTCTCGCAGGGCAGGTTCTCGGCGAGGATGATGGTGTGGCGGGCGAGGGCGATGTGGAAATACAGGATTTCCTCGCGGATTTCCTGGGTGATGCCGAGTCCGTTGACGAGGCAGGCGGCGGGGATCAGCGCGCCGTCGCTGTAGATGGCGTGTTCTGGCGAGAGGAACAGCGGCCGTGCGGGGAGATGCTGCCCGAGGGCGCCGGCTGCGATGCGGATTGGCCAGACTTTTGTCGGCTGGTCGTGGCTGGTGCAGTCGATGCGGCTGTGGGCGATCCAGACGATCGGTTCGAAGGCGCCGTCCTGGGTTTCGACCAGGTCGGCCTCGCGCAGGTCTTCCACGGCGATGCTGCCACGGTTGGTGCGGATGAGGGTTCCCGCTGCGAAGCAGGCGGGCACGGTCTGGTCGGTGAATTTCAGGAACTGGACGTTGGTGAGCGTGTCGGTGACGGAATTGGCGGTGTTGGTGACGGTGATGGCGCCGTTCGAGGAGCCGATCGTGTAGGCGGCGAGGGCCGCCGAGAAGACGACCGTGTTGGTGCCGCCGCCACCGTTGATGATGTCGGCATCGGCGTTGACGGTGATGGTGTCGTTGCCGTCGCCGCCCACGGCGCTGTTCACCTTGGTGCCGTATTCGATGAAGATGTTGTTGGTGAGGCCGGCGGCGCTGCTGAAGGTGCCGTCGTTGAGGTTGATGTTGGAGACGGTTTTGAAGCCGGACAGGTCGAGCGTGTTACCGGTGCCGGTGTCATAGATCGTGACGACGGGGGTGGTGTCGATGGTGAAGTCATACATCGACAGCTTTTTCTGGGTGCCGTCGATGGCGGTGTACATGATGTTGGAGTTGAAACCAAAGGTCTGGCCACCGGCGAACATGGTGCTGGTGGGGGCGCCGGTGAGGCGCTGGGCGGCGAAGATGTCCAGGCCCATGGGGGTGAACGGCGCGTAGCTGTTGTTGTTGGAATCGAGCCAGCTGACGCCGGAGGGGGAATACGAACTGAAGTATTTGGCGGTGTTCACGGTCGGGTCGATATAGGACATGATCGACCAGGTCCGCACGTCGGTGCTGTTGTTCTGCTGCGTGGCCTCGTTGACGGTGCCGTTGTAGGGGCCGGTGTGGCCAAGGCCCACGAGATGGCCCACCTCATGGACGAGGACGTCGATGCCGTAGCCGTTGGCGGTGGTGTAGGCGGTGGAACCGAAGGCGCCGAACCCGCCGGAGGTGTCCACCTGGATCTGCGCGACCGTGGCCTGGGTTATGCCGGTTGTGCCGGTGGGGACAGTGGTCTGGGTGTTTTCCAGCGTGCCCGAGCCGTTGGTGGTGGTGGTGCCGCCGTATTTGGAGGTATCGTTGGCGTGGACGAACAGCAGGCGGGTGGCGCCGGCAGGGGCTGTGGTCAGATCCGCGGCGTAGACGAAATTGATATTGGTGAGGCCGGACCAGAGCTGCAGCGCCTGGGCGGCGTTGTCCTTGGTGGCGGCGTCGAACTGGAAGCTGCTGGTCGAGGTTGTATCGAAACTATAATAGACCGTGCCAGCCTGGCCGAGCCCGGTGCCGGTGACGGTCACGTTCGGTGGATTGGTGGGCGCGAGGTAGGTGTTGAAGCTGGCGGTGGAAATCGCGCCGGTTGAATCGACACCGGCCATGTAGGTGACGGTATCAAGCTGGCTTTGGGACAGGCGGCCGAGATAGCCGGTGTTGAGGTTGGTTGGCACGACTCTGTCTCCGAAAGAGGTCCGGAGTTGTGTCTCCGGCTGACCGGCACCGCCGGATCGACCTGTGCTTTTCCGATTTAAACTTCAATAAGCCCACGGGCAATCCGTTATCTGAGATTTATCTCATTCCACGCGCACAAGCCGGTGCTGCTTTTTGCCGGCTGAGAGCTTGATCGCGCCGTCCTGCAGGTCTGACAGACTGACGTTCGCCGCTTCGTCGGCCAGGGCCACGTCGTTCACCCGGGCGCCGCCGCCGCGGATCAGGCGGCGGGCTTCGCCGTTGCTAGCGGCGAGGCCTGATTCGACGAACAGACGGATGGCGGCGATGCCGGCGCGGAGCTCGGCCTCCGGCACGGTGATGCTCGGCAGGTCCTCGGCGGCCACACCTTGTTCGAAGGCCTGGCGGGCGGTTTCGGCTACGGTGTGGGCGGCGTGGGCGCCATGGGCGAGGGTGGTTGCTTCGGTGGCCAGGATTTTCTTGGCCTCGTTGATCTCGGCACCGCCGAGCGCTTCGAGCCGGGCGATCTCAGTAAGGGGCATGTCGGTGAACAGGCGCAGGAAGCGGCCGACATCGGCGTCCTCGGTGTTGCGCCAGAACTGCCAGTAGTCGTAGGGGCTCAACCGGTCGGCGGTGAGCCACACCGCGCCTTTGGCCGACTTGCCCATTTTGGCGCCCGAGGCGGTGGCGATCAGCGGGGTGGTGAGGCCGAAGACCTGCTTGGCATCGGTGCGGCGCACGAGATCGACGCCGGAGACGATGTTGCCCCACTGGTCCGAACCGCCCATCTGCAGCACCACGCCGTGGCGGCGATTGAGCTCGCGGAAATCGTAGCTCTGCAGGATGGAGTAGTTGAACTCCAGGAAGGTCAGCCCCTGCTCGCGGTCGAGGCGGGTTTTGACGCTGTCGAAGCCGAGCATGCGGTTGACGCTGAAATGAATGCCGACCTCGCGCAGCAGCTGGATGTAGCCGAGCCGGTCCAGCCATTCCGCGTTGTTGGGCATGATCGCGTCCGTGGGCCCCTCGCCGAAGCGGATGAACGGCGCGAAACAGCGCTGGATGCCGGCCATGTTGGCGTTGATCTGCGCGTCGGACAGCAGCTGGCGAGCCTCGTCGCGGAACGACGGATCGCCGATGCGGGTGGTGCCGCCGCCCATCAGCGTCACCGGCTTGTGGCCGAAGCGCTGCATCAGGCGCAACAGCATGATCTGCACGAGGGAGCCGACATGCAGGCTGTCGGCCGTGCAGTCGAAGCCGATATAGCCCGCGACCGAACCCGCCGCGAAGGCGGCATCGAGCGCCTCGGTGTCGGTGGTCTGGAAGACGAAGCCGCGTTCGGTGGCCTCGTGCAGAAAGTCGCTGCGGGGCATCTGGGGGGTCCTGGAAGCGTTTGGTGGAAGAGAGTGGCGGATTGCATCCGTCCTACGGGGCGAGGTCGCGGCCCATTTCGAGGTATTTGTCGCGGCGTTTGGCGACCAGGGCCTTGGGGTCCAGCGCCAGCAGGCCGGGCAGGCAGGCGGCGATGGCGTCGCCCACCGACTGCACCGCGGCCGCGGCATCGCGGTGCGCGCCGCCGAGCGGCTCGGCGATGATGGTGTCGATCAGCTTCAGGCGCTTGAGGTCCTCGGCGGTCAGCTTCAGCGCCTCGGCGGCGGTCTCGGCCTGGGCCGCGTCACGCCACAGGATGGAGGCGCAGCCCTCCGGCGAGATCACCGAATAGATGGCGTGCTCCAGCATCAGCACCTGGTCGCCCGCGGCCAGCGCGATTGCGCCGCCGGAGCCGCCTTCGCCGATGATGGCGGCGATCAACGGCGTGCGCAGCTCCAGGCACGCCTCGATCGAACGGGCGATCGCCTCGGCCTGGCCGCGCGCCTCGGCATCGATGCCGGGAAAGGCGCCGGAGGTGTCGACGAAGGTAAGCACGGGCAGCCCGAACCGGCCGGCCAGCTCGATCAGCCGGCGTGCCTTGCGGTAGCCCTCCGGCCGCGCCATGCCGAAATTGTGCTTCACCCGGGAGTCGGTGTCGTGGCCCTTCTCGGTGCCGATCGCAACCACCGACCGGCCGCGGAACCGGCCGAGGCCGCCGACGATGGCCGCGTCCTCGCCGAAGGCGCGGTCGCCGGCCAGCGGCGTGTAGTCGGTGATCAGACCATCGAGATAGTGGCTGGCCTTGGGGCGCTCTGGGTGGCGGGCCACCAGGGTCTTCTGCCACGGCGTGAGCCTGGCGTAGGTGGCGCGCAGCTGCCGGTCGGCCTTCTCGGTGAGGCGCGCGACCTCCTCGCCGATGTTCATCTCATCGGGGGCCTGCATCTCGCGCAGCTCGGCGATCTTGGCGTCGAGCTCGGCGAGCGGTTTTTCGAAGTCCAGAAAATGGCGCATGCGGGCCTTCTAGCACGGACTGTCAAAGGTTGAAGCCGGCACCGGCCCGCGCCCCCGCCCGGCCACCCACGATCGGACCATCGCAATGGGTGGCCGGGCGGGGGCGCGGGCCGGTGCCGGCTTCAACGGTCCAGCCTTGCCAGCGGATGATGGGCTTCCACCAGCCGCTGCAGGCGTTCCGCCAGTACATGGGTGTAGATCTGCGTCGTCGCGATGTCGGCATGGCCCAGCAATGTCTGCAGGCTGCGCAGATCCGCCCCGCGTGCCAGCATGTGGCTGGCGAAGGAATGGCGCAGCACGTGCGGGCTGACCCGGTTCGCCGCGATGCCGGCGGACAGCGCCACCTGCTTGAGCATCCGCGCGAAGGCCTGGCGGGTCAGCGGCTGGGCGGAGTCGCGGCCGGGGAACAGCCAGCGGCCCTTGTGCTTCGGCATGGCGGCGGCGGCATCGCGGGCGGCGTCGCTGAGCGGGACGATGCGCTCGCGCCCGCCTTTGCCGCGGATGATCAGCAGCACCGCATCGCCCGCGAGCGCCGAGCGCGGCAGGGCCAACAGCTCGCTCACCCGCAGGCCGGTGGCGTAGAGGATCTCCAGCGCCGCGACCATCAAAGCCCCCTGGCGCACGTCGCGCGCGGCTTCGAGCAGGGCATCCACCTCGGCCTCGGAGAGGTATTTCGGCAAGGCCATGCCGAGGCGCGGGGCATCGAGCAGCTTGGTCGGGTCCTCGGCGCGCACGCCTTCGCGCAGCAGGAACAGATGGAACTGCCGCAGCGCGGACAGCCGTCGGCTTTGCGTGCGCGGCGCCAGACCCTGGTCGGCGAGACCGGCGAGATAGCGGCGCAGCGCCGCCACGTCAGCCGCGGCGGGGTTGCCGACGGACGCCGCGAAATCCTCGAGATCGGCGCGATAGGCCAGCAGTGTGTTGCGGGCTGCGCCGCGTTCGGCGGCCAGCATCTCCAGAAAGGCTTCGACGTGGCGGCTCAACCCGGATGCCCGAACCGATCATTGGGCATCAGCCGGTGCACCGGCGTCGACACCGGCTCGGGCGGGAAGGCGCCGAGTGCGAAGAAGCCCAGGCCCGCCGCCATCAGCATCAGCATGAACAACACCAGGATCACCCGACCCATGAGGAACTCCTGTCGGCCCGTCCGCTCCCGGCTTGGCGGGGGCCGCTCGCGTCGTGCTACCCTCGCACGTCATGACACGCAACACCGCGCCCACCTTCCCTGCCCGCGTCAGCCCGCTGCGCGAGGATCCTCCTGTCCTGCCGGACGCGCTGTCCGGCAAGTCGATCGTGCTGGTCGGGCTGATGGGGGCGGGCAAGACCTCCATCGGCCGGCGACTCGCGGCCCGGCTGGGGCTGCCGTTCCATGATGCCGATGCCGAGATCGAGCTCGCCGCCGGCAGCTCGATCGCCGAGCTGTTCGCGCGGTTCGGCGAGCCGGAGTTCCGCGCCGGCGAACGCCGCGTGATCCGCCGGCTGCTGGCGGGCGATCCGATCGTGCTGGCCACCGGCGGCGGCGCGTTCATGGACCCGGACACGCGCGCCACGGTGCGGCGCGAGGCAGTGAGCCTGTGGCTGCGGGCACCGCTGCCCACATTGGTGCGCCGCGTGGCGCAGCGCTCGCACCGCCCGCTGCTGGCCGGCGGCGATCCGGCGGCGATCCTGCAGAAGCTGATGGAGGTGCGTCACCCCGTCTATGCCGAAGCGGACATGGTGCTGGACTGCGGTGACGAGAGCCCGGACATCACCACCGCGCGCGTGGTGAGCGCGCTGCAGGCGTGGCAGGCGCCGCGCCGGCTGTCCTTGTCATTGTCACAGGGCAGCTATGATGTGATCGTGGGGTCCGGTCTGCTCGACCGGGCCGGGGCGCTGCTGGCGCCGGTACTGCCGCAGAAACGTTGTGTGATCATCACCGATGTCAACGTGGCGCCGCTGCACCTGGCGCCGTTGCAGGCCAGCCTCAGCGCCACCGGGTTCCGGCACGACACGATCGTGGTGCCGGCGGGGGAGCAGGCGAAGAGTTTCGAGCAGTATTCCTCGGTGGTGGATCAGCTGCTGGAGCTGCGGGTGGAGCGGCGCACCGCCATCATCGCACTGGGCGGCGGGGTGGTGGGCGATCTCGCGGGTTTCGCCGCCGCCACCGTGCTACGCGGCCTGCCCTTCGTGCAGGTGCCGACGACGTTGCTGGCCCAGGTGGACAGTTCGGTCGGCGGCAAGACCGGCATCAACACGCGCCACGGCAAGAATCTGCTCGGTGCCTTTCACCAGCCGCGTCTGGTGCTGGCGGACACCGCGACCCTGGCGACGCTCGATCCGCGCGAGGTGCGGGCCGGCTATGCCGAGACGGTGAAGGCGGGGCTGATCGGCGATGCCGGGTTCTTCAACTGGTGCGAGAGCCATGGTGCGGCCGTGGTGGGCGGCGATCCGCAGGTGCAGGCCGAGGCGGTGCTGCGGGCCTGTGCGTTCAAGGCTGCCGTGGTGGGGGATGACGAGCGCGAGGAGAAGCCCAGCGACGGCCGGGCGCTGCTCAATCTCGGCCACACCTTCGGCCATGCCATCGAGGCGGAGTGCGGCTACGGGGTGGTGCTGCACGGCGAGGCGGTGGCGGCGGGGATCGGGCTGGCGTTCCAGCTGGCGACGAGGCTGGGTCAGTGCGACGCGGCGGAGACCGAGCGGGTGATCGCGCATCTGAACGATGTCGGGCTTCCGGGGGATCTGTCGCGGCTCAACCGGCGGATGAGTGCGGTGCGGCTGCTGGAACATATGCGGCGCGACAAGAAGACGCGTGACGGCCGGATGCATCTGATTCTGCCCAACGCGATCGGGCACTGCAGCACCAGCGACGCCACGCCCCCCGAGCTGGTGCTGGAAATACTGCAAGAGGCCGGATGTTCAGAGTAGCAGCTGTTCTCCGGAGAAAGCGCCGCTCCAACGACCAAAAAGTCTTTTGCTTCCTTTCTTCAGAAAAGAAGTCCTTCCTTGCTACCTGCGAAACCGCAGCACCAACCGATTTTCGCCATCCCGCCGCTCATATCCGATCTCACCGGCAAACGCCCGCATCAGCCCCAGCCCGAGCCCGCCGGTTCCTTCGGGCCGGTCCCGGGCGTGGCCGTCGAGCGGGTTGAACGCCGTGCCCTGGTCCGCCACCGTCGCCACCAGGCTGTCCGCCATCGCGGTCAGCGTCACGCGGATCGGTGCCGTGGCGTCGCAGTGGCGGACGATGTTGGAGACCTGCTCCTCCAGGCACAGCTGCAGGGCATAGCGGCTCGTCGCGGGCAGATCGATCGTTTCCGCGAACGCCTCGGACCAGCTGGCCAGGCGCGCCAGCTCGGTCATCTGCGGCGCCAGGAGAAGCGTGTCGGACACGCCTATCCCGCCACGAGTCGCAGGGCGGATTCGAGGTCATGGGCGATCGGGATCAGCGTGTCGGTGCCGCTGGTGACCAGCACCTGTTCCACGTCCGCGGTCGGTGACAGCAGCGCCATGCGGCCGCCTTTGGATTTCACCGCCTTGGCCCCCATGATCAGCGTGCGCAGACCCATCGATGCCAGGAACGATACCTCGGTGAGGTCGACAATGACCTGGCGCTGGCTGCCCACCACCACGTTGAAATGCAGATCGATCGCCATCGACCCCGCAATGTCCAGCTTTCCCAGCAGGTTCACCTTGGTGACGCCAAGGGGGAGCGATTCGATCTTCAGTTCCATGCTACGCTTCGCCTTCCGTGCTTCGCCCCGATGCGTCCGAACAGGTGCATCCGAACAAGTGCTACGCCTGTATCCGTGACGTGATATATGACGGGATCAATCACGTTTGCATGACATTCCACCCATTTCTGCAAGGTGTTTCGGAACGCGGATGAGCGAAGACGGGCAGGACTCCACCGAACGCACCCTGGTGCTCAAGCAGGCGCCGCCCTCGCCGGTGGCGCAGACCATCGGCCATTTCGTCAGCTGGACCGAGGACGGGGCGGTGCGGCGGATGCCGATCGGGCCGGATGGCGTGCGCATCGGCCGGTCCGCGCCGTGTGACGTGATCCTGCCGTCGAGCGAGGTGTCGCGCCGGCATTGCCGCATCGATGTCGACGGCGAATGGGCCCGGGTGATCGATCTTGGTTCCACCAACGGCACGGTGATCGAAGGGCGGCGCATCGACGGGCCGACCAGGCTGCGCAACGGCACCAGGCTGATGCTCGGCACGATGCTGCTGCACTACGAGCGGCGCGATGTGCGCGAGGTCGCCGAGGAGGCGGAGCTGACGGCGGAGCTGCGGGGTGCCGCCGACTATGTCCGCGCGATCCTGCCCGATCCGATCGCCAGCGGGCCGGTGCAGACGCAATGGTGTTTCGTGCCCTGCTCGAAGCTGGGCGGCGACGCGTTCGGCTATGACTGGCTGGAGGACGGGTCGCTGGCCGGCTTCATCATCGACGTCTCCGGCCATGGCATCGGCGCTGCGATGTATGCGGCGACGGTGGCCAACACGCTGCGCCAGCGGGCGATGCCGGGGGTGGATTTCAGCGATCCCGGCTCGGTGGCGCAGGCGCTGAACGCGCTGTTCCCGATGGAGCGGCACAACTACCTGCTGCTGACGATGTGGTATTTCGTCTACACGCCGGCCACACGCCGGCTGCGCTGGTGCTCGGCCGGCCACCACGAGGCGCTGCTGCTGATCGCGCCGGGCCTGGAGCCCGTGACGTTGCCTGCCCGCGGGCCGAGCATCGGCATGATGCCGAGCGGAACCTGGATGCCGGGCGAGGCGGAGATCGCGCCGGGCAGCCGGCTGTTCGTGTTCAGCGACGGCGCCTTCGAGATCGTCACCGAGAGTGGCGAGGCCTGGAGCATCGCCCATCTGCGCCGGCTGATCGCGGGACACGGCGCGGGCGGCACCGAGGCCGCGCAACGCCTGTATCAGGCGGTGCGGGCGGCGGCCCGGGGCGGCAGGCTGGAGGATGATTTCTCGGTGATGGTGCTCAGCTTTGCGTGAAGCGGTTCTTTTTTGAAAAAAAGAACCAAAAAACTTTTGATCGGCTGACGCCCCCCTCCGGAGAGAGGTCCGCTCCAACGATAAAAAGTCTTTTGCTTCTTTTCTTCAGAAAAGAAGTGCTTCCTTCCTGTTCTCTAGCAGTTGTTCGTATCCGTCCACCCGCTGGAGTCAGACGACGAGTCGGTCCATCCGCCGGAGTCGGGGGTGGCATCGGTCCAGCCGCTGTTGTCCGGCACCGGCTGGTAGCTGGCCTGGTCGAAATCCTTCTGCGCGCCGCCCTGGGCATAGGGGTCGGCCGCCGCGGGCGACGACCAGGGCGAGGCAGCGTCCGGGGCAGAGATCTGGTCGGGCACGAAACCGCCACCGCCGCCGCTGCCGCCGAAGCTCGCGTCATTGCCCCAGCCACGCTCGTGACCGCCGCCGGAGAACAGGCTGGTGAGCGCGTTGGCCGCCATCACGCCGCCCGCCACGCCGGCCGCCGTGGTCAGCGCCGAGCCGAGAAAGCCGGAGCCGGAGCGCTGGAACATGCCGGGCTGATAGCCGGGCGCGTACTGCGGCTGCGGCGCCATCATCGGCTGGGCGTATTGCGGCTGCGGCGCATATTGCGGCTGCTGCGGCTGGCTGGAGCCGAACAGGCTGCCGAGGAAGCCGCGCGAAGGCTGCGGCGCGGGGGCCGCCTGCTGGCCCCACGGCGAGGCCGCCGCCGCCGGCGCCGGCGCCGCCTGGGCGGCGGCGCGGGCCTGCTGCAGGGCGGCCTGCAGCTGGTTGATCTGGTTGGTCGCCTCCGCCAGCGCGTGCTCCTGCACGAAGGCCAGCTGGGTGACGCGGTAGCGCGCCTCGGGGTAGCGGGCGAACAGGTCAGCCAGCAAGGCATCGGCCTGCGGGTCGACCGGCGGCAGGTTCGGGGTTCCGGCCTGCGGCACAGACCCCGCGAACCCGCCGGACGCGGCAGGCCTGCCGCCGACGCGCTGCACGAAGCTGGTGATCAGATCGCGTTCCTCGTTGGTCATCGTGGCTTCCCCAGGGGTTCGGACATCGGGTCCGGTGGTGTAGCGGATGTGGCGTGTCGGCGGGCCCGCTTCAAGCGGGGTGCGGCAGGCCAAGGCGGCGGAACTCGATGGCGGGGCAACGATCCATCACCACAACGAGACCGGCCGCGCGGGCACGGGCAGCGGCTTCGAGATGAACGATGCCGAGCTGCAGCCACACCGTGCGGGCGCCGAGGCGGATGGCGTCGTCGATCACCGGCGGCACCTCGGCCGCGGCGCGGAACACGTCGACCATGTCAAGCGGGGCGGCGTCGTCGAGCCGGCCTGCCACCGGGCGACTGAGCAGGGCCTGGCCGGCAAGGCCGGGGTTGACCGGGGTGACATCGTAGCCGCGGCGGATCAGAAGCTCAGTGATGGCATGGGAGGGTCGCTGCGGATTGGCGGAGGCGCCGACGACGGCGATGCGCCGGGTGTTCGTCAGCACCGCGCGGATGGCGTCGTCGTCCAGACCATCGATATGCATCTGCATCCCCTGCCTTGTTGCGGCCTGACGCGGTCCGTAAGGTGCGCGCGATCACACGACCCGAGCGGCCAGAGCGTCAATGTCCCACCCTGTTTCGATCCCGAGCTTCCAGGAGCTCATCCTGCGTCTGCACGCCTTCTGGGCGGCGCAAGGCTGCGTCATCCTGCAGCCCTATGACGTGGAGATGGGCGCCGGCACGTTTCATCCGGCCACCACGCTGCGGGCGCTGGGGCCGAAGCCTTGGGCGGCGGCCTATGTGCAGCCCTCCCGCCGGCCGTCCGACGGCCGCTACGGCGAGAACCCGAACCGGCTGCAGCATTACTATCAGTATCAGGTGATCATGAAGCCGAGCCCGGAGAACGCCCAGGCGCTGCTGCTGGACAGCTACCGCGCGATCGGGCTGAATCCGCTGCTGCACGATTTCCGCTTCGTCGAGGATGACTGGGAAAGCCCCACGCTGGGCGCCTGGGGGCTGGGCTGGGAGGTCTGGTGCGACGGCATGGAGGTGGGGCAGTTCACCTATTTCCAGCAGGTCGGCGGCATTGCCACGGTGCTGCCGAGCTTCGAGATGACCTACGGGCTGGAGCGCCTGGCGATGTATGTGCAGGACGTGGAGCGGGTCTATGACCTCGATTTCAACGGCCGTGGTGTGACGTATGGCGATGTGTTCCTGCGGGCGGAGAAGGAATACTCCGCCCACAACTTCGAGCACGCTGATGTCGCCATGCTGGCGCGGCATTTCGCGGATGCGGAGCGCGAGTGCATCGCCCTGGTCAATCGGGGGTTGGCGCTGCCGGCCTATGACCAGTGCATCAAGTCGAGCCATCTGTTCAATCTGCTGGACGCCCGCGGCGTGATCAGCGTGACCGAGCGGGCGGGATATATCGCGCGGGTGCGGACGCTGGCGAAACGCTGCTGCGAGACGTGGCTGGAGAAAGAGGCGGCGTGACTTGCGGGGCGGGTTCGGGTAGTTTCTACCAGGATATTGCGGAATTCTACCACGAGGCTTCCATGGGCACGCAGCTGAACATCAAGAGCGAGGACGCCTACCGCCTGGCGTCCAAGCTCTCGGAGCGCACCGGCGAGAGCCTGACCACGACCGTCACCAAGGCGCTGGAGGAGCGTCTGGCGCGGCTGGAGGCGCAGGACAGCATCGAAATGCGGCTGGCACGGGTGCGCGAGATCACCGCCGACATGCGCGCCCGCATGGACAAGCCACTGCCGACCTCCAACCACGACTGGCTGTATGATGACGAGTTCGGATTGCCGAAGTGATCCTGGACAGTTCGGCCATCATGGCCGTGGTGCTGCAGGAGCCTGATGCAGACCGGCTGTCGCTGGCCATGCTGGGAGACCCGCATCCCCGCATGTCCGCCGCCAACTGGGTCGAGGCTGCGATGATCGTCGACAGCAACCGCGACCCGGTGCTGCGGCTGCGGTTCGAGGAATTGACCGAAACGCTGCGGGTGGAAATCGTGCCGGTCTCCGTGGAGATCGCCCGCGCGGCGCGGCGGGCGCATCAACGGTATGGCCGTGGCCAGCACCCCGCCCGACTCAACTATGGCGACTGTTTCGCCTACGCCACCGCCTCGGTCCTTGGCGAACCGCTGCTGTTCAAAGGCCGCGACTTCGCGCAAACCGACATCACACCGGCTTTGAAAGACTGAGAATGCCCGAATTTTTTCTGGAGCTGTTCAGCGAGGAGATCCCCGCGCGGATGCAGGCGCGTGCGGCGGAGGATCTGGCGCGGATGGTCTCCGATGCGCTCGCCCCGCTCACGCCCACGGATGTGCAGAGCTTCCACGGCACCCGCCGGCTGGCGCTGCGGGCCGATGTCGTGGCCCTGGTGCCGGAGACCAGCAGCGTCGAGCGTGGTCCGCGCGTGGCCGCCCCGGAGCAGGCGCTGGCCGGCTTCCTGCGCAAGCACGGCGCCAGCAAGGAGCAGCTGACGCAGGAGGGCGCGTTCTGGGTGCTGCAGAAGCGCGTGCCCGGCGAGACCGCTTCGGTGCTGATCGGCCGGGCCATCCCCGTCCTCATCCGCAGGTTCCCCTGGCCGAAATCGATGCGCTGGGGCGGCACCAGCACGCTCACCTGGGTGCGCCCGCTCCGCCGCATCACCGCCCTGCTCGACGGCGCGGTCGTCCCGTTCGACCTGCGCGAGGGCTCGGATGACGGACACGGTCTGGTGTCGTCCAACGTCAGCGAAGGCCATCGCTTCCTCTCGCCCGGCCCCTTCACCGTCACCTCGGCCGTCCAGTGGCAGCAGGCGCTGCGCGCGCGGCACGTCATCGTCGAGGCCGCCGAACGCCGCCGGATCGTGGCCGCGGGCATCGCGGCGCTGGCCGCCGAACGCCAGTGCAGCATCGTCGAGGATCCCGGTCTGCTCGACGAGGTTGCGGGGCTGGTGGAATACCCGGTCCCGCTGCTCGGACGCATTGGCGCGGCGTTCATGGATCTGCCGGCCGAGGTCATGCAGGTCTCGATGCGGGTCAACCAGCGCTACTTCGCACTGCGCCACGCTGACGGCACCGCCGCCCCGTATTTCGCCTTCGCCGCCAACATCGACGCCGCCGACGGCGGTGCCACCATCATCGCCGGCAACGAGCGCGTGCTGCGCGCCCGCTTCTCCGACGCCCGCCATTTCTGGGATCTGGACCGCACCCGCACGCTGGACAGCCGGGTGGCAGCACTCGATGCCATCACTTTCCACGCCAAACTGGGCTCGCAGGGCGACCGCGTGCGCCGCATCGTCCGTCTCGCGGGCCATATCGCCAAGCTGGTCGGCGTCGATCCCGCCCTGGCCGAACGCGCGGCCCATCTGGCGAAGGCGGACCTCACCACCGGCATGGTCGGCGAGTTTCCGGAACTGCAGGGTGTGATGGGCAGCTACTACGCGGCCAATGACGGCGAGCCCGCCGCGGTGGCGGCAGCCCTGCGCGACCATTATCTGCCGAAAGGCCAGGGCGACGCCGTTCCCGTCGCCCCGGTCTCCATCGCCGTGGCGCTGGCCGACAAGCTCGACATGCTGGCCGCGTTCTTCACCATCGGCGAGAAGCCCACCGGCTCGGGCGACCCGTTCGCCCTGCGGCGCGCGGCGCTTGGCGTCATCCGCATCATCCGCGAGAACGCTTTGCGGCTGCACCTCACGCAGCTGCTCGCCGCCGCCGGTGCCGCCGACCCTGCGGAGCTGCTCGACTTCCTCGCCGAGCGCCTGCGCGTGCAGCTGCGCAGCGAAGGGGCGCGTCACGACGTGCTCGCCGCCGTGCTCGCCCTGGGCCTTGACGACGACTTCACCCGCCTGCTTGCCCGCACCGAGGCGGTGGCCGCCATGCTCGGCAGCGAGGACGGCATCAACCTGCTCGCCGCCGCCAAACGCGCCGCCAACATCCTCAGAATCGAGGACAAAAAGGACGGACCCCACACCGGCCACCTCGATCACGAGGTGTTTGCGATACCAGACGAAAGAATCCTCGCCACGGCCCTGGACAGCGTGGCCCCTCGGGTGGCATTCGCCATCAGGCAGGAACACTTCGCGACCGCCATGACCGAACTCGCCTCGTTGCGCGCACCGCTCGACGCCTTCTTCGCCACGGTGACCGTGAACGACGACCGGCCAGACATTCGTCGCAATCGTCTGAAACTACTCGCCCAGGTTCGTGCCGCCATGCAGCTCGTGGCAGACTTCTCAAAGATCGACGGCTAAGGAAACCACCATGTCCAAATGGGTTTACAGCTTCGGGGCCGGCCACAACGAAGGCCGTGCGGACATGCGCAACCTGCTCGGCGGCAAGGGGGCGAACCTCGCCGAGATGGCCTCGATCGGTCTGCCGGTGCCACCTGGCTTCACCATCACCACCGAGGTCTGCACCGCCTATTACGACAACAACCAGGCCTACCCGGCCGAGCTGGCCGACCAGGTGACCGCGGCGCTGGGCCTGGTCGAAGCGGCCGTCGGCCTGAAATTCGGCGATGCCACGCGCCCGCTGCTCGTCTCGGTGCGCTCCGGCGCCCGCGTCTCGATGCCGGGCATGATGGACACCGTGCTCAACCTCGGCCTCAACGACACCACCGTCATCGGCCTGGCCAACGCCTCCGGCGATGACCGGTTCGCGTGGGACAGCTATCGCCGCTTCATCCAGATGTATGGCTCGGTGGTGCTAAACGTCGATCACCACCGCTTCGAGGAGATCATCGAATCGGCCAAGATCGACGCCGGCGTGATCGAGGACACCGCGCTGACCGCGAAGGACTGGCAGAGCGTGGTGGAAGGCTACAAGGACATGGTGGCCCACGAGATCGGCCGCCCCTTCCCGATGGACCCGCACGAGCAGCTCTGGGGCGCCATCGGTGCGGTGTTCGGCAGCTGGATGAACCCGCGCGCCAACACCTATCGCCGTCTGCATGACATCCCGGCCAGCTGGGGCACCGCCGTCAACGTGCAGGCCATGGTGTTCGGCAACATGGGGGCCGATTGCGCCACCGGCGTGTGCTTCACCCGCGACCCGTCGACCGGCGAGAACATCTTCTACGGCGAATATCTGGTGAACGCACAGGGCGAGGATGTCGTGGCCGGCATCCGCACCCCGCAGCCGATGGCCAGCCTGAAGGCCAAGCCGGGCGAGGTGCCGATGGAAGTGGCCATGCCCGCCGCCTACCAGGAGCTCATGCGCGTGCGCGACACGCTGGAGCGCCACTACAAGGACATGCAGGACATCGAGTTCACGGTGCAGCAGAACAAGCTGTACATGCTGCAGACGCGCAACGGCAAACGCACCGCCGCCGCCTCGCTGCGCATCGCCGTGGAGATGGCCGAGGAAGGGCTGATCGACCGCGACGAGGCGATCAAGCGCGTGAACCCCGCCTCGCTCGACCAGCTGCTGCACCCCACGCTCGACCCCAAGGCCAAGCGCACGCTGATCTCCAAGGGCCTGCCCGCCAGCCCGGGGGCAGCCTGCGGCGTGGTGGTGTTCAGCGCCGACGAGGCCGAGATGCGCGCCGCCAAGGGCGAGGCCGTCATTCTGGTCCGCATCGAGACCTCGCCTGAGGACATTCACGGCATGCACGCCGCCAAGGGCATCCTCACCACCCGCGGCGGCATGACCAGCCACGCCGCCGTGGTCGCCCGCGGCATGGGCCGCCCCTGCGTGTCCGGCGCCGGCGGTGTCGCCGTCGATTACGGGGCGCAGACGCTGCGGGCCGGCGGTCATCTGGTCAACGCCGGCGACGTGATCACGCTCGACGGCGCCACCGGCGAGGTGTTCCTCGGCACGGTCCCGATGGTGGAACCGAAGCTGGCCGGCGAGTTTGCCACGCTGATGGGCTGGGCCGACTCCGTTCGCCGGTTGAAGGTCCGCACCAACGCGGAAACCCCGCTCGATGCGGAAACGGCGCGGAAATTCGGCGCCGAGGGCATCGGCCTGTGCCGCACCGAGCACATGTTCTTCGACCCCGCGCGCATCGGCGCCGTGCGTCAGATGATCATGTCCAGCGACCTCGAAGGCCGCAAGGCGGCGCTGGCAAAACTCCTCCCGTTCCAGCGCCAGGATTTCCTCGACCTGTTCCGCATCATGGCCGGCCTGCCGGTGACGATCCGCCTGCTCGACCCGCCGCTGCACGAATTCCTGCCGCACGCCGAGGCCGAGCTGGCCGAGGTGGCCGAGGCGCTCGGCACCGATCTCGACGCCATGCATCGCCGCATGGACGAGCTGGCCGAGAGCAACCCGATGCTGGGCCATCGCGGCTGCCGTCTCGGCATCTCGTATCCCGAGATCTACGAGATGCAGGCGCGCGCCATCTTCGAGGGCGCCATTGCGGTGGCCAAGGAGCTGGGCACGGCGCCGATCCCGGAGATCATGATCCCGCTGGTGGGCATGAAGCGCGAGCTGGAGATCACCCGCGCGCAGGTGGACAAGATGGCTGCCGAGGTGTTCGCCGAGCAGGGCATGACGATCGACTACATCGTCGGCACCATGATCGAGCTGCCCAGGGCCGCCATCACCGCCGACAAGATCGCCGAGGTCGCGGATTTCTTCAGCTTCGGCACCAACGATCTGACGCAGACCGTGTTCGGCCTGTCGCGTGACGATGCCGGCAAGTTCCTGCCGAGCTATGTCGATCAGGGCATCGTGGCGAAGGACCCATTCATCTCGCTCGACATCGAGGGCGTGGGCGCCATGATCCGCCTGGCCGCGGAAAAGGGCCGCAAGACCAAGAACGCGCTGAAGATGGGCATCTGCGGCGAGCATGGCGGCGACCCTGCCTCGATCGCCTTCTGCGAGTCGGTCGGGCTCGACTACGTGTCCTGCTCCCCCTACCGCGTGCCCGTCGCCCGCCTCGCCGCCGCCCAGGCCGCGCTCGGCGTCGGCGTGGACCGCACCGCCTAAAGTTTGAAAGTTTTTTGCTTCTTTTTTTCAAAAAAGAAGTTCTTTCTTTGAAAAGAAAGAACCAAAGAAACTTTCATCCTTAAGAGGGGGGGGCTCATGATCGATCGGGTGGTGCGGGTCAACCTGCTGATCGGAACCGGGCACTTCCTCTCGCATTTCTACGTGTTGTGCCTGCCGCCGATGTTCGTGGTGTGGCAGCAGGCGTTCGGCATCAGCTTCGCCGAACTCGGCATGTCGGTCGCCCTGATGTCAGCCACCACCGCGCTGCTGCAGACGCCGGTGGGCTTCCTGGTGGACCGGCACGGCGCGCGCTATTTCCTCGTCGGCGGCACCTTGCTGATGACGCTCACCATCGGCCTGATGGGCGCGGCCACGTCGTTCTGGCAGATCCTGGTGCTGAGCCTGCTGTCCGGCATCGGCAACTCCGTCATCCACCCGGCCGACTACGCCATCCTCACGGGCTCGGTGCCGAAGGAGCGCATGGGGCGCTCGTTTGCCATCCACACCTTCAACGGCAATCTCGGCTTCTTCCTCGCCCCGCCGGTGATGGCGATGCTGATGCTGTGGATCGGCTGGCGCGGCAGCCTGATGCTGGTGGGCGCGCTGGGCGTGCCGCTGGTGCTGGCCATCCTGCTGCAGAGCGGCATCCTGGTGGACCAGTCCCGCCCGCGTGAGGTGCACACCGGCCCCAACATATCCGGCCGCGCCCTGCTAATGACCAAGCCGATGCTGCTGTTCTTCGGCTTCTTCCTGCTCTCCTCCATGGCCGGCGCCGGCATCCAGTCCTGGCTGATCACCGTGCTGCACCAGGCCAACGGCATGGACCTCGCCGCCGCCTCCACCACCCTCACCTGCTACATGGCCGGCGCCACCTCCGGCGTGCTGGTCGGCGGCTACGTGGCGGACCGGATCAAGCGCCACCTCACCTTCGCCTCGGTGCTGACCATCATCTCCGCCGCCCTGCTGCTGCTGGTGGCCGGGCTGGCCTTGCCCGATCTGCTGATCTTCGGGCTGATGTTCGGCTCCGGCCTCGCCGTCGGCTGCAGCCGCACCCCGCGCGACCTGATGGTGAAGGACGCAGCGCCGCCCGGCCAGATCGGCAAGGTGTTCGGCTTCATCTCCTCCGGCCTGCCGCTCGGCAGCGCGCTCACCCCGGTGCCGCTGGGCTGGATCATCGATCACGGCCACCCGGAACTCGTGCTCGTGCTGGTGGCGCTGATGCTGCTGCTCAGCCTGCTCTGCTGCGGCTCCGCGCGCGTCGCGGCCCACAGCGCGGCCCAGCCGGGCCCGCTCCCCGCCGAATGACCGGGCGGTGACAGTTCGGTCCGCACCCTTTAATCCTGCCGTTGCGGTTCCCAAGTGGTTCGATATCGAACAACCACAGGAGCGCATGTCATGGCCGCGATCGTCGTTCTCTTCCACTCCGGCTACGGGCACACCAGGAAACAGGCCGAGGCGGTTCTCGCAGGCGCCGGCGAGGCCCCGGGCGCCACCGCGACCCTGATCGCCATCGACCCTGAAGGCCACATCACCGACGCGGACTGGGCGACGCTGGCCGCGGCCGACGCCATCATCTTCGGCGCGCCGACCTACATGGGCGGGCCGTCCTGGCAGTTCAAACGCTTTGCCGACGCGTCCTCCAAGCCCTGGTTCGGCCAGGCCTGGAAGGACAAGATCGCCGCCGGCTTCACCAACTCCGCCACCATGAACGGCGACAAGTTCAGCACCATCCAGTACATGATCACGCTCGCCATGCAGCACAGCATGGTCTGGATCGGCACCGGCATGATGCCCTCCAACACCAAGGCCGCCACCCGCAACGACCTCAACTATGTCGGCGGCTTCTCCGGCGCGCTCGCCCAGTCCCCCGCCGACAGCAGCCCCGACGAAGGCCCGCTGCCCGGCGACCTTGAAACCGCCCGCCAGTTCGGCCAGCGCGTCGCGCGCTACGCCGTGCTGACGCGCGGCTGAAGACCGGGGCTGGTTACTTCGCGCCGGCCCCGCTCTCCCGCTGCATCGCCTCGGCGCGTTCGGCCCAGATCCGGTCGAACGCCCAGGCATCGGGGAAGCCCATCAGCTCGCACATCCGCGCGAACCCGTAGCTTTCGCCCGGCGGCAGCCCGGTGCTGTCGCCATGCCGCAGCAGATGGCCATAGACCCGTTCCAGCGCCGCCGTGACCGCGAGAAACCCCACCGCCGGATAGATCGCGATGTCATAGCCCAGCGCCGCCAGCCGCGACGCGGGCAGGATCGGCGTGCGCCCGCCCTCGACCATGTTGGCGAGCTTCGGCGCATCGATCTCCTGGCCGATCCGCGCCATCTCGTCCTCGCTCTCCGGGCTCTCAACGAACACCACGTCGGCCCCCGCGCGGGCGAACAGCTGGCCGCGCCGGATCGCCTCGTCGATCCCCAGTGCGGTGCGGGCATCGGTGCGCGCCACGATCAGAAAGTCGGGGTCGGTGCGCGCCGCCACCGCCACCTCGATCTTCAGCACCATCTCCTCGGCCGGGATCACCCGCCGCCCGGGCGTGTGGCCGCATTTCTTCGGCGATTCCTGGTCCTCGATCTGGATGGCGGCGATCCCCGCCGCCTCGTAGCCGCGCACGGTGTGGCGCACGTTGAGCAGCCCGCCATAGCCGGTGTCGGCATCGGCGATCACCGGCGTCGCCGTGCCGCGGGCGATCTGGCCGAGGCGCGCCACCATGTCGGTGTAGGTGGCCAGCCCCACATCGGCGAGGCCGAGATGCGAGGCCACGGTGCCGAACCCCGTGGCATAAAGGGCGGTGAAGCCCATGCCGTCAGCCACCCGGGCGGAGATCATGTCGAACACCCCCGGCGCCACGATGAAGCGGTGATTCTGCAGCGCGGTGCGCAGCCTGGCGTCGGCCATTTTCGGCTCCCTGTCGTTGTGCCGACGTGGCCATGATCGTCCTGCCCTGTCAATGAGATCAGAGGATCGAAAATCCCATACATCGCCGCCCGGCCATGACGCGATTGAGGCTTGCAGCGAGAGGCCGGACCGGCGTCAAGATGGTGCAAACAAGAAAGGGGAGAAACACGATGCGCGAATCATCATCCTTGAAGCGTCTCGGCCTGGCGTTCGCCATGGCCATCGGCCTTGCCAGCGCCGCAGCCCATGCCGAGACCATCACCGTCACCCACTGGGGCGGCCAGTTCTACGGCGTCCCCTACGCCGTCGCGATGGACAAGGGCTTCTTCAAGAAGGACGGCCCGGTCGACGTCACCGGCATTCTGACCGCCGCCGGCGGCGGCACCGCGGTGCGCAACACCCAGGCCGGCGACGTGCCGTTCGGCGAGGTCTCGCTGGCCGCCGCCGTCCAGGCCATCAACGCCGGCGAGAAGCTCGCCATCATCGGCGCCGGCGTCACCACCGTGGCCGACCAGATGTGGGTGGTGAAGAACGACTCGCCCCTGCAGTCCATCAAGGACCTCGTGGGCAAGCCGGTCGGCTACACCTCGCCCGCCTCGGTCAGCAACATGGTCATCCTGATGGCGCTGAAGGCCAACGGCATGACCGCGCGACAGGTCAAGCTCGTCCCCGCCGGCGATCTCGGCGCCAATCTCTCCGCCGTCAGCTCCGGCGCCGTGGCCGCCGGCTTCTCCGACGAGCTCACCTACGCTCAGAACAAGGACCTCGTCCGTCCCCTGTTCATGGTGCGTGACGTGATGGACCCCAAGATGATGCAGACCGTCCTCGTCATCGCCACCGACTACGCCGCCACCCATCGCGACGCCGTCAAAGGCCTGATCGCCGGCCGCCGCGACGGCCTCGTCTACATGCGCGCCCACATGGACGAAGCCGCCGACATCGTCGCCAAGGCTTACAACAACCCCAACGTCGCGCTGTTCCGCGCCCATCTCCGCAGGCTGGAAGCCGTCAACTACTGGAGCGACGGCAAGCTCGACTTCAACGCCATGAACCATATGGTCGAGGGCCTGCAGATCACCGGCCAGCTCAAGGAAGGCCCGATCGACTGGGCGAAGTATATCGACACCTCGTTCCTCCCGCCGGACCTCCGGGCCGCGAAGTGAGCACCCCGCCCGATCCGCATGTCGTGATGGAGGGGGTGGTCCGTCGCTATGACGGGCCGCCCCCGGTCCATGCCCTCGGCCCGATCGATCTCTCGCTGGCCCGCGGCGAGTTCTTCTCCGTCGTCGGCCCCTCGGGCTGCGGCAAGTCCACGCTGATGGACGTGCTGTGCGGCCTCGCCACACCCACCGCCGGCACTGTCCGCTTCGAAGGCCGCGCGCTGCACGGCGAGGTGCCGGACGGCATCGGCGTCGTCTTCCAGGAGGATGCCAGCCTCGCCTGGCTCAGCGTGCGCCAGAACATCGCCTTCGGCCTGCGCCTCTCGCGCCTCCCCGCCCGCGAGATCACCGAACGCGTCGAACACGCCATCGCCTTCATGGGCCTGCGCGCGTTCGCCGACCACTACCCCGCCCAGCTCTCCGGCGGCATGCGCCAGCGCGTCTGCATCGCCCGCACGCTGGTGCTGCGCCCGCGCCTGATCCTGCTCGACGAACCCTTCGGCGCGCTCGACCAGCAGACCCGCCTGCTGATGGGCGACGAGCTGCTCCGGCTCTGGCGCGAAACCAACGCCACCATCCTGCTGATCACCCACGCGCTCGACGAGGCCGCCATGCTGTCCGACCGCGTCGGCGTGGTCAGCGCCCGCCCCGGCCGCTTCATCGACCTCGTCGAGACCGGCTGGCCCCGCGAGCGCGACAGCCGCATCGTCTCCGATCCGCGGTTCGGCGCCATCACCGCCCGACTCTGGTCCTCGCTGCGCACCGAATCGCTGAAGACCATGGGCGTCGTCACATGACCCGCGCCCGCGGCGTTCTCCTGGTCCGCATCGCGGGCCTCTCCGCCGCCGTGCTGCTCCTCGAACTGCTCTGCCGCACCGGCGTCGTCAACCCGATGACCATCCTGCCCCCCAGCGACATGCTGACCGCGATGCTCGACCTGCTGTCCGCCGGCGACCTCAACGACGGCATGATGCAGACCTTCTCCACCATCGCCATCGCCTTCGTCCTCGCCATCGCGCTGGGCACCGCCGCCGGCGCCGTCATCCACCGCATCCCCCGCCTGCGCGCGGTGCTGGACCCGCTGCTGGCCTCGTACTACTCCATCCCCACCTTCATCTTCTACCCGCTGCTGGTCGCCCTGTTCGCCCTCGGCAAAACGCCCCTCGTCATCCTCGGCATGATGTCCGCCACCCCCGCCGTCATCATCAGCACCCTCGCCGGGCTCGACAGCGTGCCCCAGGTGCTGCTGAAGCTCGCCCGCGCCCAGCGCCTCGGCCGGCTGCGCACGCTGGGATGGATCATCCTGCCGCAGTGCCTGCCCCGCCTGTTCAGCGGCTTCAAGCTCGCGCTGAGCTACGCCCTCATCGGCGTCATCGCCGGCGAGTTCCTGCTCTCCGGCACCGGCCTCGGCTATGCCATCTCCTTCGCCTATCAGAGCTTCGACAACCGCGCGATGTACGGCGCCATGCTGTTCGTCCTGCTCGCCGCCATCACCGCCAACGGCCTGCTCTTCGTCTGGGAAGACCGGCTGGCCCGCCGCCGGATGAAACAATGAGCGACATCGCCCTCCCCTCCGCCGCCGCCAGACGCCCCAGCGCCAGCCGAACCCGCCTGCTCGATGCCACGATCCTGCTCCTGGTCCTGCTCGCCCTGTGGCAGGCCATCGCAAGCTGGACCCACGGCATCGCCGTGGCCGCGCCGGTCACCAGCATGCTCTACCTCGCAACCCTCGCCACCCAGGCCGGCTTCTGGTGCCATGTCGAGGCCACCATGTCCGCCTTCCTGCTGGCCTTCCTGCTCTCGGCGATCGCGGGCCTGCTGCTCGGCCTCGCCCTCGGCCTCTGGCGCTTCGCCGGCGACGTGTGGGAACCCGTCCTCGCCGGCTTCTACACCATCCCCAAAGTCACCCTCTATCCCGTCGTCCTGCTGATCTTCGGACTCAGCGTGTCCGCCAAGGTGGCCTTCGGCGTCATGCACGGCCTGGTCCCCGTCACCCTGCTGACGCTGTCCGCCATCCGCAACCTCTCCCCCACGCTGCTGCGCACCGCCCGCGTGCTGCGCCTGCCACCCTCGCGCACCATCGCCTGGATCCTGGTGCCGGCCTGCCTGCCCGACATCATCGCCGGCCTGCGCATCGGCTTCTCGCTGAGCCTGCTCGGCGTGCTGATCGGCGAAATGTTCTCCTCCCAACGCGGCCTCGGCTTCCTCCTCGTCAGCGGCATGGCCCAGCACAACGTGCCGCTCTCAACCGCCATCGTTCTTCTGCTAGTCCTTATTGCCATCGCCGGCAACACCGGGATGCTGCACCTTGGGAAGCGCATCACGCATCGCTCATCGCGGTAGAACATTCGGGTGGGCTTTGGACCGGCAACCCAAAGACTGCAAGAAAGCGCTTCTTTTCTGAAGAAAAGAAGCAAAAGACTTTTATAACCAAGCGATCAGAGTTCGCCCAGCTCCTGCTCCACCAGACTCACCCAATACGCAATCCCCAACGGCAGGATCGCATCGTTGAAATCATACCCCGGCGTATGCAGCCCCTGGTATGACCCATCCGCCGCCACCCCGTTGCCGATGCGCATGAACGCCCCCGGCACCACCCGCATCATCTCCGCGAAATCCTCCCCACCCGTCGTCGGCCGCAGCGCGCCGTTCACGTGGGCGTCGCCCACCACCGCACGCGCCGCCGCCACCTGCACCGCAGCCCGCTCCGCCGGATTGATCACCGCCGGCGTGATCCGCCGATACACCGGCTCCGCCACCGCCCCCCACGCCGCAGCAGCACTGTGCGCCAGCGCCGCCAGACGCTGCTCCAGCAGATCGCGCACCGAATCCGAAAAGCTCCGCGCCGTGCCCGACATCGTCAGCTCCGACGGCACCACGTTGGGCGACTCCGCCGACCCCGCCGCGATATGCCCCACGCTGATCACCGCCGTCTCCAGCGGCGGCACGTTCCGCCCGATGATCCCCTGCAGCCCCAGCACGAACTGCGCCTGGGCATAGGTGATATCCGTCGTCAGATGCGGCGCCAGACCGCCATGCCCGCCCACCCCGCGGAACGTCACGTGCCACATATCCGCCGCCGACATCATCGGCCCCGTCGCGCACGCGAACTGCCCCACGGGAATCCCCGGCGAATTGTGCAGCCCATACACCGCATCGCACGGAAACCGCGCGAACAGCCCGTCCTGCAGCATCGCCACCGCCCCGCCGCGCCCCTCTTCCGCCGGCTGGAAAATCAGATGCAGCGTGCCCCCGAAATCCGGATGCTCCGCCAGATACCGCGCCGCCCCCAGCAGCATCGCGGTATGCCCGTCATGCCCGCACGCATGCATCGTCCCCGGCGTCGTCGAGGCATAGGGCAGACCGGTCTTCTCCAGAATCGCCAGCGCATCCATGTCCGCCCGCAACCCGATCGCCCGCTGCCCCGGCCTGCGCCCCACAATGGTGCCCACCACCCCGGTGCCGCCCACCCCCTCGGTCACGTCAATCCCCCAGGATGTCAGCTTCTCCGCCACCAGCCCCGCCGTCCGCACCTCCTCGAGCCCCATCTCCGGATGGGCATGGATGTCCTGCCGGATCGCGGCGAAGTCAGCATGATGCCGGGAAAGCCAATCCTGCAGGGGGCCGCGCATACCGGGGGAATCCTCGACATCGATGATGGGGCCGGGAGGATGAAGCGTTTCGCCATGCTCTGGCAAACGCTCTTGACCCGGCCGATCCCCCGGCCTCCAAATCGGCCCCCATCGCGGAGATCACCATGGGTTCGCCGTCCACCGGAGCCCCCGCCCGCCTGCGCATCGGCGTCGACACCGGCGGCACCTTCACCGATGTCAGCCTCTATGACCCCGAAACCGGCACGATCTCGGTGTTCAAGCTGCCCAGCACCGTGGCCGACCCGTCCGAGGCCATCGCCGCCGGCATCGCCCAGACCCTGTCAGCCCTCGGCCGAACCGGTGCCGAGATCGCCTATCTCGGCCACGGCACCACGGTCGCCACCAACGCCCTGATCCAGGGCCGCCTCGCCCGCACCGGCATGATCACCACGGCGGGCTTCCGCGACGTCATCGAAATCCGCCGCCAGATGCGCCCCGCGCTCTACGACCTGCAGGTCGAAAAGCCACATCCGCCCGTCCCGCGCGACCTGCGCCTGGAAGTCCCCGAACGCATCCGGTTCGACGGCACCGTGGCCCTCCCGCTCGACGCAGCGGCCGCCCACGCCGCCGCCATCCGCCTGCGTGAAGCAGGCGTGGAAGCGGTCGCCATCTGCTTCCTGTTCGCCCACCTCGCCCCCGCGCACGAACAGGCCGTCAGCCGCATCGTGGAACAGCAGATCCCCGGCATCTTCGTCACCGCCTCGCACGACGTCGCCCCGGAATACCGCGAGTTCGAGCGCTTCTCCACCACCACCGTCAACGCCGCCCTCGGCCCGCTGATGGGCCGCTATATCGGCCGCCTCGTCCACCGCCTGGCATCGCTCGGCGTCCACGCGCCGCTGCACCTGACGCAGAGCAACGGCGGCGTGATCTCCGCCGAGACCGCCATGCGGATGCCCGTCCGCACCGTGCTCTCCGGCCCGGCCGCCGGCGTCTCCGGCGCCATCGCCATCGGCGCCGCGGCAGGATGGCGCGACCTCATCACCTTCGACATGGGCGGCACCTCCACCGACGTCGCCCTGATCACCGACGGAAGAGCCAGCCTGGTCACCGACACCGAGGTGCACGGCCATCCCTTGAAGATCCCGATGCTGGACATCCACACCGTCGGCGCCGGCGGCGGCTCCATCGCCCGGGTCGATTCCGGCCTGCATCTCAAGGTCGGCCCTGCCAGCGCCGGCGCCGTCCCCGGCCCGGTCTGCTACGCCCTCGGCAACGAGGACCCCACGGTCACCGACGCCAACGTCGTTCTGCAGATCCAGAACCCCGAAACCCTGCTCGGCGGCCGGATCAGCATCGACCGCGCCCGCGCCGAAGCCGCCATCGCCCGCCTCGCCAGGCGCCTGGGCCTGGGCGTGATGGAGACGGCGCAGGGCATCCTTGCCGTCGTCACCGCCAACATGGCCAAGGCCATCCGCGTCATCTCCGTCGAACGCGGCCACGACCCGCGCGACCATGTGCTGATGGCCTTCGGCGGCGCCGGCCCCGTCCACGCCGCCCGCCTTGCCCGCGAGCTGGACATCCGCCGCATCCTGATCCCCCGCAACCCCGGCATCGTCTGCGCCCTGGGCCTGCTGCTGACCGATCTGCGCCTTCACCTCGCCACCGGCCGCATGGCCCGGCTGGCCCCCGAAAGCCTGCCCACCCTGGCCGAAGGCTTCGCCGAGCTCGACCGCCAGGCCCAGGCCTGGTTCACCGCCGAAGCCATCGCGGAGCCGGACCGCGCCACCGCCCGCGGCCTCGACCTGCGCTATGACGGCCAGGCCCACGAACTGATGATCCCCTGCCCCCCAGGCCCGGTCGACGCCACGCTGATCGCCGCCCTGCGCACCGGCTTCGAGGACGCGCATCGCCAGATCTACGGCTACATCCTGCCTGACGAGCCCATCCGCCTCATCGCGCTGCGCCTGGAAGCCACCGGCCGCGTCCCCAAGGTGCGACTCCAGGCCCACCCACCGGCCACCACACCGGCCGCCGATGCCATCGCCGAACACCGCAACATCTGGCTGCCGGAAACCCGTGGCTTCAGCTTATGCCCGATCTACGCCCGCGACCGCCTCGCCCCCGGCCACCGCATCGCCGGCCCCGCCGTCATCGAACAGATGGACAGCACCACCCTGATCCTCCCCGGCCAGCACGCCACCATCGACCCCTGGCGCAACCTGCTCCTGGAGGAGACGGCATGACCCCCCGCCTCGACCCCATCACCGTGGAAGTCATCGGCAGCGCGCTGTCCGCCATCGTCGAACAGATGGGCAAGGCGCTCATCCGCGCCGCCTATTCCGCCAACATCAAGGAACGCCGCGACTGCTCGGCCGCCGTGTTCGACCCGCAAGGCCAGGTCATCGCCGAGGCCGAACAGATCCCCCTGCATCTCGGCTCCCTCCTCGGCATCGCCACCGAAACCCTGCGCCGCACCGACAAGGCCAGCCTGCGCCCCGGCGACGTGTTCATCGGCAACGACGCCCACACCGGCGGCGGCACCCATCTGAACGACATCGTCTTCCTCGAGCCCGTCTTCACCCACGGCGCCATTGCCGCCTGGGTCGCCAACCTCGCCCATCATTCCGACTTCGTGGACCGCGGCCACGCCCATATCTTCCAGGAAGGTCTGCGCATCCCGCCCATCCGCCTCTACCGCGCAGGCGTGCTGCAGCAGGACGTGCTGGACCTGGTGCTGCTGAACTGCCAGGTGCCGGACGAACGCACCAACGACTTCCGCGCCCAGATGGCCGCCAACCGTCTCGGCGTCCAGCGCGTGCAGACCCTGTGCGAACGCTACGGCCCCGCAACCGTGCAGCAGGCCAGCGCCCTGCTGCTCGACTACAGCGAACGCAAGACCCGCGCCGGCATCGCCGCCATCCCTGACGGGCGCTACAGCTTCCATCACGCATTCGACACGAGCCTCTGGCCCGATCTGCTGAACCTCGCCGTCACCGTCGAAGTCACCGGTGAGGAGATCCTGTTCGACTTCACCGGCTGCCCCGCGCAGAACCGCTCGGGCATGAACATGGTCTTCACCGCGCTGCAGGCCACCGTCTATTACGCTGTCAAAACCCTGATCGACGCCGACACCCCCACCAACGCCGGCCTGCACCGCCCCATCCGCATCACCGCCCCCGCCGGCAGCGTCGTCAACGCCCAGTCCCCCGCCGCCGTCTACAGCCGCCACGAAATCGCCCAGCGCCTCGCCTGCATGATCTTCGCAGCCCTCGCCCAGGCCATCCCCGACCGCACCCTCGCCGCCTCCACCGGTGTGACGGTGATGACGATGAGCGGCACCAGCCCGCGCAACAATCGTTTCTATATCTACAACGAAAGCATGGGCGGCGGCATGGGCGCCCGCGCCGGCAGCGACGGGCTGGACGGTGTGCACGTCCACGGCACCAACTCCGCCAACATCCCTGTCGAGGCGCTGGAGAGCGAATATCCGATGACGGTGGACCGCTACGAGCTGGTCCAGGATTCCGGCGGCCCCGGCCGCTTCCGCGGCGGCATGGCGATCCGGCGTCAGATCACGTCCCTTGGCCGCGACGCGACGGTCAATCTCGGCGGCCCCAACAACATCGTCCCCGCCTGGGGCCTCGACGGCGGCCATCCCGGCGGCCTCGCCCGCATCGAACTGATGGAGGGGGCCACCGCTCTGCGCCAGCGCAACGGCGTCATCGCCGACGGAACCTGGGCCGCCGCCATCACCGCCGGCGGCGGCGGCCACGGCGATCCGCGCACGCGCGATCGCGCGCTGGTGCGGCGGGATCTGCGGGAGGGTCGGATTTCGGTGCGGGCGGCCAAGGATTTCTATGGGTTGGAGGAAGAGGTTCTTTTTTGAAAAAAAGAACCAAAAAACTTTCATCCTTGGGGTACGCCGTGGTCGGAGAGGCGTGTCCAGGGATTGAAAGTCTTTTGCTTCTTTTCTTCAGAAAAGAAGTCCTTCCTTCACTTTTTCAAATCAATATCCCAGGCCCTGACCCAATCATCCCCCCGCGCATGCCAGGTCACCCGCCTGGAAACCCCGAACGTCGCCGGCTGGGTATACAAAAACAGCACCCCCGCATCGTCACAGAACACCTGCGTCGCCTTCGCGTAGAACGCCCGCCGCTGCGCCGGGTCCACCACCGAGCGCCCCTGCGCCAGCAGCGCGTCATACTCCGGATTGTGGTAGTAGGCGTAAGGCGACGTGCCGGCCAGCAGCGACAGCTCGCCATCCGCGTCGAGCGTCGGCCACGCGTGCGACAGCAGCGAGGTCTGCGCCAGCGTGCGCGATTTTAGGTATTTGTTCATATACATACCGAAATCCATTTCGGTGATCTTCACCTGCAGCCCCAGTTCGCCCAGCTGGTCCGCCACCGCCTGCGTCACCTCCTGGCCTTGCAGATACACCCCCACCGGCACATCCATCTGCAGCACCGTGCCCTTCGGCACGCCCGACTGCTGCAGCAGCTCGGCCGCCTTGGCGGGATCATACGGATAGGGCTGCAACGCCGGATTGTAGCCGAAATAATCCGGTGTCAGCAGCTGACACGTGGAAGGGGTGGCCGTGCCCGCGAACAGCGCGTCGGCAATGCCCTGCTTGTCAACCGCATAGTTCAGCGCCTGCCGGAACAGCCGGTTGTCGAGCGGCTTCACCTCGGTGTTGAACTTGATGAACACGCTCCGCCCGGACGGCACCGCCCCCGCCGTCGCCCGCCCCGAGGCGTTGATCCCGGCGATCTCCGAAGGCGGAATCCCGGTGATCAGATCCACCTCGCCGGTCTTCACCGCCGCAATACGGCTGGCGGCCTCCGGCAGCGTGCGAAACACCACCTGGTCGAACGCCGGCTTGTCACCCCACCAGCCCGGGTTGGCCTTGAGGGTGATCCGGTCGCCCGGGATATTCTCGGCCACCGCGTACCGCCCGCCCGACATCGTCTCCGCCGCCGGATGATGGCTTTGCGTCCATTGCGGCGGCAGCAGCAGAAACATCGTCAGCTGATCCGGCAGCGCCGGATACGGCGCCGATGTGACGATGCGCAGCGAGGTCGGGCTGATCACCTCCACACTGGCGATCGGGTCGAACCACGGCCTGATCCGCGCATTCAGCTTCGGGTCGCGCACCCGCTCCAGATTCCATTTCACCGTGTCCGCATCGATCGCCTCGCCGTCGGCGAAGCGGGCGCCGGCCACGAGATCGATCCGCCACACCGTGTCCGACTCCGCCATCCACGCCGTGGCCAGCGCCGGCTGCAGCTTCAGATCCGGCCCCCGCAGCAGCAGGGCGGGATAGATATGGCTCAGCACGCTGAGATCCGTGCCGATGGTGGCGGACATATGCGGATCGAGCGTGTTCACATTGGCCGACAGCGCGATGGTGACGCCGGATTGCGCCCGCGCCGCACCTGCGGCCGCCAGCAGCACCGCAACAGCGCGCATCGTGGCAAGCAGAACATGGCGCATCGGTGTTCTCCGTGGCATCGCGGTCATGATGGGGTGCCGATCCTGGGGTCAAAATGGTCGCGCAGCCAGTCCCCCAGCAGATTGACGCCGAGCACGGTCAGCAGAATCGCCAGGCCCGGGAATGTCACCACCCACCACGCGCTGGCGATGTAGACCCGCCCATCCGCCAGCATGCGCCCCCAGCTCGGCGCCGGCGGCGGCATGCCCAGCCCGAGGAAGCTCAGCCCGGCATCGAGCAGGATCACCCGCGCCAGCTCCAGCGTCGCCACCACCAAAGCCGGCGTGGCCACGTTGGGCAGGATGTGATGGCGCATGATCCGCCACGTCCCGGCGCCGATGGCATGCGCCGCCTCCACGAAGTCCCGCTGCTTCAGCACCAGCACCTGGCCACGGATGATCCGCGCGTAGCGCACCCAGCTCGTCGCCGCCAGCACGAGCACGAGGTTCTGCAGGCTCGGTCCCATCGCCGCCACCACCAGCAAGGCCAGCAGCATCAGCGGAAACGCCAGCTGGATCTCCACCAGCCGCATCAGCACACGGTCCACCATCCCGCCGGTGAATCCCGCCCAGATCCCGAGCGCCACGCCCACCACACCGCCCAGCCCCACCGCTGCAACCGCGATCAGCACCGTGGCCCGGCCGCCGAACAGGATACGGCTCAGCATGTCGCGGCCAAGTTGGTCGGTGCCCAGCGGGTGCACCCCGATCCAGGACGGCGCCGCCAGCCGCGCCATCAGCGCGCCCCGCGTCGGGTCCGGCAGCCCCAGCACCGGTGCCAGCGCGATCATGGCCACCAGCACGCCCAGCACGACAGCCCCGGCCAATCCGCTCTTGCTGCGCGCCAGGGCCGAGAAAAACCCCACGCTACGCCGCATCCCGCAGCCGCGGGTCGAGCACGCCGTACAAAAGATCGATCAGCAGGTTGCACAGCACGAACACGATCGCGATCACCGCCACGCCGGCCTGGATCACCGGAAAATCCTGGCTCTCGATCGCCTGCACGATCAGCCGCCCCACCCCCGGCCAGGCGAACACCGTCTCCGTCACCACCGAACCGCCCAGCAGCTCGCCGGTGATGATGCCGATCATCGTCGCCACGGGAATCAGCGCGTTGCGCGCGGTGTGGCGCAGAAACACCGCCGACGGAAACAGCCCCTTCGCCTTGGCCGTGCGGACATGGTCGAGCTCCATGATCTCCAGCAGGCTCGAGCGGAACAGCCGCGCGATCGCGGCCGCGACATAGATGCCAAGCGTCGCCCCCGGCAGCACCAGGTGCCGCCAGGTCTCAGACCCCCCGGTCGGCAGCCAGCCGAGATCCACCCCGAACAGCAGGATCAGCATGATCCCCAGCCAGAACACCGGCGTCGCCTGCCCCAGCAGGGCGAACGCCATCACCGCCAGCTCGGCCATCGTGCCGCGCCGATACGCCGCCACCGTGCCGGCCACGGCCCCGATCAGCGTGCCCAACGCCAGCGCTGTCACCGCCAGCTCCACCGTCGCCGGCAGCCGCTCCAGCACCACCGCCAGCGCCGGCCGGCCGAACTGGAACGACAGGCCGAAATCGCCCTGTGCGGCATGCGCCAGAAACGCTCCGTATTGCTGGGCCAGCGGCGCATCCAGCCCCAGCGTCACCCGCAACGCCTGCAGATCCGCCGCACTCGCCCCCACCGGCAGCAGCAGCACCGCGGGGTCCCCAGAATGCGGGAGACGAGAAACACGATCGTCACCACGCCCCACACCGCCACCAACGGCCCCGCGAGCCTGGACAGCGCCCGCGTCACGGCGGTCCGCGCCGAAGCAGGAAATCGCGCACCGCCGCCAGCACCAGCGCATTCTTCTCGATATGCACAGGATGGTTGGCGCCATCGACCACCAGCAGCTCCGCCGCCGGAATCCCGGCCGCGATCAGCTCCGACTCCGCGAGCGGACAGATCCAGTCCTCCCGCCCGACCACCACCAGGGTCGGCACCGCGATGCCCGCCAGCCGGTCGCGCAGATCGTACGCCTTGTTGGCAAACAAGGCGTTGTGCGTCTCAGCATGCACCTTCAGCGTGCGCGTGCTCTCCAGCGCCGCATCCGCATCGAATTCCTCATAGTAGAGCGGCTTCATCGCCATGTAGATCAGCAGCAGCTCGATATCGTCCTTGACGGTATCGGAGAACATCTTGTGCACCATGTTCAGCGACAGGCTGGTGGCCTTGTGCAGGCGCTGGTGGAACATCGCGATCGCGCCGGCCTCATGGTGGTGACTGGCCGCCGTGCCGCGCAGGATCAGCGCGTCGAGCCCATCGGGATACCGCACCGCATAGGTCAGCGCGATCATGCCGCCGAACGACCCGCCCACCAGGATCATCCGCCGCCCGCCGGCGAACGCCAGCCGGAACGCCTCCAGATCATCCGCCAGCTGGTCGAACGTGTAAGGCGGCGCCAGCTGCGAAGCGCCGCAGCCGCGCTGGTCATAGGCCAGCACGTGATACCGGTCGGCCAGCGGGCGAAACGCCTGAAAATCCGCCCGATGATCGCCGATGCCACGGCCGCCGTGCAGCACCAGCAGCAGTGGCGACGCCGGGTCGCCAGCGGATTCATAGACGAAACGACATCCGTTGAAGGTGATGCCGGGCAGGCCGCCATCATCCATGATGGTCATCGATGATCCTCTGCTCCGCCGCGGCGGCATCGCGCACCGCCTGCAGCGGCGAGACACCTTGCAGCAGCACGCGGTCCAGCATGTCGCTGAACACGCCGCGCTGGGCGTCCTCGTCGGCGAAGTCGGTGGCAACCGCGTGATCCAGGCCCTTGACGAACACCGACAGGATCGGGTCCGTCACCGGCGCATCCGGCCGGGCCGGCAGTTCGCCGGTGGTCGTGGCCCACAGCGCCATCGCCTCAGGAGACGTCAGATAGGCCATGAACGCGGCGGCGGCGTCCCGCTTCGCGCCGCCGCTGCCGCGCACCAGCGCGTTTACCCAGTACGAGGCGTAGTTCGCACGAATGCCGTGATGCGCCGGCAGATCGGCCACAGCAAAATCCAGCCCCTTGGTGGCCTGCAGCGTGCCGAGCAGGAACGAGGCATTGATCAGCAGGCCGACATGGCCGGACCGGAACGCCGGCGCCGCCTCCGACAGGAAGCCCACCTGCGCCACATGATGCTTGAGCTGCAGATCGGCATACCATTGCAGCGCATCCGCGCCTGCCTGCGTGCCATAGCGCACCTGGCGATAATCGTCGGAGAACGGCGTTCCGCCGAACTGCCGCACCAGCACCTCGCGCCACCAATGGCTGTCCTGCGAGGGCAGGCCGATGGTGGTGCCGGCGACCAGCAGATTGCCGGCGGAATCATGCCGGGCCACGCGCAGCGCCGCGTCGACATGGGCCTGCAGCGTGGCCGGCGGCGTGTCGATCCCGGCGTCGTGCAACAGGCGCCGGTTGGTGAACAGCCCCATGCTGCGCACCGCCGTCGGCAGCGCGAAATAGGCGCCGTCGCTGCGCATCAGCCGGACCATGGGGTAGAAATCCCGGTCGATCGCGTCAGGCGGAAAGCGGTCGGTCGGCAAAGGTTGGATCAGCTGGGCCCGCCGGAAATCACGCAGCCAGCCATAATACAGCTGCACAATATCCGGCCCCTCGCCGGCCGGCACCGCCGCACTCACCTTGGTGCGATACTGCGCGTAGGGAAACGTCACCTGGCGCACGGTGATGCCGGGGTTGGCCGCCTGGAACCGCGCAATCAGCGCATCCATCGCGGTCACGCGTTCCTTGAAGAAATACTGCCAGTAGGTGATCTCGACCGGTGCCGCGGCGGTGGCCCGGCGGGGCAGGGTGGCCAGAGCCGCGGGAACGGCCAGGGCAGCGCGGCGGGTGAACATGCGGGGCATTGCGGCGGTCTCCAGGTCGCCCGATGCTGCGCCGGAGGGCGGCATCCGGGCAAGAGCGATGGCATGGATCGAGGCAGGAGCATGGCGTGTGGCGGCGCTGACCGACTGCGCACCGGCGCCGGCACCGTGTGCGTATGCCTTTCCCGAGGCCGAACTCGGAGCGCATCCCGCAGCGTCACGCTGGTTTCCCGCACAGCTTTTCCACACACGCTTCGGCGCCTTCCTGCTGCGCGGGCCGGAGGGCGATGTGCTGGTGGATTGCGGCATCGGACCGACCTGCGATTATTTCCCCGGACTGACCGGAAAGCTGCCCGACGCGCTGGCCGAGGTCGGGTCGTCGCTCGCGGCGATCTCCACCGTGCTGTTCACGCATCTGCATGTGGACCATGTCGGCTGGGCCCCGTGTCTGACGCAGGCGCGGTTTCATGTGGGTGCGGCGGAATGGGCGCACTGGTCCACGCTGGGGCCCGCTGCCGGCGGCGCGCATCACGTGGCCGCGGTGGCGCGCCATGTCGCATCGCTGGGGGCGCGGCTGCTGGTGGGTGCCGCCTTGCCGGACGGGCTGACCTGGCTGCCCGCCCCGGGCCACACGCCGGGGCACCAGGCCCTGCTGGTCGGCGGGCGCGTGCTGATCGCCGGCGACACCTGGCACAATCCGGCGCAGATCGAGATGCCGGACTGGTGCCACCGCGCCGACAGGGACAAGCCACGTGCAATCGCGACCCGCCGCGCGCTGGCGCAGACCGCGCAGCGCGAAGCATGGATCGTGGGGGCAGGGCATTTCATCACGCCGTTCGGGCGCGTGGGTGCTGGCCTACGCTTTGAGGGAACGGCCGGTGACGCCGTCAAAGACATGTAGCTCCGACAGATCGAACCCGAACACCATGCGGCTGCCGGCCGCAGGGATCGCCCGGCCCGGCAGGCGCACCTGCAGGGTCTGCCCCGCCACCGCGATCAGCAGCAGCGACTCCGAACCCATCGGCTCCACCACCGAGACGAGCGCCTCGAACCGATACGCCGCGTCGCAGGCCAGCACCGCGTCGCCGCAGACGATGTCCTCCGGCCGGATGCCGATCTCCACATCGCGCGTCCCGTCGCCCGCCACGCCGGTCAGCGGCGGCGCCGGCAGCCGCAGCCAGGGCATCGCCAGCGTGTCGCCGTCCAGCACGGCAGGACAGAAATTCATCGCGGGCGCGCCGATGAAGCCGGCCACAAAGCGGTTGGCCGGCCGCGCGAACAGGGCCATCGGCGTGCCGACCTGCGCGATCGCGCCGTCGCGCAGCAGCACGATCCGGTCCGCCAGGGTCATCGCCTCCACCTGATCATGGGTGACATAGATGGAGGTGCGCCGCACCGACTGGTGCAGCTTCTTGATCTCGGTGCGCACCTGGTGGCGCAGCATCGCATCGAGGTTGGACAGCGGCTCGTCGAACAGGAACACCTGCGGATCGCGCACGATGGCGCGGCCCATTGCCACGCGCTGGCGCTGCCCGCCGGAGAGCGCGCCGGGCCTTCGCCCCAGCAGCGCCTCCAGCCCCAGCATCCGCGCCGCGTCCCTCACACGCCGGTCGATCTCGGCTTCGGGCAGCCGCGCCGCGCGCAGGCCGAAGCCCATGTTCCGTGCCACCGTCATATGCGGGTAGAGCGCGTAGTTCTGAAACACCATGGCGATATCACGGTCTTTCGGCGGCACACCGGCCACCGACCGCCCGCCGATGCGGATCTCGCCCCCGCTCGGATCATCGAGCCCCGCGATCAGCCGCAGCAGCGTGGATTTGCCGCAGCCGGAGGGTCCCACGAACACCATGAACTCCTGGTCGGCGATCTCGAGATCGATGCCCTTGAGCACGGCGACACGGCCGAAATCCTTGCGGACGGCGTGCAGCGAAACGCTGGCCATCAGCCCGCCGCCGCCGCGACCAGCCGGGCCCGCTCGGCCTGCGCGGCCGCGATCACCGCCTCGCCCGAGCGCCGCGCCTGGGTCAGCCGGTCCAGCGCGGCGCGATACCCGGCCAAGCTCGCCGCCAGCGCGCCGGGCCCGCCGAACATGGTGCGCACCGCCACGAAATGCTCGGGGGTGGCGATGAAGCGGAACCGCGCCTCGTCCATCCCAGGCGGCCGCCCGATCGCCGCGTCGAACGCCGCCACGAACGCATTCATCGGCACCGTCTCCAGCGTCTCCTGCCGCGCGATCATCCGCTTCGCCAGCGCGCTCGCCACCTCATGTGCCTGGCGGAACGAGATCCCCTCCTCGCGCACCAGCGTGTCGGCCACCTCGGTGATGGTGATGCAGCTTTCCGCGATGTGCCGTCGCGTCCGCGTCTCGTCGATGGTGATCGCCTCCATGAACCCGGTGAGCAGCACCAGCACCCGCGCCATCGTCTCGAACGCGGCATAGCCGGCGGACTGCACCTCCCCCTCGCTGTCGTTCATATCGGTGAACGGCGTGTTGTGCAGCGTGGTCAGCACCGTCTCCGCCCGCCCCACCGCCAGCGAGCACAGCAGCCGCAGATGCTCCACCGGCACCGGGTTGCGCTTCTGCGGCATGATCGAGCTGATCTGCACGAAGGCGTCGGGCACGCGGATATGGCCGATCTCGAACCCGGTCCAGCTGTTGAGGTCCTGGATAAACCGCCCCAGCCCCAGCGCCAGGATCTTCACCGCGGCATAGCTCTCGGCGATGTAGTCCACCACCGCGATGCAGCCATAGGAATTCTCCAGCACCGCGGCAAACCCCAGCAGCTCCGCCACCCGCCCCCGGTCGAGCCCGAAGCCGGAGGTGGTGATCGCCGCCGCCCCCATCGGGCAAAGATCCACCGTCGCCAACGCCGCCCGCAGCCGCGTCGCGTCGCGCAGCAGCATCTCGATCAGGGCCGATAAATAATGACCGAACGTGGTCGGCTGCGCCGGCTGGCCATGCGTGTAGGCCACGATCAGCGTCGCAGCGCCTGCCTCGGCGCGGTCCAGCAGTAGGGCGATCAGCGATTCCAGCTGCGCCAGCAACGTGAGCAGCCGCGAGCGCAGCGCCATCTTGAAGATCGTGTGGTCCATGTCGTTGCGGCTGCGCCCGGTGTGCAGCCGCCCCGCCAGATCCGGCCCCAGCCGGGCGCGCAGCTGCGCCTCCAGCCAGAAGAAGTAATCCTCATGCTCCCCGGTATAGACCAGCGTCTCCGGATCGACGCCGGCCACGGACTCCGCCAACGCCCGCAGGATGTCCCGCAGTTCGGCCGCGCTCAGCAGCCCGCGCTCGGCCAGCATCAGCCCATGCGCGTGATGGATCGCCATCAGATGATCGCGATGATGCCGCTTGAACCCGTCAAACAGCGGCGCCAGCACCGTCTCCTTGTATTCCGGCGCCGGAAACCGGGAAAAATCGCGCATGGTCAGCCCTTCAGCCCGGTCAGCATGATGCCGCTGACGATGTGGCGCTGCAGCAGGATGAACACCACCAGCGTGGGAATGGTGGCGATGGCGGAGCCCGTCATGATCATCTCCCAATCCGTCTGGAACTCGCCCGACAGCGAGGCGAGCCCGACCGGCACGGTATAGAGATCAGGGCTGGTGGTGACGATCAGCGGCCACAGAAACGCCGTCCAGTTGCCGAGAAAGGCAAAGATCGCCAGCGCCGACAGGGCAGGGGCCACCAGCGGCAGCGCCACCTGCCAGAAGATCTGGAACTCGTTGAGCCCGTCGATGCGCGCGGCATCGATCAGCTCGTCCGGCACGCCGAGGAAGAACTGCCGCATCAGGAACACGCCGAACCCGCTCATCATGCCGGGAAACGCGATGCCCCACAGCGTGTCGAGCCAGCCCATCGACTTCGCCATCACATACCAAGGGATGACCAGCATCTCGGTCGGGATCATCAGCGTGGACATGATCAGCACGAACACCAGCCCCCGCCCGCGGAACCGGTATTTCGCCAGCGTGAACCCCACCAGACTGTCAAAGAACAGCACCGACAGCGTCGACAGGCTCGCCACCCCGAACGACACGCTGAACCACCGCACAAACGGGCTGTGCCCCAATATCTGCACGTAGTTGTCCAGCGACGGCGCGGCCGGCAGCAGATGCAGCTCGTAGATCTCGCTGTTGTCCTTCAGCGAGGTCAGCAGCATGAACAGGATCGGCATGATCATGACGATGCCGCCCAGCAGCAGCACGGTGAACGCCAGGATGCGCCCGGGATGTCTCACCATTTCGGCCGCAGCAGCCGCAGCTGGAGCAATGACAGACACAGCAGAATCACAAACAGCACCACCGTCTGCGCCGAGGCATAGCCCATGTCCATCCGCGCGAACGCACTCTGATAGATCGCCAGCACCAGCGGCTTGGTGGCGTTCAGCGGCCCGCCGTCGCCCGACGCCGTCATGTTGTAGACGAGGTCAAAGATCCGCAGCAGCCCGATCGAGGTCGTCACCAGCAGGAACACGAAACTCGGCAGCAGCAAGGGCAAGGTGATCTCGCGCAGGATCTGCCAGCCGCCTGCGCCATCGATCTCGGCCGCCTCGTAGGAGCTGCGCGGGATCGCCTTCAGCCCGGCGAGGAAGATCACGATCTGAAACCCCAGCGCCGCCCATACCGACGCCACCAGGATCGCCGGCAGCGCCTCGCTGGTCGAGCGCAGGAAGGCCTGCTGCGGCAGGCCCAGCGCCTGCAGCCAGGCGTTGAACATCCCCACCGGCGCCGGCTGGTAGAACCACCGCCACACCCAGGCCATGGCGGTCGCGGTCGTGAGATGCGGCAGGAAATACAGTGCTCGCAGCAGCGCATGGACGTGGCGGATGCGGTCGAGGTGATAGGCCACCAGAAACGCCAGCCCCAGGCTCACCGGCAGCCCCAGCAGCAGATATTCGAAGGTGTTGCCCAGCACCTGCCAGAACACCGGGTCCTCGATCATCCGCTGATAATTGGCCAGCCCGATGAACTGCCGCTTCCCCACCAGGTTCCAATGCGACAGCGACAGCGACATCGCATCCGCCGCCGGCCAGAACCGGACCAGGCCGAAATAAGCCAGCGGCAGGGCGAGAAAGATCCACGCCCAGACCGCCTGCCGCCGCGCGACTGACATTACTTCCGCTTGTCGAGGATCTTCTGCTCCTCCCCCGCCGCCGAAGCCACCGCCGCCTCGGCGCTGTCATTCTTGATCAGGATCCGGTCCAGCATGTCCATCATCACCTGGCGCTGCTGCGTCTCGTCCACGAACTCGGTGGCGACGGCATAGGACAGCCCCCGCACGAACGGCCCATAGGTCTTGTTGTTCTTCACCGCGTCCGACTGTGCCAGCGCCACCCGCGCCGGCAGCTCGCCCACCTTCTCCATCCACAGCTGCATCGCCGCCGGCGTGGTGATGAACGCCAGGAACTTCGCCGCCGCCTCGAGCTTCTCGCCCTTGGCCTTCGACGTGATGCCGTTGGCCCAGTACGACGCGAAGTTCGACCGCCTCCCGTCATGCGCCGGCAGCTCCGCCACGCCGTAATCCAGCCCTTTCTGCGCATCGAACGCGCCGAGACGGAACGACCCGTCGATGGTCATGGCCGCCTTGCCGGAGCGAAACGCGGTGACGCCGTCGGTGAGAAACCCCAGCGTGCTCAGCTTGTCCTTGGTGATCAGATCGGTGTACCACCGCACTGCCGCCACCCCGGCCGGCGTGTTGTACGCCACCTTCCGGTAATCCGGGCTATACGGCACGCCGCCGAACTCCGGGATCAGAATCTGGCGGATCCACTGCACATCCTGCCCCGCCGTATCCAGCGCGATCCCCACCTGGGTCAGATTGCCCGCGCTGTCCCGCTTCGTCGTCTTGCGGGCGATGTCGACCAGCTCCTCCAGCGTCGCCGGCGGATGCTCCGGGTCCAGCCCGGCCTCCTTGAACAGCTTGCGATTCCAGAACAGCGCCAGCGAGCGCACCGCCGTCGGCAGCGCGTAATACTGCCCGCCCACCTTCATGCCCTGCACAAACGGGAAGAATTCCCGGTCGATCGCCGCCGTGTCGAACGTTGAGGCCGGCAAGGGCTGCAGCAGGTTCGCGTCGATATAGTCGCCGAGCCAGCCATAGAATAGCTGCACCACATCCGGCCCCTCGCCGGCCGGGATCGCGGCCGCGATCCGCGTGCGGTAATTGTCATACGGCACCGTCACCTGCTTGACGGTGATGCCCGGATTGGCCGCCTGGAACTGCTGGATCAGCGTGTCGATCGTGTCGACGCGTTGCTTGAACGTGTATTGCCAGTATTCGATCTCGACGGCGCGGGCATGTGCCGAGATCAGCAAGGCGAACGCAGCGGCCGCGAAACCCTTCAGCAAGCGACGCATGATTGCCTCCTCAGCCCGTTTCACGGCAGCGTCCGGGAACCAACCGGGCGAGTCAACATGGCGACAGCAGCGAACACGGCGTTATGGCGGGCGTTGCAGCCCCTGCGCACCACCTCCAGCTGGCTGATGACCGGCGCGCACCCCGACGACGAGTGGAACGGCTTCCTCGCCTGGCTCGCCTACGGCCAGGGCGTGCGCACAATCTATGCCTGCGCCACACGCGGCGAAGGCGGCCAGAACGCGCTCGGCCCCGAACGCGGCGCGCTCCTCGGCGCGCTGCGCAGCCGCGAGATGGAGCTGGCCGCCCGCGAGATCCATCTCACCCTGCACTGGCTCGGCACCGGCCCCGCGAACGGCCTCGATGACCCGATCCACGATTTCGGCTTCGCCAAATCCGGCGACGACACGCTGCACCGCTGGGGCCGCGAACGCCTCATCGACCGTCTCGTCCACCTCATCCGCGCCGAACAGCCGGACGCCATCTCCCCCACCTTTCTCGACGTGCCGGGCCAGCACGGCCACCACCAGGCCGTGACACGCTGCACCATCGAGGCCGCAGGCCGCGCCGCCGACCCCGCCTGCCGCACCTCCCACCTGCCGCCCTGGCAGGTGGAAAACCGCTATCTCCCCGCCTTCTCCGGCGGCGGCGGCTCCTATGACGACGAGCTGCCGCCGCCGCCGGAAACCACCCGCGTCGATCTCGGCGAACTCTGCGCGCCGCTGCACGCAAGCTGGGCCCAAATCGGCGAGATCAGCCGAAGCCGGCACGCCAGCCAGGGCATGGGCCGCACCCTGCCGCCCGGCCCGCGCCCCTTCCCCCTCCACAAGCTGTCCGGCCGCCCCGACCGCGCCGTGCCGATGGACCACGCCGTCCAAGCTCTGGCCCACCACGCCGACAGCCTCCCACTTCCCGACGCGACACAGCTGCGCGCCGCCGAAGCCGCCATCGCCGAAGCCCTCGGCGCCTGGCCCGCCACCGAAGCCGTCCTCCCCGCCCCGCAGGCCGCAGCCAACGCCCTCGCCGCCATCACACCCGCGGACCCCGCGCTCGCCCGGCGCCTGGCCCTGAAACGCCGCCAGCTGCGCCACGCGCTGTCCCAGGCCGCCCCGCCCGACCCAAGCACCACCGCCCTCAGCGCCTTCGGCACACTGCGCAACGGCTACGACCCGTTCGGCGAGCTCGAACCGCCGCACGGCCCCGCCCCCGCCGACACTGCCGAGGTCACCCCGTCCCGCATCGTCCGCCGCCTCGACAGCCCCACCCCGATCCGGATCTCCCTCTCCGGCGTGGCCATCCCCCCGTCCTGGCCCGTCACCGCCCGCGACGGCACAACCCTTCACATCGCAGCCCCGCCCGGCCACAGCACGTTGCAGGCCGGCACCCGAACCATGTCCCTCGCCACACCCCATGCCGGCACCGTCGCCATCGTGCAGCGCGAAACCCTGCGCATCCTGCGCGCCCCCATCGCCATCGACCCCGCCACACACGTCGGCGTCATCGCCGGCGACGCCGACAACACCATCGCCTGGCTCCACCAGCTCGATATCCCAGCCGAACCCGTCACCGACGAAACCCTCGCCACCGGCGACCTCGCCCGCTTCACCACCCTGCTGATCGGCGTCTTCGGCTTCGGCCAGCGCCCCGCCCTGCTGCGCCACCGCCCCCGCCTCATCGCCTGGACCGAAGCCGGCGGAACCCTCGTCACCCTCTACCACCGCCCCGGCGACGGCTGGCACGACGGCACAACCCCACCCCGCCCCCTGCGCATCGGCCACCCCTCGCTGCGCTGGCGCGTCACCGACCCCGCCGCCCCCGTCACCCCGCTCGCGCCCGATCACCCCATCCTCACCACCCCCAACCGCATCGGCCCGGACGACTGGAACGGCTGGGTCCGCGAACGCGGCCTGTATTTCGCCGCCGAATGGGACAGCGCCTACATCCCGCTGCTCGCCATGGCGGATCCCGGCGAACCCTTGCTTATGGGGGCACTGCTTACGGCGGAGATCGGGCTCGGACGGCATACCCATGTGGCACTTGCGCTGCATCATCAGTTCGATGCGCTGGTGCCGGGGGCGTTTCGGTTGCTGGCGAATTTGGTCAGCAAGAAAGCACTTCTTTTCTGAAGAAAAGAAGCAAAAGACTTTCTTCCTTTAAGAAAACAATGAAAAACCCGACTCTGACAGGCGGTAGACGCCGCGCTCCTGGCGCTCGAACCAGCCATAGACATTGCGCGACAGTATCGCCGCCGCATCCGGCGCCACATCCCGAAGCTCCCGCGGCCGCCTTGGCCCGTCGCGCATCAGCCCGGCACAGGCCAGCGCCCGCTGCCGATACGCCGTCATGATCGGAACCCGGCTCGACCCGCCAGCCTGCGGATCCCCCACCCGCGCCCGATGCTCCGTCAGCACACGCTTGCGCCGCCGCACGTTCTCCCTCGGCCGGTACGGCCCCGGCTCCACCAGAACCTCGTGCGCGCGGCAAGTTTGGTGCACGCCCAGCAGACCAACCCCCAGCAGCCGGCACAGCTTCCACACCCGCCGGTCCCGATCCCGCCCCCGCCGTGTCGCCGGAATCGCGACCCAGACCTCGTCCGCCACGCCCAGCCGCTCCACCGCCTGCAACACCAGCTCCAGCGAGAACCCCAGCTTCAGCTCGGTGATCACCACGAACGGCCTCTCGCCCTCACGCACCGCAACGATGTCGCAATGACAGACCTCGCCCTTCGCCTCATAGCCAAGCCGCTCCAGAAACAGCTTCACCACGAGATAAAGCGAACTCTCCAGCATCCGCGCCTCTGCCATCGCCCGTCCCGCGCCGTTCTATGCAACCGCCCAGCGGTCAAGCGGCAGCGCCTGCGCCTCGACCCGCAAGGTGCTGTCATACGTGGCACGCTTTGCCGTCCCGAAACGAAGCAGACCCAGCGCACCCAGCAGCGCCCGTCCCGCCGCATCCGCGTGCAATCCGAGCAGGGCGCCCCGCAACGCCGTCCGGTCCCGCTCCGCCAGGCCCGCCGAACCCACCAGCGGCGGGATCGGACTGGCCTGGGTCGCGCCGATCACCCGGATCTGCCCCACAAGATCCGGATCATGCCGCCGCAGCAGATCGAGCGCATAGCTGTCCACGGCGGTGATCTCGGCCTGCCCCGCCACCACCGCCTCGATGCAGCGCCGCGGCGTGGTCAGCGGCCCCACCAGACCAGCATAAAGCGGCGCCCGCGCCGCCCACGCCGCCAGATGCGCCCGCGGCAGATTGGCGCCGGAATGCGATGACAGCGCATTGAACGCGAAACGACCGCCGAAACTGTCCTCCAACGACCGCAACGGGGACTCCGCCGCCACCACGAAGTCTGACCGGTAGAGCGCCTGCCCCTGCGACCACGCGGCGGCGGGAACTGGGGCCGCGATCACCGGGCGCGCGCCGCCCTCCCGCGCCAGCGGCCAGCCGCACATGAACGCGCAGCCGAGATCCGCACGCCCCCACAGCTCGGCCAGCGGCGCGGGATAGGCGTGGTCGATGACATCCAGCGCCATACCGGCCCGCGCGCCGACCGCCGCCAGCAGCGCCCGCCAGGCTGCAGCGGCCCCCGGCGCCACCGCATACATCCGCGCACTGGCCACCAGCGCCGGCATCAGGCGAAGCGCAGCCGCTGCCCGATACCCAGACGCTCGCTCTTCTGCAGCATCGCATGGCCCAGCGCGATGTCGGACAGCGAGAGACCACGATGCCAGAACAGGATCGTCTCGGCATCGCTCTCGCGGCCGGGCTTCAGCCCCGCGACGATCTGGCCCATCTCGGCATGCAGCGTCGTCTCCGACAGCTTGCCCGCCTCCACATGCGCGCGCAGGCAGCCGAACTTTCCGGTCTTGCACTGGCCCCAGTCATCCACCACCAGCTTGTCCATGATGTCGGTGAGCGACAGCTCCACCGCACTCATCGTGCCATACGGCACCACGAAGGCGCCGGGCTTGATCCAGTCCGTCTTCAGCAGCGGCGTGGGCGCGCTGAGCCGCGACGCCTCGACGACGATGTCCGCCCCGCGGATGCAGCTCTCCCAGTCCTCGGTCACGATGATCTTCTTGCCGAGATCCTTCGCAAGCCGCGCCCCGAACGCGTCACGGCTTTCCGGGCGGCGGGAATGGACGCGGATCTCGTCGAAGGCGAACAGATGGTCGAGCAGGCGGACATTCCAGTACGAGCTGCCGCGCGCGCCGATATGGCCCAGCACCTTGGAATTCTTGCGCGCGAGATATTTCGCCCCCACCGCCGTCACCGCCCCGGTGCGCATGTCGGTGATGCCGCTGGCATCGAGGATCGCGCGGGGTGCCCCCATGCGCGGGTCCATCAGCAGCAGCACGGCCAGTTCCGAGGGAAAGCCGATTTTATAGTTGTCGACGAAATCGCCCACGACCTTCACGCCGGCATAGTCGATCGGCTCCTTCAGCGCGCCGCGCAGCACGTTGAAATGCCCGTTGGCCACGCCGGGCTCCAGATGCATGCGCGGCTCGATCACCGCCTCGCCGCGCCCCTGGATGGCGAGGCTGGCCTCGATCGCCGCCAGGATCTCGTCGTTGGTGATGTGCAGGTCTCCGATGTCGAAGCGGTTGAGATAGGTGATGTAGAGCGGCGGCACCGCGTGTTCCTTTTCAGACGGGAATGAAATCGTTGGTCCAGTATGGCTTGCCCACCGGCACCGGCGTGCCGGAACCGACCGAGAAGGCTTCGAGTGCGGCAATCCCCGGCGCCGTGAACCGCCCGCCGGTCGAAAGCCCGTCAAGCAGCGAGCGCACCGCGCCGCGAATGATGGGATGCGGGATCTTGGCGAAGAATTTTCCGCCGATCAGGTCCGCCGCCGCATCGGGGTCGGCCAGCACGCGTTTGGACGCGTCGGACATCGCGGCCGATGTGGCGATGATGCGGGCCTTCAGCGCGGCATCAGGGTCGCGCCGCATCACCAGCACCAGGTTGGGCAGGCCGCGCAGCGAGGGGAAATCCGTCCCCGGATCGATCAGCCGCCGCCCGTAGCCGCCGGCCTCGGCGATGCCGGCCTCGGGCGGCGACAGCGCGAAGGCCTCGATGCGGCCATTCTCCAGCGCCGCCTGGATCGCCGGCGGTGCGCCCACCTGCGCCACCTGCAGATCGCCGTGCGCGGCAAGCCCGCCCTGTGCGGCGATCCAGCGGATCACCCGGTCCTGCGTGCCGCCGACGGCACTGACGCCGACGATCGCGCCTTTCAGCGCCGCGATGCGCTGGGGCAGCGTCGATGTGGGCGTGACGCCGGTGCGCGTCAGCAGCTTGGTCGAGACCACCACGTCGAGCGACATCTTGGCCATCAGCGCATAGACCAGCTGGAACGGCTGGCCCTTGCCGATGGCCGCCAGCGCGGTGTCGCTGCCGACGGCGGCGAGATCGATATCGCCGGCATCCAGCGCGGCCAGGGCCGCCGGATCGCCGCCTTGGATGGCGGCCCAGCTCAGCGTCAGCCCGTGCGGCGTGAAGCTGTCCATGGCGCGGGCCGCCCAGACCGGCAGAAACGACAGCGCCGGGGTGGCCTGGCCGATGCGGATCGTCTCGGCCGCGCGCGCGGCCAGCGGCAGGGCGGTGGCAAGGCTGGCCAGCAACGCGGTTCGGCGGGAGAGGCGCATGGTCGGTCCTTTCAGGTCAGATCAGGGGCTGCCGGCGCGTTGCGCGGCGGAAGGGGGGCACCAGCGCAGCACCCGCCGCTCGATGCGCTGGGCCAGCGTGGTCGCCGCCAGCACGAAGCCCAGCAGAATGGCGATGCCGGCGAACACCCCGGCGGGATCGTAGGTCGAGGAGGCGTAATTGATGTAGAGACCCAGCCCCTGCAGCGACGAGGTGAACTCGCCCGCGATCACGCCGATCACCGCATACGGAATGGCCATGCGCAGCCCCAGCATGACCGCCGGCATCGCCGCCGGCAGATACACGTGCCGCCCCAGCTGGTGCTCCCGCGCCCCCATCACCAGGGCCAGATTGACCAGCTCGCGGTCCACCGCGCGCACGGCGGCGAACACGCTGTAGAACAGCAGGAAGAACACCATGGTGCCGGCGAGCACGATCTTCGACCAGATGCCGATGCCGAACCAGATCACCAGCAGCGGCGCCAGAGCGATCTTGGGAATGCCGTAGAACGCCATCAGGTAAGGCTCGAACACGCGGGCCAGCCCAGGCCGCCGCGCCAGCACATAGCCGCAGGCGATGCCCAGCACGGCGCCGGACAGATACCCGATCACCAGCTCCTGCAGCGTCGTGCCCAGGCTCGGCCAGATCTCGCCGGAGCGGAACAGCTCCACCAGCCGCACCGCCACCGCGCTGGGCCGGCTGACATAGGCCTCGCGCACCAGCCGGCCGGAGGCGAACTCCCAGAACGCCAGGAACACCATGCCCGGCAGCAGCCGCAGCAGCCCCTGGCGCATCAGGCGGCACTCCGCCCGGCATCGAGCTCGCCGCGGAAGATCTGCCACACCTGGTCATAGGTCTCGGCAAAGCCCGGCACGGCGAAGGGCTCGAACAGGTTGCGCGGCCGGGGCAGCCTGATCGGCACCACCTGCAGCAGCCGCGCCGGCCTGCGGCTCAGCACCACCACGGTGTCGGCGAGCAGGATCGCCTCGGTGATGTCGTGCGTGACGAACAGCACCGCAGCCCCGCTGGCGCCGACCAGCGTTTGCAGGTCGCTCTGCATGCGCATCCGCGTCTGCGCGTCCAGCGCGCCGAACGGCTCGTCCATCAGGATCACGTCCGGCCCATAGACCAGCATGCGCGCGATCGAGGCACGCTTCTGCATGCCGCCGGAGAGCTGCCAGGGGTAGTGATGCTCGAAACCCTGCAGATCCACCCGGGCGATCACCTCCGCCGCCCGCGCCCGCCGCTCGGCCGCGGCCACGCCGCGCAGCGCCAGCGGGAACGCGACGTTCTCGATCAGCGTCTTCCAGGGATAGAGCTGCGCCTGCTGCGGCACGAAGCCGATGTCGCGGTTGACCGACGTCACGGCGCGGCCGCGGTGGCGCACCACGCCCCGGGACGGCGGCAGCAGGCCGGCGGCCATCTGCAGCAGCGTGCTCTTGCCGCAGCCGGACGGCCCGATCACCGAGACGAAGGCGCCCGGCGTGACGGCAAACGAGATGTCATCCAGCACCGCCAGCGGTGCGCCGCCCTGCGGGTTGGCGAAGGACTGGCTGATGCCGTCGAAGGCCAGCACGGCGTCGCTCATGCCAGCACCGGCACGGCCCAGTCGCAGCCCACGGCCGCGATCAGCGCGCGGCACAGCCCGTCCAAGCGCAGCAGCGCCGCCACGCGATCGACATCCGGGCCGGTCGGCCGATCGCACTCCAGCATCGGCACCTCGGCGCGGATTGCGGCGAACAGCGCAGCTGTCGCCGGCGCCAGCCGGGGCCGCCCGCGCAGATCGACCGCCTGGGCCGCCACCAGCGCCTCGATGGCGATCAGCAGCCGCCACGGCCGCATCTGCTCCTCCAGCTTGCGGATGGTCAGCGGCGTCTGCGGCGCGTGGTCCTCCACACTGTCCGACACCGGCAGACAATCGAGGCTCGCCGGTGTGGCGCGCAGGCGGATCTCGCCGTGCAGCGCCGCCACGGTCTTCTGCAGCGGGTTGAACCCCGCCGCGGCGCCGCCGAGCGGCGACAGATATTTCGGCAGCCCCGACAGCGCCGGGTTCATCAGCTTGAGGATCCGGTAGCACGCAGCCGTCGCCAGATGGGTCACGGCGATGGCCAGCGTGTCGAACGCCAGGGCGATGGACGGCGTGTGGAAATTCGCGGTGGACAGGATCCGGCCCGACCCGGCCAGCACCAGCGGGTTGTCGGCGGCGGCGTTGATCTCGGTCTCCACGGCATCGATCGCAGCCTCCAGGCTCGTCAGCGCCGGGGCGATGATCTGCGCCAGCACGCGAAAGCTCAGGGCATCCTGGATCGACCGTGCCGCGCCCGGCGCATACAGCCCGCTGCCCCTGAGCACGCCGCGGAACATCGCCGCCACCCGCGCCTGGCCGGCGGCGGGGCGGGCCGCGGCGAGGTCCGCATCGAAGATGTCGGGGTTGGCGGCATAGCCCTCGTCGGACAGGGCGGCGGTGAACACGGACAGGCTGAGCAGTTCGGCGAGTTCGGCCAGCACCAGACCGCCATGCGCGGTGGTGACGGCGGAGGCGTTGAGAATGGCCAGACCGTCCTTCGGGCCGAGCACCGCCGGCGTCAGACCGACCGAGGCCAGCGCCTCGGCCGCGGGCCGGACCTGCCCGCCGACATACACCGCGCCTTCGCCGATCACCGCGAGGCCGATATGCGCGCACAGGCCGAGATCCCCGGCGCCGATCGAGCCGCGGCCGGGGATCACCGGCGTCACGCCGGCGTTGAACATCGCCACCATCAGGTCGAGCACCTCGGGCGAGAGACCGGAGCCGCCCTGCGCCAGCCCGATCAGCCGGCACAGCAGCACCGCGCGTGACAGCGTCTCGGGGAACGGCGCGCCCACGCCGATGCAGCGGCCCCGGATCATCTGCGCCTGGAACGCCGCGATCTCCTGCGGCTGCAGCCGGTAGCCGACATTGCCGCCGAGCCCGGTGTTGAGCCCGTAGATCGGCGCGTCGCCGGCGGCCAGCTGCTCCACCACCGCCCGCGCCGCCGCCACACGCCCGCGCGCGGCCGCGCTCAGCGCCACCTGCGTGCCCGGTCGCGCCGCCGCCAGCACCTCGGCCAGCCGCCACGCCCGGTCGCCAAGCGGGACTGCGCTCACGAAGCCCGGCCGCGCGGGAAGTCGGTCAGCTTCTCATAGCCGGTCTCGGTGATCAGGATGCTGTCCTCCACCACCCCCGTGCCGAGGCCCTCGATCACCACCATCGGCTCGTAGGCCAGCGTCATGCCGGGCTGCAGCATCACCGGGGAGCCGGCGAACAGCCCGCCCGGCGCCTCGAACAGATCCATGCCGATGCCGTGGCCGAAGCCGCCGGGATAGAAGTCCTGCTCGTAGCGCGTGCCGCGCACCACGCGCTTCAGCGCCTGCGCCACATCGTCGATGGTCTGACCCGGCCGCATCTCCTGCAGCCCCGCAGCGTAGAGCTCGTCGGCGACGGCGAGCAGATCGGCCGCCGCCCCCGTGGCCGGACCGCCGACGGTGCAGCAACGGCTGGTGTCGGAGACATAATGTTTGAAACTCGCCCCGAGATCGAGAAACACCATCTCGCCCGCCTCCAGCTGGCGGCGTCTGGGGTAGGAGTGCTTGAGCCCGGCGAGACGGCCGCCGACCACGCAGGTGCGGAACGATTCGATGGCGCCGCGCCGGATGATCGTCTCCATCGCGGCGGCCGCCACCGTGGTCTCCTCCACCCCGGGCCGCAGCGTGTCGAACACCGCGGCGAAGGCGGCATCGGCGATCCGCCCGGCCTCGCGCATGCAGTCGATCTCAGACGCGCTCTTGAGCAGCCTGGCCTGCGCCATCACCGCATCGGCCGGGCGCAGGCCGGGCAGGCGTGCGGCAAGGGTGGCGTGCAGCCGCGCCGGAATGGCGGCACTTCCGGCCAGCCCCACGCGGGCGGCGCTGCCCACGGCGTCGGCGGCCATCGTCGCCACCTCGTCAGGCGCGCCGCCATAGACCGGGCCCGCGGCGCAGCGCAGATCGTCGACGAAGCAGGTCCAGACCATGGAATGCATGGGCTCGGCATGCAGCACGCCATCGGTGGTGACGGTCATGCCGCCGTCGGCGCGGATCACCACGAACACCGAACCGCCGAACGCCTGGTAGTTGGTGAGCCAGCGGGCGCTGGCGTAGCTGGCGGCCCCGCAATAGATGATCAGCGCATCGAGCCCCGCCTGCGCCATGCCGGAGCGCACCGCGGCCAGCCTGCGGTCATATTCCGCCGGTTCGAACTCCAGCACGAGATAGGGGCGTCGCGCCGCCAGCGTGTGACTGAGCTGCATCATGGATGGCCTCCTGCCAGAACCGCCGCCTCGCGCCCGGCGATGCGCCCGCCGGTGAAGCATTCCGCGAGATTGCCGCCGGACATGTAGATATGGCCGAACACGCTGCCGATCTCGCCGGCCTCGAACAGGCCCGGGATGGGATCGCCGAACGCGTCGAGCACGCGCTGGCGCGCGTCATGCGCCGGACCGCCCTGGGTGTTGGAGACGATCGGCCAGATCGGCGCCGCGCGAAACGGCGCTGTGGCGATGGGCAGGCGGCTGGCACCCTGCCGGCCGAACGGATCGGGCGCCTCGCTTGCGATCTGCGCGTTCCACGCCCGCACCGAGGCCGCCAGCACGCCGGGATCGAGGCCGAAATGGTCCGCCAGCGCCGCCAGCGTGTCGAACACCTGCAAAATGGCGTCGTCGAAGTCGCGCGGCCCCGCCTGACCGTAGGTCTGGGCGATCTCCGTGTCATGCCAGGTCGGCGCGCTGAGCGGATAGCGGCGATGGCCCGCGGCATCGACGATCAGCAGCGCCGGAATCCGCGGCGTGGTGGGGCCGGTGAAGTCGAAGCCTTCCAGCGCGCGGTGCCCGGTGTCCTGCATGTAGGGCTCGTATTCGTTCATGAAGCGCCGCCCGGCCCGATCCACCAGGATCCAGCTCATCGCCACGTCCTCGCGCAGTCCCAGGTCGGCGCGCCAGTCCGGCAGCCGCTTGAGGCGGATGCCGAAAGGATAGGCCGGATCGGGATGCCGGAACCCGTAGGAGCCGTGATAATGCCACATGTGCCACAGCTGCGCGCCGGCCGCCTGCGCCATGCGCATGCCGTCGCCGGTGTTGGTGCGGATGGCGGCCGACAGCACGGGGTTCATCGACCAGTACTGGCGCTGGATCTCGGGGTCCCCCTCGAACCCGCCGGTGGCCAGGATGACCGCAGGGGCCGCGATGTCCTGCCCGGCGGCACGCAGACCGGCGACCTTGCCGCCTTCGATCAGCAGCCGGCCGGCCGGCGTGCCGCAGCGGACATCGATGCCGCGCGCCCGCACATTGGCCAGCACCACCTGGAACAGCCGCGCCCCCGCCGCAGCGCCGCGCACGGCCGGGAAATCCCGCATCGGGTCGAAGCCCGGCACGTCGTCGATGTTGACGAAGCCGAACGCGTCGCAGCCGGGATAGGGATAGTTGCCCGGCGCCGGCCGCACCGAGGCGGTGGCGCCGACGGCGCGGGCGAGACCGCCGACGAAGCCCGGCATCTCCGCCATCCCCTCCGCCAGCGCGCGCAGCACCGGCTCGGGCGTGGTGCCGCCGTTGGTGGCGCGGAGATAGGCGAGCGCCTGCGCCGGCGCGTCGGTGCAGCGCACCCCGCCGGCGCTGCACACCGAGATGCCGCCCGGCGACGGCTGCTTCTCGATCAGCAGCACCCGCGCCCCCGCGTCGTGCGCCGCGATCGCCGCCACCCCGCCGGCATAGCCGAAGCCGACCACCACGACATCGAACCGCTCGGTCATGGCTGCGCCCCGCACAACGGACGCATCCCCTCGACCAGCTCGGCGATCATGCTGGCCAGGATGATGCGCCCCTTCTCCGGCGTCGCCAGCGACGGGTCGCCGCGCGCGCCGGTGGCACTGTAATGCGCGCCCGAGGCGGGATCGCCGGAGAACAAGGTGGAAGCGATGAACACGCTGGCCGGCTGGTCGAGCATGTGGCCGTAATCCGCCACGGCGCGGGCCATGTCGACCCGCTCGGGCGCGATCGCCAGCATCACCGAGGTTTCGTGCTCATCGGCATGCCCGCCCAGACGCTGCCCCAGCTGCGCCGGGCTGGCGCGGCCCAGCCTGCGGATATCGGCGATCGGCACGGCCACGCCGCGCCGCACCAGAATGTCCCGTGCCGCGATCTGCACCGGCCCCTCGGTGGAGACGCCGGTGTTGACGATGGCGATGCGGGCCGCCCCCTGGTCGAGCAGCCGGTCCATCACGTCGGTGAGCAGGGCGATGAAGGTCGCGGCCTCCAGATGCTGGCTGCCGGGATAGCGCAGAAAGGCGGGGTAGTAGCCGAAATCCACCACCGGGGCGACCAGCACGGGCAGCGCCGCCGCCACCCCGTCGCACAGCGCGCGGGCGACGAGATAGTCGGTGCACATCGGCAGATGATGGCCGTGCTCCTTCGCCCGCGCGCCGATCGGCACAATGACAGGCCAGCCGGCCGCCAGCCGCTCGCCGACCTCCGGCCATTTCAGATCCTCGATCCAGGCCCCGGTCACAGATGCCGCTCCAGGAAGCGGCGCACATCGGCCGCCCACACCACCGGGCCGCGGCTTTCCAGCAGATGGCCCTCATGCGGGTTGACGCCGAAGGCCGGATAGATGCGGTGCCGCACGATCTGCCCGGTATCGGCCAGCGCCGGCGGCAGCTCCTGGGTGGGACGGATCGAGTAATCGTTCTCCGCCTGGATGAAGAACACCGGCATGGTGAGCCTGCGCCCGGCCGCGATCATCAGCGCACGCAGGCCCGGGGTGCGGTCCCAGTTCATCGCGGCCCCGGCGAAGTCGATGGCGCAGGTGAAGCGGCCGGTCTTCGACGCGGCCAGCAGGGTGGTGACGCCGCCGAACGACGAGCCCATCACGCCGATATGGCCGGCATCGATCTTGGGCAGGGCTCCGACCACCGCCAGCGCCGCGAGGATGTCGTCGCTCTCGCGGTCGAGCCGGGCGGCCAGCTGCCGGTCGTACTCGGCGCTGCCATGCGGGGCGGAGACCTCCTCGCGCCACGGCATCCCTGGCGAATCGCCATAGCCGTGGCGATGCGGCAGAAACGAGGCGATGCCCCAGGACATCAGCAAGGAAGCGGTGCCGGGGCGCGCGGAATCCTCGGTGCCCTGGTGAATGCCGCTGCCGTGATTGGTGATCAGGCAGGGAAACGGGCCGGGGCCGGGCGGCAGATACAGCCAGCCGGAGAGGTTTAGGCCGTTGCTGGTGAAGCCGATCCGCCGCGGCACGATCGGATGGCCGTCGATCGGCGTGTCGCGCAGCCCGCTCGGCAGATCCAGCGCCACCGCCTCGAACACGTGGCGCTCGAAGCGCGCGTACAGCGCGCGCATGTCCGCCCGCACCGCCTCGAATGCAGGGCTCACGGCACGGGCCGCGAGGTCGCGCGCCTGGGCCGCGGCATCGGCGAAGCGGCACTGCCAGGTAACATCCGCCTCGCTGCCGTCCCCGCCCGGCCGCCTGACCAGGATCTCGCCGGGATCGAGCCCGATCGCCAGCCGCACCGCGCTGGCCCGCCTGCGGGTGGCCAGCACCTCGGCGGCCCGGCCGGGGCGCGCGAAATAATGCGTGCGTTCGATGATGGTCATGCGGTCATCCCGGATGGAAGCAGCGGACATGATGGCGATCGGCAAAGGCCGCGAGCGGCGGCGCCTCGCTGCGGCAGCGCGAGGTTGCACGGGCGCAGCGCGGATGGAAATGGCAGCCGTCGGGCCGGTCGAGCGGATCGGGCACCTCGCCCATCAGCGGCGGCGCCGGCGGCGCGTCGACGCGCGTGTCCGGCACCGCCGCCAGCAGCGCCTGCGTGTAGGGGTGCGCCGGCCGGTCGAAGATCGCCGCCTCCGTGCCGAGCTCCACGATGCGGCCGAGATACATCACCGCCACACGGTGGCTGACATGGCGCACCGCGCCGAGATTGTGCGAGACGAACACCAGGCTGAGGCCAAGCCGGTCCTGCAGATCGGCCAGCAGACTGAGGATCTGCGCCTGCACCGACACATCGAGGGCGGAGATCGCCTCGTCGCACACCACCACCCGCGGGGCGGCGGCCAGCGCGCGGGCGATGGCGATGCGCTGGCGCTGGCCGCCGGAGAAAGCGTGCGGCAGACGCGCCGCCGCATCGGCCGGCAGCCCCACCAGCCCCAGCAGCTCGGCGGCGCGGCCGCGCTGGTCGGCCCGGCTTGCGCCCAGCGGGCGCAGCGGTTCGGCGATGATGTCGCGCACCGTCATGCGCGGGTTCAGCGAGGACATCGGGTCCTGAAACACCGCCTGCAGATGGCGGCGGTGCGGGCGCAGCTGTTTCGGCGTGAGGTCGGTCACGTCGGTGCCGAGCAGGCGGATCCGCCCGCGGCTGGGCGGTGTCAGCCGCAGCATCATGCGCGCCAGCGTCGTCTTGCCGCAGCCGCTCTCCCCCACGATGCCGAGCGTCTCGCCATCGGCCACGTCGAGATCGACCGCGTCCACGGCGCGCAGCAGCCGTCCGGCCACGGCGAAGTCGCGCCCGATGCCGTGCACCGCAAGGACAGGGACACTCACGCCGCCAGCTCCCCCGGCCGCCAGCAGCGCACCGCCCGCGCGCCGCCCCACGCCATCAGCGGCGGCGCCTCGGCGGCACAGCGCGGCACGGCGATGGGGCAGCGCGCGCGAAACCGGCAGCCGGTGACGCGGGCGCCGGGCGAGGGCATCTGCCCCTCGATCACCGGGCAGGCGCGGCTGGCGCCGGCGCACGGTCGGCACCGCATCGAGCAGCCGGCGGCTGTAGGGATGCCCGGGCTGCGCCAGCAGGTCACGCGTGGCGGCGGTCTCCACCACCTCGCCGGCATACATCACGCTGACCGCATCGGCGTTCTGCGCGATCACGCCGATATCGTGGGTGATCAGCAGGATCGCAGCACCCTGGTCGCGCCGCAGCGCCTGCATCAGGGCGAGGATCTGCGCCTGGATGGTCACATCCAGCGCCGTGGTCGGCTCGTCGGCGATCAGCAGGCGCGGGCGGCAGGCCATGGCCATGGCGATCATGACGCGCTGGCGCTGGCCGCCGGAGAGCGCGTGCGGCCGATCGTCATAGCGCGCGGCCGCGGCGGGCAGGCCCACCTCCTCCAGCAGGGCGATCCCCCGGGCACGCGCGGCGCGCCCGGCGAGGCCGAGATGGGTCTGCAGCACCTCGGCAATCTGAAAGCCGACGCTGAGCAGCGGGTTGAGGCTGCTCATCGGCTCCTGGAACACCATGGCGATGTCCCGCCCGCGCACCGCGCGCATCGCGGCGGGATCGAGGCCCAGCAGATCGCGCCCGTCAAAGCCGATCCGCCCGGATGTGACGAAGCCCTGGTCCCCCAGCAGGCGCAGCACCGACAGCGCCAGCACCGATTTGCCGGACCCGCTTTCACCGACGATGCCCATGATCTGTCCCTGCGCCAGCGCGAGCGACACATCGCGCAGCACCTGCACGGCGCCCGCCTCGGTGCGAAACCCCACGCCCAGCCCGGCGATGTCGAGCAGCACCCTGTCAGCGTCCGTGCAGGCGCGGGTCGAGCGTGTCACGCAGCCCATCGCCGAGCAGGTTGAAGCCGATGATGGCCAACCCGATCACCACCGAGCTGGCCACCGCCAGCGTCGGGTCGCTGCGCAGCGCCGGCAGCCCGTCGCGGATCATGCCGCCCCAGCTCGGCGTCGGCTCCTGCACACCCAGGCCCAGGAAGCTCAGCGTCGCCTCGGCCATGATGATGAAGCCGATGCCCACCGAGGCCCGCACCAGCAGGGCGGAAGCGATGTTGGGCAGGATGTGGCGCCACAGGATCTCGAACGGCGGCGTAGCGCTGACGATCGCCGCGTCGACATACAGCTCCTGCTTCTGCACCTGCACCAGCGATCGCGTGAGCCGCGCGATGCCGGGCCACCACACCAGCGAGAGGGCGATGATGACGGTGGCAACGCCCGGCCCCAGCACGGACGCCACGAGGATGGCCAGCACCACCTCGGGGAACGCCAGCACGATGTCCACGCAGCGCATGATCAGCGTGTCGGCCAGGCCGCCGGCATAGCCCGCGACCATGCCGGCCGCGACCCCCACCACCAGCGTGATCGCCACCACCGAAACCGCCACGATCAGCGACACCTGCGCCCCCACGATCAGCCGGCTGGCGATGTCGCGGCCGAGTCTGTCGGTGCCGAGCCAGTGCTCCGCGTCCGGCGGCGACCAGGTGTTGAGCAGGTCGGTCTCGTCGAACTTGAACGGGGCGAGAAAATGGGCGAATACCGCCACCAGCAACACCGCCAGCACGATGAGCCCGCCGATGACGAAGCTGCGCTGGCGCAGGGCACGGCGCATCAGCGCGTGCCCCGGCGCAGCCGCGGGTCGATCACCGTGCACAGCACATCCGCCAGCAGATTGATCACCGCGTAGAACCCCACGAACAGCAGCACCACCGCCATCGCCACGGGATAGTCACGCGCGAAGATGGAATCGATGGCGAGACGGCCGAGGCCCGGGATGTTGAAGATCGTCTCCACCACCACGGTGTTGCTGAGCAGCCCGCCGAAGATGATCGCAGACGACGTCACCAGCGGCACCAGCGTGTTGCCGAGCGCGTGGCGATACACCACCAGCCGGTCGGACATGCCTTTCGCCCGCGCCGTGCGCACGAAGTCCTGGCGCAGCACCTCCAGCATGAAGGTGCGGGTCAGCCGCGCGATATAGGCCGCACTGGGAATGGCCAGCACCAGCACCGGCAGCACCGCCTGGCGCAGCGTGCCCCAGCCCGCCACCGGCAGCAGGCTGGTCTGCACGCTGAGCAGATAGACCAGGAAGGTGGCAATGGCGAAGTTCGGGATCGACAGTCCCGCCACCAGCGCGATGATGATGGCGGTGTCCTGCAACCGGTTGCGATGGATCGCTGCCTGCACGCCCGCGATCACGCCCACGCCGAGCGCGGTGGCCAGCGCCGCCAGCGCCAGCACGGGGCTGACCAGCAGGCTGTCGCGCAGCACCTGCGAGACCGGCATATGCACAAACCGGAACGACAGGCCGAATCGGCCGGACAGGATGTCGCTGACATAGGCCACGAACTGCACCGGCAGCGGCCGGTCCAGCCCGTATTCCGCACGCAGCCGGGCGGCCATGGCGAGGTCGGCGGAATGGTCGGACAGCATCACCGAGACCGGGTCGCCCGGCAGCGCCCGGACGGCGAGAAAGGTGACAAGGATCGAGACCACCATCACCGGCACCAATCCGGCCAGCCGCCACGCCACGAACCGAAGCAGGGCCGGCATCCCCGACGTCAATCGATCTCGATCCTGTCAAACAGCGAGAAGCCGAACGGGGTGAGGGTGACGTTGTGGACATTGGGCTTGCGCAGGGCGACAGACGCGGTCACCGGCGTCGGCACCACGCCCCAGTCCGCCATCAGGATGTGCTCGGCCTTGTGGTACAGCACGAAGCGCTTCGCATCGTCCGGCTCGGTCAGCGCCGCGTCGATCGTGGCGTCGAAATCGGGGTTGTGCCAGCGGGAGCGGTTGTATGGGCTGGTGCTGTAGTACATCTCGTGCAGGAAGTCCGCCGCGTCGGGGTAGTCGACGGTCCAGCCCCAGGGGAAGAACGCCACCTCGCCCGCGTTCATCGCGCGGATGAAGGTGGCACGCTCCACCACCTTCACACGCACCGGCAGGCCCAGCACGCGCTGGAACTGGTTGGCGTAATAGGTGAGCTCGTCCTTGGACGCCTCGGTGGAACTGATCTCGAGCGGCGGCAGCCCTTTGCCGTCGGGGAAGCCGGCTTCGGCCATCAGCGCCTTGGCCCGGGCCGGGTCGTATTTCAGCGGCGGCAGGCTCGGATCGAATCCCGGCACCCCCGGCGTCACCACCCCGTTCAGCACGAAGGCCGCCCCGCCATAAAGGCCCTTCACCATCCCGGCCCGGTCAATGGCCAGGGAGATCGCCTCGCGCACCCGCCCGTCCTTGAACGGGGCATAAAGGTTCTGGTTGAGGCCGAGATAGGTGGACTGCGCCCGCGGCACCTGGATCAGTTCCTTCGCGTAGCGATCGTCCCGCAGCACGCGGCGGATGGCAGAGGCGTAGACATCGACGAAATCCAGCTCGCCCGCGTCATACTGCGACAGCGCGGTATCGGCATTCGGCACAATCAGAAAACTCACCCCGTCGATCTTGGGCGCGCGCCCCCAGTAATGCGGATTGGCCACGAGATCGACCGAGACGCTGCGGCGCCATTGCTTGAACATGTAGGGACCGGTGCCGGCGGAGACCTTGGTCATCCAGTCCGGCCCCTGCTCGGCCACGATGCCGCTGTCCATGAACTGGAAGGGGTAGATTGGGAACAGCACATCCGCCTTGGTGAACGCAATGTCGATCGTGTGGTCATCGACGATGGTGATGCCGGAGATGCCGGGGGCGGCGCCGTCCTTGAACGCCTTGGCGCCGACGACGGAGGCCAGAAAGCTGCCGTTGAGCCCGCCCTTGCTGCCGGGGCGCAGCAGCTCCTCGAACGTGTATTTCACATCCTTGGCCGTGAACGGCCGGCCGCTGTGGAACAGCACGCCAGGCCGCAGGTGAAAGCGAAACCCAGGACCGCGCGCCAACGGCTCCCAGCTCTCGGCCAGCGCCGGCACAATGCGGCCATCGTCGGTGACCGCAGTGAAGCCCTCATACATGTTGCGCAGAATCCGCCCAGCGACAATCTCCGAGACAGTGATCGGATCCATCTGCGCAGGATCGCCCACCACGTTGACGCGGAAGGTCTTCGCGAGACCAGGATGGCACGCCGCGGCACCCAGCAGGACCAGGGCCAGAACAAGATGTCGGAGTGGCCGAAAGACGCGCATCGCCGATCCTCGGAAACTGAACCGCCATGGTTGCAACGCCGCCTCACAGGGCGCAACCCCCGCCGGAGGGCGAATCGGGGCCATGTTGTGGAAAGCAAGCAAGCGCTGGGCTCTGCCCAGACCCGCCAGAGGCGGAGCCTCTGGACACCATTCGTTTAAGAGATGTTGGTGAAGGAAGAGAGGGACCAACCGAGGCCTGCATGAAGGCCGGGCTAGGCCCCTCTCTTCCTTCACCAACCTCACTTCAAATGAGAGGTCCAGGGGCTCGGCCCCTGGCGGGGTCTGGGGCAGCGCCCCAGCGCTTGCTTGCCTTCCACAAGATCGCCCCGGCTCGCCTCAGAACGAGCGCGGCAGGTCCAGCACGTGTTCGGCGACATAGCTGAGGATGAGATTGGTGGAGATCGGCGCCACCTGATAGAGTCGTGTTTCGCGGAACTTGCGTTCCACGTCGTATTCGCAGGCGAAGCCGAAGCCGCCATGGAACTGCAGGCAGGCGTTGGCCGCCTCCCACGAGGCTTTGGCGGCAAGATACTTCGCCATGTTGGCCTGTGACCCGCAGGGCTCCTGCGCGTCGTAGCGCCGGCACGCCTCGAAGCGCATCAGGTTGGCGGCCTCGATTTCGATGAAGCTTTCGGCGATGGGGAACTGCACGCCCTGATTCTGTCCGATCGGTCGGCCGAACACGACGCGTTCCTTGGTGTAGGCGGTCACCTTGTCGATGAACCAGTAGCCGTCGCCGATGCATTCGGCCGCGATCAGCACGCGTTCGGCGTTGAGGCCGGTGAGGATGTATTTGAACCCCTGGCCTTCCTCGCCGATCAGGTTCTCCGCCGGGATCTCCAGATTGTCGAAGAACAGTTCGTTGGTCTCGTGATTGACCATGTTGAGGATCGGCCGCACGGTCAGCCCGTGGCCGATCGCGTCGCGCAGATCGACGATGAAGATCGACATCCCTTCTGATTTCTTCTTCACCTGGTCAAGCGGCGTGGTGCGCGCCAGCAGGATCATCAGGTCGGAATGCTGCACGCGGGAGATCCACACCTTCTGCCCGTTGATGACGTAGCGGTCGCCCTTGCGGACCGCGGTGGTCTTGATGCGGGTGGTGTCGGTGCCGGTCGAGGGCTCGGTGACGCCCATGGACTGCAGGCGCAGCGCGCCGCTGGCGATCTGCGGCAGATAGCGGCGGCGCTGCGCCTCCGAGCCATGCCGGATCAGCGTGCCCATGTTGTACATCTGGCCATGGCAGGCGCCGGAATTGCCGCCGGCGCGGTTGATCTCCTCCATGATCACCGAGGCCTCGGTCAGCCCCAGCCCGGAGCCGCCGTATTCCTCGGGGATCAGGGCGGCCATCCAGCCGGCCTGGGTCAGCGCATCGACGAAGGCTTCGGGGTAGCCGCGCTGCTCGTCGATCTTGCGGTGGTATTCCGCGGGGAATTCGGCGCACAGCGCGCGGATGGCGTCGCGGATCTCGTCGAAGCCGTGGCCGGCGGTGGTTTCCATGGCGTGCTCTCTCGGTTGGATCGTCAGATGGGGGCGAAGCCGAGTTCCGCCCGGAACCGGTTCTTGATCGCCACCCCGTCGCGCGGCGGCAGCACCCGCTGCGGTTCGTTGGCCTGCACCGCGATGCTGGCGAACTTCGTGCCGTCCCGCGCGGCGAGCCCGGCGCGGAAGCCGTCGAGACCGGCCATGTCGGTGATCTCGACGGCGGTGGCAAAGCCGCAGGCGGCCGCCACGCCGTGCAGATGCACACCGAGCCCGGCATGGCTCGCCTGCATGCCGGTCTCGCCGAAATGGCCGTTGTTGAGCACTGCGATGGCGAGATTGGCGGGACGCTGCACACCGATGGTGGCCAGCGCGCCCAGGCCCATCAGCATCTCGCCGTCCCCGGTGATCACCAGCACCTGGCGCGCCGGCTGGGCCAGCGCGAGGCCCAGGCCCACCGTCGCCGCACTGCCCATCGCAGCACAGAGGTAGTAGTTGAGCGGATGGTCGCCGGCCGCCATCACGTCGTAGGACGGTGAGCCGAGGCCGGTGACCACGAGCATCTCGCCCCGCTCTTCCAGCAGCGCCGCCACCACGGCGCGGCGTTCGAGCCAGTCCGGCATCACTTCACCCATTGCTTTTCTCCGATCAGGCGCTGTCCGAGCAGAACCGCGCAGGCGGTGTCGCCGTTGAACGCCATGCTGGCGGCCCCGTGCAGCAGCGGCGCCACGTCCTCCGCGCGGTCGGCCCGCCAGGTGCGCACGCCCATCAGGTTCAGCGCGGGCTCGGTGGCCTGGCCCATCGGGTTCTGCCAGGGATTGAACTCGGCCCAGTCGCCACGCATCGTCACCACCATCAGCAGCGGAAACCGCCCGCATGCGGCCAGGGCAAGGGTGTTGATGCAGTTGCCCACGCCGCTGGACTGCAGCAGCAACGCGCCGCGCTGGCCGCCGAGCCAGGCGCCGGCGAGATAGCCGATGCCTTCCTCCTCCGTGGTCAGCACCACCGCCCGCATGGCCGGATCGGCCTGCGCCATGCGGATGGCCACGGCGTGGCCGGCATCCGGCACATAGGCGATGTGGCGCACATCCTGCGCCTTCAGGGTGTCGAACACGGCCTGTCGCCAGCTGCCCGCGGCACTGGTCTGCGGATCGGCCAATTCTGGTTCCTCCTGTTGGACGGCGTTCCGTCATGCCTTCTTGGCCGCGGGATCGTTCGCGCACAAGAGGGCCCGACCCTGCCTTATGGCAGCCCGAGCGCCACCTCCTGGTCCAGCGTCTCCCGCCGTTCCACCTCCACCAGCGCCGCATTGAGCTCCGCGCCGAGCAGCACGACATAGGTGGAGATCCAGAACCACAGCATCACGCCGGCCACGGCGGCGAGCGGGCCGTAGGTGGTGTCGAGCGGCGCGATGCGGCCGATATAGACCGACAGCAGCGCCGAGGCGGCGAACCACAGCACGGTGGCCACCATCGAGCCCGGCAGCAGCCCATCCCGGCCGGCACCCGGCCGGGATGGGCTGAAATGATACAGCGCCGCGATCGAGGTCCACACAAAGCCGATCAGCACGATCAGCGACGCCACGTGCAGCCAGGTTCGCAGCATGCCGCGTGGCACCAGCAGATGCGCCAGCTGCGGCAGCGCCACCAGAATGGCGATGGCCAGCACCGCGGCCATCGCCGCGCACAGCGTCATCGCGAGGCCAGTGAGCTGAAACCGCAGCATGCCCGTGGCCCGGCTGCCCAGCGTGTGAGCGATCGCCGCCATGATGCTTTTGGTGCCGGTCGACGAGCTCCACAGCGTGATGATGGCGGTGAGGATGACGTTGAACCGCAGATCGGCGGGCCTGCGCATCACCAGCGCATGCACCTGGTGCGAGATCAGCTCGAACGCCTCGGGCGGCAGCACGTCCTGCAGCAGGGTCAGCTGCGGCACCACCGTCACCGGGTTGAACACCAGGCCGTAGAGCGACACCAGCATGCTGAGCCCCGGGAACAGCGCCAGCGTCGCGTAGAAGGCGCAGCCGGCGGCGATCAGCGAAATCCGCCCGTCGCGGATCCGCCGCCACAGCCGGGCCGCGACCATGCGCCAGCCTTCGGGCGGCGGCTCGATTCGCACGGTCAGAATCGGGGCGATCATGCACGCTCCATCGATATCGCGCCGCAGTGTAGCCCGAACCGAACCATGTTTCGCAGACCTGGACGACATCAAAAAAATCACTTGCACCGGGGGGGTGTCGGCCCTATCTGCCCCCCACGCAGCAACGCACGTGCCTCTGGCCCTCCTGGGTTACGTAACGACGTCAAGCGTTCTGGCAGTCCGGGTTTGCGACACCCTCTCGTCGCGAAAGTTCCGTCTGGTCGCTGGTTCGTTCGACCGTTTCGCAATCTTCGTCCGTCGCCTTTGATCAGGCGGACGCATCATCAGGGGGCCCGTGCGATGACTCCAAAAGTCGCGCGCTTTTTGGCCGACCACCAGCCGGCGACGCCGTGTCTGGTGCTCGATGTCGACCGTGTGGAAAGCAATTTCCGCGCGCTGCGTGCGGCTCTGCCGCTGGCGCGCATCTATTACGCCGTGAAGGCGAACCCGGCCGCCCCGATCCTGGAGCGCCTGGTGGGGCTCGACAGCAATTTCGACGCCGCCAGCGCCGAGGAGATCGACGCCTGCCTCGACGCCGGCGCCGCCCCCGCGCGGATCAGCTTCGGCAACACCATCAAGAAGGTCTCGGCGATCCGCCGCGCCCATGCGGCAGGCGTCAGCCTGTTCGCCTTCGATTCCGACGAGGAGCTGGACAAGATCGCCGCCCACGCGCCGGGCAGCCGCGTCTACTGCCGCATCCTCGTTGAGAACGCCGGCGCCGACTGGCCGCTCTCCCGAAAATTCGGCACCACGCTCGACCATGCGCGCGACCTCATGCTGCGCGCCGGCGCGCTGGGGCTCGACCCGTACGGCCTGTCCTTCCATGTCGGCAGCCAGCAGACCGAGACCACCAGCTATGAGGCCGCCATCAGCCGCGTCGCCATGCTGTTCACAGATCTGATGGACCAGGGCGTCAATCTGCGCATGGTCAATCTCGGCGGCGGTTTCCCCACGTCCTACCGCGACGACGTGCCGGGGATCGACACGTTCGGCAGCGCCATCATGGGCGCCATGACCCGCCATTTCGGCAACGCCCTGCCGGAGATGCTGGTGGAGCCGGGCCGTTTCCTCGTCGCCGATGCCGGCGTGGTGCAGGCCGAGGTCGTGCTGGTCAGCCGCCGTGGCACCGACCCGGTGCGCTGGGTGTATCTCGACATCGGCCGCTTCGGCGGGCTGGCGGAGACCGAGGGCGAAGCCATCAAATACCGCATCACCACGCCGCATGATGGCGGCGAATGCGGCCCGGTGGCCATCGCCGGCCCCACCTGCGACGGGGCCGACATCCTCTACGAGAAAAGCAACTACCGCCTGCCGCTGGCCCTCGCCTCCGGCGACCGGCTGTCGCTGCTGTCAACCGGCGCCTACGTGACCACCTATGCCAGCCAGCGGTTCAACGGCTTTGCGCCGCTGACGGAGCATTACATCTGACCGGGAAGAGCAAGGAACGCCTTTGATTTTCCCAAGGGCGCGCCGGGTTGGCCGGCGGCGGCGCGCCAAACCATGACCGTTGGTTTGACAGCAATCCTACGGCCGATGGTGATAGGGCAGCAGCGCCATGCGCAACCGCGCGATCCCCGCGCGGATCAGCCCCATCGCACACATCCGCTCGCCTTCATCCGCCAGCATCAGACGCTCCGACGAAACCGGCACCGGCCCCAATCGAACCCGCGCGAAATGACGCACCAGCCGCGCACAGAACGCCGGCGTGTCCGAGATCACCTGCATCGGCAACGAAGAATGCGACTGCGCCACAGCCGGAAGTGGCGGCAAGCAGACCAGAACCGCACACAGCAAAGGGGCGAACACGCGCATCACCGAACCGTGTAGACCTCACGCGCTTGCGCAACGCTGAGGCCCACATGACGAAGCCGTTAGCTGGATGCTGACGGAGCCTCCAGCGCCGCGCGGGCCGCCAACGTCAGCGTGGCGCGCAGCCCCGGTGCGGCATCGCCGAGCTCCAGCCGGCCGCCATGCAGCTGCGCCACCGCCTGCACCAGCGACAGCCCCAGCCCCGAACCCGGCGTGCTGCGTGCGGTCTCGCCGCGAAAGAACCGCTCGCTCGCCCTTGGCCGGTCGTCCGCCGGAATGCCCGGCCCCTCGTCTGCGACCGTGACCTCGACACTGCCCCCCAGGCTGCGCGCCGCCAGCCGCACCACGGTGCCGCCGGGCGAGAACTTCACCGCATTGTCGAGCAGATTGGCCACGGCCTGCTGCACCATCTCGCGATCCCCGAACGCCGGCAGCTCGGCGGGGATCTTGGCGTCGAGATGCAAACCCTTCTCCTCCGCCACCGCGTCATACAGCTCGGCGAGATCGATCAGCACCGGCGCGAGGTCAAACGCCGTGAAGGCGCTGCGGCGGGCACCGGCCTCGATCTCGGCAATGCGCAGCAACGCCTGGAACACGCCGACCACGCCATCGAGATCCATCATCGCCCGATCGACCGCAACGCGCAGCTCCGGCTCGGTGCGGGCATGGATCGCCGCATCCTCCAGCCGGGTGCGCGCCCGCGTGATCGGCGTGCGCAGGTCATGCGCGATGGCGTTGGACACCTGGCGCACCCCGTCCATCAGCGTGCCGATGCGGTCCAGCATGTCGTTGATGGTCTCGGCCAGCAGGTCGAACTCGTCCTCATGGCCGCCCACCTGCACACGCCGGGTGAAATCGCCGGCACTCACCGCCACCGCCGTGGCCGAGACGTCGGCGATCATGGACCGGAACAGCCCGCGCACCGCCCACGCGCCGATCGTGCCCAGCACCAGGGCGATCACCGCCGCCCAGAACATCGCGTCCGCCATCATCACCCGCAGCCGCGACCGCACCTCCACGTCGCGGCCGATCAGAATATGGAACCCGCCGGGCAGCTCGAAGTAATGCACCCGCGCCAGGCCCATCACCCCGGCCCGCTCGATGCGCAGCTCGTCCCAGTCCTCGTCCATCGCCATCTTCTGCGGCCAGGTCTCGAGGTTGCCGGCAATCCGCTGGAACGACGAATCGACCAGCAGATACAGCGCATCGTCATCCACGTTGCCGAGCACGCGCTCGTTGATCGTGGTCACCAGCGCCTTCGGCCCGCCCTCGGCGAACCGCTCCACCAGCCCCTCGCGGTCGGTCTCGATCGCCGAGTCGGTCTGACGTTCCAGCAGCCCCGCGGTCGACCACCACAGGAAGGCGGCGAGCGCGATGGCGCTGATGCTGAACAGCGCGGCATAGATCACCCCGAACCGCACCCCGGCGGAGTGCAGGAACTGCCGCGCCGTCAGCTTCGGCAGCGTGGCGCGCTCGCGCCAGCGGCGCAGCCGCGCGCTGGCCACCGCCAGCCGTGACCGCGCTTGCAGCGCCTCGTCGCTCATACCTCCTCGGCGCGCAGCATGTAGCCGGCGTTGCGGATGGTGTGGATCAGCGCCGAGGGGAACGGCTTGTCCACCTTCTGGCGCAGCCGGCTGACATGAACGTCGATCACGTTGGTCTGCGGGTCGAAGTGATAGTCCCACACGCCTTCGAGCAGCATGGTCCGCGTCACCACCTGGCCGGCATGGCGCATCAGGAACTCCAGCAGGCGGAACTCGCGCGGCTGCAGATCGAGCTTCTGGCCGGCGCGGCGCACGGACCGCGACAGCAGGTCCATCTCCAGATCGGCGGTGACCAGCCTTGTGGTCGGCGCGTCCGCCTTGCCGCGCCTGGTCAGCGCCTCCACGCGGGCAAGCAGCTCGGCGAAGGCGAACGGCTTGGTCATGTAGTCGTCGCCACCGGCCTTGAGGCCGCGCACCCGGTCGTCCACCTGCGCCATGGCGGAGAGGAACAGCACCGGCGTGTGGTTGTCCTGGGCGCGCAGCGTCTCCAGCAGACGCAGGCCATCGACCCCGCCGGGCAGCATGCGGTCGAGCACGATGGCGTCGAAGCTCTCGCTGGCCGCCAGGAACAGCCCGTCCCGCCCGTTCAGCGTGTGCTCCACGACATGGCCGGCCTCGCGCAGGCCTTTCACCACGAAGCTCGCGACGTCCTTGTCGTCCTCGACCACCAGTATGCGCATGCAGAAACTCCTGAACCGAAGGAAGAAAGCACTTCTTTTCTGAAGAAAAGAAGCAAAAGACTTTTTTTATCGTTGGAGCGGACCTTTTGCCGGAGGCGCGCTTCAGCCGATCTTTCAGCCTTGATCGTTGACTGGCCTGCGCCCCACCGTCACCGGCACTTCCAGCTCACGCCCCTGGCGGCGCAGCGTCACCGTGGTCGTGTTGCCTGGCGCCATCGCCGCCACCGCGCGGATCAGCGTGCGCGCCGAATCGACCGCCTGCCCGCCCACCGATGTCACGATGTCTCCAGGCCGGATGCCGGACCTTGCCGCCGGACCGGTCCGGTCCACCCCCGCGATCGCCACCCCCGCCTGCTTGCGCCCGCCGGCATCCGGCCCCGGCAGATCCTGCACCGACACACCCAGCCAGCCGCGCTCGATCCGGCCATGGCTGCGCAATTCGGTGGCGATCTTGCTGGCAAGTTCCGACGGCACCGCAAACCCGATGCCCACCGATCCGCCGCCGTTGGGCGAGACGATGGCGGTGTTCACCCCCACCACCTCGCCGTCGCTGTTGAAAACCGGGCCGCCGGAATTGCCGGGATTGATCGGCGCGTCGATCTGCAGAAAATCGTCGAACGCCGAGGCGCCGATGTCGCGCCCGCGCGCCGAGATGATCCCGGCGGTCACCGAACCGCCCAGCCCGAACGGGTTGCCGGCGGCGATCACCCAGTCCCCCACCTCCATCGCCCGGCTGTCGCCCCAGGGCACGAACGGCAACGGCCGGGGGGCGTTCACCTTGATGACGGCGATGTCCACCAGCTCGTCCGTGCCGATCAGCTTGGCCGGCAGCTCGGTGCCGTCATACAGGGCCACGCTGATCGTCTCGGCATCGCCCACCACGTGATGGTTGGTCACGATATAGCCCGACGGATCGATGATGAAGCCGGATCCGGCCCCCTGCATCTGCTGGCGCTTGCGGCGGAACCGGTCGCGGAACTGGCGCTGGATCTGCGCGGGCAGGCCATCCAGCGGGTCGGACCCGGCAACGCTTTCGGTCACCGCGATATTCACCACGGCCGGCAGCACGCGCCGGACCAGCGGCGCGAAGCTTTCCGGACCGGTGTGGGCCAGAACGGCACGCGGCAGCAGCATTCCCGCTGCGGCGAGGACGCCGAGATGGCGGCGGGTCAGGGCAGGCATGACGCAACTCCGAGCAAATCTCTGGTTCGAATGATGGAACGCTTTGCATGTGGCCATTCCGCCGCAGCGGAACAAGGATCCGTCACGTTTTGTGCGGATCAGGCTTTCGCGCTTCGGCCGTTGCAGGATCATCAGGCCAGTGATGGCGCGGATATCGCCCGCGCATGTCTTTTCGGACATCCGCCCACGCCCCGCGCCAGAACCCGGCGAGGTCGGCGGTGATCGCCACCGGCCGCTGCGCCGGCGACAGCAGCGCCAGCCGCAGCTCCACCCGCCCGCCCGCCAGCCGCGGCGTCTCTGACAGGCCATAGAAATACTGCGCCCGCGCCTCCGCCACCGGCACCGGCTGGGTGTAGTCGATCGCCGCCCGCCCGCCCGGCAGCGCCAGATGCGTGGGCAGCTCCTGGTCCAGCCGCCGCGCCTGCTCCCAGGACAACGTGGCCCGCAAAATCGCCGGCAGATCGATCTTCTGCAGATCGGCCAGCCGCGACAGCCCGTGCAGATGATCGGCAAGCCAGGCCCGATCCGCCGCCAGCGCCGCATCGGACAGATCCGGCCAGCCCTCCGGCTCCAGCGCGCGCATCAGCTTCACCCGCGCCTGCAAGTGGCGCGCCGCATCCGACCAGTCCAGGCTCGGCAGATTGGCGGCCCGGGCCAGCGCCAGCGCCGTCTCGGCCGGCTCGGCCGGCTCGGTGCGGTCCTCGATCACCAGCGCCCCCAGCCGGCGCCGCCGGCGCGCCAGCACCGAACCGGTCGCGGGATCGAGCCCGGTCTCCACCGAAACCGTGGTGCGCGCCGCGATATGCGCGGGGTCGAGCGGGGCGGCGAGACGGATCTGCGCCGAGAGCTTCATCTCCAGGCTCGCCACCGCCAGCAGCGGCGCGCGGGCGAGCCGGTCCGCCACGGGAAGCTTCGCCCCCCCGCCCCCGGCCAGCCGGAACGACCCCGGCTCGCCGCGCCGCTGGGCAACGCGGTCAGGAAACCCGGCCGCGATCAGTCGCCCCGGATCGCCCTCGGCGGCGATATCCCGCAGCCCTAGCCTGCGCCGATACTGCTGCGCCGCTCGCCGGATGCGGCTGATGCCGTTGCGATCCCCGGTGCCGTCCCCCGCGATGGCCGACAGCCGCAGCCCGATATCGCTCGGCGCCTCGCGCCCCAGCGGATCGCGCTCCTCCAGCAGGGCCGCGATGTCGCAGGCCAACGCCGCCTCGGCCGGATCTGTCGCCGCCAGCATCATCGCGGCCAGCCGCGGATGCGCCCCAAGCCGCGCCATGCGCCGGCCCAGCGCGCTGATCCGCTCGCCCTCCAGCGCGCCCAGCTCTGTGAGCAACGCCCGCGCCGCCGCCAGCGCCCCTGCCGGCGGCGCATCCGGAAACGGCAGATCGGCCGGCGCCGCCCCCCAGGACGCGCAGTCCAGTGCCAGCCCGGACAGCTCCGCCTCCAGAATCTCCGGCCGATCGAACGCCGGCAGGCCGCGATGCAGCGCCGTGCTCCACAGCCTTATCGCCACCCCCGGCGCCTCGCGCCCGGCGCGCCCGGCCCGCTGTTCCGCTGCGGCCCGGCTGATCCGCATCGTGTCCAGCCGGGTGAGCCCCGTGTTGGCATCCATCCGCGGCGCCCGCCGCCATCCGCCATCCACCACGATCCGCACCCCCGGCACGGTGAGCGACGTCTCGGCGATCGAGGTCGCCAGCACCACCCGCCGCGTCTCCGCCGGCCGCAACGCCCGGTCCTGCTCCGCCGGCGGCAGGTCGCCATGCAGCGGCAGCACCAGCGCGCCGCATCCGTCCAGCGCCGCCTGTGCCCGGCGGATCTCCCCCATCCCCGGCAGAAACGCCAGAATATCGCCCGCGTGATCCGCCAGCGCCCCGCGCACCGCCCGCGCCAGCGCCTCCGGCAGATCGCGCGGCTGGGCCAGGTCCCGCGTGGCGTGGATCACCTGCACCGGAAACATCCGTCCGGCACTTTCCACCACATCGCCGCCGAGCAGCGGCCCCAGCCGCGCGCCGTCGGCGGTGGCCGACATCGCCAGCAGCCGCAGCTCGGGCCGGAACTCAAGCTGCAGATCCAGGCAGAACGCCAGCGCCAGATCCGCCTCCAGCGCCCGCTCATGCACCTCGTCGAAGATCACGATGCCCACCCCGTCCAGCCCCGGGTCGGACTGCAGCCGCCGCACCAGCAGCCCCTCGGTGATCACCTCGATGCGCGTCGCAGCCGAAACGGCACTCTCCAGCCGCGTGCGAAACCCCACGGACTGGCCGACGGTCTCGCCGATCAGGGCGGACATCCGCGTGGCCGCCGCCCGGGCCGCCAGCCGGCGCGGTTCCAGCATCACGATCTTCTGACCGCCGAGCCAGCCGGCGCCCTGCAACGCCAGCGGCACCAGCGTGGTCTTGCCGGCACCGGGCGGCGCGATCAGCACCGCATTCGGCCGCGCCGCGAGGGCGTTCAGCAGCGCCGGCAACGCCGCGCGCACGGGAAGGTCAGGCAGCATGTCATCCATCCAGGCCGCGTATCATCCTTCTTCTGGCGAGGCGATGGCACTGTCCCTATTTAGGGTTCCATGCAGATGATCCGGCTTCTCCTCGTCCTCATCCTGGCCCTGACCGCCACGGCCCACGCCGCCGAGAGCCCGCCGCACCGCACGCCCCGCGCCGTGGCCAGCCTGATCTCCGACACCGACGCCGTGGCGCCGGGCGTGCCCTACCACCTCGCGCTGCGGCTGCAGATCGCGCCAGGCTGGCACAGCTACGGCCTCAACCCCGGTGACGCCGGCGTGCCCCCCGCGCTGGATTGGACGCTGCCGCCCGGCACCACCACCGGCGCCATCGCCTGGCCCGCCCCGCACCGCGAGCGCGAGGGTGACGTGATGACCTTCGCCTACACCGGCGACACGCTGCTCAGCGTGCCTGCCACCGGCCCAGGGCCGGTGAAGCTGCACGCCTCCTGGCTGGTCTGCCAGAACATCTGCGTGCCCGAGGAGGCCGATTTCAGCCTAGACCTTCCGGCCGGCACACCGGCCCCCTCCGCCGAGGCGCCGCTGTTCGACGCCGCCCGCGCCACGCTTCCGCGCCCTTCCCCCTACCCCGCCACCATCTCGCCCGATGGCGTTCTCCACATCGCCGGCAACGACCTCGCCGCCGCGCACGACGCGTTCTTCATCCCCGACACGCCAGACCTCATCGCGCCCGCGGCACCGCAGACCCTGCGCACCGACCCGACCGGCCTCACCCTCGCCCTCACCAAAGGCGACGCCTTCAAGCCGCAGACCGACATCCCCGGCGTGCTGCTGCTCACCGACGGCGGCGGCCAGCCGAGCGCGCTCGCGCTTACCGCCCGCCCCGGCAGCGTCGCAGCGGTCACCCCGCTCTGGCAGGCCCTGGCCTTCGCCCTGCTCGGCGGCCTGATCCTGAATCTGATGCCCTGCGTCTTTCCCGTCCTGGCGATGAAGGCCTTCGCCATCGCCAAGCTCTCCGCCGGAAACCGCGCCGTCGCCCGCGCCCAGGCCGGCGCCTACACGCTAGGCGTGCTGATCAGCTTCGCCACCATCGGCTTCGGCCTGATCCTGCTGCGCGCGCTCGGCCAGTCCGCCGGCTGGGGTTTCCAGTTCCAGTCCCCGCTCTTCGTGGCCGGCATGGCCTGGGTCCTGTTCGCCGTCGGGCTCAACCTCTCCGGTGTGTTCACCATCGCCCTCGGCATCGAAGGCGCCGGCCAGTTCCTCACCCTCAAACGCGGCCTCGGCGGCAGCTTCGCCAGCGGGGTGCTGGCGGTCCTCGTCGCCACCCCATGCACCGCGCCGTTCATGGGGGTTGCCATCGCCGCCGCCCTCACCGCCCCGCCGCTCGAAACCCTTGCCGTGTTCTCCGCCATGGGTCTGGGCCTTGCCGCCCCCACCGCCGTGCTCGCCCTCATCCCGGGCATCGGCCGTCTGCTGCCCCGACCGGGCGCCTGGATGGAGATGTTCCGCCAGGCCCTCGCCTTCCCGATGTATGCCGCCGCCGTCTGGCTGATCTGGGTGCTGAGCCAGCAGGCCGGCCCCAACGGCGTGCTGGCAGCCCTCAGCGGCTGCGTGCTGATCGGGCTTTCGGCCTGGCTCCTCCGCCTGCGCAGCCGCCTCGGCCGCGGCCTCGCCGCCCTCGCCGTGCTCGCCTGCCTCGCCCTGGTGCCGCTGCTGCGCACCGCCCCCGCCGAAGCGACCGCCGACACCTACAGCCCCGCGCGCCTTGCCAGCCTGCGCGATGCCGGCAAGCCGGTGTTCCTCAACATGACCGCCGCCTGGTGCGTGACCTGTCTGGTCAACGAACGCGTGGCGCTCGAAACCACCAAGGTGCGCGACGCCTTCACCGCCGCGGGCGTCACGGTGCTGAAGGGCGACTGGACACGGCAGGACCCGTCGATCACGGCGTTCCTGCAGGCCCAGGGGCGCGACGGTGTGCCACTGTATGTGTTCTATCCCGCGGGCGGGAAGGCGCCGGTGATTTTGCCGCAGATATTGACGGAGGCGGATGTGATCAAGGCGGTCAAAGGGTAGCACTTCTTTTCTGAAGAAAAGAAGCAAAAGACTTTCAAACGTTTGAGCGAACCTCTCTCCGGAGAGACACGTCAAAGGTCAGAAGTTTTTTTGGTTCTTTTGTTTCAAAAAAAGAACTTCTTGCCTAATTCTGCCCATATCTGAGCAACACCGTCTGCGGCGTGATCCGCATCCGCCGCACCGTCAGGCTCCGATCGCTCCCCGGCATCTGATTCATCCACCCGGTGTAGAGCCCCTCCAGCACCGCCGAAACCCACGTCCCCGGCGGGTCCCCCGCCGCTCCGATCCGGGGCAGCTGCGTGTGGGTGATCAGCAGCGCGTGATCCCGCTCGTTCAGCACGAACCCGACCATCCCCCAGCCCATCGCGCCGAGATGGTCGTTGATCTCCATTGCCAGCGTCTCCAGGTTGGGCGCCGGGCTGATCGGCCGCATCGCCGCCATTCGGGTGCCGACACCGCGCAGCAGCGCATCCCGCGCCGGCGCCCCGCCCATCGTGTCAACCTCGTCCGCCATCGCCCGCAAAAACACCGACCAGTCGATCCCCAGGGACTTGTCAGCCGAACCTTCTGCAGTCGAAGCCGTCATTGCTTGGTGCCGTTGAAGATGTACTTGGCATACAACAGCCCGGTCGCCTCGTTGAACTCGCCGATGTTCTGGAAGTTGAACGACCCACCCAGGAACAGGCTTGGCGACACCCGATAGTCGAACTTGCCATGGATCTGCCCGGCAATGCCCGACTGGCTCTTGGCCGGATAGTAGTTGCTGAACCCGGCATAGGACTTGGTCGCGTTGAGCTGGGCCTGCAGCGTCGGGTCGTTGGGGAAGTAGTTGCTCTGGTTCGAACTGAAGCTCTGCTCGCCCACCGAAACGCCGACCTCATAGCTGGTGTCGGCATCGAGCTTGCTGCGATACGTCACCGGGATCATCGCCGAGATGAAGTGCTGCGGGCTGAAATAGCCGCCCTGGCCATAGGTGAAGTAGCTCAGGTTCTTGTTGTAGTTGATGTAGGACAGATCCACACCGGCGCGCACCTCGTCATCCCCGTCCTTGTAGAACGGGTAGGAGCCGCCGGCGCCGATATCGAGTTCGGTGTTGCTGGACATGTTGGTGCCGGTGACGTTCCCGCCCCCGCCATTGACATAGAAATCCGCGGCTCCGGCGGTGAACTCCAGCGCGCCGTGCACACGGGTGCGCACAGCACCGCCCCAGGTCTTGCCCGAGTTGGTGTCGACCGTCCCGGCATAGGACAGCACGCTGTCCGTCATCGCCCGGCGCTCGATGCCGACGCGCAGACGCAGATGGTCGGTCACCTGCGGATCGAACTCCAACCCGCCGATGATGTTCTGCACCTTGAAGCCCACCGGCGTGGTGCCGATGTCGGCATTCGCCCAGCGCCCGGTGAAGGCGACGTCGAAGCCCACACCCTGCGCGTTCTGCGCCTTCGGTGTGGCCCCGTAGTAGTTGGCGGCGACGTAGGGCGGGCCCTGCACGGCCGGCGTGATGTAAAGCGACGACGTGCCGAAGCGCTGCACGTTGGTGCCGTCCATGCTGATCGAGCCGCCGGAGAGCACGGTCGGCGTCACGCTCAGCTTGAGCTGGCCTGCCCCGCCCGGCGAATAGGTCGCTACCAGCGGCACCGTCATCGCCGTCAGCTTGTCGAGACCGGAATCGCCGGACCGCGTGTCGAATCCGAACCCCGCCTGCACGGTGGGCGCGATGCTGTCGCGCAGCTCGACGATGCCGCGGTCGATCTCCTGCGTCACCGGATCGGGCGCCGTGGTGCCGTTGCCCGGCCGCAGCCCGCTGGAGGCGAGCAGCGCCTGGTCGGGCGAGCGGCGGAACGGGTTGTCGTAGAACGGCACCGGGTTGGTGGTGCGCTCATCGGTGAACGGCAGGTCGCCATTGGCCGAAAGCCGCGGCAGCGCCGGGCGATACGGCTTGTTGAAGTCGTCGTTGCGGGCGAGCAGAGCATCGTCGGCGGCGGCCGCCTCGCCCGCGCTGGGCGGCGGCGCCGGGCGGTACTGCGGCAGGTATTCCTGGGTCTGGCCCTGATAGCGCAGCTGCGGCGGCAGCTGGCCCTGCGGCGGCACGCCGGCGTTCTGGTAGGGCTTATACGGCTGATAGGCCGGGTAGGTCGGTGTGGCGTATTGCGGCTGCACGTATTGCGGCTGGCTGTAGCCGGCCGGTGCTGCCGGATAGGACGGTGCCCCGTTGCCGGCTGGCGTGGCGAAGGACGGCGCGTAGCTCGGTGATGCGGCCGGCGCAGGATAGGTCGGCGCGGTAGGGTAAGCCGGCGCGGCGTTGAGCTCCTGTGCGTTCAACGTGTCGGCGGACACGCCGCTGCCGCGCGGCGCAGGGGCAGCGGTGCGGCGGGGCTGCGGCAGGGTGGTCGTGTCGGTGGTGTTGAGCAGCCGGCCGGCGCCAGGATCGGGTGCCGGCGCGGCGTTCATCGCCGGCAGCTGGGTCGGCGAGGTATAGGGCGGCGGGGTGTACTGGGCCGGCGCCGAGCGGGTCGGCGGCGGCAGCGGTGCCGCCTGCACCGGGGCGGCGGTGTTCAACGGGGTCGGCCGCCCGGGCGTCTGGGTGGGCGCCTGGGCGGGCGCAGCCCCCTGGTAAGGCTGATACTGCGGCGGCTGGTAGGACGGGTTGCTCGGCGTCGGGGTCTGCAACGCCGGCGGAATGGCCAGCGGCGGGATCGTGTCGTCGCCCTGGTCGGCGGTGCCGTAGGTGTAGGTCGCGCGGCTGGGCGCAAGCTTGGTGCCCAGCGGCGCCACCTGCACCTGCGGCCGGTCACGCAGCCGGATCGGCGGTGCGCCGGGCTTCAGCGTCACGTCGGTCAGCGTGCTGTCGTCATTGCCGTTGTCGGCATAGCCGAGCTGCTGCAGCCGCAGCGCGCGGGCGCGTTCGAGATCGCGCAGCGCGCGGGCATTGTTGCCCAAGGCGCGCGCCACGTCGGCCGACGCCATCCAGGACTTCGGATCATCCGGCGCCAGCTCCAGCCCTTCGGCCACCAGCTGCTCGGCGCGCTTCTTGTTGCCTGCCTGCAGCGCCGCCGCCACCGCCCCGCGCCGCGCCTCGGCGTTGTTGGGATCGCGCCGGAGCAGCGCCTCGTTGATCTCCAGGGCCTCGCGCGGCTCCTTCGCCCCGGAATATAGCCGCGCCAGAGCGAGGTTCATGTCGGGGTTGTCAGGGTTGGCCGCCAGCGCCGGCGCCAGCTTGTCATAGCCGTCCGCCTGCCGTCCGGCCTGGTTGAGGTCGTCGGCGGTCTTGATCGCAAGCCCCGCACGCAGCTGGTCGAACGCGACCTTCTGCGCCTTCGGCAGTCCCGCGCCGGTGCGCAGCGGCTGCAGCATGATCTGCGCGCCGGTGGCGTCGCCGATGTCGAGCAGGGCGCCGGCATAGGCGATGCGCGCGGCCGGGCCCTGGTTGGGTGTGGCATCGCGCGCCACCACGATCGCGCGCCGCGCCGTGGCGGTATCGCCGATCGAGGACAGCGCCCGGGCGATGGCGGCGCCGCGGGCGCCATCCGGATCGGGCACGTTGGCCAGCGCCAGCAGCCGGGTGCGCGCGGTCACGCGCGGCAGGTCGAGCAGCTGGCCGATGTCGCGCTGCAGCTGCACATTGGCGTAGAGCTGCCGCATGTCAGCGGTCCGCTGGGCCGGCGGCACACGCGCCAGCAGGGCGGCCGCGGCGTCGGGGTCGGAGGTTTCGTTGGCAAAGGCGATACCGGCCTTGATCGCGTCGGGCGACGCGTTGCCGGCCACCACCTGCGCCATCACCGCGCGCGCCTGGCCCACCTGCCCCTGTTTGACCAAGGCGCGGGCATAGTCGAGCCGCAGCCACGGGTTGGACGGATCGGCATCGATCGCCGAGCGCAGCAGGCCCGCCTGCGTGCCCGGATCGGTGATCGACTGCGCCTGCTCGCGCAGCTGCAGCGCCCGGGCCTGGCCGACCAGCTTGCGATCGCCGCCGGACGCCGCGGCCTGACGCAGCAGCGTCACAGCTTCCTCGTGCCGGCCCTGCTGTCCGAGAATCCCGGCCAGGCCGACCAGCGCCGGTGCATAGCGCGGATTGCGGGCCAGCGCCTGCCGGTAGCTCTGGGCTGCGGAATCAAGCTTGTTCTGTCGCGCCTCGGCATCGGCCAGCATCGCCAGCAGCGCGGCGTCGCCGCCGCCGCGGCTGGTCTGGCGCCGGCATAGTTGCCGCTGTTCATCAGCGCCACGGCGGGGTTCGGCCGGCCGCCCTCGATCGCCGCCGCCACGCCGTTCAACGCCGGCTGCCAGCGGTTGCGGTTGGCGGGATCGAGCGCGATGGCGCGGTTGAGCAGCGTGCGCGCCTCGTCGAGCCGCCGCTGGCGCAGCCGCACGATGCCGAGGCCGCCGGTGGCGTCGGCATCGTTCGGGTTGGCGTCGATGGCCGCCTGGAAGGCGGCGGCGGCGTCGTTCAGCTTGCCGCTGTTGAGCTGGTCGAAGCCCGCGATGCGCTTCGGCGCCGCGGGATCGTTCGGGTCGGGCGGCGGGTTGCGCGCGGCCTCGAGCTTGGCCTGCACATCGCCGTCGTTGGGATGCACGGTGAGGTAGTCGGTGAGCGGGCCCACCGCGTCCTTGTCGGTCGGCAGCCAGTTCAGCGCCTGGCGCCAGGCCTGTGTCGCCTGGTCGGCCACGCTGGGGTCACGCGACAGCAGCGCCAGCCGGTTGATCCCGTCGGTGCGCGCGCCGTCGCGATAGGTGAGGATCTGGGCATAGGCCAGCTGCGCGCGCAGATCCTGCGGGTTCTCGCGCACGGTGCGGGCCAGACCGTCACGCGCCTGCTCCCAGCCGCCGGCGGTGCCGGCCACGGTCTGGTAGTATTCGACCGCGAGGTTGTCCGGCGGCGGCGCCCCGTGCAGCAAGCGGTTGTAGCGATCGACCGCCTCGGGCAGCCGCCCCTCGCGGGCCAGCCTGCGGGCCTCGGCCAGCTGGTCCTGGCTGATCGGACCCACCTTGATCGCGTCCTGGATCTTGGCGATCCGCTGATCGTCCGGCGCGAACTGGCGCAGCCGGCTCAGCGCTGTCTGCGCCGCCTGGGCGTTGCCACGCTCGGCCTGGATCTGCCCGGTCAGCGCCAGCGCATCGGCGTTGCGCGGGTCAAGCTCCAGCGCGCGGTTGAGGCTGTCCAGCGCCTGATCGTATTTCTGCTGGTTGCGCCAGAAATTGGCACGCTCCAGCAGCACCGAAACCGCATCGCCGGCCTGCGGCGTGCCCGCAACAGCCGCAACCGGGGTGGCCGCTGGCGCCGGCAGCGTCGCAGCGGTGACGCGACCGGTCTGCGCGAGCGCCTGGGTGATCAGAACAGCGCCACCGGCGAAAGGCACCAGCATGGTGGCAGCGACCAGCGATCGGCGCAGCCCGCGCCGCATGGGGGGAGAAGGCGGAGCGTTCGGTGCGGCGGCACCGTGCTTGGTCTGGTCCTGGCTGGTCACGGTCGTTTCCTCACCGGCCCAAGGGGCGTTGGACGGGGGGTTGGGGCTGGTTCAGGCGGCCAGAGGCACGTCGGCTCATGGCCCAGTAGAAGGCGAGGCCCAGCAGGATGCAACCGAGCAGCGTCAGCACGATCACGCCATAGGGTGAGTCGCGCAGCAGCCAGCTCGGATAGATCCAGAACGGCAGGCTGCCCATGGTGTAGGGCGTGGTCACCCGATAGGACGTCACCTGGCCCTGCGAGATCAGCGACAGGTCACCCTGCATCAACGGCGCCTGATCCGGATCCTTCATGTCGGCCACCGCCGCCTCCAGCGCCTGCGGCGAGCCGGCGAGCAAGGCGACGACGGACCGGCCGCTGGACAGCGGGCTCTGTGCCCCCACCATCATGGTGGTGCCGTCGGCCACGCCGGACTGCAGCCCGGTTGCGGCGCGTGCCCGCTCCGCCGCTCCGCGATCGACGAACACGCGGCGCAGGCTCTCCAGCGAATCGGGCAGGCGCAGCGAGGCGCGGCTGCCCTGCAGCGTCACCGCCGAACGGCCCAGCAGGTTGTCGATGCCCTGCAGACGCGACACGGTGCCCATCACCAGCAGGTCCCGCCCCGATGCCGCCCCGACCCCGTCCGGCCGGGTCACCATCATGCGCACCGGCGGATAGCCGGTGAGCGAGCCGAGCCGGCCCATCATGTTGAGATAGGCGGTCAGCTCGACCGCGCTGGGACGATCCGGCAGCACCACCGCCGTCTCCGAGAAATCGGCCATGCGGGTGAACGGGAAGCCCGAGTTCACGAAATACTGCAGGTTCGGCATCTCGGTGAAGCGATAGCCGCGCGACAGATCGATCGTGCTGTCAGGATCGATGCCCATGCGCAGATCGTCCGGGATCGCGATGCAGTCACCGCGATGGATCGGGCGGGCGTCGAAGAAGAACTGCAGGTCGTTGTAGCCGAACACGTCATAGGTCGGCACATCGACATGCGCGCTCGGCCGCGGCGTGCCGAAATCGATCAACCGCGAGAACCAGCTGCCGCTGCGCTGCCCGCCGGCCAGCGAGAAGCTGTTGAGGTAGATGCCGTTGATGCCGACATCGAGGCGCGACGGCGCCACATCGATGATCGGGCCCGGCGGCGAGCGATAGCGCAGATCGAGCGCGAACGGACGGTCGCGCCAGGTGTAGAAATCGGGCGCGGTGCGAAACGGCGCGTGCAGCAGACCGGTGTAGCCGTAGCTCTGCAGATCCGCCGCATCCACCAGCTCGCCGAGCTTCACGGGATGGTTGGTGTTGATCCAGTTCGGCGCGTCATAAGGGCTGCGCTCCGGCACCACGGCCGGCTGCACCACCGCGACATCCGAGCCCAGCGCCCGGCTGCCCAGCACCAGCGAGGTTGCGGCCGTCACCACCTCGTCGCCGCTGCGCCCGGCGATCAGCAGGATCGAGGACAGCGGGTCGTTAGGGTTGGCGATCACGCCCACGGTGGGCCCGTTGATCGGCGGCAGATAGGAGGCGCGGTTGGTGTCGTTGGCGACCACCACCATCACCGCGTTGCCGTCGGTCGGCGGCTCGGCCACCACCGGATAGTTCTCGCCACGGAATGCCGCGAGATTGCCGAACCAGGAGGCGACGATGCCGGCCGCCTTCAGCCCCTCGTTGCTCGGCGTGGCCGGCAGCACGAAGGGAATGGAGAACAGCGTCTTCTCGCGCTGGTCGAAGAACGGCAGCGGCAGGCGCGACAGGTCGCGCTGCGGCGGCAGCCGCTCCAGGGTCATCGTCAGCGTCGAGGTGTCGTAGATCGTCGCCCAGATCAGCCCGCTCAGCGGGTCGTTGCACTGCGGCGTGGTGCGGCCGGTGAAGCGGAAGTTGAGCCGGTTGAGGTCCTGGAAGAACACCGGGCTGACCGGGAAGTCGATCGTGAAGGTCGCCTGGTCCTTGTTGACATTGATGGTGCCGACATACTGCTCGTTCAGCGTGACGGTGACGTTGCTGAAATCCGGCAGCAGCGCCTGTGAGATGGCGCCGGTCAGCGTCAGCTGCGCGGAAGTGACCACCTCATCGGTGCGGATGCCGAACTCGACCCCCTGCAGCTCGCTGGTGCCGCGCAGCGACAGCGGCCCCTGCGCGCCGAGCTGGCGCATGTTGTAGACCACCCGGCGCGCGCCGGGGCGGTTGGCGACGTCGAGCAGGCCCGGCACGGCCGGCGCCGTCGCCCCGCCCGGCGTTCCGGCAGTCGGGGCCGCAGGCCCGGTCGGCAGCGGCACCGGCTGGGCCGGAAGCGTGCCCACAGCAGCGGCGTTCGCCGGCGGCAGATTGGTCACGGCGGTCGCCGGCAGTGTCGAACTGGTGCCGAACGGCCCCACCGAGCCGACCGGCTGGGCGATCGGCCGCACCACCGTCGTCCCCGGCGCCAGCACCGAGGACGGTGCGACGGGCAGTCCGGGCTGTGACGTGACCGCGCGGTTGTTCTGCACCGACGGCACGGCCCGGGTTGGGCCGGACTGGCTGTGCGCCGCATGCGGGGCCAGCAGCACCAGAAGGGCGATAGCCGAGGCGGTCCCGGCCGCCACCGCCGTGCGCCGTCCGGCGAGGCGCGCGCCGTCCGGCCCGCCGCCGATCGGCGTGCCGCCGGAGCCCTGCGGCGCCGGCCGCGCCGCCTGCTCGTCACGCGGACGGAACAGACCACGGATGGAGACCAACACGCGCCACAGGCTTGCCAGCGGACGATCGACGGGGAACGCCGCCCAGTCGGTCCAGGCATCGGCGCGGCCGAACACCGCCTGCACCACGCGTGCCTCTTCCTCGATCGTCGTCGGCTGCCAGCGGACCTGCATGAATTGCGCCTCCCAGCGCAGCACCCGGGCCGGCACCAGCAGCGGCGCGTCACCAAGCTCGAACTCGATATCGATATCAGAATTGTCGGGCAATCCTTCCGGCCGCTCGGCCGAAAGCGAGCTGCCGCCCTGCGAAAGGTCGCGCGTCATGGCCGGCACCACCCGCCCGTCGGGCAGATGCAGCGCCACCGGCACCGCCGCCGCGATGCGGGCGCGCGAGCGCATCTGCCGCGTCTCGCGCCCCACCGCCAGCGCCGCCAGCACCACCACCAGGCTCAGCCCCGCCCAGATCGTGTTCAGCAGCAGCGCCTGATACACCAGCGTCTCGTTCTTGAAGAACGCCAGGCTGATCACGCCGCGGATGACGCCGGCGAACACCAGCAGCGCCAGGATCAGGTTGGGATACACGGCGCCGAGGTCGAAGAACCCGTTCTCCAGCAGCCCGCCCTTGGCGGTCACGTTGAACTTGCCGCGGCGCGGCGAGATCAGCGTCGACAGCGTCACCCGCACCAGGAACAACGCCAGCACCGTCTCGTAAATCTCCGACCAGAACGAGTGGCGCCAGTTGCGCTGCAGCCGCGAGTTGGTGGCGACGGAGTGAAAGATATGCGGCAGCGCGTAGGCGGTGATGGCCAGCGGCGAGGCGGCGATGATGTTCTGCCCGGCCAGCAGATAGGCCAGCGGCGCGGTGAGGAACACCACCCGCGGCAGCGCGAAGAAGAAATGCCCCATCGCCTGCAGATAGCAGATCCGCTGCCCCCAGGTCAGGCCCGGGCCGAACAGCGGATTGTCGATGCGAAAGATCTGGATCATGCCGCGCGCCCAGCGCACCCGCTGGCCGATATGCAGCGCCAGGCGCTCGGTGGCGAGGCCGGCTGCCAGCGGCGTCTTCAGATAGGCACTCTGCCACCCGCGCCGGTGCATCTTGAGCATGGTGTGGGCATCTTCGGTCACCGTCTCGACGGCGAACCCGCCGATCGATTCCAGCGCCGAGCGGCGCAGCACCGCGCACGAGCCGCAGAAGAAGCAGGCATTCCAGTAATCGTTGCCGTCCTGGATCAACCCGTAGAACATGTTGCCCTCCGACGGCACGCGGGTGCCGGCGGCCAGGTTGCGCTGGAACGGATCGGGCGAATAGAAATGGTGTGGCGTCTGCACCAGGGCGAGCCCGGGCTGGTCGACCATCCAGCCCATGGTCAGCTGCAGGAAGGCGCGCGTGGGGATATGGTCGCAGTCGAACACGGCAATGAACTCGCCGTCGGTCTGCGTCAGCGCGTTGTTGAGGTTGCCGGCCTTGGCATGGGTGTTGTTGCTGCGGGTGATGTAGCCCACGCCGCAGGCATCGGCGAACTGGCGGAACTCCTCGCGGCGGCCGTCATCGAGCAGCCAGATCTTCATCTTGTCGCGCGGCCAGTCCATCGCCATCGCGGCCAGCACGGTCGCGCGCACCACGCTCATAGGCTCGTTGTAGGTAGGGATGTAGACGTCCACCGCAGGCCAGGTCGTGGTGTCGTCCGGCAGTGCAACGGGCTTGCGGTCCAGCGGCCACACCGTCTGCACATAGCCGAGCACCAGGGTGATGATGGCGTAGATCTCGGCGAACACCAGGCCGGTGCCGAGCACGACCTCGACCGGGCCCGGAAAGTCGAGCGTCTCGGTCAGGCGCCAGTAGATGTAGCGCAGCGACACCGACAGCGAGAGCGTCACCAGGAACAGCGTGACCGGCTTGCCCGGGAAACGGTTGACGATGAGGAACACGATGGCGGCGAACACCGCGAAGATCGACTGCTCGCGCGGCGCCAGCGGCACCGTGGCGACGGCGATGATGATCCCCGCCCCCAGCAAGGCCACCAGCCAGCCCGCCAGGCGGTCCCCGATCGGACTTGACTGCCGCGGCGGCACCGGACGCGCATCGACGGGGGCGGAGATGGTGCTGCTCATCGGCGAGGATCCTGGGCAACGTGGGGTCGGTTCGGCGCGGGTGCGCCGGAAAAGACAGGCAAGGCGGCGAAGGCGGGCAACACCGCGGCGGGATGCGGACGTGCGCTGCGGCTGATGTCGAAAGCGATGTGCAAGATGCTTGCCGCAAGCTGGACGATATCCTCGGCGGCCCCGCAGTGCGGCGCCATGTCGGTCACCATGCGCTGCGCGGCGGCGGCTTCCGGCACCGTGTCGTCATGGCGGACCACGCCGATCACGCGCTGGTCGAGATGGGCCAGCATGCCGTCGCCGATCGCGCGGGACAGCTTGCCCGGCATGTCCCACTGGTTGATGACGAAGCACAGCCGCTCGGCCGGCAGGCTGCCGGCGAAACGCCCGCCGAGCACCCCGGGCAGCTGGGCGGCATGGGCCGGCACCGGCAGCAGCGGCAGCACCACCAGATCGACGAACGGCAGCAGCGCCGAGAACGCCGCCGTGGCGCCGGACGGCAGATCCGCCAGGATGATCACCCCGGAATGGCTCAGCATGTCGCGCAGGGCCGCGCCGATCATATCGCTCCGCTCGGCAAGGCTGGTGGCCACGCTGACCGCGCCGTCGAGACCCACCTGGCCGAACGGCAGGAACGACACACCCGACGGGCTCGCCCGCAGCGCCGCCCGCCAGGCGGTGGTCGGGTCGGACGCGAAGCGCAGGGTTGCGAGGAAGCCGAACGCGTCGCGCAGATCCATGCCGAAATGGGTGCCCAGGGCATTCTGCGAATCGAGATCGATGGCAATCACCCGCTGGCCCGTGCACGCGAGTTCGCGCGCCACATTGGCAACAAGTGTGGTGCGACCGACGCCACCCACAGGAGATGCGAAACAAATCAAGGGCATCGGCGAAGACTCGACCTTTCCTGCTGCTGCATCAATCGGCGGGGCTACCCTTTGTTCGGCACATGTCAACATGATCGGTGCGGCAAGGGATCGGTTCATCCCGATCCCTGCATACAGGCACTTTCCGCAACTGCGAAGGGTTAGATGCGGCGGAACAGCGCCGGCGCCGATGACGCGGCTGGCGGTTCCGGTGGCGGAGGCGGCGGGGCCGCGCTCTCGGTCCGGCCCGAGAGCATCCGAAACATCTCGTTGAGAGAACGCTGGTCCTGCTGCGGGTCCGAACCGGGCGGCACGGCCGCGGCGGCCGGCACGGCCGCGGGGTGCGGGGCCGCGGTGGGGGCGGGGCTGCGCAGCGCGTTCATGCCCAGCCAGGCGCTGCCCGGCATCATCGTGCTCGGCGAAGGCGGCGGCGGGGCAGGCTGCGGACGCGGCGCCACCGGCACCGCCGATCCCGGCAGCGAAGCCGCCAGCAGCGGATAGAGCGGCGTCTGCGGCGGCGGCGCTTCGGGGCTGAAGCTGTTGCGCGGTTCGGGGGCCGCCACGGGAACCGGTGCAGCGACCGGCACCGGCATCGGCATCGGCATCGGCATCACCACCGGCTCGGGCGGGCGCATCGGCGGCGGCAAAGGGGCTGTCGCTGGAACGTCAAGCGCCTCGTCATAGGCCTCGAACGATTCGGATGGCAAAGGCCGGGAGGCAACCGGCTCCGGCGCACGCGTGGTGAACCGCGCCAGCATCACCTGCTCGGCCTCGGGTGCCACATACGTCACGCGCGGGCGCACCACGAATGGACCGAAGCTGTGATATTCGATCGGGCCGCACCCGAAGGACGCAAGCGCTCGGACGACGTCGAGGTTCTTTTCGCTCACGCTCCACTCCGGTCAGATCACAGTTACGTCATACCACGGCTCCTTCGAGCCATGCCAGCCGCGACAGCAGGATTAATGCCCCGGAGTAGTAGTCCGGGGAAGCGCCGACCGGGGGAAATCGCATCTCCGGCGACGCTTTCGCCGCCCCCTGTGCCGCATGCGCCGCAATGCCGGCCACCGCCGCCATGCCCGAAGGCGCCGCATACCCGGCTGTGGCGCAGGTCTGCAGGTCCACCCAGGCCGGCCGGTTCGGGCAACGCGCCCAATAGGCGGCAAAGGATTGCACCGCCGGCGCCGTGCCCCGCCCCGACCAGGCCAGAAACAGCGGCACCCGGATCGCGTCATACGAGAACCGCGCCGGCCAGTTCGGGTGCGGCCGCAACGCCCCGGTGTCGTGGCCCACCAGCAGCCAGTCCGGCGGCAGCTGCCACCGCCCGAATCGCCCCTGGTCCAGCAGCGCCAGCCCGTCGGCCGACAGCTTCTCCCACACCGGCGACGGGTGAAGCGCCGCCAACTCGCCGAACAGCGGCCACGTGTAATAGGAAGGATTCACGGTCAGCCCCTCGGCATGCTCGAAGCCGTGCACCCCCGGCAGCAGCACCACCCGCTCGCCCGCCTGGCGCACCAGCATCTGCAGCACATCCACGGCGATGGCGTTCGCCGCCCGCGCATGATCGGGACGTGACCAGCGCCGCGCCGCCAGGCTGAGACTCGCCGCGATGAACAGGTCCGCGTCCGTCGCGTTGTTGCGATCCGGCACATGCTCGGCCGCCTGCGGCAGCCAGCGCCAGGCGTGCAGCGCATCACCGCCGCGGGCGAGATGGGTCGTGGTCCAGTGCAGAATCTGGTCGAACGCCTCCTGGTCGTCGCAGGCCTGCGCGAAGAACAGCCCGTAGCCCTGCCCTTCGCTGTGCGACACCCCGCCATTGCCGGTGTCGATCACCCGGCCTTCCGGCGTGACGAAGCGCCGCTTGAAGCTGCCCCATTCCGCGCGATCCAGCGCGCCCGCCGTGCGCAACGGCGGCGGCACCGGCGGCGGCACGGGCTGAGGCGACGGCAGGGGCGGCGGCTGCGTCATGGACACATCCTCCGCGTGAACCCAGCCCTTGCCCAGGCAGGTCGCAGCAACAGCGGTTCCAGCCGCCAGCGCGGTCCGCCGGGTGAGGCGGCGCAGCATCGGGATATTGGACAGGGCACACACTCCTGGTGCCGCTCCCGCGCCGCGCAACACGGTCCGGCCAGGAGGGAACTCGGGCACGGTCATCTTGACCCGTGAGAACGTGCGGATTTTGGTGTCTAATGGTTAAGCCACAGTTTCCAAAATTTGCGACGCATCTCTTTAAATGAGACTTTATGTCGGGCCATGAGAGATTGCACCCCAAGGAACCTCCACGATGCGCCGACTCCGGCTCACCCCGACATCCCTGATCACCGCCACGAGACGCGTTATGAACACACTATGAAGAAGATCCTCATCATCGGCATCGGCGCCGGCAACCCGGACCATGTCACCATCCAGGCCATCAACGCGCTCAACCAGGCGAGCGTCTTCTTCATTCTGGACAAGGGGCCGGAAAAGGCCAGGCTCGCCGCCCTGCGCCAGGAGATCTGCGCGCGTTTCATCCGCGGCACCGACTACCGGTTCGTCGAGGCCGCCTACCCCGAGCGCGACCGCCATACGGCCGATTACCGGGCCTCCGTCATCGAGCTCAACCACAGCAAGGCCGCCCTGTTCGAGCGCCTCATCGACGAGGAACTCCCCGACGGCGCCTGCGGCGCGTTCCTCGTCTGGGGCGACCCATCGCTCTACGACAGCACCATCCGCGTCATGAACGCCGTCATCGCAACCGGCCGACAAGAGATCGACTTCGAGATCATCCCCGGCATCAGCAGCGTCCAGGCCCTCGCCGCCCGCCACCGAACCACTCTCACCCGCATCGGCCAGTCCGTCGAAATCACCACCGGCCGCCGGATCGCCCAGGGCCTGCCAGACGGCGCGGACAGCGTGGTCGTGATGCTCGACGGCGAAGACACCTACCGAAACCTCAAGGACCAGGATCTCCAGATCTACTGGGGCGCCTATGTCGGCACCCCGGACGAGATTCTCCTCTCCGGAAAGCTGCGCGATGTCGCAGACGAGATCGAACAACGCCGCACCGCGGCGCGGAAAGCCAATGGCTGGATCATGGATTGCTACCTCCTGCGCCGAAGCAGCGACACCGAAGCGTAAACCCAGGCGCCACTCCCTATGAAATGCCTATAGGAACGCCGTTCGCCCGGTATGGCTTGCCTACGCCGCCGCTCGCACAACTCCCTCGTGCTGATCCCAGCACGCGGAGCCCAACATGACCGACGCACCGGTGAAATTCCCGGACAAATTTCCATGGGGCAAGGCCCCGCAACCCAGGCTGGAGATGAACCCCACCCGTCTGCGCCTGCCCGTGATCGCAGGCGCGCTGTTGCTGCTGGCGGCCTTCGTGGCAGCCAACGCCGTCTACACCATCCAGCCGACCGAACTGGCCTTCACCCGCACCTTCGGCCGCGTCGACCAGGCACCCACCGCACCGGTCACCCCGGGGGTGCATCTGAGGCTGCCCTTCGTCACGGTCGTCGACCGCATGCAGGTCAGCACCGACACCATCACGCCGCCCGCCGATCTGCGCGTGCTGAGCCATGACGGCCAGGTGATCCAGCTCGGCGTCTCGCTCACCCGCCGCATCCCCGCCGATGCCGTCTACAACCTGCTCTACAACACCGGCGGCGTCGGCAATGTCGACATCGACCGCAACCTGTTCGCCATCGTCGCCGACCGCACCCTGACCATCTTCGGCCGCGAAGACGTGCTCAACATCGCCGCCGACCGCGAGCGGGTGATCGGCCTGATGAAGACCGTCATCTCCGCCGACCTGAAGCGCCTGTTCGGCATCGATCTGGTGGACCTGCAGATCACCGGCTTCCGCTTCAGCCCGGAATACGAAAAAGCCGTCAACGACAACACCCTGGCCAAAACCAATGCCTACCGCGCCGAGCAGATTCTCAAGCAGAAACAGGTCGAGGCCGAACAGGTCGCCGCCGAAGCCAAAGGCCAGGCCGACGCCGCCATCGAACACGCCCGCGGCGAAAGCCAGAGCACCCTGCTCAACGCCTCCGCCCGCGCGCATGCCACCGAGATCCAGGCCCAGGCCGACGCCAACGCCATCCGCCTGCGCGTCGAAGCCGCCGGCGGCGTGCAGGGCTACAGCCAGGTGATGGCCGCCGACACGATGAAGCTGTGGAACGGCCAGCCCCCGCAAACCATGCTGGGAGGCGCCGGCTCGCCCGTGCCGTTCCTGCAGATCAAGCCGTGACATGGTGCCGGGGGTGGGTGGAAGGAAGCGAGAGCTGGGGCTTTGCCCCAGACCCCACCAGGGGCCGAGCCCCTGGATCTCTCATTTGAAGCGCGTTTGTGGAAGTGGAGGGGGCGAACACGTAGTGTCCCGACGGTCTCGATTGGCCCCCTCCACTTCCACAAACATTCTTAAACGAATGGTGTCCAGAGGCTCCGCCTCTGGCGGGTCCAGGGCAGAGCCCTGGCCTTGCTTGCTTCCTTCCACCCACCCTCCCGGGCCGACCCGTCGGTGGCGCAGTCCATTCTCAGCGTCATCGCCACCTCGATCATGACGGTCGTGTCCATCGTGTTCGCCATCCTGCTGATGACGCTCACCCTCGCCTCGATGCAGTTCTCGCCGCGCATTCTCATCAGCTTCGTGCGCGACCGCGGCACGCAGTGGACGCTGGGGATCTTCCTCGGCACCTTCTGCTACTGCATGGCGGCCTTGCCCGCCGCCCGCGCGGTGCTGCCAGCGGATGATATCGCGCGCCTGGAGCTGCGACTGGCGGCGCTCCGACTCAACGAGAGCATCAAATAAGAAAAGAGAAGAAAGAACTTCTTTTCTGAAGAAAAGAAGCAAAAAACTTTCATCCGCTGGTCGAACACCCTTCCGGAAGGGGCCGCGACAGCGGACAAAAGTTTTTTGGTTTTTTTTCAAAAAAGAACCGCTTCCTCCGGGTTAATCGCGCCGCGGCCGCTGCAGGGTGAACGTTTCGAACGGCGCCAGCTGCCCGTCGATCCCCACGATATCGTAATAGACCACCTTCATGGTGGTGAGTCCGCCCGGGGTGGCGCCGGGATCGACGGTGAAGGCAGCGAAGCCGTAGGCGTGGGCGGCGTTGCGCACAGCCGACCAGGGCGCGTCTTCCTTGACGTAGATCGGCGCGCGCTTGCCGGTCTTGGGGTCTGGCGCCTCGACGCCGACGATGACGCGGCAGGCCGGCGGGGTGAAGAACAGCTCGTTGGACGGCACCGAGGTGCCGCCGCCGCCGATCACCATGTGGACGGTGCCCTTGGTGGTGTCGATCACGTCGGTCGCGCGCGCCGCGGGCAGCGGGGTGAGGGTGCGGTTCTCCTGGTGGCCGCGCAGCGGGTGGGAGCGCTCGTAATGGTGCTCATGGCCGCAGACCACGAGATCGATGCCGTATTTGTCGAACAGCGGCACCCATTCCTCGCGGATGCCGAGATCGGCGCCGTTGAACTTGTCGGCGGTGGAGATGACCACCTGGTGCATGCAGACCACCAGCCAGTCGATGTCCTTGTTCTCGCGGGCGGATTTCAGCTCCTGTTCCAGCCAGGCCTTCTGCGCGCCGTTGGAATAGCCGCGCACATAGGAGTTGCCGCCGTCCTGGTAGCACACGTCATCGTTGGCGATGGCGACCACGCGGACGGAGCCGGCGGTGAAGGCATACCAGAGGCCGCGGGTGACGTCGGTCTGGCCGACGGCTTCCGGCACGGAGAAATAGGTCTGATAGGCCTGATAGCCGATCGGGCCGTTGCCGAGCTCGTTCTCATGGTTGCCGGGCGAGGGCATCCAGGGGCGGTTGCGGGCGCTGCGGGTGTTGTTGGACCAGAAATCCCACCAGGTCCGCACCCGGTCCTCGGCGAGATTGGCGTAGCAGAGGTCGCCGTTGAAGAGGTGGAACAGCGGGCGCAGCTGCTCCACGCCCAGCGTGGTGTCGCCGGCGGCGGGGGAGCCCAGATTGTCGTTGACGAACAGCGGCGCCGGCAGGCTCACACCGGCCGGCGGCACGAATTGCTTGCCGGCAGTGGGGGTGCCCTGGTCGCCGAAGCTGGTGAAGGTGAAGCTGGAGCGGCCCTTGGGCGCGGTGCGGAAGGAGCCGAACTCCGGGGCGGCGCCGTCATGCACGGCAAGATACATGTAGTCGGTGTCGGCATGCAGGCCGGTCAGCTTCGCGTGATGCGCGAACACGGTCTTGCGGGACTTGGCGTCGAGATAGGAGGCCAGGGTGGCGGGCACGGTCAGTTCGTAGCTGCCATCGAGGCGGCCGAGCACGACGCGGGGGTTCTGCACCGGCTGCAGCGTGTGCCAGGAGACCGTGACCTCAGTGGAGGCGTCGGCGCCGAACTGCAGGTGCAGGCCGGCGACGGTGGGGGCAGAGGCGAGGCTCGGTGCTGCGGTGCCGGGCAGGGCGGCCTGGGCCGGGGCGGCCGGCGTGGTCGAACCGGCTGCGAGCACCACGCTGCCGATGCCGGCGGCAGCCAGAAGCCTGCGACGGCTGAGTTCGAGGTGGGTTCCTGAATCCTGTTGGGACATGGTCTGGCCTCCGGTTGACGGTGGGGCCGGAGTAAACCAGGCGCCGTGACCATTCTATCGCAGCGCAATGAAACTTGCGGTCGGATGCGCCTCAGCGCGGCACACCACACTGATGTGCCAGGACCACCTCCCGCCCGGTCCGCGCCGATTCCAGCAGCGCCAGGCACACCTCCAGCGTCGCCATGCCCCACGCGCCGGAATGCAGCGGGGCCACGCCCTCGCGGCAGGCCGCCACAAGTTCGCCGGTCACCTCGGCGCGTGGCACTGTGGGCGGGGGCAACGGGTCGAGCCGGCGTTCGGTGTGGCCGTAGACCATCACCCCGTCCGGCAGCGGGCGCAGATCGGACTCCGCGCAGGAGGCGATCAGCAGGCCGAAATGATTGTGATGGCGAGGGGCGGCGTTGGCGGTCGGGGCCATGCCGTAGGTGCGGGTGGCCTTGAAGGCGGCCTCGGCCTCCGGCGAGGGCAGATGGGCCAGAGCGGCGCGGGCGGTGCCGTACTGGGCGGGGTCGCGGTCCTGGCCGAGTTCGCCCACCCAGCCGGTGAACGCGTCGGTGTCGAAATGGGCGTGGCCGCTGTAGGTGAGGGTGGCGAAGGCGCCGTCGTCGAAGGTCAGCAGGCAGGAATAGGCGCTCTCGGTCGGTCGGGCGGGGTCCCAGGACCCGGTGACGGCGCGCACGCTGTACACCATCCCGCCGCCGAGCAGGCGCACGATGTCGATCTGATGCGCCGCCTGGCTGAACACCACACCGCCGCCCTGCGCCGTGTCAAGCTCCTCCGGGCGGCGGGGGCGGTAGAGGAAATCGGTGAAGTTGACCGCGGTGATCATGCCGAGCCGGCCATAGGCGCCGCTCGCGATCATCGCCCGGGCGCGCAGCACCGGGGCGTCGTAGCTGTGGCTGTGGCCGATCAGCAGGTGCACGCCGGCCGCGGCACAGGCGTCGATCATCGCCTGACAGTCGGCCAGGGACAGCGCCATCGGCTTTTCCACCATCACGTGCCGGCCGCTCGCCGCCGCCAGCCGCACATGGGCCAGATGATACTGGTGCGGGGTTGCCACATAGACCGCCTCCACCGCCGGGTCGGCGCACATCGCGGCGACATCGTCATACGCGGCGCCGCCGAAATCCTGCACGAACCGCGCCCGCGCCTCGGGCCGCGGGTCGGCTGCGGCCACCAGCGTCACCCTCGCATCGCGCAGGAAGGTCGGCAGCATCAGCATGAAGCCGCGGCCCAGACCGGCCACGCCGAGGCGCAGGGGCGGGCTCACAGGTCCAGCACCAGCTCGGCCGAGCGCGCCCGGCTGACGCAGACCATGATCAGGCGGGACTTCTCATGCTCGGCCAGCACCAGATCGCGATGATCCGGCTCGCCTTCCAGCAGGCGCACCTCGCACGTGCCGCAGCTGCCGCTTTGGCAGGAGCTGGCGATGTCGATGCCCTGCGCGCGCAGGGCCTCGAGGATGCTGCATCCCACCGGCACCTCCACCGTGGTGCCGGTGCGGGCGAGGCGCACCTGGAACGCCGTGTCCTCCGGCTGAGATGTGTCGGCGGTGCCGAAATCCTCGAAATGCACGGCGGCGCTGGACCAGTGCCCGGTCATGTCGCGCACCGCCTGCATCAGGCCGCGCGGCCCGCAGCAATACACATGCGCGCCTTTCGGCCGCTCCAGCACCGGCCACAGATCGAACGCCCGGTCGGGGTCGCCGCCGTCGCAATGCATCACTACCCGCCCGCGGAACTCCGGCCCGGACAGCACATCGCGAAACGCCATCACCTCCGGCGACCGGCCGAGATAGTACAGCCGGAACGGCGCCCCGCCGGATGACACCAGATGCCGCGCCATCGACAGGATCGGCGTGATGCCGATGCCGCCGGCGATCAGCACGTGGTTCGGCGCCGGCACCAGCGCGAAATCGTTGCGCGGCGCGGACACCTCCAGCAGGTCGCCGGCCTTCGTCTCATCCACCAGGCTACGCGACCCGCCGCCGCCGTTCGCCTCGCGCTTCACCGCGATGCACCAGCGATCCGTCTCGGAAGGATCGTTGCACAGCGAATACCGCCGCAGCAGCCCGTTGGGCGCCTTGACGTGCAGATGCGCCCCGGCGGTGAACGCCGGCAACGCCGCGCCGTCGTCACGCGCCAGCGTGAAACCCGTTATGCCGTCGGCCAAGGCCACCGCGTCTCGCACACGCAGGGGCAACAGGGGGAGGTCGGTGCTGGCCATCGATCAGCCTTATTCGTTAGGATACGAAGCAATTACGGGAACCAGGCCGCGCCTTCAAGCTGAAAGCTTGCTGCATTGCAGCATCATGTTTGGCACTATTCCGCTGTCCTTTGGTGCGATCCTGCTCGACAAGGTGGTTCGCCTCGGCATAGAACTTCGGAAACTAACCTTTCCGCCCCGGAGGCAACGCCATGCTCACCGCCGAAGAGAACGACCTGCTCTGCCGCGTCGAAGGCCAGGCGCCGATGGGCCAGCTGATGCGCCGGCACTGGCTGCCGGCCTGCATGAGCGAGGAGGTGCGCGAGGCCGACGGCACGCCGGTGCGGGTCAAACTGCTCGGCGAGGATCTCGTGGCGTTCCGCGACACCGATGGCCGCATCGGCGTGGTCGGCGAATACTGCCCGCACCGCCGGGCGTCCCTGGTGTTCGGCCGCAACGAGGAATGCGGCCTGCGCTGCCTCTACCACGGCTGGAAGATCGACGTGGACGGCAACGTGCTGGAAATGGCCTCCGAACCGCCGGAATCGCGCATGGCGGAGAAGGTGAAGCACACCGCCTACCCCACCCGCGAGGCCGGCGGCTTCGTGTGGGTGTTTATGGGCCCGGCGGAGACCATGCCGGACTTCGAACGCCCCGCCTTCGCCCCCAACCCCAGCACCAAGGTCAGCATCGTCAAGATGCACGTGGCCACCAACTGGGCGCAGATCCTGGAAGGCGCCATCGACAGCGCCCACAGCTCCAGCCTGCATTCCACCGACATGCCACCGGCCCGCGTCGCCAGCTCCACCGCTTCGGACGACGGCCTCTGGCGCCGCCCCACCACCGACAAGGCACCCCGCCTGCAGGTGCAGCTGACCAATTACGGCTTCCGCTACGCCGCCATCCGCCGCCCGATCATGAACGCGGCGACGCATGACTATGTCCGCATCACCGCCTATGTCGCCCCCATCACCGTGCTGATCCCACCCAACAACAGATACAGCCTGGTGCAGCTCTCCGCCCCCATGGATGACGTGAACACCATGTTCTACTTCATCGCCTGGTCGGACGGCGAAGGCATCGACCAGGAAGCCTTCCGCAAGCTGTGCGCAGCCCAGATCGGCATCGATCTCGACCAGAACTACCGCAAGATCCGCACGCGCGAGAACAACTACCTGCAGGACCGCAAGGCGATGAAGCTCGGCGACTTCACCGGCATCCGCGGCATTCCCACCCAGGACATGGCAATGTGGGAAACCATGGGCCCGATCGCCAACCGCAGCGAGGAACGCCTCGGCGCATCCGACGTCGCCATCGTGCAGTTCCGCCGCCTGATGCTCGACGCCCTCCGGCGGTTCCAGGCAGGCGAACCCGCCATCGGCACCACCGAACCCCGCGTGCCCCACATCAAGCTGCGCTCCTTCGAAGGCGTGGTGCCCAAATCCACCAAATGGCGCGAACTCGGCGCCTCACCCGAAGAACTGGCCCAGTATCCCGGCCAGGACATCGCCGCCGAATAGGCCGGGTGGTCAGGGGAAGAAAGAAAGGCCAGATCGGAAGCCTGGACCCGCCAGGGACAGAGTCCCTGGACCCATTTCGTTTTAGAGTTAGCCCTTGCCTGAGGAGGGGGTCATGGCACGCGAGGCTGAACGACCGGTCAACGCATGACCCCCTCCTCAGGCAAGGGCTCTCTTAAAGGAGAGGTCCAGGGGCTCGGCCCCCTCGTGCGAAGCACGTGCTTCGCACGATGCGGGTCTGGGCGGAGCCCAGCTCTTTCTTTCTCCCCCCAATCACCCCGCCCATCGGCGATCGGCTCTTGCTCGTGTGCGAGGCTGCGGGCAAGGGTATGGTGCTTGTCTATCAACGCTCCCGGCGCTGCAATCCGGGCGGAGGAAACATGAAAAACACTTTTCTGGCCGGGTTGGCGCTGCTGGCTGCGGCTGTGGCGCCTGCGTATGCTCAGACTCCGCGGACCATCGATGTGGTGCTGCCGTTGACCGGTCCTGCCGCCTTTCTGGGCCAGGCTGAATGGCAGGCGCTGCAGCAGCTTGAGGCTGGCATCAAATCTGGCCTGATCAAGGCCATGCCGGTGCATTTCGAGGTGCATGACGACCAGTCCAGCCCGCAGACTGCGGTGCAGCTGGCCACCGGGCTGATCAGCGGCAAGCCGCCGGTCATTCTCGGCTCGGGGCTGGTGGGCATGTGCAACGCCATGGCGCCGCTGATGAAGAATGGCCCGGTGATGTATTGTTTTTCGCCCGGCATTCACCCCAAGGCTGGTGGCTTCGTGTTCACCGCCTCGGTCTCCACCCGTGACCTTGCCTCGGCCATGCTGCGTTTCTACCGCATGAAGGGCATGACGCGGATCGCTCTGCTGACCAGCACCGACGCCTCCGGCCAGGACGCCGCGCGCAATCTGCACGAGCTGCTGGCGATGCCGGAGAACCATGACATGGTTGTCACCGAGGATGTTCGCTTCAACCCGGGCGATGTGAGCGTGGCCGCCCAGATCCAGCGCATCAAGGGCTCCAACCCGCAGGCGATGATCGCCTGGTCCACGGGCGCGCCGATCGGCACCGTGTTCAAGGCGATCAGCGAGGCGGGTCTCGACATTCCGGTGGCCACCACCGACGGCAACATGACCTACGCGCAGATGGACCAGTACAAGGCGTTTCTGCCCAAGACGCTGTACATTCCGGCATCGCAGTGGATGGGGGCCGCTGCCGGCCAGAGCCTGCCGCCGCAGATGATGGCGGCGCAGCAGGCGTTCTTCGACGCGTTCAAGCCGATCAGCGTGACGCCTGATTCCGCCTCCACCTATGCCTGGGACCCGACCTTGCTGATCCTCGATGCGCTGCAGGCGCTGGGGCCCAATGCGACGGCGGAACAGGTGCGCCAGCGTCTGGCGGCCACGCAGGGCTTTATCGGCATCAAGGGGCGTTATGATTTCGTGGCGGAACCGCAGCGCGGGCTCAATGAGAACGAGGCGGTGGTGACGCTTTGGTCGCCGGCGAAGCATGCGTGGGTGCCGGTGAGTGAGCCGCGAGGCATGCCTCTGAGCAAGTAAGAATGTTCTTTTTTGAAAAAAAGAACCAAAAAACTTTCATTCTCTGGATGGGCCTTTCCGGAGAGGCGCGGGACCAGAGGATGAAAGTCTTTTGCTTCTTTTCTTCAGAAGAGAAGTCCTTCCTTCATGACTGAACTGATCCAGATCCTCATCGGCGGCATCATGCAGGGCGCCATCTACGCCCTGCTGGCCCTCGGCTTCTCGCTGGTCCATCGCGTCACCGGCGTGATCAACCTGGCCCAGGGCGGCTTCTGCACGCTGGGCGCGCTGATCGGCTATTCCTTGCAGAGCCGCCTCGGCCTGTCGCCGATCCTGGCTGCGGTGGGCGCGGTTGCGATCACCTCGGCCTTCGCAGCGCTGGTCGGGCGGGTCAGCTTCGTGCCTGGGCTGGCGCGCCTCACCAACAGCAACATGCTGATGATGTCAGCAGGCTTGCTGACGCTGTTCGAAGGCGTGGTGCTGGTGGTGTGGGGCAGCCAGCCCTATGCGCTGCCACCGTTCACCGGGGAACACCCGCTGGCGGTGGGCCCGCTGCTGATCCCCACCCAGGGCATCTGGGTGCTGGCCGTCACCGCCGTCATCATCACCGGGCTGTGGTATCTGCTGCAGGCCACGCGCCTTGGCCAGTCGTTGCGCGCGTGTGCCGAGAACCCGACCGCGGCTCGGCTGGTGGGCGTGGACGTTTCACGCATGCAGATGTTCAGCTTCGCCCTCGCCGGCGCCATCGGGGCGGCAGCCGGCGTGGTGGTGGCGCCGGCCATCTCGTTGCAGTTTGACACCGGGCGCCTGCTCACCGTCTCGGGTTTCATATCGGTGGCGATCGGCGGCATCGCCTCGTTTCCCGGCGCCATCGTCGGCGGTCTGCTGCTGGGCCTCGCGGGCCAGCTTGCCACCGCCTATGTGTCCTCGCTGTTCAGTTCGGCGCTGTCGCTGATTCTGCTGCTCGTGGTGCTGGTGCTCAAGCCGAGTGGGCTGATCCGCGGTGTGGCGAGCCGTCGGCAGGACGTGCGCGACGAGGCGCGGGTCTGGACGCACGTGACACGCCTGTCCTCCAGCCGGGCCTGGCGTTTCGGCACCGTTCTGTTCGCGGTGGGCCTCGCGATGCCCTGGCTGCTGGACGGGGAACTTCTGGGCGCGCTGATCATCACCCTCATCCTGTTCATCACGCTCATCGGGCTTGATGTGCTGATGGGCTATGGTGGGCAGATCAGCCTGGGCCAGGCCGGCTTCATGGCGATCGGCGGCTATACCGCCGCCTACTTCGTCATCAACAACGATGTCGATCCCATCGTGGGAATTCTCGCGGGCGTGGCGCTGTCGCTGGTCTGCGCGCTGATCCTGGCGGCGGTGACGCTGCGGCTGCGCGGGCTGTACATGGCGCTCGCCACGCTGGCCTTCGGGCTGCTGATCGACAGCTGCGCCATCGGCTTCGATGACATCACCGGCGGCCCGTCCGGCATGGTCGGCATTCCCGACATGAGTCTGTTCGGTTTCGACTTCGATACACCGATGAAGATGTACTACCTCGTGCTCGGCCTGGTCGTGGTGCTGCTGCTGGCAATGGGCGGGGCGATGCGCTCGGGCTTCGGCCGCGCGCTGCAGGCCATCCGCACCGATCCGCTGGCGGCGGCGGCCTTGGGGGTGAATGTCACCGGCACCAAGATGACGGCGTTTGCCATCTCTGCTGTGCTGGCCTCGATCTCCGGCAGCCTTTACGCCTTCCAGTTCCATTTCCTGTCGCCGGAGATGGTCGGCACGCCGCGCTCGCTCGAACTCGTCTCCATGCTCATCATCGGCGGCGAGGGCACGCTGATCGGCCCGGTGCTGGGGGCCGGGCTGCTGACCATTCTGCCCACGGCGATCCAGGCGCTGGCGGTGTACAAGACGCTGGCGAGCGGCGCCCTGCTGGCGGGCTGCTCGCTGTATCTGCCGCAGGGCCTGTTCGGCGCCCTGGTCCGCGCGCTGCCGCAGGAGCGTGGCCGATGATCGCGCTGCAGGTCGAGCATGTCAGCAAACGCTTCGGCGGATTGCTGGCCACCAACGACGTGTCGTTCTCGGTAGCAGAACATTCGCTGACCGCCCTGATCGGACCCAACGGGGCCGGCAAGACCACGCTGTTCAACCTGATCACCAATCTGTTCTTCGCGGATTCCGGCAAGGTGACCTTTCACGGCGAGGATCTCGCCGGTCTCGCTCCCGGCGCCATCGCGCGGCGCGGGCTTATCCGCACCTTCCAGACCGCACGTGTGTTCCCCGGCATGACCGTGCTGGAGAACGTGCTGTGCGGGCGGCACCGCCTGCTACGGCACTCGCTGCTGGCCAACATGGCCTGGCTCCCCGCCGCCCGCGCCGAGGAACGCAAACTCGCTGAGCAGGCCCGCGCCTTGCTCGATCTCGTGGGCCTGGCCGACACCGCCGGCCGCCCCGCCACCGAACTGCCGATGGGGGCGCAGAAGCTGCTGGAGGTAATCCGCGCGCTGATGGCCCAGCCGCGGCTGCTGCTGCTTGACGAACCCGCTGCCGGACTGAACGATACCGAAACAGCCGAGCTCGCCACCCTGCTGCGCGCGGTGCGCGACTGTGGGGTGACGGTGATGGTGGTGGAGCACAACATGTCGCTGGTGATGACGATCGCCGACCAGGTCGTGGTGCTCGAAACCGGCGCTGTGATCGCAACCGGGCGGCCGGCCGAGATCCAGGCCAATCCCAGGGTGATCGCGGCCTATCTTGGCGAGGATCCTGTTTGATGCTGGATCTCCGCCAGATCTCAGCAGGCTATGGCAGCGACGCGGTGCTGCATGATGTTTCGCTCTTGGTCGGACAGGGCGAGATCGTGACACTGATCGGCGCCAACGGGGCCGGGAAATCGACGCTGGCCAAAACGGTGTCAGGCCTGCTCGGGCTGCTGCGCGGGGAGATTCGTTTCGACGGCACCGATGTCACGCGTCTGACCACCGCGGCCCGGCTGCAACTTGGGATTGCGCATGTGCCGGAGGGCCGCCAGGTGTTCGCCGGCATGACGGTGGCGGAGAACCTCGCCCTTGGCGCCGGACGCGGGCCGAACCAGCTCGATTTCGTCTGCGAACTGTTCCCGGTGCTGCGGCAACGGATGCACGCGCTGGCCGGCAACTTCTCCGGCGGCCAGCAGCAGATGCTCGCCATCGCGCGCGGGCTGATGTCGAGTCCGAAGCTGATCATTCTGGACGAGCCTTCGCTTGGTCTGTCGCCTTTGCTGGTCAGCGAGATCTTCACGCTGATCGCCTCGCTGCGCGCCCGCGGCCTGTCGGTGCTGCTGGCGGAGCAGAACGCACGGGCGGCGCTGGCCATCGCGGATCGGGGCTATGTCATCGAGAATGGGCGGGTGATGCTGCACGGGGCGGCTGGTGACCTGCTGCACTCGCCCGAGATCGCCGCGCGCTATCTCGGTGTGGGGCTGGCGACCGCGACCTCGGCCGCCGACAGCGCCGCCATGGCGGCCCGGCTGCGCGCCCATGCCTGGGGCGAGGGCTAGTCGTGCTTCTCGGCACGCCCCCGCTCGCGGCGGATCAGGTTCTCCTGGATTCGGAGAAGAGCCAGGCGCAGAAAGCCGATCTCGCCCGCGGTGAGTCCTTCGAGGGCGGCCTTGTTGACCTCCTCGGCGTAGAACAGCAGCCGCTGCTCCAGCGCCCGCCCGGCCTCGGTGACGTGATAGTGCAGCTTGCGCCGGTCGTCCTCGCTGGGCCTGCGGATGATCCAGCCGCGCGCCTCGATGTTGCGCAGCTGTTCGACGGAGGTGGGGGCGGTGGCGCCGACACGGTCGCTGATCTCGCGCTGGGTGAGCCCGTCCTCCTCCCACAGCACGCGCAGGAAATACCACATGCCCACCGGCACCTCATGCGGCGCCAGGGCGGCCTGCAGGTCCTGCGCGAACAGCCGGTGCGTGCGCCGGACCTGCGAGCCGATGCTCTGCTCCATCGGATAGACGCCGGCCTGTTGTTTCATTTTCGCAATCTCCACCTGACCGCATGATCATGTCGTTCTGCTGCATGCACAAGGAGGAAACGCCATGACCCTGCTGCGCATCGAGCCCGCGCGTGACGCCGCGACGGGCAAGTTCTACATCCAGCTGTATTACCCGCAGGACAGCACGGAGCCTTTCGTCACCACCCAGCCGCGCTACATGACCGCCGCCGCCGCCGAGGGCGATCTGATCGCCATTCTCTCCATCGCCGCCAACAGCATCAGACAGGACTAGTCCCATGTGCACCACGCCGAACGTTCCGCAATACGCCGCCGATATCGGTGACGCCACGCCCACCGACCGTGCCGTTCTGGAAGACATCGCCATTGCCAACCGCATCCTGTTCGACCAGGGCGTGGTCGATGCGTTCGGCCATGTCAGCCTGCGTCATCCCAGCCGCCCCGACCGCTTCCTGCTCGCCCGCAACATGGCGCCGGGCGGCGTGACCGCCGATGACATCATCGAGTTCGATCTTGAGAGCAACCCGATCAATGCCCAGGGACGCGGAATCTATCTCGAACGTTTCATCCACGGCGAGATTTTCCGCGCCCGGCCGGACGTGAACTCAGTGGCGCACAGCCATTCGCCGAGCGTTGTGCCGTTCTCGGTGGTGCCCAGCGTGAAGCTGCGGGCGATCTGCCATATGAGCGGCTTTCTTGGCACGGGGCTGCCGAATTTCGAGATCCGCACCTGCGCGGGCGATGCCACCAGCCTGCTGATCTCCAGCCGTGCGCTGGGCCAGGCCCTGGCCGAGTCACTGGGCCAGGGGAACGCGGTGCTGATGCGCGGCCATGGTTCCACGGTCGCGGCACCGTCGTTGAAGCTGGCCGTGTATCGCGCCGTGTACACCGAGGTGAATGCCAAGGTGCAGGCGCAGGCCTTGCAGCTGGGGCCGGTGGAGTATCTCACCGCAGGAGAGGCGGCGACGGCGATGGCGACGACGGAGAGCCAGGTGGATCGGCCGTGGAATCTTTGGAAGCAGAGGGTCAGTTAAGCAAGGACTTCTTTTCTGAAGAAAAGAAGCAAAAGACTTTCATTCCTTTGAGCGGACCTCTCTCCGGACAAGGGCGCCAGCCAAATAGAAGTTTTTTGGTTCTTTTTTTTCAAAAAAGAACCGCTTCACTTTTGCCTGACCCAAACCTGACTGCGCCCAAACAACGAAAACCCCACATAACCCCGCACCACCAGCCGGCGGCCGCCATCCTCCAGATGCATCTCGCATTGATAGATCGACCCGGTTTCCGGATCGAGGATCCGGCCGCCCGCCCACCCATCACCATCGCGATGCATGCCGCGCAGAATCTCAAGGCCGATGATCGGCGAATCCTTCCGGTCGTCGGTGCATTTCTCGCACACATGCTGCCCCTCCGCGGGGTCGACCGTGGCCAGCACGCGCGCTGCAAGACCCTCCTTGGTTTCAGTGATTCGGACCAGCCCGCGCTCGCGTCCGGTACGATCATCGAACGTTCGCCAGTCGCCGACCGGCGACGCCGGATCGGCATGGGCCGAGGCGGACAGCAGCAGACATCCCAGGACAAGACGACGCCGAATGGTCACAGCAGCGCCTCGGCCGGAACGCGGGTGAGTGCGGCGACATGGCGCAGCAGCGTGGGCCAGAGACGCGTGGCGTGGCGCAGCACAGCGGGGCCGATCGGCAGGCTGCCCATCCGATAAAGCCACATCGCCCGACGAATCGGACCTGAAACGTCACGGGCCAGCGCGGTGTGGTAGACATGCGGCAGGTCGCCACGGAGATAGTGAAACACAGAAAGGGCCGAGGAGTGCAGCGCCAGCGCCATGCCGTCGCCGGAGAAGGACGGGATCACGCAGGCCTGGTCGCCAAGCCGGTAGAGTTTATCGGCAGCTTCGGCGACATGGACAAAGCCGTAGGGCACGCGGGCGATGGACAACGGACGTTCAAGCAGCGCAGTGCCGCCGGCAAGCCTGCGGGCGAGATGCGGCACCTCCCGGCAAAGTTGCGAAAATGGATCGTTCCAGTCCGCCAGATGGCGGCGATGCACCAGCAGGCAGAGATTGGCGTGACCATTCTCCACGCGCTGCAACCCGGCATAGCCACCCTCGAACAGGATCACTTCCACGCAGCCTTCGAGCGCATGGTGCTGGTCCGGTGCGAGGCGATAATACATCTTGAGCCCGACGAGTTCCTCGGGCGGCGCCGTGAGCCGTCGCGCACCGCGCAGATCGTGCTTGCCGGTAGCCAGAAAGGTGATGCCATCAGGAGATGTCACGGTCTCGCCACGGCGGACGGTGGCGCCGAGCGCAGCGGCACGGGCCAGCACGGCCTCGTCCAGCGTGCGCCTGGTCAGGCCGAGGCCGCAAAATGGCAATGAAGCGGTGACGGCATGACCGCCGATCACGAGGCGCACCTGGCCGATCGCGTGACCGCCGAGGCCTGCCACGTCCAGCCCCAGCCTGCGAAGATAATGCTGCACCTCGTGGCTGAGGAACTCGCCGCAGATCTTGTGGGTGGGGCCGGTACTGCGCTCGATCACGGTCGCGTCGTGTCCGGCCTGCGCCAGCAGACAGGCCACCGCACCTCCGGCCAGACCGCCGCCGGCGATCAGTGTGCTCATGGCTTGATCCGCCCGATGCTGATTCGAAATATCGCATGCCAGCGCACCTTGGCCTCCAGACCCGCGCGGGCCAGCAGAGCACGCCATTCCTGGGGCGTCAGACTGCGGGCCACCGAGATCTGGCCATCGATGCGCACAATCGGGTGCCAGAAGAACAGGCGGCACAGCAGCGGGAATCCGTAATAGGGAATCACATGGCGATGGATATCCGCCAGCAGCCAGCCGCGACCGGCGTGCAGCTCCATCCATTGCAATAATGTGACGATCTGACCGTCGGACAGATGATGGGCGAACTGCGCGCTGACGATGAAGTCAGGCGGGGGCCCTGGCACGAAGTCGAAAACATCGGCGGTGTGCCAGGTGATGGTCATATCGGACGGTGTGTGGGCGGCGGCCTCAGCCGCACTGCGCGGGTTGAGATCGACACCGGACAGAATCGGCACGAACCCGGCGCGCGTGGCCCAGCGATGGATGGCGCGCAGCAGGTCGCCATGTCCGCTGGCGACATCGAGCAGCGACAGCGTGCGCCCCACCGGCCAGCCGCGCGTGGCCTGCTGCAGCCAGGCCAGGATCGGCGCATGGGTGCGGGTGATGCGGTTGACGGCGGCGAGGTCGCGCAGTGCGGCCGCGTAATCCGCTGGCGGCGTGTCCGGCAGGTCCATCATCTCGGCGATGTCGTGGCGATGCGACAGATCCATCAGGTGCCCGCCGGCAGGGTGAAGCGGAACGTTTCGCAGGCCATGCCGGGGCCGAACGCCATGGCGAGGCCGCTGCCCTGCGCGCCTGACGCCAGCATGTCCGAAAGCACGAACATCAGCGTGACCGAGGACATGTTGCCGAATCGGCTCAGCACCTCCCGCGAAGGGGCGAGGCAGGCGGGCGGCAGATGCAGCCCGATCTCGACAGCGTCGAGCACCGTCCGTCCGCCGGCATGCACCGCCCAGAGATCGAATGTCCCCGGCGGATCGCGGCGCAGCGCGTCGGCAATGACGGCGGGCACGCGGCCGGACAGAAACATTTCGAAGCCGTGGTCGCCGATCGTCCAGGTGATCAGCGCTGCGGTGTCGGGAATCACGGCGGTCCGGAAGGCGCCGAGTTCGAGGCCGCGCGGCGCGGCGCTGACCAGAGCGGCGCTGGCACCGTCGCCGAACAGCATGAAGGTCAGCGCCGTGTCGAGCGCTTCGGTTTCACGCAGATGCAGGCTGCACAGTTCGACATTGACCACCAGCACGCGCGCTCCCGCGTCGGATCGCACGATCGCATCCGCAGCCCGCAGCGCGGGCACCGCGGCGGCACAGCCCATGAAGCCGATCAGCATCCGGCCGACATCCGGACGCAGGCCGAGGCGTTGGGCGATCTGCAGGTCAAGCCCGGGCGCGGTGAAGCCGGTGCAGGAGACGGCGATGAGGTGCGTGACATCGCCAAGCGCGCCCAGCCCCGCGATGGCCTGCAGCGCCAGGTCGAGCGCATGTGTCTCGTAGGCGCGCATGCGGGAAGCTGTCGTGGGGAAACGACCGGGGGCGTAAAAGCCCTCCGCATCCACCTCGCCTCCGGCAATGTTGCCGGGCCGCAGATGCGAGAAGCGGTGGGCGATGCCGGCACGGGCGGCCATGCGGGCGAAAACGCTGCGGGTTTTCACATCCGGCAGCATCGTCTCGGCGAATTGCAGGAACGCCGCATGGATGTCATGCGCCGGCACCGCGGTGGCGATCCGGTTGATCCAGGCGCTCATGGCGCGGCCCCGAACGCCAGCACGGCGTTCAACCCACCGAAGGCGAAGGAGTTGGACAGCGCAAACCGGGCCAGCGTCGGGCGCGCTCGGTTGGGCACGCAATCGATCGCGCAGGCGGGATCGGCCTCGGTGAAGCCGATGGTGGGGGGCAGCAGGCCACGGCTCAGCGCCTGGACGGTGATCACCGCCTCGACCGCCCCGGCGGCGGCGAGGCAATGGCCGTGCATCGACTTGCTCGACGAGACCGGCAGGACCGCAAGGTGCTCGCCGAACACACGGGCCAGCGTTTCAGCCTCGGTGCGATCGTTGAGTCTGGTCGCGGTGCCGTGCGCGTTGACGTAGCCGATCTGCGCGGGGCGCAGCCCCGCATCGTCCAGAGCCGCGCGCATCGCCCTGGCGGCGCCGTCGGAGGACGGTGCGGTGAGATCGCCGGCATCGGCCGACATGCCGAAGCCCAGAAACTCGCCATGGATCATCGCACCGCGGTCCACCGCCTGGTCCCACGCTTCCAGCACCAGCATGCCCGCCGCTTCCCCCAGCACCAGGCCGTTGCGGTCACGCGAGAACGGCCGGCAGCCATCCGGGCTGAGCACGCGCAAGGCTTCCCACGCTTTCAATGTTCCCGGCGTGAGCGACGCATCGGCCCCACCGCAGACCGCGAGATCGAGCAGTCCCGCCCGCACCATCTGCCCGGCAAGTCCGATGGCGTGGGTCGCGGAGGCGCAGGCTGAGGCGGTGGCGAAGCAGGGGCCCTGGAGGCCGAACGCCATCGCCACCTGACTCGCCGGCGCATTGGGCATGACGCGCGGCACCGTCAGCGGCGGCAGGCGGATCGCGGATTCGGCATACAGGGCGCGGTAGCAGTCCTCCAGCGTGGTCTGGCCCAGCGTGGCACCGAGAATGGCGCCGCAGCGCATGCGGTCGCGTCCGGTCAGATCGACGCCGACCATCGCCTGCCGCGCCGCGATGAGCGCGAACTGGCTGGCGCGGTCGAGCATCAGCAGCTGGCGGCGGTCGAAATGCGCGGTGGGTTCATAGCCGGTCACAGCCGCCAAAACCGCCTCACGCGGTCCCGGTGCGGGCAGATCATGGTGCCTGGCGATGCCGCAGCGAGCAGACGCGATCGCTTCGGCCAAGGCGATGGCATCCTGGCCCAGGGCGGTGATGGCGCCCAGCCCGGTCACGGCCACACGTCGTGTCATCGTCACGCTGTCCCGTACTGTCCGGCCCGATTCAGGGTGGCCATCACGTGGGCCAGCAGGTCTCCGATCGTGGTGAACTCCGCCCCGCTGCCGGATGGGCGGTCGGCCACCACAGGGATCTCGATGCCGAACCGTGTCTCGATCTCGAACACCGCCTGGGTCAGGTCCAGTGAGGCGATACCCAGCTCCTCGATCGTGGCCTCCGGACGCAGCTGCGCCACGGGGAGCGAGGTTTCCTGGGCCAGGATGGCCAGGATCTCCGCTGTCCGCGGGTCGGTCACGTCGGGCGGGAGCTCGTTCATGTGGATTTGACCTGATACTGCTTGGCACATGGGGTGGCCTGCGCGCCTGCAAAGCTGTCTAGTGCCTGGGCCGGGACTGACGATACAACATGTGTAGGGGGCCGGATCGGATTTTAAGGTCCGGTATCCCAGGCCGGCTGGACTGTCCGGTTGGGTGGGACCGCTGGTAACCGGTGCCAGAGGCGCTGCGGAGGTGGCATTGCGAGAGATCAGGTTTCCCGGCGGCGGCATGGTCCCGGTGATCGGCCAGGGCACGTGGCATATGGGCGAGCGGGGCGCCGACCGGGCCGCCGAAGCCGCAGCCCTGCGGCTTGGCCTGGACCTCGGGCTGCGGCTGATCGACGCCGCGGAGATGTATGCCGAAGGCGGTGCCGAGGAGGTGGTGGCCGAGGCGATCGCCTCACGGCGCGACGACGTGTTCCTGGTCTCCAAGGTCTATCCGCACAACGCCTCGCGCAAGGGCGTGGTCGCCGCCTGCGAGCGCAGCCTGCGGCGGCTGCGCACCGACCGGATTGACCTCTATCTGCTCCATTGGCGTGGCGATGTGCCGCTCGGTGAGACCGTCGCCGGGTTCGAGGCGCTGCGCGAGGCCCGCAAGATCGGCGCCTGGGGCGTGTCCAACTTCGACCCGCGCGACATGGCCGAGCTGGAACGCACCCGCCACGGCCATGGCTGCGCCACCAACCAGATTCTCTACAACCCGGAATACCGCGGCGTGGAGTTCGACCTGCTGGCGCAATGCCAGGCCCGCGAGATTCCGGTGATGGCGTATTCGCCGGTGGGCCAGGGCGGGCGGCTGCTGCGCAGCGCAGCGTTGAAGGCAGTGGCGGCACGGCACAATGCGACGCCGGCCCAGGTGGCGCTCGCCTGGGCCCTGCGCCAGCCCAATGTGATGGTCATTCCGAAGGCCACGACCCCGGCGCATGTCACGCTGAACGCGGCTGCGGCCGCGCTCACGCTGAATGCCGAGGATCTGGCGGAGATCGACCGGGCGTTTCCGCCGCCGCATCAGGCTGAAGCCTTGGCGATGCTTTAAGCAAGCGCTTCTTTTCTGAAGAAAAGAAGCAAAAGACTTTTTATCGCCGGGCCCAGCCCTTCCGAACAATGACGCGCCAGACGGACAAAAGTTTTTTGGTTCTTTTTTTCAAAAAAGAACCGCTTGCTTTGATCTCACCCCGCCGGCGCAGCCGCCTGCTTCTTCAGCGCATCGATCAACGACTGCACGTCATTGTTGTTGTGCGTCAGATACGCGGTATAGTCGTTGCGCTGTGTCAGGCGCAGGCTGGTGCCTTCGGCAATCACGTCGATCACCAGTGGGCTGCCGCTTTCCGAGCTCACAAGCCAGTCCACCCGGTTGGGCGCATTGTTGGGCCGGGTGACGGTGGTGGTGACGGCGATTCCGTCTTCCCGCGGTGCGGCACGCTGCACGGTCAGCGTCACGCCCTCATAGTCGCCGACCTTGCTGGTGATGTTGAGCACCAGCACACGGTGGAACAGCTCCAGATATTCCTTCTGCTGCTGCGGTGTGGCCAGGCGCCAGAAGCGGCCGAGGCAGAACCGTCCGATGGTGGTGACATCGACCGCGCGATCGACGATGGCGGTCAGCGCCGCGGCCTTCTTGTCGGCGCTGGCGCTGCCGTTGACGGCGGCCATCAGCTCCTTCCCCGTTTTGTCGATGAACGCGGTCGCCTGATCAGGCGACAGCTCCCCAGCCACGGCCGTGCCGGCGGCGGCGAACCAGACGAGTCCCGACGCAACCAGAAGGGCACGTCGGCCGCTGCGAATGGATGAGATCATGAGCGCGTGCTCTTCATTGCGGGTGTTCATGGTGTGGCCGCTCCTGGCTTGGCTGGCGGCGCGGGAAACCAGGCCGGCACCGTGGCGCCATTGTCGCTCCTGGCATCGTCGATCTGGGATTGGCGATGCTGTCGATACAGGCTGCGGATCGTGGCGTAGGGGTCCAGCGCCTGCTGGGTGATCTTGTCGAGCGAGTCGAGCACCTCGGCCCGGGCATCGATGGCGCCGAGACCGGCCTTGGAATATTTGAGAATATCGACGGTGGTGCCGACGCCGATCCAGCTGGTCGGGTCCGCGGCATAATCGAGCCCGAACCCGGTGCCGTCCCGCGGGTTGGAAGGGCCAAGGATGGGCAGGAACAGATACGGCCCGTCCGACAGGCCCCACAGCGCGAGGGTCATGCCGGCATCGCTGTCATGGGCGGGCCAGCCCCAGCCGGTCGCCACGTCGAACACGCCGCCGACGCCGATGGTGGTGTTGACCAGCAGGCGCATCAGCGTGTCGCCGGCACGGCGCGGCTTGGCCTCCAGGATGTCGTTGATGAGCTGCACGGGGTTGCCGAGATTCGTCAGCACGTTGTGCGTGTGCGCGCGCACCGTCTCGGGCACGAGATAGACATAGGCCTGCGCCGCGGGCCGCAGGATCACCATGTCGAGCCCGTTGTTCACCGCGTAGAACACGCGGTTGGTGGGCTCCAGCGGGTCGTTGGTGTCCTTGAAATCCGCCAAAGCATCAGGATCGGACGCCGGGGGTGGCGTGGCGCAGCCGGCCATCAGCACAAGCATCAACAAGGCCGCAATGGACCCCAGCTTCCGATACAGCGAGGGGGCCAGCTTCCTGACGCGACGGGGTCGGCGTGGCGGGTTCGAGAATGGGACAGTGACGGGCATGCGATTCCTTCAGGCGACACGTGGGCGCGATGCGGTGTCACAACAATAGCCGGCTTTTACCACCAGTGGCACGAGGCGTCATGTGTGAAGCAAACCATGGCTGCGTTAACGAATTGTCACCGGGCGCAAGGGCTTGCTCAAGCTCATCCAACCTTATAAACATATCTTTATGAACACACAGCCCGATCTCCCGACCGCACCGTCCAAATGCCCGATCAAGCTGCCCGCGTGGCTCGACCGGCCGCGAGTGCCGGGATTGCCGCCGCACGACGTGGAAATGCCGCCCCCGGCGCTGTCGTTCGAGTTTTTCCCGCCCCGCACCGAGGCGCTGGAAACCCAGCTCTGGGCCTGCATCCGCAGGCTCGAGCCGCTGCGGCCGCGGTTTGTCTCCGTCACCTACGGCGCCGGCGGCAGCACCCAGGAGCGCACGCACACCACGGTGGCCCGCCTCGTCTCCGAAACCAGCCTAGTGCCCGCCGCCCATCTGACCTGCGTCGGCGCCACCCGTGAGGCTGTGGATGCGGTGGCGCGGCAGTATCACGCGGCGGGTGTGCGCCACATCGTGGCGTTGCGCGGCGATGTGCCGGGCGGCGGCGCCTACGAACCCGCGGCCAACGGCTACGCCTACGCCGCCGACCTGGTGGCCGGGCTGCGGCGCATCGCCGATTTCGAGATCTCGGTCGCAGCCTACCCGGAGACCCATCCGGACGCTCCGAGCGCCGAAGCGGATCTCGACAACCTCAAGCGCAAGCTCGATGCCGGCGCCACCCGCGCCATCACCAATTATTTCTTCGACACCGGCACCTATCTGCGGTTTCTCGACCGCTGTCTCGCGGCGGGCATCACGGCGCCGATCGTGCCGGGCATCATGCCCGTCTCGAACTTCGCCCAGGCGGTGAAGTTCTCGGCGATGTGTGGCGCCTCGGTGCCCCCCTGGCTGGGCCACATGTTCGACGGCACCGAGAACGACCCCGAAACCCGTCGCATGGTCGCCGCCGTGGTCGCCGCCGAGCAGGTGCGCCTGCTGCAGGCCAATGGGATCGACGAATTTCATTTCTATACACTCAACCGTCCCGACCTGACCTATGCAATCGCCCATATCCTGGGCGTTCGACCGGTCTCCTGAAACAGAACGCCCCTATTCACAGACATCGCACAATAACGCGTTGTTGATATTCCCAATAAAGTGACCGCTGTGCTGGCTGACTGTGAACCATGTCACACGTCAGCCGAGACCCTGGCCCTACCTTGCACGGCAGCGCGCTGCTCACGGTGTTCGGCGCATGAGGGGACCGTCATGACCAGGCACCTGAAAACATTCGCCGTTCTGACCATGGCGGCCGTAGCCGGGGCCGGCGCGGCCGCATCGGCGCTCACCAACAGCACCCCCAGCGAACCGAAAGGCCATGCCTGCCTCGCCGTTGGGCCGAATCTGTGCTTTTCCGGATCCACCGACTGGGTGGCACGCGCCGCCGGCACGCAGCTGATCGCAGCCCAAAAGATGGAGCCGATGGTCGCCGACGCAAACTGACAGCTCCGCCGTCGGCCATCTGATGATACGTTTTTGGCGGAAAAAAAGGAAGCGGTTCTTTTTTGAAAAAAAGAACCAAAAAACTTCCATCCGCGTGGCGCCCTTGTTCTGCGAGGCTTGTACCATTGTTTGAAAGTCTTTTGCTTCTTTTCTTCAGAGAAGAAGTGCTTGCTTCCTCCCTTTCCGATCCCTCAGCCCGGCCTCAGCAGCCGCCGATACACCGGCCCCAGCACGAACGGGCTGAGAAACAGCGGAAACTGACAGATCGCAAAGAACAGCGTGATCCGCGGATCCATCGTCGCCGGCAGCACCGCGAGATACAGCGCCATGTTGCGATTGCCCGCCATGAGCCCGGCAGAAGCCGCCGGGCGCAGCCCCAGCCACAGCAGCGCCAGCGTCGTCAGCACGTTCAGCCCGAAATCCGCCGCAAACGCCACGCCCGTCGCCTGCGCCACCCACAACGGATCGGTCAGCAGCCGCGCCAGCAGCCCGTCCATCACCGCGAACCCATAGAACACCACCAGCCACACCACCGCGCCGTCCACCGCCTGGCCATACGGCACCAGCCGCGCCGGCCCGATCAGCCGCCGCAGGCTCAGCGACACCAGCAGCGGAAGTCCCACCACCACCGCCAGCCGCGCCATGAACCCGACCACCGAAATCGACAGATCCACCCCCGCCAAAGCATGCGACAGCGGCGGCCCGGTGAGCGGCACAAGGAAAATGACCACCAGCGTCGTCAGCAGCGTCAGGTCCGGATCCAACCCCACCAGCCGCGCGAAGGCCGGGCCAGAGACGGCCACCGACCCAGTGGCAAAGATCACCGCACCCGCCGCAATGCCCGGATCCAGCGGCAGAAACCGCACCAACCCCGCCACCGCCACCGGCGAGGCCACCAGAATCACCACCACGATCAACGCCAGCACCATCGGCCGTGTCAGATGCGCGAACGTCGCCGGAATATCCACCCGCAGCAGCACCAACGTCACCAGCAGCACCACGTTCGGCGTGATGAACCACGCCATGGCATGCGCCAGCGGCGGAGTCAGCAGCCCGGCGAAGATCCCCACCGTCAGCAAAATCGAGCCATGCCGGGCCGACGCGTCAAGAAAGCCACGCGTGAGGTTGGTCATGTTCGCCACGCGTTCTATATCCTCGCCTGCATCCTGGACGCCCGATACCGAGCATGAGCGATTACCTCACCCGCCTGAACCCTGAGCAGCGCATGTCTGTCGAGACAATCGACGGGCCGCTCCTCGTGCTCGCCGGCGCCGGCACCGGCAAAACCCGCGTCCTCACCACCCGCTTCGCCCACATCCTCCTCACCAGGCGCGCCTTCCCCAGCCAGGTCCTGGCCGTCACCTTCACCAACAAGGCCGCCCGCGAAATGCGCGAGCGCGTCGCAGCCATGCTCACCGAACCCGCCGAAGGCCTCTGGCTCGGCACCTTCCACGCCCTCTGCGCCCGCATGCTCCGCCGCCACGCCGAGCTGGTCGGCCTCACCTCCAGCTTCAACATCCTCGACACCGACGACCAGCTCCGCCTGCTCAAACAGGTCATGGAAGCCGCCCGTATCGACACCAAACGCTGGGCCCCCAACGCCCTCATGGGCATCATCCAACGCTGGAAGGACCGCGGCCTCACCCCCGCCCGCGTCACCGCCTCCGAAACCAGCGACTTCGCCAACGGCCACGCCACAGCCCTCTACGCCGACTACCAATCCCGCCTCATCGCGCTGAACGTGGCCGACTTCGGCGACCTCCTCCTCCACGTCACCGAAATCCTGCGCACCCACCCCGAAGTGCTCGCCGAATACCACCGCCGCTTCCGCTACATCCTGGTCGACGAATACCAGGACACCAACACCATCCAGTACCTCTGGCTCCGCCTCCTCGCCCAAGGTCACAACAACATCTGCTGCGTCGGCGACGACGACCAGTCCATCTATTCCTGGCGCGGCGCCGAGGTCGAAAATATCCTCCGCTTCGAGCGCGACTTCCCCGGCGCCACCATCGTCCGCCTCGAAGCCAACTACCGCTCCACCGCCCCCATCCTCGCCGCCGCAGCCCACCTCATCGCCCACAACGAAGGCCGCCTCGGCAAAACCCTGCGTCCCGGCCGCAACGACGCCTCAGGCGACAAGGTCCAGATCATCGGCCTGTGGGACAGCAAGGAGGAGGCGCACATGGTCACAGCCCGCGCCGAGGAACTCCGCAACGCCGGCCACAAACTCGCCGAAATGGCCATCCTCGTCCGCACCGGCGCCCAGACCCGCGCCTTCGAGGAACGCCTGATGGTGGTCGGCCTCCCCTACCGCGTCGTCGGCGGCCTGCGTTTTTATGAACGCGCCGAAATCCGCGATGCCATCGCCTATGCAAGGCTGGTACAACAGCCAGCGGACGATCTGGCGTTCGAGCGAATCGTCAACACCCCACGCCGCGGCGTGGGCGACACCGCCCTGCGCCTCATGCACGAAACCGCCCGCACCCACGCCATCCCCCTCACCTCCGCCTGCGCCCTGCTCCTGGAATCCGGCGGCTTCAAAGGCAAAATCCGCGAATCCATCGCCACCCTCCTCCAAGGCTTCGCCCGCTGGCGCGACCAGCTCCCCCGCGACGGCCACGTCATCACCCTCGAAACCATGCTCGACGAGTCCGGCTACACCGACATGTGGAAGGCCGACAAATCCATCGAAGCCCCCGGCCGCCTCGAAAACCTCAAGGAATTCATCCGCGCCCTCGCCGACTTCGACACCCTCGCCGGCTTCCTCGACCACGTCTCCCTCGTCATGGAAAACGAGGAACGCCACGAAACCGACCGCATCAGCCTCATGACCCTTCACGCCGCCAAAGGCCTGGAGTTCGACACCGTCTTCCTCCCCGGCTGGGAGGAAGGCCTCTTCCCCAGCCAGCGCAGCATGGACGAATCCGGCCTCAAAGGCCTCGAGGAGGAACGCCGCCTCGCCTATGTCGGCATCACCCGCGCCCGCCAACGCGCCATCATCAGCCACGCCGACAACCGCCTGCTCTACGGCAACTGGCAAAGCTCCATCCCCAGCCGCTTCCTCGACGAGCTGCCCGACGATGTCGTCACCCGCAGCGGCTCCGCCCAGCTCCAGCGCGACCGCATGATATCCGCCCCCATCTTCTCCAGCGCCTTTCCCATCGTCGCCCGCAAGCCCAAAACCATCGAAGCCTGGGAACAACCGGCCCGCCCCCCCGCCCAATCCAGCTTCGCCATCGGCGCCCGCGTCTTCCACCAGAAGTTCGGCCCCGGCACCGTCATCGCCGTGGACGACGACAAACTCGACATCGATTTCGACAAGGCCGGCGCCAAGAAGGTGCTGGACCGTTTCGTGGAGCCCGCATGAACCCCATCCGTCACGCCATCGGTCTCGAAACCGTCAGCGTCACCATCCCCGCCGACGCGCTGGAGGCCTACGAAGCCGCCTTCGAGGAAGCCTGCGGCACCATCGGCTTCTTCCTCGACGAATCCACAGGAATGTGGACCGTCGAAGGCGTCAAGGACCAAGGCGCCAACGAAGCCGAACTGACCTCCGCCCTCGCCATCGCCGCCATCGTCAGCGGCGTCGCAGCCGAACTCACCCGCGCCCCCACACCTGCCGACGGCTGGCTCGCCCGCACCCGCTCCGCCTTCCCCGAACAGCTCGTGGCCAAACGCTTCTCCGTCCGCGGCACCCACCTCACCACCCCGCCCGCCCCCGGCCGCCTCGTCATCACGCTCGACGCCGGCGTGGCCTTCGGCTCCGGCGAACACGGCTCCACCCGCGGCTGCCTCCGCGCCCTCGAACACATCGCCCACCGAAAACCAACCCGCATCCTCGACCTCGGCACCGGCTCCGGCATCCTCGCCATGGCCGCCGCCAAACTCCTGCACCGCCGCGTCCTCGCCACCGATATCGACGCCTGGTCCGTCCGCACCGCCCGCGAAAACGCCCGCCGCAACCACCTCCACACCCAGGTGAAATACCTCCGCGCCGACGGCTGGACGAGCCCGACCCTGCAGGCCCACGCCCCCTACGACCTCATCTTCGCCAACATCCTCGCCCGCCCCCTGACCAAGATGGCCAAACACCTCAAAGCCCACCTCGCCCCCGGCGGCACCGTCATCCTCGCCGGCCTGCTCCGCACACAGGCAAACTGGGTCGCCCGGGCCCATAGCCCCCTGGCCCTGGAAAAAGTCATAACCGAAGGCCAGTGGGCCACACTGATCCTCAGGAAAAACCACACGTAGGGTGGTCTTATACCAACTCTCACTGATCAGAACCGATGCGCCCAATCGCGCATGCCGATAGACATGATGCGCCAGGGCTGATCGGTGAGTTTGTTCCAAGCCTCGCAGCAATGATCGAGGATGGCGTCGTAGGTATCGAAGACTCGATTGGACAGCCAGTTGTCGCGCATGAACTGCCAGACGTTTTCGACCGGATTGAGTTCCGGGCACTTGGGCGGCAGCGGCAGGA
>JBBILI010000009.1:0-145577 GCA_037445025.1 Rhodospirillales bacterium
AGCGATTGTGGGGTGTCATGCACAAGGCCATCACCCACACCACATGCGCCGCAAACCTCCGAGCCTTCCGGGCAGACGTCCTCACCTTTCTCAGACGCACCGTGCCACAAAAATGGGCGGAAATCTGCGACGCCGTCTCTGACAATTTCCGCGTCAGAGATCCCGCCTCCTGCCGGATCCTCAAGTGAGCGGAGTAAAAAAACGTCTTTCGGGCTGTCGCCGACCTTTCCGAAAAGGCACGGCCAAGCGGATAAAAGTCTTTTGCTTCTTTTTTCAGAAAAGAAGTTCTTACTTCCTCAAAATCAAACTCCCGGACCCATCCATCTCGCCCCCCCACCCCGGCGGAATCAGTGTCGTGGCATCCAGCTGGGTCACCACCGCAGGCCCCTCCAGACGGGTGCCGGCGCCAAGGCCTGACCGGGCGAACACAGGTGTGGACCGTGTGCCGGTGCTGAAATGGACCTCCCTGGTCGCCACCGGCTCCGGCATCGGCAACGGCCCGACCATCTGCCAGGCGGCCTCCGGCATCACGCCGGTCGCTTCCACCCGCAGCGTCACCAGTTCCACCGGTGCGGCCATGGTGAACCCGTAGAGCGCCTGGTGTGCTGCGGCGAAGGCCGCCAGCGCCGCGGCCTCTGTGCCGGTCCAGGGCACGGCGAGCTCACCGCCCTGGCCCTCGTAGCGCATCAGCGCCACGGATTCGAGGCGCTGGGCGGCCGGCGGCACCTGCTCCTGGGCGAACCAGGCCCGCGCCTCCGCCTCCAGCACCTGCACCAGCGCATTGGCCGCCGCCGCATCTGGCGGGCCGGCGGCCGGCAGGGTGCGGTTGAACTCGGCCTTCAGATCCGCCGCCAGCAGCCCCTGCGCACACAGCACGCCCGGCGCAGGCGGAATCAGCACGCGGCTGATGCCCAGCATCTCCGCCAGCGCCACCCCGTGCAGCGGGCCGGCGCCGCCGAACGGCACCAGGGTGAAGGCCCGCGGATCATGCCCGCGTTCCACCGACACCACCCGCAGCGCGCCCACCATGTTGCTGTTGACGATGGCCAGGATGCCGCGCGCGGCGGTGTGCAGGTCGAGCCCCAGCGGGCCCGCCACCTCGCGCAGGATCGCCTCCGCTGCCGCCTCGGGGTCAAGCCGCATCGCCCCGCCCAGCAGTTCGGGGGGCAGATGGCCGAGCACGACATGCGCATCCGTCACGGTTGCGAACCGGCCGCCGCGGCCGTAGCAGGCCGGGCCTGGATCCGCCCCGGCGCTGGCCGGCCCCACCGAGAGCGCGCCATCGCTGATCCGCGCGATCGAGCCGCCGCCGGCGCCGACCGTCACCATGTCCACCATCGGCAACGGCAGCGGCCATTCGCCGACGCGGCCGGATTGGGTGAGCCCGATCCGGCCGCCGGCGATGAGGCAGATATCGGCCGAGGTGCCGCCGATATCGACGGTGATGATGTCGCCAATCCCCGCCGCCTGCGCCACCGCCCGCGCGCCGACCACGCCGGCGGCGGGACCGGACAGGGCGGTCACCGCCGGGGCCCGCCTGATCGTCGCCGTGCCGGCCACGCCGCCGTTGGACTGCATCAGCAGCAGCGGTGCTGTGACCTCGGCGGCCACCAGCCGATCCGCCAGCCGACCGACATAGGTGGACACCGCCGGCATCACGCTGGCGTTGAGGATGGTGGCGAGCGAGCGCTCATATTCACGCACCACCGGCAGCACATCGACCGAGGCGGTGACCGCCACACCCGGCAGGGCCTCGCGCAGCATCGCCGCCACGCGCTGCTCATGCGCGGGATTGGCGAAGCTGTGCAGCAGGCACACCGCGACCGCCGCCACGCCGAGCGCGCGGCAGGCTTCCGCGGCCTCGGCGACGCTGGCCTCGTCGAGCGGCGTCAGCACGGCTCCCCCGGGCAGGACCCGCTCGGTCACCTCGAAGATGCGGCTGGCCGGCACCGGGCGGCGCGGCTTGCGCCAGGCGTAGAGATTGGCGCGGCGCGGAATGTCCTGCCGGCCGATATCGAGCACGTGGCGGAAGCCGGCGGTGGTGACGAGGGCGGTGACGGCGCCTTTGCCTTCCAGGATCAGGTTGGTGGCAACCGTGGTGCCGTGCAGCACCTGGCCGATCTGCTGCGCGGTGGCGCCGGCCTGTTGCAGGGCGAGCCGCATGCCTGCGACGAAGGCCTGGCTGGGGTCGCTGGGGATGCTCGGCGTCTTGGCCGTCCAGGCCTGGCCGGTGGTGGCGTGCTGCAGCGTGACATCGGTAAACGTGCCGCCGATATCGATGGCGACGGAGAGCGGGCATTCAGACGAGAGCATCGACATAGCCCTTGCGATGGAATTCACGCACAGAAGGACGCTGGGCGCGCAACGATGCGGTGGCGGACTCATCGACCCGCTGCTCGCGGATCACCACGCCGTAATGTTTCTGCGCGGCGTCGACCGAGACATAGCCTTCCAGCACGTCCTGCAGCACCGCCTGCGGTGCGCGGTCGAACGGGTGGCCGCGGCCGCCGCCGCCGCCGGTCTCGATGCGCAGCACGTCGCCGCGGCGCAGGATGTTGCCGTCCGACAGCGGCGGCAGCACCCGCTCGTCCGCCCGCCCGGGATTGACCACCGCGCGGGCCACGCCGCCGGAGAGGCCGCCGGCGGTGCCCCAGGGCGGGTTCACGACGGAATCGATTCGAACCGCCAGCACGCTGTGCTCGGCGAGGATGGTGTATTCCCGCACCACGCCGCAGCCGCCGCGGAACTGGCCGGCCCCGCCGGAATCACGGTGCACGGCGTAGGCGTTCAGAATGACGGGATAGCCGATCTCCAGGAACTCGACGGGGTAGTTCTCCTGGGCGACGAAATAGACGCTGTCGATGCCGTCGGCATCCGGCCGCGCGCCATAGCCGACGCCGAGGCCGTCGGACAGCAGGAACGGCTTTTTGTCGGCGGTGCCGCGGATCAGCAGAATGACGTAGGCCGCGTGCGCTGCGGGCGCGGGCGTGCCGGCCACGTTGATGAGGCCGTTCAAGGTGGCCAGCACGCGCATCATCGTCATGCCGCGCATGCCTAAGGGGGCGGGGAAGCGCGGGCGCAGCAGCGAGCCTTCGCGCAGGATGATCTCGTCGAACGCGCGGGCGCCGCCGGCGTTGACCACCTGCGAAGGGTCGCCGCCCAGGAAATACAGCGCGAAGGCGGTGCCGGGCACGTCGCGGTTCATCAGGTAGTTCACCGGGCCGGGCGCCTGGTCGTCGGTCTCGCTCGCATCGAAGATGAAACGGTCATCTTGCGTGCGGGTCAGCGCGAAGCGGATATGCAGAGGGCCTGTGCCGTGGCCGTCGCTGTCGATGGCGTCAGCGAAGCGATGCGTGCCGACGGGGAAGGTTTCGCGGAGTTTCTGGCGCACCAGGGTTTCGGTGCGGGCGAGCAGCTGGTGCAGCGCATCGGCCAGTACATCGGGGGAGAAACGGATGGCGATCTCCTGCATGCGTCGCACGCCCAGCTCCACGCTCGCCATCAGGGCCCGCGTGTCGCCACGGCAGGTCGCGGGATAGCGGGAGTTGCGGTAGAAGATCTCCAGGGTCGCGGTGTTGGTGGTGCCGCGGTCGATCAGTTTCGTGGGCGGGATGATGATGCCTTCCTGAAAGATGTCGGTCGCATCAGGCGAGATCGAGCCCGGTCGCAGGCCGCCGATGTCGGAGAAATGCGCCCAGCCCATCACGAAGGCGCAACGTCTTCCTTCATGGAACACCGGGGCGAGGAACACCTGGTCGTTGGAATGCGACACGGCCCCAGCACTGCCGTAGCAGTCGTTGTACCAGTAGAGATCGCCGGGCTGGATCGTCTCGATCGGGAAATGTGCGAACACCGGACCGCAGATGTCACCGAAGATCGGCACATTCGATCCCACCGCCATGACGCCCTCGGCGTCGAACAGGGCGGTGTAAAAATCCTTCTTCTCGCGGATGAAGGCCGAGATGGCGGTGCGTTCCAGCAGCGCCTCCATCTCGGCCTGGGCGGCGCGGATGGCGCCGCGGATGATCTCCAGCGTGACGGGATCGCAGGCTTTCATGACAGACCTCCCTCAAGGTGGCAGGCGACTCGTTGGTTCGGCGCCAGGCTGCGCAGGCTCGGCGCCTCGGTCTCGCAGCGGGATATCACATGCGGGCAACGCTGCCGGAACGGGCAGCCCCCCGCCTGTGCCGCCTCGGACAGGCTGCCGCGGATCGGCAGGGCTTCGCGGTTCTGATCCACGCGGGCGACCGGCACGGCGGCCACCAGGGCCTTTGTGTAGGGATGCGCGGGCCGGGCGATCAGCTCCGCCGTCGGCCCCTCCTCCACCACGCGGCCGAGATACATCACCATGGTCCGCTCGCAGACGTAACGGATCAGCGCCAGATCGTGGCTGATATAGATGGCGGCCAGACCCAGGCTGTCACGCGCCTCGCGCAGCACGTTGAGGATGCCGGCGCGGACCGAGACGTCAAGCATCGAGACCGGTTCGTCGGCCACGATCAGCTTCGGGCCGGCGATCAGGGCGCGGGCGAGGACGACGCGCTGCAGCTGGCCGCCGGAGAGCTCGTGGGGGTGGCGGTCGAGCCAGGCGGCGCTGGGCAGCAGGCGCACGCGGGTCATCGCGGATTCGATCCGGTCGGCATGTTCGGTTTTGGGCACATGGAAGTTGCGCAGCGGCTCGGTGAGCGACTGGCGGATGGAGAAGCGCGGGTTCAGCGCGTCGAATGGGTTCTGGAACACCAGCTGGGCGCGGGCGCGGAACGGCAGCAGAGCGGCGCCGTGGAGATGGGTGATGTCGGTGCCGTCGAAGCGGATGGTGCCGCCGGTGGGTTCCTCCAGGCGCAGCAGCATGCGCGCGGTGGTGGTCTTGCCGCAGCCGCTTTCGCCGACGATGCCGAGCGCCGCGCCGGCCGAGACGGCGAGGCTGACATCCTGCACGGCGTGGACCACGCGGCCGCGGCTGCGGAAGCTTTTCTGCAGGGTGGTGGCTTCGAGGAGGGTGGTCATGGGATCTGGATGGAAGCAAGGAAGCTCTTCTTTTCTGAAGAAAAGAAGCAAAAGACTTTCAAACGTTGACGCGCGCCCATCCGGACCATCGGGCGCCAAAGGATAAAAGTTTTTTGGTTCTTTTTTTCAAAAAAGAACCGCTTGCCTGCCTCCATCACCCTCCCCCCCAGGTCGCCGGCCGGGCCGCCAGCCCCCGCAGCTCCGCCGCCTCCCCCGCCCGCCAACACGCCACCAGATGATCCGGCACCCGGGCCACCAACGATGGCGATTCGATGCGGCATCGATCCAGCGCGAACGGGCATCGCGCGGCGAAGCGGCAGCCCTGTGGCGGATCGAGCAGCGAGGGCGGCGCGCCTTCGATGGGCACCAGCGCGTCCTCGCCGCCATGGACGTCGGGGAACGCGTGGGACAGGCCCATGGTGTAGGGGTGGAGCGGGCGCTCCAGCACCTCGGCGACGGGGCCGGATTCGACGATGCGGCCGGCATACATCACCGCCACCCGGTCGCACGCATAGGCCACAACGGCCATGTCGTGCGTGACCAGGATCATGGCGAGGTTGAGACGCGCCTGCAGATCGCGCAGCACATCGAGCACCTGGCGTTGCACGATCACGTCCAGTGCGGTGACCGGCTCGTCGGCGATCACCAAAGCGGGCGAGAGGGCGAGGGCGAGGGCGATCGAGGCGCGCTGGCGCATGCCGCCGCTGAACTGGTGGGGAAAGTCCGAAAGCCGCGCCGGATCGAGCCCCACCAGGGTGAACAGCTCGGCTGCGCGGGCGGCGGCTTCGGCGCGGGACAGGCCGCCGCGCTGCTGCAGCACCTCGAACATCTGCGCGCGCAGGCGCTGCACCGGGTCGAGCGCGTTCATCGCGGTCTGCGGCACGAAGGCCATGCGCCGCCAGCGCATCTCCCGCTGGGCGGCGCGGGACAGGCGGACGATATCGTGCCCCTCGAACACCACGGCGCCGCGCGTGATGGAACCGGTGTCCGGCAGCACACCCATCAGCGCCCGGCCCAGGGTGGATTTGCCGCAGCCGCTCTCGCCCACCAGGCCGGTGATGGAGCCGGCCGGAATGTCGAGATCCATGCCGTCCACCGCCCGCACCGGGCCGGCGCCGCTGGCGTAGGTCACCTGCAGATCGCGCACCGACAGAAGGCTCATTGGCCGGCCAGCTTCGGGAACAGCAGCTTCTCCGAGCCGCGCGAGATCAGGAAGCCCGCCAGCACCATGGCCATGATGGCGGCGCCGGGCGGGGCGAACCAGTTCCAGGCGCCGCGGGAGAGCGCCTGGTTGGCATAGGCCTCCTGCAGCATCACACCCCAGCTCAGCGTGTCCGGATCGCCGAAGCCGAGAAAGCTCGCCGAGGCCTCCGCCAGGATCGCCCAGCCGATGGCGACCGAGCCGTAGAGGGCGGCCAGCGGCAACACCTGCGGCAGCACATGGACGAACATGATGCGCAAGGTGGAACACCCCGTCACCCGCGCCGCCTCCACCCAGGCGCGCTCGCGCAGGCTCATCACCTGGGCGCGGATGACACGCGCGGTGTTGGGCCACAGCAGGGCGGCGACGGTGAACACCACCACGCCGGTGCCGGGATGGGTGAGGGCTGCCAGCACCAGCATGAACGGCAGGAACGGCAGGCCAAGCACGATGTCGGACAGCCAGGTGACCACCCGGTCGGTCCAGCCGCCGAGATAGCCGGCCAGCAGGCCCAGCAGCGTGCCGATGGCCACCACGGCGAAGGCGGCCGTCAGCCCCACCTCCAGCGCCGCGCGGGCGCCGTAGAGCACCTGGCTCAGCACGTCCCGCCCCGAGGAGGTGGTGCCGAGCCAGTGCGCGGATGAGATCGGCAGATATTTGGCGATGCGGCGACCCTCGCGCAGCATCGCCGTCGGGTCATAGGGGGCGAGACGGTCGGCAAAGATCGCCATGACGGCGATGACGGCGTAGATCGCAGCGCCCACGGCCGCGAACGGCTCGCCACGCAGGAAGCGCAGAAAGCGCCTAACCACGGCGCACGACGCGCGGATCGAGGGTCGAATACAGCAGGTCCGCCACCGCGTTCATCACCACCAGCACGGCGGCGATCAGGATGAACGCGCCTTCGGCCAGCGGGTAGTCCGCCCCCTGCACCGCCTGCACCAGCAGCCGGCCGATGCCGGGCCAGGCGAACACCGATTCCACCACCACGTTGCCGCCCACGCTGGCGCCGAGGCCGAGCGCGAAGGCGGTGACCACCGGCAGCAGCGCGTTGCGGGCGGCGTGGCGCATGACGATCGACCAGCGCGACAGGCCTTTCATGCGCGCCATGACGATGAACTCGTCGTTCAGCACATCCAGCATGGTGGCGCGCATCAGCAGCAGCGGCAGGCCGAGCAGATACAGCATCAGGGTCAGCGCCGGCAAAGCGAGGTGCCACCAATAGTCGGCCGACAGCAGCTGGGCGAGGAAGCTGCCGGGGTCGGCCCCCGGGCTGAACGCACCCTCGGTCGGGAACCAGCCGAGCTCGAACGAGAGTCCGGCCAGCAGCAGCATGCCCAGCCAGAACTCCGGTGCCGCGCGGGTGGCCAGGGCGGCGGGGATCGACACCGCCTCCACCACGCCGCCGCGGCGAAACGCCAGGAAGGCGCCGGCGATGATACCCACGAGATAGGCCGCGCAGATCGACACCACCGTCAGCATCAGCGTGTTGGGCAGGGCGGCCGCCAGCAGGGACGCCACCGGCTGGCCCTGCAGGAACGACACGCCGAGATCGAAGCGCGCGAGATGGCCGAGATAGATCAGGTATTGTTGCCACATCGATCGATCAAGGCCGAAGCTCTTCAGCAGCGCCGCACGCGTCTCCTCCGAGAAGCTCGGCGAGAGGAAATTCAGCGTTGGGTCGCCGGGCATCAGCCGGAACAGCACGAAGGTGAGGGTGATCACCACCCACATCACCAGCGCCAGATGCCCGAGCCGCCCCAGCGCGTATCGCGCCACGCCGGGCGGCCTTTACTGGTAGGCCGCCACCGTCTCCTTCACGCCGGCGGGATAGTGCAGCTTGCCGCCTTCCAGCACGTAGCCGGCGTCCTTCAGCATCTGCTTCGCCGCGGCGATGCTGCCGCCCGGCACCTTCTGGGTGATGCCGGGATCGGCCCAGAACTTCAGTGCCGGCGAGATCCAGGAATTGGCCGGCACCGCGGCGTCGCCATAGGCGTCACTCGCGATCGTCTGCCGGTCGAGTGCGGCCGACAGCGCGCGGCGGAAGGCGGGGTCGTTGAACGGGGCGCGCCGCTCGTTGTAGCCGATGAAGCGGAAGCCGATGTCAAGCGAGGAGGACAGCTTAATGTTGGGTGAGGATTTGGCGAGCTGGGTCAGCAGTTCCGGGTCGCCGGTGTAGTCGGTCAGGAAGTTCATCTCGCCGCTTTTCATCGCCCCCATCGTCGCCTCGATGTTGGGGGTGATGCGCATGATCCAGCGATCCACCTTCGGCGCCGCCCAATGCTCGGGGTTGGCGGCGAGCACGATCTGGTCGTTGAGGTTCACCGAGACGAACTTGAACGGACCGGAGCCGACCGGCAGCTTCTCCATGATGCTCTCGGCGGTCTCGGGCTTGTTCTTGAGGTCCTCGAAGATCGGCGCCCAGATATGCTTCGGCGCCAGGTTCAGCTTGGACAGCGAGGAGACCAGGAACGCCGCATCCGGCTTCTTCAGGTGGATGCGCAGGCTCATCGGCCCGGTCGTCTCCACGCTGGCGATGTTGGCCACGAACGGGCGATACATCGGCGACTTGTCGCCGTAGCCCGGCGCTTCGAGGCTGAACACCGCGTCATCGATCGTCACCGGCTGGCCGTCATGCCATTTCATGCCGGGGCGCAGGGTGAGATCCACCGTGGTGGGGTCGGGCCGCGTCACGCTCTGGGCCGCCCAGGGCTGCGGCAGCCCGTCCGGGCCGATGCGCATGAACCGGTCCCACACCAGCTCGGTGGCCCAGGAGCCTTCGGCGCCAGGGATGTTGAACGGGCTGAGATTGGTCGGCGGCGCCACCGAATTCACAATGACCGTCTTCTGCGCGGTCAGCGGCTTGATGTTGATCCAGGTCCAGAAGCTGCGCACGCCGATACCGGCCTGCTCGACCAGCGACTTCTCGTCCCACACCGCGGCGTTGTAGGCGACGAGGTTCTTGGGATGCACCATGAAGCCGTATGGCTGGTCGTGGTTGATCAGCTCCTGCGCCTCGCGGATCAGTGCCTGGCGCTTGGTGACGTCAAGCTCCTGGCGCTGCTCCTGCGCCAGCTTGTCGTAGGCGGGGTTGTTGTAGCCCACGAAGTCATAGCCATTGGCGGCGTTGGCGGAGAGGAACAGGTTGTAGGTCAGCTCGTCCGGATCGCTGCGCTCGGGGCGGCCGACCATCTGCCAGGTCGTGAAGTCCCATTTCTGCCGCTCGTACCAGACCACCTGGTTGAACTGCTGGCCCGGCAGCGGACGCACCTGCACGGTAAGGCCAAGCTGCTTCCAGGCATCGGCAGCCAGCTCGGCCGCCTGATAATCCTGCGGCGAGGCCGCCTCCGGCTGGGTGAGCAAGGCCAGCGGCCGGATCGCATCGCCAGCCGGCTGCGCCCTGGCGGCGGTGCCACCGGCGAGAACCAAAGCGGCAGCCAACAGCGCGTGCTTCATGTCATCAGCCCCGTGTTCCGTGCATGACAGTCATTCAAGGGGCGATTGTGGAAAACATCAAGTCCGAGATCGCCCCCGGGCTTGCGGGCCTGCCGTTTCGGTGTTGCCATCACCGTGCAGCAGAGGGGTGACAACGATGGCGCTTTCCGACAGCGAACAGGGTTTCCTCGACCAGGTGAGCCTCGACCTGCCCTGGTCCCTCGTCGAGACCTTCGCCACCATGCCGCGGTGGCGGCCGGAGGATGTGAACCGCAGTGCGGATGTGCTGGTGGCGAAGCTGCACGAGGCCGGTGTGCCGGTGGAGGTGCACAGCCCGGAGATCTATCTTTCCATTCCCTATTCCGCTTCGGTCTCGGCTGGCGGTGTCACCTTTCGGGCCAAGCCGCCGTCTTCGGCGCTGTCGGTGCCCGGGGGACGGACCGGTCGGCTGGTCTCGCTGAAGGCCAACCCCAAGGCGTTGCGCAGCTACAACCGCGATGTGAAAACCCTGTTCGGCGACAGCATCGCCCCGATCGACGAGGTAAAGCGCCTCATCGGCGGCAACATCGTGGTGATGCAGGGGTTCGGCAATCCGGCGCTGACCAGCCTGATCGAGGAATGGGGCGGCATCGGGCTGATCGCGGTGAACCCGGGGACGGACATCCATTGGGGCACCTGCACCACCATCTGGGGCAGCCCCGATCTCGCCGACATGGGCCGCAAGCCGAAGATCCCGGTTGTGGCCGTCAACAACCCCGATGGGCAGAAGCTGATGGCGCTGGCCGCCACGGGTGCCGAATGCACCATCCGCACCGATCTGGTGGAAGGCTGGTTCGCGCAGAAGATTCCGGTGGTGACCATTCCCGGCGCCGTCGAGCCCGACAAATTCGTGCTGGTGCACGGGCATTACGACAGCTGGGAGGTGGGCGTGGGCGACAACGCCACCGGCGACGCCACCTTGCTCGAACTCTCCCGCGTGCTCTGGCACAACCGCGCCGAGCTGCGCCGCTCGGTGAAGATCGCCTGGTGGCCCGGCCACTCCACCGGCCGCTACGCCGGCTCCACCTGGTTCACCGACGCGTTCGCCATGGAGCTGGACCGCGGCTGCGTGGCGCAGATCAACTGCGACAGCCCGGGCTGCCGCTGGGCGACGAGCTATCACGACACCCGCGCCTTCACGGAATCGGCCCATATCGCCGCCGGCGCCATCCGCGACATCGTGCCCGACGCCGTCATCGGCACGCATCGCCCGCCGCAGGCCGGTGACTACAGCTTCAACAATATCGGCCTGCCCAGCTTCTTCATGCTGAGCTCGACGATGCCGGACCAGCTGCGCCACGAAAAGCACTACTATGACGTGTCCGGCTGCGGCGCCAACATCGCCTGGCACACCGAGAACGACACGCTGGAGATCGCCGACCGCGATGTTCTGCTGACCGACATGAAGATCTACCTGCTGTCGGTGCTGCGGGTGGCGAACGCCGAAATTCTGCCGTTCGACTGGTCGGCAACCTGCGACGAGTTCCTTTCCACCATCGCAAGCTACCAGGCGGCCTCGCAGGGACTGGCGGATCTGTCGGCCTGCACCGCCGCCACCCTGGCGCTGAAGGCGGCACTGGCGCGGCTGGATCATGCGGAGCCGGCCCGGCGCAACGCGGCGCTGTTCGAGCTGTCGCGCATTCTAGTGCCGATCAACTACACGCGCGAGCCGCGGTTCCGGCACGACCCCGCCTACACCGTGCCGCGGCTGCCGACCCTGGCGGTGGCGGCGGAGCTGCCGGAGTTCGGCACCGATCACCTGCGGCGGGTGGCGGGGGTGGAGCTGATGCGGGGAATCAACCGGTATCTGGGGGCGATTGAGACGGCGAGAAGGCAAGTGGAAGGACTTCTTTTCTGAAGAAAAGAAGCCCTTGCCTACGGCTGTGCCAGCGCCCGCTCCAACGACTTCTGCCAGCCGCCCGACTTGATCTCGCCATCCACAAAATCATCCACCCGCTGCAGCAGCTCCGGATCCGGCTGCACCCAGTACGCCTTCTCCAGATGGGTGAACGGCTGCGGCACCGCCGTGGGGCACAGCACGCCCTTGTGGATAAAGGACTGGTGATCGACCTCGATGCCGTCCGTCACCATCACATCGGCGCGATGGGCCACGATCTCGTCGAACACGGTGGTGTTGTCGTTGTGCACGGTCAGCTGCGCGTGCGGGAAGTTGGCGCGGGCGAACTCCTCGTTCGAGGCGCCGGGGTTGACCACCACGCGCACCTCCGGCCGGTCGATGCTGGCAATCGAGGTGAACCGGTCACGATCGGCGCAGGCGGCTATGGGCCGCTTGCCGTCGACATAGACGGTGTGGGCGAACGGCCCGATCTTGAGGCGCGGCGGCAGGTTGGTGACACCGCCCATCGCGATGTCGAACTTTTTGGCGGCGAAGTCGCTGTTCAGGTTCGCCCACACCGTCGGCACGAACTGCAGCTTCACGCCGAGCCGGGCGGCCAGGCGCTGGGCCATGTCCACGTCGGCGCCGCTGTAGCTGCCGTCGGCGGCACGGAAGCTGAACGGCTTGTAGTCGCCCGTGGTGCCGACGCGCAGCACACCCGACGCCACGATCGAATCCAGCGTCGCGTCGGCCCGCGCTGCCGGCGCGAACCCGAGGCTGAACAGCAGAAGGAGCAGAAGCCGCGGCATGACGTTCCCCGTTCTTATGGTGTTGCCGCAGCATCGCAACCCGTCGCCAGGCCTGCAAGGCCGGGGCTGGCTTGTGGCGGACGGCCTTGCTAATCAGCAGCCATGTCAGACACGCCGGACATCATCTTCACCACGGGCGCCGAGCCGTTCGAGGCGCATCTGGACTATGCCGACTGGAACACGTTCCGCGGCTGGGCCTACAACCCGGAGCAGCCGGACGTGCCGGTGTGGCTCGAGGCCATCGTCGATGACGCGAAGCCGGTGCGTTTCCTGGCCAACATGCTGCGCGAGGATCTGGCGCAGGTCGGCATCGGCACCGGGCGCTACGGGTTTCATCTCACGCTGAGCCGGCCGCTCGACCCCAGCATCGCGCATCGGCTGGTGGTGCGCCGGGTCAGTGACGGGGCGCCGTTGCGCAACACGCCCTGGGAGCTGCCGGCCGCGCCGGCGGGCGGCGAAGCGGCGCGGGCGCGGTTCGAGGCGGTGTTCAGCGCCGAGATCGCCGCCGCCAGGACAGGCGAGAACCTGCAGCCGCTGACCCGGTTCCTGGTGGCGCAGACCGATCGGCTGCTGCAAGCGGCCAGCGACACCGACAGCGGACGCACCGCCCGCCGGCTGTTCCGCGCGCGCTGGGCGGAAACGCTGGACGGCACGCCGCAGGAAGTGGCGGTGCCGGACCCGCGGCCGCTGGCCCTGTTCGTGGGGTTCGACCTGCCGACGACCGATCCGACGCGCGCGGTGCTGGCGGGGCTGCAGGCGCTGGATCTGCGGGTGGGCGTGGTGGCCATGCGCGGGCTCGTGGCCGAAGGGCCGGCGGCGGAGGCGCTGCGTGCGGCGGGGTACGCCGTGCATGGCGCACCCTGGTTCGGCGCGGTGGAGGAAATCATCCGTCGCAACGCGCCGGATTACCGGGTGATCGTGCTGCACGGCCCGATCGCGGCCGCGGCCTATGCGGTGACGGCGAGGCTGCACCATCCACGGGCGCGGGTGCTGGCGTGGATCGATGATCCGCAGCAGGACGTGCCGACCAGCGTGGCAGCCCAGCTGCTGTGCGATGTCACGCTCGCATCGTCGGAGCCGGCGGCGGAGGTGCTGCGCCGGCGGGTGCAGGGGCGTGCGGTGCAGGTGGTGCCGGAGGAGGAGGCGGAGTTGGTGGGGGTATTGCGGCGGGTTATTGATCATTGAAGGCAAGCGGTTCTTTTTTGAAAAAAGAACCAAAAAACTTTCATTCGGCTGACGCGCTTTTCCGGAGAGAGGTTCGCTCAACCAATGAAAGTCTTTTGCTTCTTTTCTTCAGAAAAGAAGCGCTTGCTTACCTCGCCAACCAGGCCGGCACCGGCAGATGCTTGCTCATCAGAAACTCCGGATTGAACAGCTTGCTCTGATATCGGGCCCCGCCATCGCACAGAATCGTCACGATCGTGTGGCCAGGGCCCATCGCCTTGGCAACGCGCACGGCGGCCGCGACGTTCAGCCCGGCCGAACCGCCCACCGAAATACCTTCATGCCACAGCAGGTCGAACACCTGTTCCAACGCCTCGGCGTCGGGAATGCGCACCGCGTCATCGATGGCGATGTTGTCGAGATTGGCGGGCACACGGCCCTGGCCGATTCCTTCGGTGATCGAGGAGCCGGTCACCGTCATGTCGTTGGACTTTACCCAGCCGTAGAGCGCGCTGCCCTCGGGGTCGGCCAGGACGATCCGCACGCCGGGCTTGCGCTGCTTCAGCGCCAGCGAGACTCCGGCCAGCGTGCCGCCGGAGCCGCAGGCGCAGGTGAAGGCGTCGATCGCGCCGTCGGTCTGCTCCCAGATCTCGGGGCCGGTGGTCAGGCGGTGGCCGTCGCGGTTGGCGGTGTTGTCGAACTGGTTGGCCCAGATGGCGTTGGTGCCGGCGGCCCGCAGCTCCTCGGCGAGGCGGCGGGAGGCGTGCACGTAGTTGCCGGGATCGCGGTACGGCTTGGCCGGGACCAGGCGAAGATCGGCGCCGATCATGCGCAGGAACTGAATCTTTTCGATGGACTGCGTGTCCGGCATCACGATCACCGAGCGGTAGCCCAGGGCGTTGCCCACCAGCGTGAGGCCGATGCCGGTGTTGCCCGCGGTGCCCTCGACGATGGTGCCGCCGGGGCGGAGCGTGCCGTCCATCTCGGCGGCGCGGATGATGGCGAGCGCCGCGCGGTCCTTCACCGAGCCGCCGGGGTTCATGAACTCCGCCTTGCCGAGGATGGTGCAGCCGGTCGCCTCCGAGGCGCGGCGCAGCCGGATCAGCGGTGTGTTGCCGATCGCTTCGGTCAGGCTGCCGGCCACGAGGGGCACGAAGGAGGATTGCTGCGGGATGTCCATGACGGATCACCTTGTTTTGGGGCAGGTTGCGTGCGATGGCCGAAGTCAACACCTAAGGAGAGATACCATGGTCGAGAACGTCGCCCCGCGCGAGGTCTGGAACGCGCTGCTCGCAGACCCCGAGGCCCAGCTGGTGGACGTGCGCACCGACGCCGAGTGGAATTTCGTGGGACTGCCCGACCTGTCGGCCGCCGGCAAGACGCCGGCGCTGATCCCGTGGCAGATCTTTCCCACCATGCAGGTGAACACCGCCTTCACCGACCAGCTGAAGCAGGCCGGGTTCACGCCCCAAAACAAGATCTACTTCCTGTGCCGCAGCGGCGTGCGCAGCCTGGCGGCGGCCAACGCGGCGATCGCGGCGGGGTTTCCACACGCGTTCAACATCACCGACGGCTTCGAGGGTCCGCCGGACCAGACCGGGCATCGCGGCACGGTGGCGGGCTGGAAGGCGAGCGATCTGCCGTGGCGCCAGCGCTAGCGTGGAGCAGGCCCCTGCCCTGCCGGGCGTTCCGGCCTCCGGCGCGCTGAATTTCCAGGCCAGCCGCAACGGGATGCGGATCGGCGATCATCTGATCCGGTTCCACCGCGTCGGGGACACGATGACGGTGGCCAGCACCGTGTCGTACAGCGTCTCGGCCGGTTTCTTGACGGCGTTCCAGTCGACGCTGCGCGCCCAGGAGAGCTGGGAGGGCGGGATGCTGGCGTCGTTCCAGTGCACCGCCGTCACCAACGGCCGCCAGGAATACGCACGCGGGGCGCGCGAGAACGGCGTGCTGATGGTGCAGGGCACCGCCGCCCCGCGCTATGCCGCGCCGGATGGGACCGTGCTGTGCGCGATGTGGAACCGCACACAGCTGACGGTGCCATCGATCAACCCACAGGACGGAACGCTGCTGCGGTTTGTCACGACGCCGCTGGGCCGGTCGGAACAGGCCGACAGCGCCGGCGTGCGGCATGGCTGCGACGGGTTCCATATGGAAGGTCCGAACCCGGTCGATGTCTGGTACGACGATTCCGACCTTTGGCTCGCGCTGCAGGCCAAGGCGCCGGACGGATCGGTGATCCTCTATAAAAGGCAGGGATAGCAGTTCTTTTTTGAAAAAAAGAACTTTTCTTATCGGCTGACGCCGTCCTCCGGAGAGAGGTCAGCTCAAAGGAATGAAAGTCTTTTGCTTCTTTTCTTCGGAAAAGAAGGCCTTCCTTGCCTCCCCCTACCGAAACGCCACCAACCTCCCCGAAGGCGCGCCCAGCACCTCGTTGTCGCGCATCACCGAGGTGCCGCGCAGGATGGTGGCGACGGGCCAGCCGGTGATGGCCATGCCGTCGAACGGGGTCCAGCCGCAGGGCGAGACGATCCAGCTGTTCTCGATGCGGCGTTGGGCCTTCATGTCCACCAGGGTGAAGTCGGCGTCGTAGCCGGCGGCGATGCGGCCCTTGTTGCGCGCGCCGTAGACGCGGGCGGGGCCGGCGCACATCAGATCCACCATGCGGGCCAGGCTGAGGCGGCCGGCGTTGACGTGGTCGAGCATGACGGGAACCAGGGTCTGCACGCCAGTGAGGCCGGCCGGGCAGTCGGGCCAGGGCTTGCGCTTGGCCTCGGCGGCGTGCGGGGCGTGGTCGGAGCCGATGCAGTCGACCGTGCCGTCGGCGACCGCGGCCCAGGCAGCGTCGTAATGGCGGCGGTCGCGGATCGGCGGGTTCATCACGCCGAAGCCTTGCAGCGTGTCATAGACATCAGGGGCGAACTGGGTGAGGTGGTTGACGAGGAGTTCGGCGGTGGCGATGTCGCGGTAGTCCTTGAGGTAGTCCAGCTCCTCGGCGGTGGAGACGTGCAGGATATGGGCGGGGCGGCCGGTCTTGCGGGCCAGCGCCATCAGGCGGCGGGTGCCAAGGAAGGCGCATTCCACGTCGCGCCATTCGGCGTGAAAGGCGTAGGGGTCGCCGGATTTGTACATCGGCTTGCGGGCCTGGAGGCGGTATTCGTCCTCGCTGTGGAAGGCGATGCGGCGGTGGCCGGCGCGCATGACCCGTTCGAGATGTTCGTCATCCTCCACCATCAGGTCGCCGGTGGAGCTGCCGGCGAACACCTTGATTGCGCAGACGCCGGGCTCGCTTTCGAGTTCCGCGAGATGGAGGATGTTGGTCTTGGTGCCGCCGACATAGAGGCCCATGTCGCACCAGGCGGAGGTCTCGACATAGCCGCGTTTCCAGGCGAGGGCGGCGCTGTCGGTGATCGCGGGCGCGGTGTTTGGCATGTCGAACACCGCGGTGAGGCCGCCGAGGATGGCGGCCTTGGTGCCGGTCGGGATGGTTTCGACGGCGGGGTTGCCGGGGTCGCGCAGATGCACATGCGGGTCGATCAGGCCGGGCAGCACGTGCAGGCCGGTGGCGTCCAGCACCGTTTCGGCGGTGGCGGCGGCGGGGACGCCGATGGTGGTGATGCGGCCGTTGCGGACGCCGATATCCGTCTCGACCTCGCCCCAGGCCAGCATGCAGCGTCCGCCGCGCAGGATCAGATCGTAATGGGCGGACATGGCGGGACTCCCGGTCGGTTGCGTCGGGCAATCTTGCATGGGCGCGGGCGGCGGGCCATCTGCGGGTGATGAACAGAATTGCATATCTGCCGGATCGCGGCGTGGTGGAGCTGAGCGGAGATGACCGGGTGTCGTTTCTGCAGGGGCTGGTGTCGAACGACGTAACGCGGGCGGGGCCGGGGACGGCGGTGTGGACGGCGCTGCTGACGCCGCAGGGCAAGTGGCTGGCGGATTTCTTCATCCTCGCCGAGGGGGCGCGGCTGCTGCTGGACTGCGAGCGGGCGCAGGCGGGGATGCTGGTGAAGCAGCTGTCACGCTACCGGCTGCGCGCGGCGGTGGCGCTGCGCGATGCATCGGAGGCGTTCGCGGTGCATGCGGCGTGGGGCGACGCGCCGGCCGCCGACGCGGTGATCGCGCCCGATCCGCGGCTGCCGGAGGCGGGGTGGCGGGTGCTGGCGGCGGCGCCGCTTGACGGGGCGTTGCCGGCGGAGGCGTGGCAGGCGCATCGGCTGGCGCTGGGGCTGCCGGACGGGTCGCGGGACATGGATGAGCGTTCGGTGCTGCTGGAGGCGGGGTTCGACGAGCTGGGCGGCGTGTCCTGGACCAAGGGCTGCTACATGGGCCAGGAACTGACGGCGCGGACGAAGTATCGCGGTCTGGTGAAGCGGCGGCTGGTGCCGGTGGACATCGATGGGCCGATGCCGGCGCCGGGCACGCCGGTGCGGTTCGGCGCGCAGGAGGTGGGTGTGCTGCGCTTCGGCACCGACGGCCGGGGCATGGCGCTGCTGCGTCTGGAGGCGCTGGCCGAGGGGACGCGGCTCACATCTGGCGTCAGTGTCTTGACCGTGCGGCAGCCAGCGTGGATGAGGGTGCCGGCGAGCGCCTGATTGTGCAGGTGCAGCAAGCGCTGAGGACGCCCCATGGCCAGCTATCTCGTCACCGGCGGCGCCGGGTTCATTGGAAGTCATCTGGTCAAGCTGCTGGTCGGCCGTGGCCATGAGGTGGTGGTGGTCGACAATCTGCGCCAGGGCCATCGCCAGGCGGTACCCGCCACGGTTCGGCTGGTCGAGGCGGATCTGGCCGATCGGGCGGCGCTGGACCAGGTGTTCGCGTCGCAGCGGTTCGATGCGGTGTTTCATTTCGCCGCCTTGTCGCTGGTCGGCGAAAGCATGAAGATGCCGCTGCATTATTGCCGGGTGAATCTGGCCAACGCGATGAACCTGGCCGAGGCGGCGGTGGCCGGGGGCTGTCTGCGCTTTGTGCTGTCGTCCACCGCGGCCCTGTTCAACCCGACCGACGATGGCCAGCCGATTGCCGAGGATGCGGTGCCGGATCCGCAGAACGCCTATGGCGACAGCAAGCTGATGATCGAGCGCGGGCTGGCCTGGGCGGAGCAGGCGCACGGGCTGAAATTCGCGGCGCTGCGCTATTTCAACGCGGCCGGGTGTGATCATGAGGGTGTGCTGGGCGAGGATCACGCGCCGGAGACGCATCTGATCCCGCTTACCATCGACGCGACGTTGGGCCGGCGCCCGCCTTTGCTGGTGTTCGGCGACGACTATCCCACGCGCGACGGCACGGCGATCCGCGACTACATCCATGTGGAGGATCTGGCGGCGGCGCATCTGGCGGTGCTGGAGCCGCTGGAGCGCGGGTCGTGCCGTTATAATCTCGGCACCGGGCGGGGGACGACGGTGAAGGAGATCATCGACTCGGTGGCGCGGGTGTCCGGCCTGAAGGTTCCGGTTGAGCCGGCGCCAAGGCGGGCGGGGGATCCGACGGTGCTGGTGGCGAGTTCGGAGCGGTTTCAGGCGGATACCGGGTGGGTGCCGCGCTGGCGGCGGCTGGATGATCTGGTGGCGACGGCGTGGACGTGGCGGCGGGATCATCTGGGTGGATATCAAAGTAAGTAAGCACTTCTTTTCTGAAGAAAAGAAGCAAAAGACTTTCACGCGTTTGAGCGGACCTCTCTCCGGAGCGGCGCGTCAGCCGATAGAAAGTTTTTTGGTTCTTTTTTTCAAAAAAGAACCTCTTTTTACTTCTGTCGCTTCAAATCCGTCGGATCCAGCACACTCAGCGCCGCCCAGCCGAACCGCAGCAACCCCTGCGCGGCCTCGGCGAAGGTCAGGATGTCGTTCACGAAGCCGGACTCGCCGATGCGGGACGTTGTGACGGGCTCGCGCACGACAAAGGATTTCAGCCGCAGCGCCGCCAGGATCGCGGGGCCGGTGGCGTCCTCGAAGCCGCGGGGCTGGCGGGTCAGGCTGTCTTCGGGGTCGAGGGTGAGGCCGGCTTCAGCGAGGTCTGCGCGCAGGGTGAGGAAGCGGTCCGGCTCGGTGTAGATCGCCTCGCGCAGGGCGGACAGCTGGTCCTTGTCCGGGTGGTAGAAGCCGCTGGCGAGGAAGCAGCCCTCGGGGGCGATGTGGATGTAGAGCACGCCAAGGCCGCCTTTGACGCCGTCGCGGGTGAGGGCGGCGCCGGCATGGGTTTTGTAGGGGGTTTTGTCTGCGCTGAAGCGCACGTCGCGGTGGATGCGAAAGATGGATTTCGCGGGGTCGCCGGTGATGGGGATGTCGCGGGCGGCGAGGCCCGTGATCACCTCGGCGAGCAGCAGGCGGAACGGCGTGAGGACGTGGCGTTCGTAGTCCGGCTTGTGGGCGGTGAACCAGGCCTTGTCGTTGTTGGCGGCGAGCTCGGCCAGGAAGGTCAGGGCCTCGCGGGGGAAGCCGGTGAAGCCGGGTTCAGTTGGCATCGGGGCAGCCTGAGGTGCCGAGCAGGGCGGCGAGGCCGCAGGGGGAACGGAACATGCGGCCTTCGTTGTGGGCGACGCCTTGGATCTCGATGAGGCGCTGGTGCAGGGCGGCGCCTTCGCGGGCCTTGAGGGCGGCGAAATAGGCGCGGCCGCGGGAGAGGTGATCGGTGCCCTGGGCCTCGGCGGCGCAGCTTTTGTCGAGCACGGGCAGGGCGGGATCGTTGTCGTCAGTGCCGAGCAGATAGGTGACGTCACGCATGGCGAAGCGCTGTTCGAGGGTGGCGGGGCTTTGGGTGATGTAGGGGATCAGCCTGCCGGCGAGGCCGTATTTCCAGCTGTTGAAGCCCGGGCAGGACGCGGTCGGGCCGGGGCGGTCGGCGGTGAGCCAGACATAGGAGGACGGGTTGGCGACGACGTAGCGCACGCCAGGCCCGCCCTGCCCCACCACGGCGTAGCGCTGCACCATCTGGCCGCCGGCGGAATGGCCGGCGAGGACGATGGTGGCGAGGGCGGGGAACAGATGTTTGTCCTGCAGCGTCTGCAGCAGGGTGTCGATCGCCTGGAAGGAACTGATCGGCGCGGGGGCGCGGGCGGGCTCGCCATCGGACCAGCCGTTGGTGCCCCAGGCGAGGGTGTCGGCGGGGAGGTGGTGGGCGGTGCGGTCGACCTCGGCGAGGAATTGCGGGGCGACGACGAGGGTGGTGTCGGTCGTGGCGTGGCCGAGGCGCAGGGTTTCGAGCGCCTGGGCGTAATAGCCGCCGGCGTTGCGGAACAGGCCGTGGAAGATGACGAGGGCGCGGGTGATGGCCTGGTGCGGCTGGGTGAGGTCGGCGGAGCTCCAATAGGGCAGCACGCCAGTGCTGACCGGGAGCCGGGCGGGGCCGATGTCCTTGACGGGATCCTTTGCCGAAGGGCCGGCGGCCATCAGCAGCAGCGCCAGCACGCCGAGCAGAGCGCACTTCATGCGGCCGGCCAACTCGTCGTTCATGCGGCTGGCCGCAATGCCACGGTTGCGGCGAGGCTTTCACGGATGAAGCCGACCAGGGGATCGACCAGCGCCATGCGGCCTTCGGCGTCGCCGAAGATGGCCATCTCCGCGGTGCCGAGGTCCGGCAGGCCCGGCACCTCGCGCAGGCCCGGCGGCAGCGAGGAGCGGCCGAGCACGGTGACGGCGAGGCCCGCTTCGGCGGCGGCGATGACGCCGAGCAGGCTCGCCGAGGTGTAGATGATCTCGTGGGCAATGTTGGCGCGTGACAGCGTGGCCAGCGCGCGGTCACGGAACATGCAGCCTGGCGGCAGCATGGCGAGCGGCAGCGGCGTGCGGCGCTGCGCGTCCAGCTCCGGGGCCGCGACCCAGGCGAGGGTTTCGGTCCAGATCGGGGTGCCGGTGGTCTCGCCGTCGCGTCGCTTGCCGATGACGAGGTCGAGCAGGCCCTTGTCGCAGGCGGTGCGCAGCTCGAAGCTGCGACCGACCTCCACTTCCAGCTGCACATCGGGGTAGGTGCGGGCAAAGCGGGCCAGGATCGGGGCGAGGTGCTGGGGCACGAAATGGTCAGCCACGCCAAGGCGCAGATGGCCGCGCACGGGTGGCGCGATCATGCGGCGCACCGCCTCGTCGTTGAGGCTCAGCAGGCGGCGGGCATAGACCAGCAGCACCTCGCCCTCGGCGGTCAGCGCCAGCTTGCGGCTGGTGCGTTCGAACACGCGCCGGCCCAGCACGTCCTCCAGGCGTTTGACCTTGAGGCTGATGGCGGACTGGGTGAGGCCCAGCGCCTGTCCGGCGGCGGTGAAGCCGCCTTGCTCGGCGACGGTGGCGAAGCAGCGCAGCAGATCGATGTCGAGGTCGGGGTACCGCATGCCGCGATGTTAAACCACTGCGCCGGAAAGGGAAATCATCTCGCCGTGCGACCAGCAGAATGTGAGTTCGTGTTTGTTGTGGAACAGATGCATGACCCGCGCGCCGGGAATGGCGCGGAACCGGTCGATGGCGTCGTGGTCGGTCTCGCCCTGCAGCTTGATGGTGCAGACGATGCGCCCCGTGGTGCCGGCGGCGATCCAGCTCTGCACCAGTTCGAGCAGGCGATCGGGATAGGCGATGATGTCGCTGAACAGCCAGTCCACCGGCTCCGGCGCGAGGGCGAAGGCGCTGCCGGCGCGCAGGGAAACGCCCGGCATGGCGGCGACGGCGGGGGCGAGCGGCGCCTTGTCGATGGCGGTGACAGTGGCGCCAAGCTTGGCGATCGCCCAGGTCCAGCCGCCAGGGGAGGCACCGAGGTCGAGGCAGGTGTCGCCCGGCTGCGGATGGGCGCCGAGGCGGGTGCAGGCTTCCCACAGCTTGAGATAGGCGCGCGAGGGCGGGCCGATATGGTCCTCCTCGAAGCGGCATTCGCCGTTGACGAAGCAGCTGGACTTGGTGGGGCTGGCCAGCATGCGGTCGGGCGCCAGCAGCGTCCAGGCGCCGAGATGGGCGGTGGGGGCGGGTTCGGGGAACACCAGCGCGCGGGCCTTCACTGGCGGCAGATGGTCGGTGATCAGCGCCATGCGGCGGTGATGCTCGACACCGTAGGACTGCCAGTTGCGCTGCAGCGCGCGCAGTTCGTTGGCCGCCGATTTGACCGAGCTGATCGGGATCTCGCGCGGCGCGGTCCAGATATCGAGCGCCCAGACGCTGTCGGCGGGCGGTTCGGGCGACAGGGCGAGGCGGCCGTGCCAGGCGGCGATGCTGCGGCCAAGCCGGCGCAGCTCCTCGGCCATCACCTGCTCCAGCCCGTCCGGCGCGAGATACGCGGCCTGGATCACCGGCGCAGCGCCGAGACGGCCAGCAGCAGCCAGCCCGCCATCAGGATCGTGCCGCCGGCGGGGGCAAGCTGGGTCAGCCTGATGCCGCTGATATAGGTGACGCTGATCGACCCGCAGAACAGCACCAGCCCCAGGATGAAGGCGAGGCCGGCAAGGCGCACCAGCCGGCCGCCGCCGGGCACCCGGCCGGCGGTGAACAGCAGCGCCAGGGCATGGACCAGCTGCATCTCCACCGCCGCGTTCACCGACACCTGCGCCTGCCCCGCCAGCGCATGCGCGGCATAGGCCGACAGCGCCACGCCGCTCAGCCCGGCGAAAGCGCCGATCCCCACAAACAGTCGCTCCATGCACTCTTCTCCCCAGGGAACGCAGCCCGTATAGACAGGTTCATGCCGCGCGGTGACCTGTTTCCAGATATCGGACCGTACGAGACCGGCGAACTGCCGCTCTCGCCCCCTCATGTCATGTACTGGGAGCAATGCGGCAACCCCGCGGGGCCGTCGGCGCTGTTCCTGCATGGCGGCCCCGGTGCCGGCGCGGGGGCGGTGCATCGGCGGTTCTTCGATCCCGGGCATTGGCGGCTGGTGATCTTCGACCAGCGCGGCGCCGGCCGGTCGCGCCCGCTGGGCGAGCTGTCACGTAACACCACACCCGATCTGGTCGCCGATATCGAGACGCTGCGGCGGCATCTCGGCATCGAGCAATGGCTGCTGTTCGGCGGCTCCTGGGGCTCGACGCTGGCGCTGGCCTACGCGCAGGCGCATCCCGAACGCGTGTCGGCGATGGTGCTGCGCGGCGTGTTCCTGGGCCGTGCGTCGGAGGTCGACTGGTTTCTGCACGGCATCCAGGCGGTGTTTCCGGAGGCGCATGCGCTGTTCACCGGGTTTCTGCCGGAAGCCGAGCGGGGCGATCTGCTGGGCAGCTATCTGCGCCGGCTGTGCGACCCCGATCCGGCGGTGCACCTGCCGGCGGCGCGCGCGTGGTCGACCTACGAGGGCTCCTGCAGCACGCTGCTGCCGACACCCGATTCGGTGATGAGCTACGCGCAGGACCGCACCGCGTTGGGGCTGGCGCGCATCGAGGCGCATTATTTCGCCCATGACCTGTTCCTGCCGGAAGGCGGGCTGCTGGCGCATATGCACCGCATCGCGCGCATCCCCACCGAGATCGTGCAGGGGCGCTACGACATGATCTGCCCGCCCACCACCGCCTTCGCTCTGGCGGCTTCCCTGCCGCAGGCGCGGCTGACCGTGGTGCCCGATGCCGGGCATTCCGCACTGGAGCCCGGCATTCGCCGCGCGCTGGTGGCCGCTGTCGAACGCTTTCGCTTCCTCTGACCCGGACAGGATGTTCCCTATGCAGATCGGTGTGATCGGCCTCGGCTCGATGGGCATGGGGGCGGCGCTGAACCTGGTCGCCAAGGGCCATGCGGTGACCGGCTGCGAGCTGCGCCCGGCCGCGCGGGACGAGCTGGTCGCGGCCGGCGGGCTGGCGGTCAGCCGTGCCGCGGATCTGCCGATGGGGATCGAGGCGCTGGTGGTGTTCGTGGTCAATGCGGCGCAGGCGCAGGAGGTGCTGTTCGGCGCCGAGGGCTGTGTGGCGCGCCTGGCCCCGGGTGCTGTGGTGCTGTGCTGCACCACCGTGGCGCCGGAGGCCGCACGGGCGATCGATGCGCGGCTGGCCGAGCATCAGCTGCTGATGCTGGACGCGCCGGTCTCGGGCGGCGCCGGGGCGGCGCGGGCGGGGACGATGACGGTGATGGCGTCCGGTTCGCCGGCCGCCTTCGCCATGGCGGAACCGGTGCTGGATGCCATCGCCGGCAAGGTGTGGCGGCTTGGCGATGCGGCGGGCGTGGGCAGCACCGTCAAGATGGTCAACCAGCTGCTGGCCGGCGTGCATATCGCCACCGCCGCCGAGGCGATGGCGCTGGGCATCCGCGCGGGCGCCGATCCGCAGACGCTGTTCGACGTTATCAGCACCTCGGCCGGTTCGTCCTGGATGTTTCAGAACCGCGTGCCGCATATCCTGGCCGGGGACGACACGCCGCTGTCCTCGGTGAACATCTTCGTCAAGGATCTTGGCATCGTGCTCGACCAGGCGCGGGCGCTGACGTTTCCGCTGCCGATGGCCTCGGCGGCGCACCAGCTGTTCCTGGCGGCGGCGGCGGCGGGGCATGGCGGGCGGGACGATGCGTTCGTCATCCGGTTCTGGGAGGCTCTGGCCGGGATCAGCCTGCCGCCCAAGGCGGAGTGAGTTCGGAGAAAACACGACAGATTTTAGGAAGCAAGGGCTTCTTTTTTGAAAAAAAGAAGCAAAAAACTTTCATCTGTTGGAGCAGACCTCTCTCCGGAGAGATGGCGTCAGCCGGTTGAAAGTTTTTTGGTTCTTTTTTTCAAAAAAGAACTTAACCCTGATCACTACAGCACCAGGGCGGCGAGCAGCGAGTCGAGCCGTTTGCGCCCTTCCGCCGTCGCGCGCAGGCGATTTGCGTCCCAGGTGAGATATCCGGCCTCGATCGCGGTCTCTAGAACGCCGCGGTCGATGGCTGAGAGCAGCGTGCCGCCGGTGCGCTGTTCGAAGCGCGCGGCCTCGATGCCTTCGGCCAGGCGCAGGCCCATCAGCAGCATTTCGCGGGCGCGGTCGGCTTGGGTGACGATCTCCTCGGCAGTGCTGCCGTGGCCAAGGGCTGCGACACGTTCGGCCCAGGGCTCGGGGGCGCGGTGGCGGCGGGTGGCGATGAGCTGATCGCCCAGCGTCACACGGCCATGGGCGCCGGGGCCGATGCCGGCATAGTCGCTGTAGCGCCAATAGGCGAGGTTGTGGCGGCTTTCCGCGCCGGGGATGGCGTAGTTGGAGATCTCGTAGGGTTGCAGGCCGAACCGCGCGGCCTCCTCGGCCGTGGCGTCGTACAGCGCGGCGGCGGCGTCATCGTCCGGCAGCACGATCTGGCCGGACCGGTGCAGCGCCTCATAGGCGGTGCCGGGCTCGATGGTCAGCTGGTAGAGCGAGAGATGGTCGGCGGCCAGCGCCAGCGCCTGGCGCAGCTCGGCGCGCCAGGCCTCCAGCGTCTGGTGCGGGCGGGCGTAGATCAGATCGAACGACAGACGGGGAAAGATCGCGCGCGCGGCCTCCAGTGCCGCGATCGCCTGGGCGGGCGAATGCTGGCGGCCGAGGCGGGCGAGATCGTCGGGGTTGAGGCTCTGCACGCCGATGGAGATGCGGTTGACGCCGGCCTGGGCGAAATCCTTCAGGCGGGCGGCTTCGACGCTGGTGGGGTTGGCCTCCAGCGTGATCTCGATGGCGTCGGTGGCGTCGAACAGGGTGCGGGCGTCAGCGATCAGGCTGGCCACGGTGGCGAGGTTCATCAGGCTCGGCGTGCCGCCGCCGAAGAAGATCGAGGTGAGGCGGCGGCGGCCGAGGCGGGCGGCCTCCCAGGCGAGCTCGGTGCGCAGGGCGGCGGCGAAGCGGGCCTGGTCGATCCGGTCGCGCACGTGGGAGTTGAAGTCGCAATACGGGCACTTGGCCAGGCAGAACGGCCAGTGGATATAGAGGGCGAGAGATTCCATCAGCGGCCTATAGAGGGAAGCCACGATGAGCGCATCTGTGGAGCGCGTGCGGGCGGCGTTGCGGGCGGCGGGGCATGACGATGCGGTGCTGGTGTTCCCCGCGGGCACGCGCACCTCGGCCGATGCGGCGGCGGCGATCGGCTGCGACGTGGCTCAAATTGCCAAGTCGATCGTGTTTCGCGCGGGGGAGCGGGCGGTGGTGGCGATCGCGTCCGGCGCCAAACGGGTGGATCCGCGCAAGGTGGCGGCCGCACTTGGGGTGAAGGTGAAGTCCGCCGGGGCGGAGTTCGTGGTGAGCCGGACCGGCTTCATGCCTGGGGGGGTGTCTCCGGTGGGGCATGCGACTGCGCCGCTGATGGTGTTCGACCGCGATCTGCTGGCGCTTCACCCGATCTGGGCCACCGGCGGATCGCCCGACACGGTGTTCTGCACCGAGGCGGCCGAACTGGCCCGCATCACCGGGGCGGTGATCGCTGATATCCGACTCGAGGCCTGACGATGGGCGGGCAGGTGCTGGCGGTCGGCGGGTTGTGGCTGATTGCGGTGGTGATTCCGGGGCCGAATTTTCTCATCGTCACCCGGCTGGCGATCAGCCGGGGCCGGGCGGCCGCGATGCAGGCGGTGCTCGGCATCGTCATCGGCACCGTTCTGTGGGGCACTGCCGGCATGCTTGGCGTGCAGACGGTGTTCGCGGCGTTTCCGTCCGTCTATGGCGCGCTGCAGATGGTCGGGGCCGCCTGGCTGCTGGTTGTGGGGATTCGGACGTTGCGCGGTGGGGCGACGGCGAAGGCCGCGTTGCAGCCTGCCGAGGGGGTGCGGACCGGGTTGCTGTCCAGCCTGTCCAATCCGAAATCGGCGCTGCTGATCGGCAGCCTGTTCGCCGCCGTGCTGACGGAGCGGACCGATGCGCTGACCGGGGCGGCGATGGTGGCGGAGATCGCCGCGATTTCGTTCGGCTGGTACGCCCTGGTCAGCACGATGGTGGCGGCGCCTGCGGTGGCCAGCGGCTTTCACCGGGCCGGGCCGTGGATCGACCGGGTGGCCGGTCTGGTGTTCATCGGCTTCGCGCTGCGGATCATCGCCACGCGGTTGGGCGTTTGATCAGGCGCGGTAGAACGGCACGTCGCCTTTGATCGTGACGCGGGTGCCGCTGCGGGTGTGGGGGAAATAGTCCCACAGGGCGTGGTGCTGGGCCGCGCGGTTGTCCCAGAACGCCACCGAGTTCTGCTGCCAGCGGAAGCGGCAGGCGAATTCGGGGGTTTCGACGTGGCGGAACAGGAAGGCGAGCAGCGCGTCGCTTTCCGGCTTGCTCAGCTCGTTGATGCGGGTGGTGAAGAAGGAGTTCACGAACAGGGCCTGGCGCCCCGTCACCGGATGGGTGCGGATGACCGGGTGCACGGCGCGGGGGTAGACGCGGCCGGCATCGTTGGCGGTGTAGCGGCCGCGGTAGAGGCCTTCGCCGTCATGCACCGCGGTCATGCCTGCGAGCAGGCGCTGCATGGGCTGGGAGAGCGCCTCGTAGGCGGCGTACATGTTGGCGAACAGCGTGTCGCCGCCGAGTTCGGGCAGGACGCGCATATACAGGATGCTGCCCATCGGCGGTTCGGCGTCGCAGGAGACGTCGGAGTGCCAGGCTTCGCCGTTGACGTATTTGGAGTCAGCGTCGGCGTGGATGATCATCACTTCCGGGTGGCCCGCGATGGAGGGTGCGGCGGGGTGGATGTGCAGGTCGCCGAAGTGGCTTCCGAAGGCTTTCTGCTGGGCGTGGTCGAGGTGCTGGTCGCGGAAGCAGATGACCAGGTTGTCCATCAGCGCGGTGTGCACGGCCTGGAAGGTTTCGGTGTCGAGCGGCTGGGCGAGGTCGATGCCGAGGAGTTCGGCGCCGATGGCGGGGGTGAGTTTGCGGATTTCCATGGTTGTGCTCCCAGGGTTTAAGGAAGGTCTTCTTTTTCTTAAGAAAAAGAAGCAAAAAGACTTTTATTCGTTTAAGCGGAACTCTTTTCGGAGGAGGGCGTCAGCCGATTGAACGTTTTTTTGGTTCTTTTTTTTCAAAAAAAGAACTTCTTATCTTACAAATACCCTAACCTCCCGCGCCGGATTCCCCGCCTCCTCCACCAGCCCGAGATGGATATGATCCGGCTGCACCGCCTGTTCGGCGATGGCGCGGGCCACGGTGGCGGCGTCATGTTCCTGCCGGGGCGTGGCACGGGCGCCGATGGCCAGCGGCACGATCACGTCGAACTGCACATCGGGCTTGCGGGCGGTGGCGGCGGCGACGGCGTCGGTCAGGTCCGGCTCGTAATCCGTGGGCTGGCCGTCGAAGCGGATGACGACCAGCGGGCGGTCCGGCAGTTTGGTGACGCTGTCCACCGCCGGGGCGACGGCCGCGCCCTGGAAATTGCGTTGGTCGATCAGGGCGACATAGGGGTAGTGACCGATCGGTGTGCAGGCGCCCACCAGCAGCGCCAGGCCGACCCCGAGCCTCACGTGCGGTAGCCCGGCACGTCCTGATCGAGGATGCGCTTGACGCTTTCCAGATGCAGCCGGGCCGATTCGCCGTCACCCAGGCGCATCTGGGCCGCGGTGTGGGCGATCACCTCCGGCGCCACGTCCTTCAGCTTGCGGCCGGTGGACATGGCCAGGCGCTGCACCTCGCAGGCGCGTTCGAGATAGTAGAGATCGTCCCAGGCGGTGGCGATGTCGGGGCCCACCACCATGACGCCGTGGTTGCGCATGAACACGATGTCGGCGTCGGCCATGGAGGCTGCGATGCGGTCGCCTTCGGTCTCGTCCAGGGCAAGGCCGTTGTAGTGGTCGTCCACGATCAGACGGCCGTGGAACTTGATGGCGGTCTGCCCGGCCCAGATCAGCGGCGGGCCTTCGAGCATGGCGAGTGCGGTGGCGTTGGGCATGTGGGTGTGCAGCGCGACGCGGGCGCGGGGTTTGTTCGCGTGAACGCGGGCGTGGATGAAGAAGGCGGTGGCCTCGGGCACGCCGTCACCGGCGACGACGCGGCCCTGGAAGTCACAGATCAGCAGGCGCGAGGCGGTGATCTCGGCGAAGGCCCAGCCATAGGGGTTGACGAGGAACAGCTCGTCGCTGCCGGGGACCATGGCGGAGAAATGGTTGCAGATGCCTTCGTGCATGCCGAGGCGGTGGGCCATGCGGAAGCAGGCGGCGAGGTCGATGCGGGCCTGCCGCACGGCGTCGCTGTCAAGGGCCGAGTTGGAGAGGATCGCGGGGGCGGAGGTCAGTGCGTGTGCCATGGGCGGAGAGTGCCGGATCGAGTGGCAAAATCCAAGCGGGCACAGAGTCGGGGTGCCGTATCAGCACGGCCGGTGCAGTTCTGATGCCGGTCACGTTGGGGTATGATGGGGCGCGGCAGATGCCCGGCGGCTCCCGCGCCACAGCCGGTGACGCGGTTTCGTTTCAGGACTTCGCTTCGGCCAACTCGACGTGATATCTTAACAGGAACCTGCTCCGTTCACGTTCGGTGTGTCGCGTCCCATGAGCCAGTTGGCGTTCTCATTCGGTTTGAGCAATCTCTGGTGGCCATCTGTATCCAAGCCATGGGGGCTCGGATACAGCCCGCCTTTTTGAGGCAGATGGCAGAATTTCTGCTGTGAACATCCCGCCCGCGCGGCTGCTGCTCAACCCATCCCGGATGGAGCAACCGCAAGGCGCCGGGAGTGACCCGTAGGAAAAACCTGAACAAAAATTCTAAAGATATTTTTGTCAAATTCCGTATATTTTCTTGTCAGGGTCGGTGTGATGGAGCGTAAGAGTGCTGCCGAACGGCTGCGGCGAATTCGGACGGATATCAAGGAGTTGGAGCGCGATCTCCTGTTGCTGGAAGAACTTCGGGCGGTCGCCAAGTCGGACGGAGGGCGGCTTACCCCATTCGGGCGACGGCTCGTGGGCCTGTTCAGAGAGCACACCGAGGTACGCCAAGCTTACGTGGGCAAGCTGCTAGAGATTAGTCCCGGAGCCGTTTCAATGCACTACGGCAAAGACGACGACATGTGATCCCAGACCAGTGTGAGGAGAGTTTTCATGCCACTCAATCAGAACGATATCATGTCTGCCCTCAAAGCTGAGGGATATTGCCCCGAGCTGGACGAGGAAGGCGATGTTTGGTTCAGGTTCGAAGGAGGAACCTACTACATCCAGCTCACGAAAAGTGACGAGACCTATCTCCGACTTGTTTTCCCGTCATTCTGGAAGATCGACGACGAGCCTGAACGGCGGCGCGCCCTCTACGCGGCCAACCAGGCCAACGCGCAGATCAAGATCGCCAAGGTCTATCTGCTGCACAACGTCTGTTCTGTCGACGCCGACCATCTGATCAACGACGTCAACGATCTTGAAGAACGTCTCCCCCGGTCCTTGCGGGCCATCCAGGAAGGGGTGCGGGTGTTCCGGGACGCGATGGCGCACTGACGCCAGCAGACTTTGCGCCGGATGGGCAGCGAGGAATGGCCCATCCGGCTCAGCCACATTGCTAGGATGAGGGGGAGAGCCATGACATTCTTGACCGGTCAAGGCATCGTTGCGCAAGTCGAGAATATCTTGCAAGGCAACAACCCACGGTGCGCGGTAGCCTTTTGGGGCGCTGGGGCGGGGCAACTCTTTGGCCAACACATGAGGCCGGACGCCAGGATCATCTGCAACTTGTCCATGGGCGGCACCAATCCGCACGAGATCGGGGCTCTGCAGGCACGGGGGATCCAAATTCGGCACAACGATCGGCTCCACGCGAAGATCTATCTCGGCGCTGGTTCGGCCGTGGTGACATCGGCCAACGCCTCGGCCAATGGCCTTGGGCTTGAAGGCTTGGAAGTTGCGGGGTGGACCGAAGCCGGTGTGCTCGTCAGCGATACGGCGATGGTCCAGACGATCGGCGAGTGGTTCGAGGCGTTATGGGGGCAGAGCAGTCCGGTTAACGACGTTGCGCTTGAGCAAGCCTTGGCGGCCTGGCGGCTACACCAAATGGTGCATCCGGCCGCCGATGAGTTCGCCCAATTCCAGATCCAGGATGAGCTTTTCCCATTGATCACCTGGTATCAGAATGCGGAATGGGAATTCAATCCAGAGCTACTCGCGGGACTTGAAGGTCAAGCATTGCAGCAAGTGCGAGAGGAGATCGAGAATGGACTGGACATCGACAATCGAGAGGTTGAGGAGCCCTTTCTTATTCAAGGTCGATGGATGCTGGTGTATCGAATGACCGCTGCCGGGAACCCACATCAAGCGGAATATCCCACCTGGCACCAAATTGGTCCTATTATCGAACAAGCATTCAGATTTGATGGAGAGGATGATTTTCACGATGTCGTCGGACAGCTTGCCATGGATAACCCTGAGCCATTTCCCATCACACAACAATTTCGTGACCAGTTCCTAGACCTCCTCATAACTGAACAGTTTGCCGACCTGCGAGATTCCAACTATTACGACAACCAAGGTATCTGGTTTACCGAGGAACGCGTTGCTCTGATGCGGAGATTCTGGCAAACTCTCCAAAATGGACTTCAGGGCTGATTGCGCCGCGAGACCAGCGAACGACATGCGCTTGTGTCCGCCTTGCCTGCTGCCTTACCAGCATCCGACACCGGATCGATTGACATCGCCGCCTGTTGTGGATGTCGGCCCTATCAAGGGGTGAGCCGGTCTCACAGGCCCTCGCGCGATGTCCGCACGCTCTCCGAGCAGATCGACGCGGCCCCTGGCTGGAAAGGCCAGAAATCGAGTGCGATGTCCGGCCGGAAGTCACAGTTCGGCGTATCGAGCGGGGTGGGATAGGCGGTGCGGGAGGGTGCGGTCGGGAACAGGTCGCGCCTGGCGTAAGTGAGTTCCAGCGTGTCGGCCATGCGGAAGCCGCCGATGTCGCCGATTTCGCCCCAGTTGTTGGCGTGGACGTGGACGAGGGCGAAGTCGGCGGCGAGGCGGGCGAGCATGCGGGCGGCGCGGACGCGGAAGTCGGGTTCGCGGAGGCGGAACAGGTCGTGCAGTTCGAGCGTGATCTGGGCGAAGCGGCGGAGATCGGCGGGGTCAGCCTCGGCGAGGGCGGTCCATTCCGCGCCCTCGACATCGATCTTGAGGATCGGGTCGATGGTGTCGTGCGGCAGCAGCGCCATGTGCTCGGCGAGCGTGGCGAGGTCGGCGGCGCGGTCGGTCTCGCCGCACAGGCCGCGGCGGTGCCAGTGCAAGTTGGGGTGCTGCTGCGGCAGGCCTTCGACGGTGTGGTCGAACAGGAGAATCATGTGGCCGCGTTCGGCCAGATCCACGTCGAAGGTGACGGTGGGGCCGACGCCGAAGCTCATCACGATCTGGTGCGGGGCGAGACGGTCGAGCAGCACATAGCCGCCGTCGCCGGGGCCGCCGATGCGGATCTTGGCGCAGCCGGGCACGTCGCGCGGGATGAGCAGGGACAGGATGTCGAACACGGAGCGATCAGCCATGCTTGCGGCCCTTCCAGGAGAGGGCACGCTTCTGGCACAGCGCCTTGCCGGCACCAAACGCCGGGATTTCCGGGGGCGGGGCTTGCCGGCGGGGCACACGCCTTATAGGAGAGCGCGACGCGAGGGAGGCTGGCATGGCATCGATCACCGAGATTTCGGGCGACAATCCGGCGCTGGCCGCACAGGCGGCGATTCTGGCACGCCCCATGACCACGGAACGCCGCATGGCCGATGCCATCCGCGCCTTGGCCATCGATGCGGTGCAGGCCGCCAATTCCGGCCATCCCGGCATGCCGATGGGCATGGCCGATGTGGCGACCGCGCTGTGGACGCGGTTTCACAAGTTCGACGCCGCCGATCCGCGCTGGCCGGACCGGGACCGGTTCGTGCTGTCGGGCGGGCACGGCTCGATGCTGCTGTATGCGCTACTGCATCTGACCGGGCATGCCGGCATGGGCATCGAGGAGCTGAAGCGCTTCCGCCAGCTGCATTCGCCGGCGGCGGGACATCCGGAATATGGCGAGCATCCCGGCATCGAGACCACCACCGGGCCGCTGGGCCAGGGACTGGCGACGGCGGTGGGCATGGCGATCGCCGAGCGGCTGCTGGCCGCACGGTTCGGGCGCTCTCTGGTCGATCATCGCACCTGGGTGACCTGCGGTGACGGCGACCTGATGGAGGGGATCAGCCAGGAGGCGATCAGCCTGGCGGGACACCTGAAGCTCGCCAAGCTGACCGTGCTGTGGGACGACAATGCGATCTCGATCGACGGCAGCACTTCGCTGTCCACCTCCGATGACCAGCTGAAGCGGTTTGCCGCCTCGGGCTGGGCGGTGAAGCGGGTGGACGGGCATGATCCGGCGGAGATCCAGGCGGCGATCTCGTCGGCGATGCGCGCGACGCGGCCGACGCTGATCGCGTGCAAGACGATCATCGGGTTCTCGGCGCCGACCAAGGCGGGCACCGCGTCCTCGCACGGCGCGCCGCTGGGCAAGGATGAGGCGGCGGGCGCCAAGGCGGCCTTGGGGTGGAACCATGGGCCGTTCGAGGTGCCGGAGGGCATCGCCGAGCCCTGGCTGGCCGCGGGCTCGCGCGGGGCGACGGCGCGGCGGGCATGGCTGAAGCGGCTGGCGCATCACCCGATGCGTGCCGAGTTCGAGCGGGTGATGGCCGGGCGGCTGCCGGAGAGCTTTCACGAGGCGGTGGCGGCGCTGCGGGCGGATATCGCGGAGAAGCGCCCGAAGCTGGCCAGCCGCCAGGCCAGCCAGAAGGCGCTGGAGGCGCTGGTGCCGGCGGTGCCCGAGCTGATCGGCGGCTCGGCGGACCTGACCGGCTCCAACCTCACTTTGGTGAAGGGCATGGCGGGTGTGACGCCGGGGAACTTCGCCGGGCGGTATCTGTACTACGGCATTCGCGAGCACGGCATGGCGGCGGCTATGAACGGGCTGGCGCTGCATGGCGGGGTGATCCCGTATTCCGGCACGTTCTTCGTGTTCACCGACTATATGCGCCCGGCGATCCGGCTGGCGGCGCTGATGCATCTGCGGGTCATCCATGTGCTGACGCATGACAGCATCGGTCTGGGTGAGGATGGGCCGACGCATCAGCCGGTGGAGCATCTGGCCAGCCTGCGGGCGATGCCGGGGGTGTGGATGTTCCGCCCGGCGGATGCGATGGAGACGGCGGAGTGCTGGGAGCTGGCGATCCGGCGGGCCGATGGGCCGAGCCTGCTCGCCTTGTCGCGCCAGCCGCTGCCGGCGATGCGGTGGGACACCGGCGAGAACCGTTCGGCGCGCGGCGGCTACGTGATCGCCGAGGCCGGCGGGCCGCGCCAGGCGACGCTGATTGCCACCGGCAGCGAGGTCGCCATCGCCATGGCGGCGCGCGAGGCGCTGGCGGGCGAAGGCATTCCGGTGGCGGTGGTCTCCCTTCCCTGCTGGGAACTGTTCTCGGCGCAGGACGAAGCCTATCGTGCGGAGGTGCTGGGCGGCGCGCTGCGCGTGGGCATCGAGGCCGGTGTGGGCTTCGGTTGGGAGCGCTGGCTGGGGCCGGACGGGGTGTTCATCGGCATGAGCAGCTTTGGCGCCTCGGCGCCGTTCGAGGAGCTCTACAAGCATTTCGGCATCACGCCGGACGCGATTGTCGCTGCGGTCAAGAAGCGGCTGGTCTGATTGGGAAGGATGTTTCGATGGCTGTGAAGGTCGCGATCAACGGGTTTGGTCGCATTGGTCGTCTGGTGCTGCGCGCGATGATCGAAAGCGGGCGGACCGATGTGGTGCCGATGGCGATCAACGATCTCGGCTCGGTCGAGGCCAACGCGCATCTGTTCCGCTACGACACCGTGCATGGCCGCTTCCCCGGCGAGGTGCATGTGGACGGGCAGACCATCACCATCACGCATAACGGGCGCACCTATGGCCCGATCACGGTGAGCGCCGAGCGGGACCCGACCAAGGTGCCGTATCAGGGCGTGGACGTGGCGATGGAATGCACCGGCATCTTCACGTCAAAGGAAAAAGCCTCGGCGCTGCTGACCGCGGGTGCGCGCAAGGTGCTGATCTCGGCCCCGGGTGACGGCGCGGATGCCACGATCGTCTACGGCGTGAACCACCACGTTCTGACCAAGGACATGACGGTGGTCTCCAACGCGTCCTGCACCACCAACTGCCTCGCACCGATCGCCAAGGTGCTGCACGACAATTTCGGCATCGTGCGCGGCTACATGGTGACCATCCACAGCTACACCGGCGACCAGCCGACGGTGGACACGCTGCACAAGGACCTGCACCGCGCCCGCGCCGCCGCCGTCTCGATGATCCCGACCTCGACGGGCGCCGCCAAGGCCGTGGGCCTGGTGATGCCGGAACTGAAGGGCAAGCTGGACGGCACCGCCATCCGCGTGCCCACCCCCAACGTGTCGCTGGTCAGCCTCGACGTGGTGCTGACCCGCACGCCGACCAAGGACGAGGTCAACGCCGCCATGAAGGCCGCGTCCGAAGGCGAACTCAAGGGCATCCTCGGCTACAACACGGCGCCGCTGGTGAGCAGCGACTTCAACCACGTGCCGGCCTCCTCCACCTTCGATGCGACGCAGACCGCGGTGGTGGATGGCGGGCTGGTGCGGGTGATGAGCTGGTATGACAACGAGTGGGGCTTCTCCAACCGGATGTCCGACACCGCAGCGCTGCTCGGGAGCCTGTGAGATGGGGTTCCGCACGCTCGATGGGCTCGATGTCGCGGGCAGGCGCGTCCTCGTGCGCGCGGACCTCAACGTGCCGGTGCGTGACGGCAAGATTTCCGATCTGACGCGCATCGAGCGGCTGTCGCCGACGATCAAGGAGCTCGCGTCCAAAGGCGCACGGGTGGTCGTGTGCAGCCATTTCGACCGGCCGAAGGGCAAGCGGGTGCCGGAGATGTCGCTGGCCCCGATGGCCGCGGCGTTGGGCACGGTACTGGGGATGCATGTGCATTTCACCGATGACTGCATCGGCGTGCAGGCCGAGCAGGTTGTGGACCGGCTGGCCAACGGCGATGTGGCGGTGCTGGAGAACACGCGATTCCATGCCGGCGAGGAGAAGAACGATCCGGCGATGGCGGCGGAGCTGGCCAGGCTGGCGGATATCTTCGTCAATGACGCGTTCTCCGCCGCGCATCGGGCCCATGCCAGCACCGAGGGGGTGGCGCATCTGCTGCCCGCCTATGCCGGGCGGCTGATGCAGGCGGAGCTGGAGGCGCTGGAAGCCGCTCTCGGCACGCCGGTGCGGCCGGTGATGGCGGTGGTCGGTGGGTCCAAGGTGTCCACCAAGCTCGATCTGCTGGGCAATCTGGTCGGGCGGGTGGATGTGCTGGTGATCGGCGGCGCCATGGCCAACACGTTCCTGGCGGCCCAGGGCGTCTCGGTCGGCCGGTCTCTGCAGGAGGCGGAGATGCATGACACGGCGCGCGAGATCGCCACCCGCGCCAAGGCGGCGGGCTGCGAGATCGTGCTGCCGGTGGATGCGGTGACGGCCACCGAATTCCGCGCCAATCCGCCGACGCTGATGGTGGCGATCGACGCCATTCCCGCCGATGCGATGATGCTCGATGTGGGACCGCAGACCGTGGCGGCGCTGGTGGCCAGGCTGGGGGCGGTGAAGACGCTGGTGTGGAACGGGCCGCTGGGCGCGTTCGAGACGCCGCCGTTCGATGCGGCCACGACCGCGCTGGCACTGGCGGTGGCGGCGGCGACCGAGGCGGGCCGGCTTCGCAGCGTGGCCGGCGGCGGCGACACGGTCTCCGCCCTGCGACATGCCGGCGTGTCGGAACGGCTGAGCTATGTGTCCTCGGCCGGCGGGGCGTTTCTGGAGTGGCTGGAAGGCAAGACGCTGCCGGGGGTGGCGGCCCTTTCCGCCTGAGCCGGCTTTACCGGATGTTAAGCTTTTCCGGCCATGCTGGCGGCATGATCTCCTCCACCGCACTGCAGGCCTTTTCCGTGGCCACCGACGCCGCCGCACCGCGTCGGATGCCGGGCGGATTTGCCGGCGCCGGCGGCGTGGCCGCGTCGCCGGGTTCGGTTGACGGAGGCGGCTTTTCCGGTGGCTGGACCTTGCCGGACCTTCCGCCGGGTCGGATCCTCCCGCGTGGGTCGCTGCTGGACATTTCGGTGTAGCGACCGCCTGGTTTGCTTGGGGGTGCACCACCGGGGGTGTGCTGAAGTCGTCACGCGGCCTGTGAAAAAGATTCTGCGACAATCTTCACGATTGCACTCCGCCTTGCCTGTGCTCATGTCTGAGAAATGTCACATCATTGGTTTCCCGGAGCGATCGACGTTCGGCCGGCTTGCAGGCCTGGCTTGGCATGTCTGGCGGTGCTGACGCTGTTCTCGGCCAGCGCTGTGGCCGGCAAGGCGCCGATCGACACGACACTCCCGCCCATGGCGCGTGTGCAGATGGAGCGGAGCCTGGAGTCGGGCACGCCGGCGGCCGCTCCGCCTGCGGCTTCCGGTCCGGCGCAGTTCGAGCCGGCCCCGCTGCCCAACCAGGACCTGATCATTCCACGCGGCAACGAGGCGCCGTCGGGCCCGGTGATCGGCGCCGGGCTGTTCCGCCAGACCCAGGGCTATCGCGGGGACGGCTATGTCAAGGGTTCGACCGCCACGCAGAGCGAACAGCCGAAGCGGCTGCCGCTTCCTGGAATCCTGCTGAAGGTGCCGCTCAACTGATCCGCTTGGGCGATCGTCGGGCGGACGCTTCATGCTGAACGCGCTTACGGTTCTGATCCTGTGCCAGTTCGTGGGTGAGGTCGTGGCACGTGGCGCGGGCCTGCCGTTGCCCGGGCCGGTGCTGGGCCTGCTGCTGCTGCTCGGCTGGCTGGTGCTGCGCGATCGCGCGCCGGATCCGGCGCTGCGCCAGACCGGCGGGTGGCTGCTGGCGCATTTCGGCCTGCTGTTCGTGCCCGCCGGGGTGGGCGTGGTGACGCAGCTGGGCGTGCTGCGCGCGGCCTGGCTGCCGCTGCTGGTGGCGATCCCGGTTTCGACGTTTCTGGGCCTGCTGGTCACCGGCTGGGTGATGCAGAGGCTGGCGCGGGCCGAGCCGCCGGACTCCCCGTAATGGACAAGCTGTTCCATCTCTGGGTGTATCTCGAGACCACGCCGCTGCTGGGACTGGCGGCGACGCTGGTGGTGTGGCGTGGCGCGGTGTGGGGGTCGTCGTTCCTCGGCACCAATCCGCTCGGCAACCCGATGCTGCTCTCGGTGCTGACGCTGGTGGCGCTGCTGCTGATCACCAGCACGCCCTATTCCGCTTATTTCGAGGGCGCGCAATACGTGCATTTTCTGCTGGGGCCGGCGACGGTGGCGCTGGCCCTGCCGATGCATGCCAATCTCAGCCGCATCCGCGCCTCGGCGCGCGCCATTCTGCCGGCGCTGCTGGCGGGATCGGTGGTGGCCTCGGTGAGTGCGATGCTGATCGCCCGGCTGCTCGGCGCGGACCGGACGGTCGTTCTGTCGCTGGCGCCGAAATCGGTGACGACGCCGATCGCGATGGGAATCGCCGAGCAGATCGGCGGGCAGCCCTCGCTCGCCGCGGTGTTCGTACTGCTGACCGGACTTTCGGCGATCGTGCTGGTGGGGCCGACGATGAAGCTGGCAGGGGTGCGCGACATGCGCGCGCAGGGGCTCGCGGCGGGAATGGCGGGCCATGGGCTGGCGACGGCGCGGATGCTGCTGGTGAGCGAGACCGCGGGAGCGTTTGGCGGGCTGGCGATCGGGCTCAACGGGCTGATCACGGCGGTGCTGGTGCCGCTGCTGGCAGGGTTTCTGGCGGGGTAGAGGGCGCGCGCTGTCTGACGGCGGCTTGGCGGATTGCATCCGCCCTACAGGGCTGTGCCGGCGGCGTGGCCGCTCGACCAGGCCCATTGGAAGTTGTAGCCGCCCAGCCAGCCCGTGACGTCGACCGCCTCGCCGATGGCGAACAGGCCAGGGACGTCGCGTGCCTGCATCGTCTGCTGGGACAGGCAAGACGTGTCGATGCCACCCAGCGTGACTTCGGCCTTGGCGTAGCCTTCGGTGCCGGCGGGGCGCAGGCGCCAGGATTTCAGGCGGTCGGCGGTGTCGTTGAGCGTGCGGTCGGGAATGTTGGCAAGTTCGGGGCCTTCGGGGGCCCAGGCGGTGGCGAGGCGTTGGGGCAGGAGTTCGGCCAGGATCGTGCGCAGCGCCGCCTTCGGGCGCTGGCGTTTGCGGTCGCGCAGAATGGTCGCGGCGTCCTGGCCGGGCAGCAAATCAAGCGTGATGTCCTGGCCTTCGTGCCAGTAGGAGGAGATCTGCAGCACCGCGGGGCCGGAGAGGCCGCGATGGGTGAACAGCAGAGCCTCCGGAAACTGTTTCTTGTCACAGCGCGCAATCACCGGCAGAGCGACGCCGGCGAGCGGTCGCATCAGGTCGAGCGGGGCGCCTTCGAAGGTGAGGGGGACCAAGCCAGGGCGGATGCCGGTGAGCTTCAGGCCGAATCTGCGGGCGATGTCGTGGGCAAGGCCGGTGGCGCCCATCTTGGGGATCGACAGGCCACCGGTGGCCAGCACCAAAGCGGGGGCGTGGAAGGTGCCGCCGGAGGTTTCAACGCGGAAATCGTCGGCGCGGGTGACATTGGTGATGCGGTGGCTGAGGCGGAGATCGACATGGGCGGCGGCGCATTCGGCCAGCAGCATGGCGACGATCTGGCGGGCCGAGTCGTCGCAGAACAGCTGGCCCAGAGTCTTTTCGTGCCAGGCGATGCGGTGCTTTTCAACCAGGGCCAGGAAGTCACGCGGTCTGTAGCGGCTCAGCGCGGAACGGGCGAAGCTGGGATTGGCGGAGAGGAAGCGCTCCGGCATGCAGGCGCGGTTGGTGAAGTTGCAGCGGCCGCCGCCGGAGATGACAATTTTCTTGCCGGCCTCATCGGCATGGTCGAGCAACAGCACGCGCTTGCCGCGCTGGCCGGCGGTGAGGGCACACATCAGGCCGGCGGCGCCGGCGCCGAGGATGATGGCGTCGAAGGACGTCAAGGAAGGATTTCTTTTTCTGAAGAAAAAGAAGCAAAGAGACTTTTATTTGTTTGAGCCGACATCTCTCCGGAGGAGAGCGTCAGCCGGTAAGAAAAAAATTTCTCAAAAAACAATCGTTTACTGTCCAAGTAACCCACGCGCAAAGTCCATCGGATAAAACGACTTCAGATCCCCCACCTGCTCGCCCACACCAACGGCGTAGACCGGCAGACCGTATTCCTCGGCCAGCGCGACCACGATGCCGCCGCGGGCCGAACCGTCGAGCTTGGTGACGACCAGGCCGGAAACGTCCACCATGTCCTTGAACACGCCCACCTGGGTCAGCGCGTTCTGGCCGGTCGTGGCGTCGAGCACCAGCAGCACCGTGTGCGGCGCTGACGGGTCCTGCTTGCGGATGACGCGAATGATCTTGGCCAGCTCCTCCATCAACGCGGACTTGTTGTGCAGACGCCCGGCGGTGTCGATCAGCAGAACATCGGCGCCTTCGGCCTTGGCGCGGGTCAGCGCGTCGAAGGCGAGGCCGGCCGGGTCGGAATTGGGCGGCGCGGAAACAACGGGGGCGCCGGTGCGGTGGCCCCAGACCTGGAGCTGCTCGACAGCCGCGGCGCGGAACGTGTCGCAGGCCGCGAGCATGGGTTTGAGGCCCTGGTCGCGGTATTGCTGGGCAAGCTTGCCGATGGTGGTGGTCTTGCCGTTGCCGTTGACACCGACAACCAGGACCACGTGAGGCGCGCGGTCGGGGTTGATGACCAAAGGACGGGCGACCGGGGCGAGGATCTCGGCGATCTCCTCGGCCAGGGCCTGCTTCACCTCGTCCTCGCTGACCTCGCGGCCGAAGCGGGTGCGGCGGAAATTGGCGATGATGCGCTTGGCGACCTCGGTGCCGAGATCGGCTGCGATCAGCAGGTCTTCGAGGTCGTTGAGGGCATCGTCGTCGAGCTTGCGTTTGGTGAAGACGGCGCCAAGGCCGCTGAGCTTGGTGGCCGAGCGGGACAGGCCCTGGGTGAGGCGGGAGAGGAAGCCCAATGCCATCAGGCGGCCTCCGCCAGAACGCCGGTGGCGTCGGATTGGGTGACACGGGCCCGCACCAGCGTGCCGGGCGGCGCGGTGAGGCGAACCGGGGCGAAGTGCTCGGTGTGGCCTTGCGTGCCGGTTTCGGAGAGCACCGAGACGTGCTGGCCGACCAGGGTTGCGTAGTAGCGCGCGGCGGCCTGGGCGGAGGCTTCGCGCAGGCGCCCTGCCCGCTCGCGGCGGAGTGCGCGGTCGACGGCGGGCATGCGGGCCGCCGGCGTGCCGGGGCGCTCGCTGTAGGGAAAGACGTGGAGGAAGGGGATCTCGGCTTCCTCGACCATGGCCAGCGTCTCGGCGAAGAGATCGTCGGTCTCGGTGGGGAAGCCGGCGATGAGGTCGGCGCCGATGCCGATGCCGGGGCGCAGTTTGCGGGCGCGGGCGATGGCGTCGAGGCCCTGGGCGCGGCTGTGGCGGCGCTTCATGCGCTTGAGGATGAGGTCGGAGCCGGCCTGCAGCGAGAGGTGCAGATGGGGCATGAGCCGCGGCTCGGTTTCGATCAGGCGCCAGAGATCGGCGTCGATCGCGGCGGGGTCGATCGAGGAGAGGCGCAGGCGGGGGAGTTCAGGGACCAGGGCCAGGAGGCGGCGGATCATCTGGCCGAGGGTGGGTGCGCCCGGCAGGTCGGGGCCGTAGGAGGTGACATCAACGCCGGTGAGGACGATTTCGTGGTAGCCGGTGGTGACCAGCGCCCTGACCTGGTCGACGATGGCGCCGATCGGGACGGAGCGGTTGGGGCCGCGGCCGAAGGGGATGATGCAGAAGGTGCAGCGATGGTCGCAGCCCTGCTGCACCTGCACGAAGGCGCGGGCACGGCCCATGAATTCGGTGACGAGCTGGGGGGCTGTCTCGCGGGCGAGCATGATGTCCGAGACGGCCGAGCCGGCGCCCGGCGCCCAGCTTTCCGGTTGGAGCTTTTCGACGTTGCCAAGCACGCGGGTGACGCCGGGCAGGGCGGACCAGGCTTCGGGGGCGATCTGGGCAGCGCAGCCGGTGACGACGATGCGGGCGTCGGGACGTTCGCGGTGGGCGCGGCGAATGGCTTGGCGGGCCTGGCGTTCGGCTTCGGCGGTGACGGCGCAGGTGTTGACGATGATGGTGTTGTCGAGCGCCTGGGCGTGGCCGCGCATCACCTCGCCTTCGTAGGTGTTGAGGCGGCAGCCGAAATTGAGGATCTCGACGGTCATGACAGGGTCATCTGGCCGGTGAAGACGGTGGTGGCGGGGCCGGTCATCAGCACGTGGCCGTCTTCGCGCCAGGACATGTCGAGCTCGCCGCCGTCGACGATGACGTGGGCGCGCCGGCCGGTGAGGCCGCGGCGGGCGGCGTTGACCATGGCGGCGCAGGCGCCGGAGCCGCAGGCCAGGGTGAGGCCGGCGGCGCGTTCCCACACGCGCAGGCGGAAACGGTCATGGGCGAGGATCTGCACGAAGCCGATATTGGCACGGTTCGGGAACATGGCGGCGTGTTCGAGGGCGGGGCCGATGGAGGGGATGTCGATGGTTTCAAGGTCTTCGACGAAGAAGGTGGCGTGGGGGTTGCCCATGGAGACCGCGGCGGGGTTGGCAACGCCTTGGGCGGTCATGTCGAGGCAGAGCGTGTCGGCTTCGGCGGCGAGCGGGATATCGGCCCAGCCGAGACGGGCGGGGCCCATGTCGACCTCGATGCGGCCGTCCTCCAGCACGCGGGCGGGGAGCAGGCCCGAGATGGTCTGGATGGTGAACACGCGGGTGCCGCTCTCGCGGGCCAGCAGATCGACCACGCAGCGCGTGGCGTTGCCGCAGGCGCCGGCTTCGGAGCCATCGGGGTTGCGGATGCGCATGAACACATCGGCGGCGTGGGCAACGGGCGGACGTTCGAGGCTGATGAGCTGGTCGCAGCCGATGCCGCGGTTGCGGTCGGCGATCAGGATGGCCTGTTCGGTGGTGAGGCCAAGCGGCGCGGCGCGTTCGTCGAGGATGACGAAATCGTTGGCGCAGCCGTGCATCTTGATGAAGTCGATGACCATGATGCGGTTATATGGGCGCGAAGCCGGGGGACAAAGCGTCGTCATTGCATGGTAGCGTCACGGCGCGGAACCGGCCCGTCATCATGAGGCCGGATGCAAGCGGAGATCCTGAAATGTCGACACGCCGTTCGTTTCTGGCCGGACTCACCTTCTGCTCCTGCGGCCTGCTGCAGGCGGCCCGGGCGCAGACCGCTGCCCGCTCCACCTTGCCGGTGACCGTGGCGGGCAAGGCGGTGCGGACCGTGGACATGCATGCGCATTGCTATTTCCAGGACGCGATCGACCTGATGGGCAGCGAGGCGAAGAGCGTGCTGCCGCCGGTGAAGGGGGTGCCTGAGCATTTCCTGGCCCAGCCCGACCGCCTGGCCGAGCGCCTGGCTGCGATGGACGCGATGGGGATCGACATGGAGGTGCTGTCGATCAACCCGTTTTGGTACGGAAAGGACCGCGAGACCGCGGCGAAGATCGTGGCGCTGCAGAATGCGCAGTTCGCAGCGCTGCATGCCGCACATCCCACGCGGTTCCAGGCCTATGCATCGCTTACGATGCAGTTTCCCGAGCTTGCGGTGCAGCAGCTTGAGATGGCGATGCGCGAGCAGGGGCTGGTGGGCGCTGCGATCGGCGGCAGCGTGATGGGGGAGAGTTTCTCCAGCCAGCGCTTCGCGCCGGTGCTGGCCAAGGCGGAAGAGCTCGGCGCGATCCTGTTCATCCATCCGCAGACGCAGCCGGAGCTGGCGAAGCGCTATGCCGGCAATGGGTGGCTGTCCAACACCATCGGCAATCCGCTCGACACGACCATCGCGCTGCAGAAGCTGATCTTTGACGGCGCGCTGGACCGGTTTCCGAAGCTCAAGATCCTGGCGGCGCATGGCGGCGGGTATCTGCCGTCCTATGCCGTGCGGTCGGATCACGCTTGTTTCGTGTCGCCGCAGAACTGCAATCCCGCGATCCGGCTGGCGAAGCAGCCGAGCGAATATCTCAACCAGCTGTATTTCGATGCGATGGTGTTCTCGCCCGAAGGGCTGCGGCATCTGGTGGCGCAGGTGGGGGCGAGCCAGGTGGTGCTGGGGACGGATCACCCGATTCCGTGGGAGCTGCACCCGGTGGCGCACGTGTTCGCGACGAAGACGCTCAGCGACGAAGAGCGTGTGGCGATTCTGGGCGGCAATGCGGCGCGGCTGATGACGATGGCGGGATAGAGCAGGCGCCGGATCGGCTTGCGGCTTGTCCGGTCGCTACGCCAGGGACTGGACGACCCGGGCGATGACGCCTGGCCAGTCGCCGCGCGTGGTCTGGCGGAACAGGCGGGCGGAGGGGTACCAGGGGCTGTCATCGCGGTGGCGCAGCCAGCGCCAGTCGGCGGCGTGGGGCAGCAGGATCCAGGTGGGGCGGCCGAGGCTGGCGGCGAGATGGGCGCCGGCGGTGTCGACGGTGATGACCAGGTCCATCAGGCTGGCCAGGGCCGCGGTGTCGGCGAAGTCCTGCAGGTCATGGGCGGTGACGCCGGCAAGCTCGGTGCGGTCGGTGGCAGGCTGGAGCAGGTGGAATTCGGCGTTCTGCGCCAGCAGCGGCGCCAGATGGCCGGCCGGCAGGGAGCGCTGGGCGTCGTCGCTGTGGCCGGGGTCGCCGGAGATGACGAGGCCGATCCGCCTGCCTGACCTGGGACCGAGGCGGTGGCGCCAGGCGGCGACACGCTGCGGGTCGGCGGCGAGGGCCACCTTGGGAATGCTGTGCAGCGTGGTAGCGAAGCGCTGCGGCAGGCTCAGCAGCGGGCAGTGCCAGGTGCAGCCGGCCTCGTCACCGAGCGGGACGGTTTCGGCCAGCGGGCGCAGCAGCGCCACCAGGGCGGGCTGCACCGCCAGCACCGGCGTGGCGCCATGGCGGGCGAACAGGGGGGCGTAGCGGGCGAACTGGATGGTGTCGCCGAAGCCCTGCTCGGCGGTCAGCAGGATGCGCGCGCCGGCGATGGCCTCGCCGCGCCAGCAGGGCAGCCGGCTGGTGGCGTGCTCGGCGGCGAAGCGCGGGTCGTCCCAGCGGCTTTCATACGCGTCCCAGCCGACGGCGAGCTCGCCTTGGCCGAGCCGCGCCATGGCGAGGCCGAACACCGCCTGGCGCAAGCTGGGCGCGAGGCCGATGGCGTGCTCGAACCAGGCGGCGGCCTCCTCCAGCCGGTCCTGCGCCAGCAGGGCGCCGCCGAGGTTGTTGGCGGCCTCGGCATAGTCGGGCAGCGCCTCCAGCACCTTGCGCAGCCAGGCTTCCGCCTCGGCGGGGCGGTGCAGCGCGAGCAGGGCGGAGGCGATGTTGTTCTGCGTGCCCCAGGAGTGCGGCAGGACCGCGTGGGCGAGCTGATATTGGGCCAGCGCCTCCTCGGCCCGGTTGAGCACCATCAGCGCGTTGCCGAGATTGTTCAGCGCGCCGGCATGGTCGGGCTGCTGGCGCAGGGCGGCGCGATAGGCGGGCTCGGCTTCGGCGGCGCGTTCCAGGCGCATCAGCGCGTTGCCGAGACCTGCGAGCAGTTCGGCATGCGCGGGGGCCAGGCGCAGGCCCTGGCGATACAGCGCGAGCGCGGCCGCGGGGTCGCCGCGTTCGGCGAGGGCGTGGGCGAGCTGGGTGTGCGCCGCGACATGGTCCGGGTCCAGGCGCAGCGCCTCGCGCAGGCTGGCCATCGCCTCGTCATGTTCCAGGGCCTGCCACAGCGCGGTGGCGAGGCCGCAATGCAGGGCGGCATCGCCCGGCCGCGCCGCGACCGCCGCCCGCCACGCCGCGACGGGATCGGTCATGGCGGGCTCCTCAATACGCGGTGAAGCCGTCGTCGGCGGTGATGATGGCGCCGTTGATGAAGCGGGCCGGCTCGCCGGCGCACAGCAGCAGCAGCAGACCGTCGAGGTCACGCGGCTCGCCCATGCGCTGGCGCGGCAGGCTGGCGAGGAGTTTCTTGCCGCCGGCGGTGTCGATGAAGTCCGCACTGATCTCGGTGGCGATGTAGCCGGGGCAGATGGCGTTGGTGTTGATGCCGTGGCGGCCCCATTCGCGGGCCATCGAGCGGGTCATCTGCACCATGGCGGCCTTGGACATGGAGTAGGTGCCGAGCTGGCCCAGCGCGCGCAGGCCGGCGATGGAGGCGATGTTGACGATGCGGCCTTCCAGCCGGTGCGCCATCATCTGCTTCGCCGCCGCCTGGGCGGTGAAGAAGGCGCCTTTGAGGTTGGTGTCCATCAGCCGGTCGTAGTCTTCCTCGGTGACGTCCTCGAGGCGGGACTGGCGGGAGATGCCGGCGTTGTTGACGAGGATGGAGACGGGTCCGAGGCGGTCTTCGGTTGCGGCCATCGCCTCGCGGATGGAGGCGACGGAGCCGACGTCGAGCGGCAGGGTGATCGCTTCGGCGCCGTCGGCGCGCAGTTCGGCGGCGAGCGCCACCAGCCGGTCCTCGCGGCGCGCGGCCATGGCGATGCGGGCACCGGCGGCGGCGAGCACGCGGGCGAAGCGGGCGCCGAGACCGGAGCTGGCGCCGGTGACGAAGGCGACGCGGCCGGCGATGCCTGACTCGCTCATGGCGCGATCCTCGCGCGGGCGCTCATGCCGCCAATCTCGCACGGGCCTGCCGGTATTCGCGGGCCAGGCGATCGACCAGGGTGGCGGCCGGGACGGTCTCGGTGATGGCGCCGATGCCCTGGCCGGAGCCCCACACGTCCTTCCAGGCCTTGGTGCTGCCGTCGCGGAAATTCATCTTCGATACGTCTCCATCGGGCAGGTTGTCAGGGTCGAGGCCGGCGCGCACCAGGCTGGGGCGGAGATAGTTGCCGTACACGCCGGTGATGAGGTTGGTGTAGACGATGTCGGCGGCAGCGCTCTGGGTGATCATGGTCTTGTAGTCCGGCGCGGCGTTGGCTTCGTCGGTGGCGATGAAGGCGGAGCCGATATAGGCGAGATCGGCGCCCATCGCCTGGGCGGCGAGCACCGCGCTGCCGGTGGCGATGGCGCCGGACAGGGCCAGCGGGCCGTCGAACCAGGCGCGGATCTCCTGGATCAGGGCGAAGGGGGAGAGGGTTCCGGCATGGCCGCCGGCACCGGCGGCGACCGCGATGAGGCCGTCGGCGCCCTTCTCGATCGCCTTGCGGGCGAACTGGTTGGTGATGACGTCGTGCAGCACGATGCCGCCATAGGAATGCGCGGCCTCGTTCACCTCGGGCCGGGCGCCGAGCGAGGTGATCAGCAGCGGCACCTCGTATTTCACGCAGACCTCGATGTCGTGCATCAGGCGCTCGTTGGAGCGGTGGACGATCTGGTTGACGGCGAACGGGGCGGCGGGGCGGTCGGGGTGTTTGGCGTCGTGCTCGGCAAGCTCGCCCTTGATGCGCGTCAGCCACTCCGCCAGCACCGGGGCGGGGCGGGCGTTCAACGCCGGAAAACTGCCGACGATGCCGGCCTTGCACTGGGCGATCACGAGGTCGGGGTTGGAGATGATGAACAGCGGCGAGCCGATCACCGGCAGCCGCAGACACTGCAGGAGGGGAGGCAGGGACATCGTTCGCTCCGGAGTCTTGTGGCCCGCACGCTGCCACGGCGCGGTTCCCCCACCAAGATGGGAATTGACCCGGGCGCGGCGCCCGCTTCAAGGTGGCCGCAAGAGCGCAAGCGCCGCAACGTCCAGCGAGTTCCATGACACGTCCGTATCCCTGGGAAGCGATCTATCCGCCCGGCATCGACTGGGGGGCCGAAATCGTGACCACCACGCTGACGGCGCTGCTGGAGCGCAGCGCAGCGCGGTTCGGCGCGGCGCCGGCGCTGCGCTACCGCGCCGCCCGGCTCAGCTATGCGGCGCTGCACCACCGTGTGCACCGGCTGGCGGCCGGGCTGATCGCCGAGGGGCTACAGCCGGGGCAGCGCGTCGGGCTGCTGATGGTCAATTCGCCGTATCACCCGATCGCCTTCTTCGCGGTGCTGCGGGCCGGCGGCGTGGTGGTGCATCTCACCCCGCTCGATCCGCCGCGGGCGCTCGCGCGCAAGCTGCAGGACAGCGGGGCGGACTGGGTGATCAGCCAGGATGTCGCGCCGGTGCTGGGCACGGCGCAGCGCCTGCTGGAGGGCGGCGGGTGCCGGCGTCTGTTCCTGGGGCGGGATGCGGCGTGGGAGGATGGCGGGGCCTCGGGCCTGCCGGACGCACCTCCCCTGCCCTGCTGGCCCGTGCTGCGGCCGGATGACGTGGCGCTGCTGCAGTACACCGGCGGCACCACCGGCGTACCGAAGGCGGCGATGCTGAGCCATGCCAATCTGACCGCGGCGGTGGCGATCGGCACGGTGTGGACCTCGGGGCTCGGCATGCAGCTTACCCCCAGCGACCGCATGATCGGCGTGCTGCCGCTGTTCCATATCTACGCGCTGACCTCGGTGCTGCTGCGCGGCCTGGCCGGGGGTGCGGAGATTCTGCTGATGCCGCGTTTCGAGGCGGCCGCGGTGGTGGCGGCGATCGAGACCGACCGGGCGACCACGTTTCACGGCGTGCCGACGATGTGGACGGCGATGGCGAATTTTCCCGGCATCGAGACGCGCGATCTGTCCAGCCTGCGCATCGCCTTCTCGGGCGGCGCACCGATGCCGATGGAGATCGTCAACCGGATCGCGGCGCTGACCGGCCACAGGCTCGGCGGCGGGTGGGGGATGACCGAGACCGCGCCGGTGGGCACGGTGCTGATCCCCGGGCGGGACTACGGGCAGGGCGAGATCGGCGTGCCGCAGCCCGGCATCGTGATGCGGGTGGTGGATCTGGACGATCCCACCCGGGTGGTGCCGCCGGGAAGCACCGGGGAGATCGCCATTCGCGGCCCCAATGTGACGCGCGGCTACTGGAATCGGCCGGAGGAGAACGCGCAGGCGTTCGCGGACGGGTTCTTTCTGACCGGCGATGTCGGCCATATGACGCCGGACGGGCGGTTCTTTCTGATCGACCGGAAGAAGGATCTGATCCTGTCCGGCGGGTTCAACGTCTATCCCCGCATGATCGAGGATGCGATCTATGAGCATCCCGATGTGGTGGAGGCCGCCGTGGTGGGGGTGCCGGACGCGTATCGCGGCCAGTCCGCCAAGGCGTTCGTGGTGCTGCGGCCCGGGGCCACGATGACGCTGGAGGCGTTGAAGGCGTTTCTGGCCGAACGTGTCGGGCGGCATGAAATTCCGACCGCGCTTGAAATTCGCGAGACCCTGCCGAAAACACCCGTGGGCAAGCTGTCTCGCCGCGCCCTGCTTGAACCGACCTCCTGAGGAACACGCCATGGATCTGCGCTTCACCCCGGACGAGCTGGCGTTTCGCGCCGAGCTGCGGGACTTCTTCCACACCGCCATTCCAGAGCGCATCCGCCGCAAGCTGCGCGAGGGGCTGCACCAGACGAAAGACGAACAGGTTGAGGCGCAGCGGATTCTCAACGCGCGCGGCCTGGCCGTGCCGCATTGGCCGGTGGAATGGGGCGGGCAGAACTGGACGGCGGTGCAGACCTATATCTATCTCGACGAGCTGCAGTCCGCCTCCGTGCCTTCCCCGCTGCCGTTCAACTGCTCGATGGTGGGGCCGGTGATCGCGGAGTTCGGAAGCGGGGCCCAGAAGGAGCGGTTTCTGGCGCGGGCGGCCAATCTCGATGATTGGTGGTGCCAGGGGTTCTCGGAGCCGGGGGCGGGCTCCGATCTCGCCTCGCTGCGCACCACCGCCAAGCTGGTGGATGGCAACTGGGTGATCAACGGGCAGAAGACCTGGACCACGCTGGCGCAGCATGCCGACTGGATCTTTGTGCTGGCACGCACCGACATGACGGTGAAGAAGCAGGAGGGGATTTCGTTCATTCTCGTCGATATGGCGACGCCGGGGATCACGGTGCGGCCGATCCAGACGATCGATGGCGGGCGGGAGGTGAACGAGGTGTGGTTCGACGAGGTTGTTGTTCCTGCCGAGAACCTGGTCGGCCAGGTGAACAAGGGGTGGGATTACGCGAAGTTTCTGCTGGGCAACGAGCGGACGGGCATCGCGCGGATCGGCATCTCCAAGGCGCGGCTGAAGCGGGTGCGGGAGCTGGCGGCGCAGGAGGGGCTGATCGGCGATGTGAAGTTCCGTGAGAAGCTGGCCCATGTGGAGATCGAGCTGAAGGCGCTGGAGATGACGCAGCTGCGTGTGGTGGCGCAGGAGAAGTATCTGCCGCGCGGAAAACCCAATCCGATGAGCTCGGTGCTCAAGATCAAGGGCAGCGAGCTGCAGCAGGCCACCACGGAACTTCTGATGGATGTGATGGGGCCTTATGTGGCGCCGTTCTTCACCGAGGAGGAACTGGAAGGGCGCAACGAGCCGGGGATCGGGCCGGAAGACGCGGCGACGGCGGCGCCGATGTATTTCAATATGCGCAAGGTTTCGATCTATGGCGGATCGAACGAGATCCAGCGGAATATTTTGGCGAAGGCGCTTTTGGGATTTTAGTTTTTTTTTGAAAAAAAATAACTAAAAAAACTATCCTCTGGCTGACGCCCTCCTCCGGAGAGAGGTCCGCTCCAACGGATGAAAGTCTTTTTGCTTCTTTTTCTTCAGAAAAAGAAGGTCTTTTTCCTTCTCTTTTATGGGTATCGTTCATGGACTTCGACCTCAACGACGACCAGCGCCTGATCAAAGACAGCGTCGAACGGCTGGTCGCCGACCGTTACGGCTTCGAGCAGCGCCGCGCGATTCTCGCCCAGCCGGACGGCTGGAGCCGCGAGATGTGGGCGCAGATGGCCGAGCTGGGCCTGCTCGGCGTGAGCTTCCTGGAGGCGTTCGGCGGCTTCGGCGGCGGGCCGGTTGAGACGATGCTCATCGCCGAGGCGTTCGGGCGCGGGCTGGTGGTGGAGCCGTATCTCGCCACCGTGGTGCTCGGCGCCGGACTGATCCGCCACGCCGGCTCGGCCGAGCAGCAGGCGGCGTATCTGCCGGCGGTGGCGGAAGGGCGGATGCTGCTGGCGTTCGCGCATCATGAGCGGGCGGCGCGGTATGATCTGTCCTATGTCAAAACGACGGCGCATGGGCATGACGGCGTGTGGTATCTCGATGGCGCGAAATCCCTTGTGCTGCACGGGGACGTTGCCGACAAGCTGATCGTCTCGGCGCAGACGGGCGATGGCATCGGGCTGTTCGTGGTAGATGCGACAGGGTTGGAGAAGCGCGCCTATCCGACGCAGGACGGGATGCGGGCGGCCGATATCGTGTTCGACCATACCGAGGCGCAGACGATGCTGACAGCGGACGGCTTCGCCGCCATCACCCGCACGGTGGATGAGGCGATCGCCTTCCTGTGTGCCGAGGCGGTGGGCTGCATGGATGAGATGCAGAGCATCACGGTGGAGTATCTCAAGACCCGCAAGCAGTTCGGCCGGGCGATCGGCGAGTTTCAGGTGCTGCAGCATCGGGCGGTGGACATGCTGGTGAACCTGGAGCAGGCGCGGTCGATGGCGATGTTCGCCACGATGATGTCAGGCGAAGACGATGCCGGGGCGCGGGGGGCGGCGATTTCGGCGGCGAAGGTGCAGGTGGGGCGCTCGGGGCGCGCTGTCGGGCAGGAGGCGGTGCAGCTGCATGGTGGGATTGCCATGACGATGGAATACAAGGTCGGTCATTACTTCAAGCGGGTGACGATGATCGACAAGCTGTTCGGCGATGTGGAGACGCATCTGGCGCGGGTGGCGGCGGGGGCGAGTTTGATTGGGTGAGGGTGGGGCGGGCTTGGGAAGGAAGGAAGTTGAACCGCCAAGGCGCCAAGACGCCAAGTTTTTTGTTTGGATTTTTTAGCATATCCGTTGGGTTATTTTATGTTTGCCGGTTTTAGGGTTGTTGGGCTGAAGCCCACCCTACGGTTGCTCTTGTTGGCGACTTGGCGACTTGGCGGTTCACCTTGCCTCCTTACTTCCTTCCTCACGACGCGAATGGCGGATTGCGTCCGTCCTACGGGGTGGTGAGATGGTTGCGGTAGCGGTTGCGTAGGGTGAGTTTGTGGACCTTGCCGGTGGCGGTGTGGGGGAGTTCTTCGACGGATACGACAGCGTCGGGACGCCACCAGTTGGGGATCTTGCCGTCGTAGATCGTCAGCACTTCGGCGGGGTCGAGCGTGACGCCGTCGCGGGGAACCACGACGAGCACCGGGCGTTCGGTCCATTTCGGGTGGTGGGCGGCGACGATGGCGGCTTCGGCGATGTCGGGGTGGGAGATGGCGATGTTCTCGAGCGTGATCGAGCTGATCCATTCGCCGCCGGATTTTATCACATCCTTGGAACGGTCGGTGATCTCCATGGTGCCGTGTTCGTCGATGGTGGCGACGTCGCCGGTGGCGAACCAGCCTTCGGCGTCGGTGGCGCTGCCGGGGTCCTGGCCCCAGTAGGCGCCGGTGACCCAGGGGCCGCGGACCATGAGGTTGCCCTGGGCGATGCCGTCCCAGGGGAGAGAGCAGCCGGCGTCGTCGGCGATGCGCATCTCGATGCCGAACAGGGACCGGCCCTGCTTCTCGCGGTGGCGCAGCAGGGTTTCGCCTTCGTACGCCGCGGTTTCGGCCATGGGGGCGTTGAAGGTGCCGAGCGGGCTGGTTTCGGTCATGCCCCAGGCGTGGTCGATGCGCACGCCGTATTCGCGGTCGAAGGCGTCGAGCAGCAGGCGGGGGCAGGCGGAGCCGCCGATGACCAGGCTTTTCACCGTGTCCAGGCGCTGGCCGCTGGCGCGCAGGTGGTTGAGCAGGCCGAGCCACACCGTTGGGACGCCGGCGGAGATGGTGACGCGCTCCTGGTTCATCATGGCGGTGAGGGAGGCGCCGTCGAGATGGCGGCCGGGCATGATCATGGCGGCGCCGGCGGCGGGGGCGGCATAGGGGGAGCCCCAGGCGTTGACGTGGAACATCGGCACCACCGGCAGGAAACGGTCGCGCGCGCGCAGGGCGAAGACGTCGGCGGCGTTGATGGCGAGTGCGTGCAGCACGGTGGAGCGGTGGCTGTACAGCACGCCCTTGGGCTTGCCGGTGGTGCCAGAGGTGTAGCAGAGCGAGGCGGCCTGGCGTTCGTCGAACTCCGGCCAAACGTAGTCCTCGTCGGCCTCGTCCATCAGGGTTTCGTAGCAGAGCAGGGCCATGCCGGGGGGGAGTGGGATGTCCGGCATTTCGGCGGCTTCGCACAGCATCACCACCGCGCGGACGGTGCCGGCGATGGCGGGGGCGATGGCTTCGATGAGGGCAGCGAAGCTGGTTTCGGCGAAGATGACGCTGTCGCCGGCGTCGTTGGCGATGAAGCCGATATCGGCGGTGCCCAGGCGCGGGTTGATGGTGTGGCAGATCGCCTGCATGCCGGAGGCAGCGTAGTACAGCTCAAGATGCCGGTAGCCGTTCCAGGCGAGGGTGGCGACGCGGTCGTCTTGCCGGATGCCGAGGGTTTGCAGCACGCGGGCGAGGCGGCGGGCGCGGCGTTCGAGGTCGGCGTAGGTGTACCGGTGGGTCGAGCCGTCGACGTTGCGTGAGACGATTTCGGTGCGCGCGTGGTTGCGCGCGGCGTGGCGGATGATCGCACTGATCATCAGCGGTCTGTCCTGCATGAGGCCGAACATCTTGAACCCTGCTCCCGTCTGACGGGGCGTTGGCCGCCCCTGTCTGGGGGCAGGGTAAAGCGGTTCTTTTTTGAAAAAAAGAACCAAAAAACTTTCATTCGTTTGAGCGGACCTCTCTCCGGAGGCGGGCGTCAGCCGATCAAAAAGTCTTTTGCTTCTTTTCTTCAGAAAAGAAGCGCTTGCTTGCTTGCTATCTTCGACCGATCAAACCGGCTCAGCAACCGCCTGGAAGGCGGAGACCGGGCTACTCCGATGCGCGTTGATGAATTCGCGGATGCGCGGCGCGATCTGGGTGGTGAAGCGGCGGCCGTTGAACAGGCCGTAATGGCCGACGCCTTCCTGTTCGTGGTGCGCCTTCATCGACTCGGGCAGGTTGCGGACCAGCTTGTGGGCGGCGCGGGTCTGGCCGATGCCGGAGATGTCGTCACGCTCGCCTTCGATGGTCAGCAGGGCGGTGCGGGTGATGGCGGAAGGATCGACACGGTCGCCGTGATAGGTGAACAGGTCGCGCGGCAGGCGGTGTTCGAGGAACACGGCCTGGATGGTTTCGAGGTAGAACTCGGCGGAGAGGTCCATCACCGAGCGGTATTCGGTGTAGAAGGCGCGCTTGGATTCCAGCGGCTCGCCGTCGCCTTCGACGAGATGCATGAACATCTTCCAGTGCGCGTCCATGTGCCGGTCGAGATTCATGGCCATGAAGCCGGCGAGCTGGAGGAAGCCGGGATAGACGCGGCGCATGAAGCCGGGATAGCCGAACGGCACGCGCTGGATGACGGTGCCCTCGAACCAGGCCATGTCGTGCTTCTTGGCGAAGTTGTTGACCTCGGTGGGGCCTTCGCGCGTGTCGATCGGGCCGCCGATGAGGGTCATGCTTCGGGGGGCGGCGTCGGGCTCGCGTTCGTTCATCACCGAGACGGCGGCCAGCACCGGCACGGCGGGCTGGCAGACGGCGATGACATGTGTGTCGGGCCCGAGATGGCGCAGGAAGGCGATGACGTATTCGACATAGGAGTCGAGGTCGAACCCGGGGCCGGAGAGACGCATCTCGCGCGCGTCCCGCCAGTCGGTGATGTAGACGTCGTGGTCGGGCAGGAAGGCGGCGACGGTGCCGCGCAGCAGGGTGGCGTAGTGGCCGGACATGGGGGCGACGAGGAGCAGCTTCGCATCGTTCGCACAGTGGGTGTCGCGGCGGAAATGCCGCAGGTCGCCCCAGGGGAGCGACATCGCGATCTCCTCGGTGACGGCGACCTTGCGGCCGTCGATCTCGGTTTCGGTGTGGCCGAAGGCGGGTTTGCCGAAGCTGCGGGTGGTGTGTTCGAAACTGTCGAGCGCGGCGGCGGCGAGGCGGCCGACCGGGGTGGGGCGCAGCGGGTTGAACGGCATGTCGAGCACGGAGAGGGCCGAGTTGGCCAGGGCGCGCATCGGCGCCAGACCGGCGCGCTGCATTTCGTAGAGAGCGTAGAGCATGCGAATCCAACCCCGATTCCGTGGTGACGGTCCGACCGCGGAGGCCGCGTCGCTTGCCGCATAACCGGATGTTCCATAAGAAACTGCCAAGAGCAAGGCAGCGGTTGCAACGCAGCATGGAGTGGGACGATGGGGGCGTTGCGGGAGCTGTTCGATCTGACCGGCCAGGTGGCCCTGGTGACGGGAGGATCGCGCGGACTGGGGTTGCAGATTGCCGAGGCGCTGGGTGAATTCGGCGCCACGATCGCGCTGGCGTCGCGCAAGCAGGCGGATCTGGACGACGCGGTGGCGCATCTGGCGGGGCTCGGCGTGGTCGCGTTCGCGGTGGCGACCGATCTGCGCGATCCCGCAGCGGCGCAGGCGCTGACGGATGCGGTGATGGCGCGCGCCGGGCGGATCGACATCCTGGTCAACAATGCCGGGGCGAGCTGGGGGGCGGCGGCCGAGGAGCACACGCAGGAGGCCTGGCTGCGGGTGATGGACCTCAATCTCAACGCGGTGTTCTACCTCACGCAGGCGGTGGGGCGGACGGCGATGATCCCGGCCCGGCGGGGGCGGATCGTCAATGTCGCGTCGGTGGCGGGGTTGAAGGGCAACCAGACGGGGTCGCTCGGCACCATCGCCTACAACACCTCCAAGGGCGGGGTGGTGAACTTCACCCGGGCGCTGGCCTCGGAATGGGGAAAGCACGGCATCACCGTCAATGCGATCGCGCCGGGGTGGTTTCCCTCGAAGATGACGCGGGGGACCCTGGAGAAGCATGGCGAGGCGTTTGCAGCGCGGACGCCGCTGGGCAAGCTGGGCGGGCCGGATGACCTGAAGGGGGTGGCGCTGCTGTTCGCCTCCGCGGCCTCCGGGCATATCACCGGGCAGATCCTGGCGGTCGATGGCGGCGCGCTGGTGACATGACGGATGTCGCGGTTCCCACGGCGGTGTTTCTGCTGGCCGGCTTCGTCAAGGGCATGATCGGGCTGGGGCTGCCGGCGGTGGGGGTGGGGCTGCTGGGGCTGGTGATGCTGCCGGCGCATGCGGCGGCCCTGCTGGTGGTGCCTTCGACGGTCACCAATGTGTGGCAGCTTGCGGCAGGCCCGGATTTCCGTGCACTGCTTCGCCGGCTGTGGCCGATGCTGGTGGGGATATTGGCGGGGTCGTGGCTGGGGCACGGCACGCTGGCCGGCGACAGTTCGGGCCATGCCAGGGTGGGTCTGGGCGTGGTGCTGGCGCTGTATGCGGCGCTGGGGTTGCTCGACCGGCGGCCGCGGATTGCCGTGCGGGTGGAGCTCTGGCTGGGGCCGGTGGTGGGGGTGGCCACAGGGCTGGTGACGGCCGCCACGGGGGTGTTCATGATTCCGGCGGTGCCGTATCTGCAGGGCATCGGGCTCGACCGCGAGGATCTGATCCAGGCGCTGGGCCTGTCGTTCACCGTCTCCACGCTCGCCTTGGCGGTGGACCTGTTCAGCGGCGGCGCCTTCGACCGTGCGGTGCTGATCGGCTCGGCGGTGGCGCTGGTGCCGGTGCTGGGGGGGATGTTCGCGGGGACCTGGCTGCGCACGCGCATCGCCCCTGCCCTGTTCCGGCGCTGCTTCTTTGCGGGGCTGCTGCTGCTCGGCGTGCAGCTCGCGTTGCGATGACCGGCCTCACGGACTCGCCGCTGCGCAATCTGGCGCTGGGCGTGATGTTCGTGGTGGGCGTGGGTGTGATAGCCACCTTCGCCTATGTGCAGCAGGGCTGGAGCCTGGGCGACGCGTTCTACATGGTGGTGATCACCGTGTTCACCGTGGGCTATGGCGAGGTGCACGCGGTGGACACCACGGCGCTGCGCACCATCACCACGCTGCTGATCTTCACCGGCTGCACCGGCATGATCTTTCTGACCGGCGCGCTGGTGCAGTTCATCACGCTGGAGCAGGTTCGGTCGATCCTGGGAGGCAAGCGCATGACCCGCGATATCGAGGAGCTGGATTCGCATGCGATCGTCTGCGGGTTTGGGCGGATCGGTCTGCAGCTGGCGCGGGAGCTGCGGTCGGGCGGGATGCGGTTCGTGATCATCGAGCCGAACGCCGAGCGGTGTGCGGAAGCCAAGGCGATGGGGTTTCTGTGCCTGCAGGCGGATGCCAGCGACGAGGCGGTGCTGGAGCAGGCGGGGATACGGCGGGCGCGGACCTTGGCGAGCGTGGTGCCGTCGGATGCGTTGAACGTGTTCATCACGCTGTCGGCACGGAGCCTGAACGCTTCGGTGCAGATCATTGCGCGAGCGGAGTTTCCGGCAACCGAGCGGAAGTTGTTGCAGGCGGGGGCCAATTCGGTGGTGATGCCGACGCATATCGGGGCGGCGATGGCGGCGTCACTGATTCTGTATCCGAGTCTGGCGCGGCTGGGCGAGGTGAACGAGCGGCGGGCGCAGATGGAGGCGTCGCTGCAGGCGCTGGGGCTGGAGCTGGAGGTGGTGGCGGTGGAGGATGGCAGCGCGTTCTGCGGGCGGACGGTGCAGGAGATCGAGAGCGCGGTGCCGGGGCAGTTTCTGATCATTGCGATCGAGCGGGCCGGTCGGGTGGGGGTGGAGCGGCCGGCGCCGGCGACGCGCGTGCATGCGGGGGATGGGGTGACGTTGTTGGGGCGTGGCGGGCGGGCGGAGGCGGTCAGAAAGTTCAACAAGTAGTTCTTTTTGAAAAAAGAACCAGAAACTTTTTGATCGGCTGACGCCCTCCTCCGGAGAGAGCTCCACTCAAACGTGTGAAAGTCTTTTGCTTCTTTTCTTCAGAAAAGAAGCGCTTTCTACCACTCTCTTGCTTGCGCTGGATCCGTATTCCCCCCGCACACCAGCACGCCGACGCGCGCACCCTCCGGCGGCACGAAGGCGCCGCTGAGCAGGGCTGCCAGCGCGGTGGCGCCGCCAGGTTCGGCGATCAGCCGCAGGCGCTGCCACAGCAGGCGCTGGGCGGCGACGATGGCGGAGTCGGCGACCAGCACGGAGGCTTCGACATAGGCCTGGGCGAGCGGGAACATGGCGGCGCCGGCCTGGCGGGCGCCGAGCGCGTCAGCGGCGATGCCGCCGACGGCTGCGGGCACCGGGCGGCCGGCGGCCAGGGCGTCGTGCAGGCAGGGGCAGGCTTCCGGTTCGACGGCGACCAGCGTGGTGTCGCCGCGATACCAGGCGGCCATGCCGCCGATCAGGCCGCCGCCGCCGACGGCGACCAGGATATGGGTGAGGTTCGGAGCCTCGGCCTGGAACTCGCGCGCGGTGGTGCCCTGGCCGGCGAGCACGGCGGGGTGGTCGTAGGCGTGGATCTCAAGGGCGCCGGTTTCGGCCTGGCGGGCGCGGCTGGCGGCGAGGGCTTCGGCGTAGGTGGCGCCGCCGACCATGAGGGTGGCGCCGAAGCTTTCGATGAGGCGGCGCTTGGCGGCGGAGGCGAGCTCGGGGACGAAGATCTCGCAGCGCAGGCCGAGTCGGCTGGCGGCGTAGGCGACGGCGGCGCCGTGATTGCCGCCGGACGCCGCGATGACGCCGGAGGCCGGCAGCGCCGGCGCGGAGAGGATGCGGTTGAAGGCGCCGCGCGGCTTGAAGCTGCCGGCGTGCTGCAGCAGCTCGAGCTTGAGGGTGACGGGGGAACCCAGGCCCAGCTCGTCCGGTTCGAGAGTGAGGAGGGGTGTGTGGCGGACATGGCCGGCGAGCCTGGTCGCGGCTGCGCTGATGTCGGCCCGGAAGGGAAACGCCTCGGAGGTTATCGCCACAAAGTTGCCTCTTTTCTTGTGCGCCGCAAAACCCCATGTTCTCGCGCTATGCAGGTTCATGCGAGCTGCGTGGCACGGGACGGGGCCGGGGTGCTTCTGCTGGGTCCGCCTGGCTGTGGCAAGTCCGATCTCGTGCTGCAACTGCTGGAGTACGGCTTCGTGCTGGTGGCGGATGACAGGGTGGACATCGAGGGGCGGACGGCCCGGGCGCCGGCGGCGTTGGCCGGGCTGCTGGAGGTGCGCGGGCTGGGCGTGTTCCGGCTGGCGCATGCGGAGTCGGCCGAGCTGGCGCTGGCGGTGACGCTGGACCCGGCGGCGGAACGGCTGCCGCGGCCGGCCCGGCATGAGGGGTTGGGGATACCGATGGTGCGGCTCGATCCGCGTGGGGCTTCGGCGGCGCTGCGGGTGCGGCTGGCGCTGGATGGCGCGCTGGGGCGGGTGGCGCAGGTGGTGGGGGCGTCTCGTGAGTGACGCGCGGCAGCGTGTGGTGCTGGTGAGCGGGCTGTCGGGCGCGGGCAAGGCCTCGATTCTGCGGGCGCTGGAGGATATCGGGTTCGAGGCGATCGACAATCCGCCGCTGACCTTCATCGAGGAGATGGTGGCGCGGGCGGACCCCTCTGCGGGGCCGGCCAGTGTGGCGCCGCGCATTGCCGTGGGGGTGGATGCACGCTCACGCGGGTTCCGGGCGGAGCAGGTGCTGTCGACGCTGGCGCGGCTGCGGGCGAATCCGGGGCTGCGGGTGGAGCTGCTGTTCGCGACGGCGGATGAGCAGGCGCTGCTGCGGCGGTTCACCGAGACGAGGCGGCGGCATCCGCTGGCGCCGGCGGGGCTGGTGACATCGGGCATCGCGGCGGAGCGGGCGCTGATCGGGATGCTGCAGGAGGCGGCGGATCTGGTGATCGACACGACGGACCTGCCGTTGGCGGGTCTGCGGCAGCTGATCGAGGCGCGGTTTGCCGGCGATGGTGCGTCGTCCGGGCCGCCGCTGGCGGTTTCGCTGATCTCGTTTGGATTTCCCGGCGGATTGCCGCGTGAGGCGGATCTGGTGTTCGACGCGCGGTTTCTTCGCAATCCACATTATGATCCGGCACTCAAACCATTGACCGGACTTGATTCGGCGGTTGGCGATTATGTGGAGGCGGATTCCGATTTCGCGGAATTCTTTGGACGCATCGAAGGTCTTCTTGGGCTGCTCTTGCCGAGGTTCGTACAAGAGGGCAAGAAGTATGCTACGGTCGCGATTGGTTGCACGGGTGGCCGGCACCGATCGGTTCACATCATCGAGAAGCTGGCAGCGACTCTCATCCGGACAGGCTGGCGCGTGACAATTACCCATCGTGAACTTGCCCGAGAGGGCTTCGCCGAACGCTCGCGGAACCAACCGTCCTCACGGACCGAGGCGGCCCCCGTGCCTGCTGTGGGCGGCCTCTCGTGATCGGTCTCGTACTGGTCACCCATGGCCGGCTCGCCGAGGAGCTGCGGGCGGCGATGGAGCATGTGGTGGGGCGGCAGCGGAATGTGTGCACCGTGTGCATCGGCCCCGATGACGACATCGAGGGACGGCGGACGGAGATCCATAACTGCATCGAGCAGGTGGACACCGGGGATGGGGTGGTGCTGCTGACCGACATGTTCGGCGGCACGCCCAGCAATCTCGCGATTTCGCAGATGGACCGCGCCGGGGTCGAGGTGATCGCGGGGGTCAATCTGCCGATGCTGGTCAAGCTCGCCAAGGTGCGCTCGGCGCAGCCGCTGTCCGAGGTGGTGGACTGCGCGCAGACCGCGGGGCGGAAATACATCGCCGCCGCCTCGCATGTGCTGCCGGTGGCCAAGGTGAACGGGAACTGTGGGTGAGCGATCCTGATACCGGGAATCTGGGTTCGGGATCCGACGCGTCCGTCATTCGCCGCACGCTGACCATCTGCAACCGCCGCGGCCTGCATGCGCGGGCGGCGGCGAAGTTCGTGGCGCTGGCGGAGCGGTTCGGTGCCTCGGTCGATGTCATCAAGGATGGGCAGGATGTGTCGGCCCGCTCGATCATGGGGCTGATGATGCTGGGCGCCGGCCTGGGCAGCTCGATCGAACTGCGCGCCGAGGGCTGGGACGCGAAGGAGGCGCTGGAGGCGCTGTCCGCCCTGGTTGAGGCTGGCTTCGATGAACGGGACTGAACAGCCGGAACGTCGCAGCCGACCGCGCAAGCCACCGGCGGATGCGGAACGCAAGCTGATCGGCATCCCGGTTTCGGCGGGGGTGGCGATCGGGCCGGTGTTCGGCGTGGCCGAGGCGGTGGCTGTGGTGACTCGCCAGAAGATCCAGGCGGTGGACACACAGTCGCAGACGGCGCGGCTGGATGCCGCCATCGCGCAGTCGCGCAAGCAGCTGCTGAAGCTGCGGGCGCGGCTGGGCAATCTGCCGGAGGACAGCCAGGCCGAGATCGCGCCGCTGCTGGACGCGTATCTGCAGATGATCGGGCCGTCGCGGCTGGTGCGCGGGGCGCGGCGGCGGATCGGCGAGACGCTGGTGACGGCGGAGACGGCGGTGATCGACGAGACCGACGCGATTGCGGCGGCGATCATGGCGATGCCGGGGGATGACGATCCGTCCGGGCTGCAGCGGCGGGCGGACGAGGTGCGCGAGATCGGCCGGCGGCTGGTGCGCAACCTGACGCAGACGCCGTTCCGCTCGTTCACGGCGCTGCCCGAAGGGGCGGTGCTGGTGGTGGAGAGCCTGCGGCCGGCGGACGCGGCGCTGCTCGATCCGTCGCGGCTGGCGGGGGTGGCGACCGATGAAGGCGGGTCGGACGGGCATACCGCCATCATGCTGCGGGCGCTGGGGGTGCCGGCGGTGCTGGGGGTGGCGGGGCTCAGCCAGGCGGCGCGTCCTGGCGAGATGGTGGTGATCGACGGGGCGGCGGGGACGGTGGTGGTCAATCCCTCCACCGAGACGCTGGCGGCGGCGCGGCGCGCGGTGACGGCGTTCGCGCGCGAGCAGCAGAAGCTGGCGCGGCTGCGGCGGCTGCCGGCGACGACGACGGATCACCATACCGTGGAGCTGCAGGCCAATCTGGAGATACCGGCCGAGCTGCCGCTGATCGCGCAGTCCGGCGCTGCGGGGATCGGGCTGCTGCGCAGCGAGTTTCTGTTCATGAACCGCGAGACGCTGCCCGACGAGGGGGAGCAGACGGAGACGTATCGATCCGTCATCGAGGCGATGGCGGGGGATCCGGTGACGATCCGGGTGCTGGACTGGGGGGGGGAGAAGGATATCGCGGCGCTGCAGGCCGAGGGGATCGTGCCGGAGGTGACCGACGAGAACCCCGCACTGGGGCTGCGCGGGATCAGGCTGCTGCTGCGGCAGACCGAGCTGTTCGAGACGCAGCTGGCGGCCATTCTGCGGGCGGCGCATGCGGGGCCGACGCGGGTGCTGCTGCCGATGGTGACCAACGTGGCGGAGGTGCGCCAGGCGCGGGACATCTATGAACGCGTGGCGCGGCGGCTGCGGCGCCGCGGCGAGCGGCTGCCGGAGACGCTGCCGCCGCTGGGCATCATGATCGAAACCCCCGGTGCGGCGCTGTCGGCCGATGCGCTGGCGCTGGAGGCGGATTTCTTTGCCATCGGCACCAATGATCTGTCGATGTACACGCTGGCGGTGGATCGGGGGGATGCGGATGTGGCGCATCTCTACGACCCGCTGCACCCGGCCGTGCTGCGGCTGGTGCAGTTCGCCACCGAGGCGGCGCTGCGGATGCGAATGCCGGTTTCGGTGTGCGGCGAAATGGGCGGCAACCCGAAGCTGATGCCGCTGCTGCTGGGCTTGGGGCTGCGCAGCTTCAGCATGAACGCGTCCTCGGTGCCGCGGGTGAAGCAGGCGGTGCGGGCCGCCAACATGGATGAGTGCGTGCGGTTCGCGCGCAGCGTGATGGAGCAGTCCGACCCCGTGCGGATCCGCGAACTGGTGCTGGGCGGTTCGGCGTGAGCGGGTCATCGGAGGCAGGCAAGCAAGCGGCGGGCTCCGCCCGCACCCGCCAGGGACGGAGTCCCTGGACCCTTTTCGTTTAAGCAGGTTTGAGGTCAGAGAGGGGGGCAATCGAGGCCTTCATCACGACCCGGGTTGCCCCCCTCTCTGACCTCAAACCCACTTCAATGGAGAGGTCCAGGGGCTCGGCCCCCTCGTGCGAAGCACGTGCTTCGCACGATGCGGGTCTGGGCGGAGCCCAGCGCTTGCTTGCCTTCTCCGATTGCCCACCCGCGCCAAACTGGCCAGACTTGCGCGGGATCAGCTGGGGGACGGCAGCGATGGCGCGGCGGGGTATGCGGTTTGGCATTTTTTTGGCGCCGTTTCATCGCGTTGGGGACAATCCGACGCTGGCGCTGGCGCGGGATGTCGAGATGCTCGAGTGGCTTGATTATCTTGGCTATGACGAGGCCTGGATTGGCGAGCATCATTCGGCGGGGTGGGAGATCATTGCGGCGCCGGAGCTGGTGATTGCGGCGGCGGCGCAGCGGACGAAACATATCATGCTGGGGTCGGGCGTGACCTCCCTGCCCTATCATCATCCGTTTCTGGTGGCGCAGCGCTGGGTGCAGTTGGACCATATGACGCGCGGGCGGGCGATGCTGGGGTGCGGGCCGGGGGCGTTGGTTTCGGACGCGTATATGCTGGGGATTGAGCCGGCGACGCAGCGGCGGCGGATGGATGAGAGTCTGACGGCGATCATGGCGCTGCTGCGCTGTGAGGCGCCGGTGACGATGAAGACGGACTGGTTCGAGATGCGTGAGGCGCGGCTGCATCTGGCGCCGTACAGCGACCCTTGTTTTCCGATTGCGGTGGCTTCGACGTTGACTCCGGCGGGGCCGTCGGCGGCGGGGAAGCATGGGGTGGGGATTCTGTCGCTTGGGGCGGGGATGCCCGGTGGGCCGCAGGCGATTGCCGGGCAGTGGCGGATCGCCGAGGAGGCGGCGGCGGCGCATGGGCGGACGATCCATCGGCGGGACTGGCGGATGGTGATGAATGTGCATGTGGCCGAGGATGACGCGACGGCGCTGCGGGACGTGAAGGCGGGCGAGCGGGCGGAGACGGTGACGTATTTCGAGGATGCGCTGGGGCGGCCGCCCGGGCGTTCGCAGGATCCGCTGACGGATGGGGTGAAGGCGGGGACGACGCTGGTGGGGTCGCCGGACACGGTGGCGGCGGGGATTCAGAACCTGATCGACTGCAGCGATGGCGGGTTCGGCGGGTTTATGTTCCGGGCGCATGACTGGGCGAACCGGGAGCAGACGTGGCGGAGCTACGAGCTGTTCGCGCGGTATGTGGCGCCGCGGTTTCAGGGGTCGCTGGAGACGGTGAAGGCTTCCTATGACTGGGCGGTGGCGAACCGACCGACGATCTTTGGGCCGAATGTGGAGGCGTTGCGGCGGGCTTATACGGATGCGGGGCGTGAGGTGCCGGAGAGCTTTGCGGCGCGGGCTTCCGGGGCGCGGGATGTGGTGGGGGTTTGAAGGCCGCAAGAAAGGCGTTCTTTTTTGAAAAAAAGAACCAAAAAACTTTCATCCGTGAGGGTTGCCCCGATTCTGGTCAGGGAGACCGCGGGTGTGCCGCGATCTCCGCGAGAAGTTGGGCCAAGGGCTCCGGGGCGGTCACGTTCGGGCTGTGGCTCCAGTCACGCTCGTAAAAAGACCAGGCCGGGTCAGCCTTGGCCCGCTCTGCAAATTGTCGGAAATGGTCCACCCCGTCCTTGCGCGCGCCATAGATATAGGTTCTCGGGAGCGACGGCGCCCCGGTCTGCAGATGCAGCTTCTGGGTGAAGGTGCGGATCGGCTGATGCCGTCGCCGTAGCGCAAGCCACGCCATGTCCTCGGGTGACGTGTCCGCAGGCGAGGGATTGGGAGGGGCCAGCCATCCCTCGACTCCCACATGGGCGACCGCCCCGCCCGCCAGCCGAAGATCGTTCAGCGATTGGCCATGCTGCGGGACGAACGCATCGAGATAGACGAGATGACGCACCCGTTCGGGCACGCGATCGGCCACACCGGTTGCCACCATTCCGCCATAGCTGTGCCCGACCAGAACGAAATCCTGGACGTCCTCGTATTCGATGACCGAGACCACATCCTGGATATGCAGATCCAGATCCACCCTCGGCCCGGTCAGGTGCGCCCGCTCGCCGAGCCCGGTGTAGGTCGGCGTGAGGATCTCATGACCAGCCGCTCGCAGCAGCGGACGGATTTTCTTCCAGGCCCAGGCCGAGGACCATGCGCCGTGGCAGATGACAAAGACCGCCATTGTGGTCTTCTCCCCAGATCGCCGGACAACGCGGGCAACGCAGTGTTCGCTGACACGGATGCTCAGCGCTCTCTGCCATGGCCTTCGTTCGCGACGATCCGACAGTGTTTCGATATCGATGCGCCGACGACGATGCTATGCATCGTGGTGCCTGTGATAGCGTGATCCGGCCAACATCAATTATTTCGGGGAAGCATACGCCATGATCCGCATCGTTCTGACCGGCCTGGCCGGGCTCTGTCTCACCGGGCCCGCCCGCGCCGAGTTGCCGGTGCATCATGTTCTGCCGCAGGCGCTGGCGGTTGAGCTGGCGCAGGCTTCGATCGATGCGTGTGTGGCCAAGGGGTATCCGGAATCAGCTGTCGTGGTGAATGCGGCCGGGGAGACGATTGTGGCGATCAGGGGGGATGGGTCGGCGCCGCATACGGTGGAGAATGCGCGGCGCAAGGCTTACACGGCGATGAGTTTTCGGATGTCCACCACCGAATACGCCAAGCGGTTTGCCGATGGGAACCCGGTGGTGCGCCAGCAGGTGACGTTGCCGAATGTGATTGCCATTCCCGGGGGGCTGCCGATCAAGATCGGCAATGAGGTGATCGGCGGTGTGGGGGCGTCGGGGTCGCCGGGGGTGGATGAGCCTTGTGTGCAGGCGGGGTTGGATAAGATTGCGCCGCTGCTGAAGTAGGCGCGCATCGCCCGAGCGTGATGCGGGCTACGGGGTATTCCTGAGTTGCGAGCGGTCGCGTGTTGTGTTCTGGTTTCGTTCATGAACGCCCTTGAAACCCTTTCTGTTGCTGACCGTTTTGCGCTGGCCCTGGATGGGTTGCGGCGGGTGGTGGCGGCACGGATTGCCGGGGGGATGATGGCGGCTGCGATGATTGTGCTGGTTTGGCAGCGGTTGCAGCTTGTGGAAGGGCGGATTTTGCGGCTGCTGGCGCGGCTTCGGGCGGGGCGGCTGGTGGTTCGGGTGGAGGTTGGGTCTCGGGTTGGGGGTTTGCGGTCGCATCGGGGGCCGGCTGGGTTGCCGTGTGGGTTTGCGTGGCTGGTGAGGCTGGTGCCGTATCAGGCGGCGTGTTTTGCCGCGCAGATCAGGGTGTTGCTGGCGGAGCCGGAGATGGTGGCGTTGCTGGCGGCGGCGCCGCAGGCGCGGCGGGTTCTGGCGCCGTTGTGCCGGATGTTGGGGATTGAGGCCGGGTTGCTGGTGCCTGCGCCCGCGGCGGTGGTGGTAGAGGCCGGGCCGGTTCCTGCCGACGCGCATTTTGATCCCGTGCAATGGCCGGTGGCTGGCGGGGTGCCGGTTGTGCCTGAAGCATTCCGACGAAGTATCACCCTCAGCGGGCCAGCGCCTTCCGCACTGCGGTAAGGCGTCGCCCGTGCGTACCCCAACGTTTAAAAGTTTTTTTGCTTCTTTTGTTTCAACAAAAGAAGTTCTTTCTTTAAAAAGAAAGAACCAAAGAAACTTTCATTCGATGACCAGTTCGATGACGAACGGGCCGTTGCGGCGGTTGGCTGTGGAGAAGAGGTCGTTGAACTGGTCCATGGTTTCGGCGCGGGCGGCTTCGACGCCCATGCCGTTGGCGATTTTGACCCAGTCGAGGTCGGGGTTGCCGAGGTCCATCATGTCGAGCGCGGTGCGGCCGGGGTTGGCGCCGACGCCGGCGAGCTCGCCGAGCAGGATGGCGTATTTGCGGTTGGCGAGGATGATGGTGGTGACGTTGAGGCGCTCGCGGGCCTGGGTCCAGAGGGCCTGGACGGTGTACATCGCCGAGCCGTCGGCCTGGAGGTTGACGACGCGGCGGTCAGGGCAGGCGACGGCGGCGCCGGTGGCGAGCGGCATGCCTTCGCCGATGGCGCCGCCGGTGAGCTGGATCCAGTCATGCGGGGCGGCGCCGTGGGTGCCGGGGTAGAGGCCGCGGCCGAAGCTGACGCTTTCGTCGGCGACGATCGCATCCTCCGGCAGCAGGGCGGCGATCGAACGGCCGAGCGATTCGCTGGTGACGGTGCCGGTCGCGACGGTCTGGGCCGGGGTGGGCAGGGCCTGCACCTGGGGGGCGCCGAGTTCGTCGGCGAGGGCGGCGAGGGTGCCGGGGAGGTCGTGCTCGACCCGGGCGAGGACGTGGACCTCAGCGTCCGGCGGGTACATCAGGCCGGGCTTGCCGGGATAGGCGAAGAAGCCGACGGGGGGCTGGGCGCCAACGAGGACGACGTGCTTGACGCCGGCGAGGGCGGCGACGGCCTGATCGACCGGATAGGGCACGCGGTCGATGACGTGGCGGCCGGCGCCGCGTTCGATGCGGGCGTTGGAGGTCTGGGCGAGGAAGCGCGCGCCGGTGGCGGCTGCGATGGCGTGGGCGGAGGCGATGGGGGCGGCGCGCAGGGCGGAGTTGCCGAGGATGAACATGACCGGTTCGCCGGAGCGCAGGACGCGGGCGACCTGGGCGATGATGTGGGGGGCGGCGATCTGCGGGGTCGGCACCGGGAGGGGGGCGGCGACGAGGCCACCGTCGTCCCAGCAGGTGTCGGAGGGGAGGATGAGGGTGGCAATCTGGCCGTTGCCGGTACGGGCGGCCTGGACGGCGACCGCGGCGTCGCTGCCGACATCGCGGGCGCGGCTGGCGGTGCGGACCCAGGCGGAGACGCCGCGGGCGAAGCCTTCGGTGTCGGCGGTCAGCGGCGCGTCGAGCGCGCGGTGGTAGGTGGCCTGGTCGCCGACGCAGTTGACGACGGGGCTGTGGGCGCGGCGGGCGTTGTGGAGGTTGGCCAGCGCGTTGGCGAGGCCGGGGCCGCAATGCAAAAGTGTCGCGGCTGGTTTGCCTGCCATGCGGGCGTAGCCGTCGGCGGCGCCGGTGACGACGCCTTCGAACAGGCCGAGGACGCAGCGCATGCCGGGAATCCGGTCCAGCGCTGCGACGAAATGCATCTCGGAGGTGCCGGGATTGGCGAAGCAGGTGTCGACCCCGCTGGCGAGAAGGGTGTGCACCAGGCTTTCGGCGCCGTTCATGGACATGGTCTTCCTCCGTTGTTGGGTGGAAAGTGAACGGGCCCGATGACGCGCGCAAGCCGAGGAGACCCCGCGTGACTGTTTTGTATCCCGAACGCATGTATGACGATGACAGCGTGGAGCGTGAGGTGTTCCCGCCGGGAACCAGGATTGTGATGCGCGATGTGGAGCGGATCGAGGATCTGGACCAGGCGGATTGCAATGAGGTCGAGGGGTTGATGGTGTTCCGGCAGTGGGCGCCGGGTTCGGTGCTGCAGCGGTTTCCCAAGCTGCGCGCGGTGGTGCGGATGGGCGTGGGGTATGACCGGGTGGACCGGGCCTGGTGTGCGGCCAACAACGTGCTGGTGTGCAACGTGCCGGATTACGGGACGATGGAGGTGGCGGATCACGCGATGGCGCTGGTGCTGGCGCTGCGGCGGGGGATTCTGCTGCATCACGAGACGCAGGCGCGGCCGGAGCCGCTGGAGTGGGTGCCGGTGCGTTCGCCGCTGCTGCGGCGCAATTCGGTGCAGGTGTTCGGCATTGTCGGGCTCGGGCGGATTGCCACGGCCGTGGCGCTGCGGGCGAAGGCGTTCGGGTTCGATGTGGTGTTCTATGACACGCTGAAGCCGAACGGCACGGATCTGGCGATCGGGGTGCGGCGGGCGAAGACTTTGGATGAGCTGCTCGCACAGTCGGACGTGCTGAGCATCCATACGCCGCAGACGCCGGAGACGATCGACATGATCGGGGCGCGGGAGTTGGCGTTGCTGCCGAAGGGCGCGGTGGTGGTGAACACGGCGCGGGGGCGGATCATCGATATCGATGCGCTGGAGGCGGCGTTGCGGTCGGGGCATATCGCGGGGGCGGGGCTGGATGTGATTCCGGTGGAGCCACCGGTGGAGCCGTTGCCGTCGCTGATGCGGGCGTATCGGGCGCGGGAGGCGTGGCTGGAAGGGCGGCTGATCGTGACGCCGCATTCGGCGTTTTATACGCCGGAGGCTTGGGAGGATATTCGGCGGAAGTCGGCGGAGACGATGGCGGCGGCGTTGGGGAATGCGGCCCAGAACGTGATCGATCCGGCGAGTTACTGATCGTGTCGGGTCCGGGTCGGTGTCGCCCGGACCCGCAAGATTGCCCGGAGCACACTCCTGGCCTAACGTCCCGCCAAAGCGTGAGGGAGCGATATCATGGCTGAGAACCACGACGATTTCCGGCCGACATTGCGTAGCCGCCGGTGGTTCGACAACCCTCATGATCCGGCTATGACGGCGCTGTATGTGGAGCGCTACTGCAATTTCGGGCTGACGCGCGAGGAGCTGCAGGGCGGCAAGCCGATCATCGGGATTGCGCAGACGGGCTCGGATCTGTCGCCGTGCAACCGGCATCACATGGATCTGGCGACGCGGGTGCGGGACGGGATCAGGGATGCGGGGGGGATTCCGCTGGAGTTTCCGATCCATCCGATTCAGGAGACCGGCAAGCGGCCGACGGCGGCGCTGGATCGCAATCTCGCCTATTTGTCGCTGGTGGAGGTGCTGCACGGCTACCCCATCGATGGCGTGGTGCTGACCACCGGGTGCGACAAGACCACGCCGGCCTGCCTGATGGGGGCGGCGACGGTGAACATTCCGGCCATCGTGCTGTCTGGCGGGCCGATGCTGGATGGGTGGCATGAGGGGCGGCTGGCAGGCTCCGGCACCATCGTGTGGGAGGGGCGCCGGCTCTACGCGCAGGGCAAGATCAACTACGACCAGTTCATGGATATGGTGTGCGCGTCGGCGCCTTCGGTGGGGCACTGCAACACCATGGGCACGGCGCTGTCGATGAATTCGCTGGCGGAGGCTTTGGGGATGTCGCTGCCGGGGTGTGCGGCGATTCCCGGGCCGTATCGTGAGCGCGGGCAGATGGCGTTCGAGACGGGGCGTCGGATTGTGGGCATGGTGCATGAGAATCTGCGGCCCAGCGACATCATGACCAAGGCCGCGTTCGAAAATGCGGTGGTGGCGGCGGCGGCGCTGGGGGCTTCGTCGAACTGTCCGATCCATATGGTGGCGATCGCGCGGCATATGGGGGTGGATCATACGCTCGACGATTGGCAGCGGCTGGGGCCGGATGTGCCGCTGCTGGTGGATTGCCAGCCGGCGGGGCGGTATCTCGGCGAGAAATTCCATCGCGCTGGCGGCGTGCCGGCCGTGATGAAGGAACTGCTCGACGCGGGGCGGCTCAATCCGGCGGCCATGACTGTTACGGGGCGGACGCTGGGCGAGAATCTCGCGGGCGTTCTGCCACCGGATCGCGACGTGATCCGCGCCTATGACCAGCCGCTGAAGGCCAGCGCCGGCTATGTCGTCATGTCCGGCAATCTGTTCGACAGTGCGGTGATGAAGACCAGCGTGATCGATGCCGCGTTCCGCGACCGGTTTCTCTCCGACCCGTCGCGCCCCAACGTGTTCGAAGGCAAGGCCATCGTGTTCGAAGGCCCGGAGGACTACCACGCCCGCATCGAGGACCCCGATCTCGGCGTGGAGGACCAGTCCGTGCTGATCATCCGCAACTGCGGGCCGATCGGCTATCCCGGCGGCGCCGAGGTGGTGAACATGCAGCCGCCGGCATCCCTGCTCGATCGCGGCATCACCGTGCTGCCGACGATGGGCGACGGCCGCCAGTCCGGCACCTCGGCCGCCCCGTCCATCCTCAACGTCTCGCCCGAGGCCGCCATCGGCGGCGGGCTGGCGCTGCTGGAGACCGGCGATCGGATCCGCATCGATCTCAACACCCGCAAGGTGGACGTGCTGCTGCCCGATGGCGAGCTTGCGGCGCGGCGTGCCAGATGGACGCCGCCGGTGCTGGTCAACAAGACGCCGTGGGAGGAGATCTACCGCAGCATGGTCGGGCAGCAGGGCCAGGGTGCCTGCCTGGAGCCGGCGACGCTGTATCTCGACGTGCTGACCACGCGCGGCGAGAGCCGCAACAACCACTAGGAGACGCCGATGTCGGGACGCCTTGCGGGCAAGATCGCGTTCATGACCGCCTGCGCCCAGGGCATTGGCCGCGCCACGGCGCTGGCCTTCGCCGCCGAGGGCGCGCGCGTGTTCGCCACCGATGTGAACGAGGCCAAGCTCGGCGAGATCGCCGGGCCCGGCATCGAGGTGGCGCGGCTCGACGTGCTGGACGCAGCCGCCGTCAAGGCCATGGCCGCGCAGGTCGGGCCTGTTGACGTGCTGTTCAACTGCGCCGGCTTCGTGCACCAGGGCACGGTGCTGGATGCCACCGAAGCGGAGTGGGACTTCGCCTTCGCGCTCAACGTGCGCTCGATGTTCCGCACCATCCAGGCCTTCCTGCCGGGCATGGTGGCCAAAGGCTCCGGCAGCATCATCAACATGGCCTCGGCGGCCAGCTCCATTAAAGGCGCGCCCAACCGGTTCGTCTACGGCACCACCAAAGCGGCGGTGATCGGGCTGACCAAGTCGGTCGCATCCGACTTTGTGAAATCCGGCATTCGCTGCAACGCCATCTGCCCTGGCACGGTGCAGTCACCGAGCCTGGATGACCGCATCGCCGCCGGTGCGGCGCAGTTCGGCTCGGTGGAGGCCTCGCGCGCCGCCTATGTCGCGCGGCAGGCGATGGGACGTCTCGGTTCACCGGACGAAATCGCCGCCATGGCGGTGTACCTGGCCAGCGACGACGCCCAGTTCGTCACCGGCCAGGCGATGCTGATCGATGGTGGCTGGACTCTCTAACGAATAAAAGTTTTTTGCTTCTTTTTTTCAAAAAAGAAGTTCTTTCTTTGAATAGAAAGAACCAAAGAAACTTTCAAACTTTAGGAATACCCTATGAAACTGCTTCGTTATGGCGCCCCAGGTCAGGAAAAGCCGGGTCTGCTCGACAGCGAGGGACGCATTCGCGACCTCAGCGACTTTGTGAAGGACATCGACGGCACCACGCTGGCGCCCAACAAGCTGGCCGAGATTGCCCTGCTCGATCCGAACACGCTGTCCATCGTGCATGGCACGCATCGCATCGGCCCGTGCGTGGCGCGGCCGACCAACTTCATCTGCATCGGCCTCAACTATGCCGACCACGCGGCCGAGACGGGCGCTGCCATCCCCAAGGAACCCATCGTGTTCCTCAAGTCGCTCGGCGCCTACCAGGGCCCGAACGATGACGTGAAGATCCCGAAGAACTCGGTGAAGACCGACTGGGAGGTCGAGCTGGGCGTGATCATCGGCAAGAAGGCGAGCTACGTGTCGGAAGAGGACGCGATGTCCTATGTCGCCGGCTATTGCGTGGTGAATGATGTGTCGGAGCGGGAATTCCAGTCCGAGCGTGGCGGCACCTGGGACAAGGGCAAGGGCTGCGACACGTTCGGCCCGACCGGCCCGTGGATGGTGACAAAGGATGAGATCGCCGATCCGCAGAACCTGAAGATGTTCTGCGACGTCGATGGCGTGCGCCAGCAGGACGGCAGCACCAAGACCATGATCTTCGGGGTGAAGCACCTGGTGCATTATGTCAGCCACTTCATGACGCTGCACCCCGGCGACATCATCGCCACCGGCACGCCGCCGGGGGTGGGTCTGGGCAAGAAGCCTGTGCCGGTGTTCCTCAAGGCCGGGCAGACGATGCATCTTGGCGTCGAAGGCCTCGGCGAGCAGACCCAGAAGGTCATCGCCGCCTGACCACCGGGCGTGCGCTGCTCTGGCTGATTCTGGGATCGGCGGCCTATCGCCTGGCGATGGCAGCCGGTCTCGGTCTTGGCATCGATGAAAGCTACATGGTGGTGGCGGGCCGCGGGCCGCTGCAGCTGGGCTATTTCGACCATCCGCTGATCTCCTGGTGGATGGCGCACGGCATCGCCGACGTGACCGGCAGCGAGGCGGCGTGGGTGGTGCGGCTGCCGTTCATCGCGATGTTCGCGGTCTCCACCTGGCTGATGGCGAGATGGACGGAGACGCTGTCCACGCCGCGTGCGGGTGTTTGGGCTGCGATCGCGTTCACGCTTTCGCCGGTGTTTGGCCTTTCGTCCGGCGGCTGGGTGCTGCCGGATGGGCCGCTGGTGGCGTTTCTGCTGGCAGCATCATTGTGTTTCACGAAGGCGCTGCGGGGTGGCTGGGGCTGGTGGATCGGCGCCGGGCTGTGCGCGGGCCTTGCCATGCTCTCGAAATACACCGCCGTTCTGACGCTCGGCGGGGCCGTGGTCTATCTGATCACGCAACGGGAGCAGCGGCTTTGGCTGCGTCGGGCCCAGCCTTATGTCGCGGCGCTGGTGGCCGGCATCGTGTTTTCGCCTGTCATCATCTGGAACCTGCAGAACCATTGGGCCAGCTTGGCCTTCCAGGGCGGCCGGGCGGCGGCGGCGCGGTTCAACCTGTTCGGCCCGATCGTGACGTTGGCCGGTGAATCGCTGTTCGTGCTGCCGTTGATCTGGGCCGGGCTGGTGCTGGTGGCGTGGCAGGCGTGGCGGGCCGGCCCGAGGGATCAGGGCCGCTGGCTGCCGCTATGTTTGGCCGCTCCGCCGATCCTGCTGTTCGCCGCGGTGTCGCTGTGGTCACGCCAGGTGCTGTTCCATTGGGCGGCGCCGGGGTACCTGATGCTGTTTCCGCTGCTCGGCGCCTGGCTGGAACGGCAGGACTGGGCGGCACGGGCGGCACGCTGGACGGGTGGGGTGCTGGTCGGGCTGTCGGTGATTGTTGTCCTGCTGGTGCGGTTTGCCCCCTGGAACGGCCTGGAGCAGGTGCGGGACTGGACGGGGCTGCAGGGCGCCTTGGCGGCGCGGGGCCTGCTGGCCATGCCGGTGGCGGCGACCTCTTGGTCCGAGGCGGGCAAGATCGGCATCGGGCTCGGGCCCTCGGTGCCGGTCTATTGCCTCAATGTCGATGCGCGGGAATTCCGGTTCTCCACCACACCACCGGGTGCGGGCGCGGTGCTGATCATCGCGCGCCAGCGCACCCTGGCGCAGATCACGGCGGCGTATGGCGGTGATTTTGACTCGATCGAAAAGCTGGCACCGATCGAGCTTGCCGGTCATCTGATGCTGCAGCTGTATCTCGGTCATGGGCTGCTTCACTGGCCCGCTGCCGTGGGGTCTTGACGCAGGGGTGTGGCGGATTGCATCCGCCCTACTCAGGGTTTCGTGGCGGATGCAGTCCGGCAACGCCGCGCCGCACGCGTGTCATCGCCAGGCGATATCGTCCTTCGGCAGCCGGCCATGGGCATCGACGGCGTGCACCCGGTGCGGCGGCGCCTCGCTCCAGCGCCAGAACACCAGGTTGAGATCGTCCGGCCTGGCCCGCGCCGCGAAGCAGGGCACCTTGGCGGCGGCGATGCCTTCGGCGATCAGCCGCTCCGCCAGCTGCCAGCTCGGCACCGGCAGCCTGCGGCTGGCGAGGTCCTCCCAGGCGCAGCCGAGCTCGGCACGCAGGGCGGGATCGGTGAGGTCCGCGACGTCGTCGCAATCCACCTCGTAGGCGACCATCGTCATCGGCTGGGGCTTGAAGGCGAATCCCTGCTGCGCTTCCAGCCAGGCGGTTTCCAGCCGCAGCGAGGTGTAGAGCGCCGGTATGCCTTTCGGGTTGAACCGCCCGCCGAAGCGGGCGGCGCCCTCGCCGGACGTGGGGGCGAAGGCCCAGCGCGGGTTGTGGGCGCGGTAGACCAGGCCCGCAAACCTCAAGCGTAGCCGCCGACCGCGATCCGGCTCAGGTAGGTCTTCACCGCCTCGGCGCGGCCCTGCTTGACCAGGTCCTCAGCGGTCTGGTCGCCGAACGAGGGCAGCGGCTGGGCGCGGTACCAGGCATAGGCGTGGTGGATCGAGCCGGCCCAGGGGGTGGCGTGGTTGAGGATCTCGACGAAATCCCGCAGCCGCGCCAGCGTGGCCGGCGCATTGAGGCGGGCCGTCTTGGAGACGGCGTCGCGCGACAGGCCGCTGGCCTGCGCCAACTCCTGGCGGGACACCTGCAGCGAGGCCGACAGCGTGTCGATCAGCGGTGCCGGCTGCGCCAGGGTGGGAACCTCCAGCATCAACATGAAAACGCCTCAGATATTGCCCCATGGGTGGGACAATATCTGGGGCGTGTGGGCGATGCAATGCGAAACGGAGATCAGGCCGCCTTCGCCTCGGCGATCGCCTTCCACAGCTTCTCCGGCGTGGCCGGCATGTCGACATGGGTGACGCCCACCGGCGTCAGCGCATCGACGATGGCGTTGATCACCGCGGGCGGGCTGCCGACGGCGCCGGCCTCACCCGCACCCTTCACGCCCAGCGGGTTGGACAGGCAGGGCACTTCAACGAAATCCACCTCGATATCCGGGAGATCGTCCGCGCGCGGCAGCGCGTAGTCCATGAACGAGCCTGCCAGCAGCTGGCCGCTTTCCGGGTCGTAGCTGGTGCGCTCCATCACCGCCTGGCCGAGGCCCTGGGCCACGCCGCCATGCACCTGGCCGCGCACGATCATCGGGTTCACCGCCTTGCCCACGTCGTCCATGACGATGTAGCGCACCACGTCCAGCATGCCGGTGTCGGGGTCGACCTCGACCTCGGCGATGTGGCAGCCGTTGGGGAAGGTGTGGCTCTTGATCTCGGCCACCTCGGCGGCATCGAGCGTCACCACGTCCTCGCCCTTGTTGGCGCGAGCGCGCTGGCCGGTGGCGAGGGTGACGATATCGATCGCGCGGTCGGTGCCGATGATGGAGAATTTTCCGTCCTCGAACACGATGTCCGCGGGTGCTGCTTCCAGCACGTCGGAGGCGGCCTGCTTGCCCTTTTCGATCACCACGCTGGCGGTGGCGAGAATGGCCTGCCCCTCGGAATACAGGCTGCGGGCGCCGCCGGTGCCGCCACCGGTGGGGATGGTGTCGGTGTCGCCCTGGATGATGCGCACCTTGTCGCCGTCCACGCCGAGCTGGTCGACGGTGAGCTGGACATAGGCGGTCTCATGCCCCTGCCCGGTCGACTGGGTGCCGACGAACACATCGACGAATCCGTCCTCGGCGAAGCGGATCTCGGCGCGCTCGGTGGGCGCGCCGCCGGTGGCTTCGAGATAGTAGGCGAGGCCGATGCCGCGCTGCTTGCCCTTCGCCGCACTGGCGGCGCGGCGCTTCTCGAAGCCGGCCCAGTCACTCTTCTCCAGGGCCGCGTCGAGCACGATGCGGAAATCACCGGAGTCATACAGTTTGCCGACCGGGGTCTTGTGCGGCATCTGGTCGGGGGTGACCATGTTGCGGCGGCGGATGTCGATGCGGTCGATCTTCATCTCGCGCGCAGCGGCATCGATCAGCCGCTCGACGAGGTAGTTGCTCTCCGGCCGGCCGGCGCCGCGATAGGCGTCCACCGGCACGGTGTTGGTGAACACGCCGATGACGTTGGCGTAAACCGCCTTGAAGCCGTAGACGCTGGCCAGCACGCCGGTGCCGGCGCCGGTGGGGATGAACGGCGCGAAGGTGGAGAGATAGGCGCCCATGTTGGCGACGTTGCGGGTGCGCAGGGCGAGGAACTTCCCGTCCGCATCCAGCGCGATCTCGCCGAGCGTGATGTTGTCACGGCCATGCGTGTCCGACAGGAACGCCTCCGAGCGCTCGGACGCCCATTTCACCGGCCGCCCGAGCTTGCGCGCGGCGTAGCAGGTCAGCACGTGCTCGGCGTAGACGAACAGCTTCATGCCGAAGCCGCCGCCCACATCGGGCGTGATCACCCGGAAGCTTTCCTGGCCGGTCTTGAACACCACATCGCCCAGCACCCGCTTGAGCAGCCAGCCGCCCTGGGTGTTGGTGCGCAGCGTGAAGCGCCCGTCCTCGAACATGGCCAGCGCGGCGCGCGCCTCCATCGAGGAGACGACGATGCGGTTGTTGACCACCGTCAGCCGCGTCACATGCGCCGCCTTGGCGAACAGCTCGTCGGTGAGGTCCTTCTGGCCGATCTCCCAGTCGAACACCTTGTTGCCCGGCGCCTGCGGCCAGACCTGCGGCACGCCGGCATCCAGCGCGGCCCCCAGATCGGTGATCGAGGGCAGCACGTCGTATTCGATCATCACCGCCTCGGCGGCGTCGCGCGCGGCTTCGATCGTGTCGGCCACGATGAAGGCCACGGGGTCGCCGGCATGGCGCACGGCGCCACGCGCCAGCACGGGGTGGCCGGGGTTGTGGATGTCGCTGCCGTCCTTGTTCTTGATCAGCGCCTGGCAGGGCAGCTCGCCGATGCCGTCGGCGTCGAGGTCGGCACTGGTATAGACGCCGGCGACGCCCGGGATCGCCTTGGCCGCCGTCGTGTCCATCGCGACGATCTTCGCCGCCGCGTGCGGGCTGCGCAGCACGATGCCGTGCAAGGCGCCGGGCAGTGTCATGTCATCGGTGTAGGAGCCCTGGCCTTTCAGCAGGCGGGGGTCCTCGACGCGGCGGACGGGCTGGGCGAGGCCGAATTTGGTCATGACGATGCGCTCCGAAGTCTTTGGTTTCATTGAAGTTACGCCGTTTTGGGCACAATCCAAGGGGAGGGAAGCAGTTCTTTTTTGAAAAACAGAACTTTTCTGACCGACCGGCGCTCCCCTCCGCAGCGAGGTCCGCTCAGACGAACAAAAGTCTTATGCTTCTTTTCTTCAAAAAAGAAGTGCTTGCCTTCTTCTCAACGCTTCCGCTTCGCCCACTCCCGCACAGTCTGAAACACGGTATAAAGCATCGGGATCATAAAGATGCCAACCGAACTCGCCGCCAGCATCCCTGCGAACACCGGCAAGCCCACGGCGCGCCGCGACAGCATGGCCGCCCCATGCGCCCACACCAGCGGCACCAGTCCCAGGATGAAGGCGATCGAGGTCATCATCACGGCGCGAAACCGCGTTCTGGCGCCAACGATGGCGGCATCGAAGATGCTGAGCCCCGCCTCGCGCTGCTCCTTGGCGAACTCCACGATCAGAATGCCGTTCTTGGCGGCAAGCGCGATCAGCACCACGAGCCCCACCTCGGCATAGAGGTTGAGCGGCGTGCTGGCGATCTTGAGGCCCGCGAACGCCCCCAGCACGCCCACCGTCACCGACAGCAGCACCGGGATCGGGATCACCCAGCTTTCGTACAGCGCGACCAGGAACAGGTAGGCGAACAGCACCGAAAGCCCCAGGATCGCGCCGGTCTGCCCGCCGGCCTGGATCTCCTGATAGGCGGTGCCGGTCCATTCGAAATCATAGCCCGGCGGCAGCGTGGTCTTGGAAAGCTGCGCCATCGCCGCCAGCGCGTCGCCCGACGACACGCCCGGCGCCGGCGAGCCGAGGATGGTGATGGAGCGGTAGTTGTTGTAGCGGCTGATGGTCTGCGGCCCGAGGATGATGCGCGCATCGGCGATCGCGCGCAGCGGCACCATGGTGCCCTGGCGGTTGCGGATGAAGATGCGCCACACATCCGAAAGCTCGGTGCGGTCCTTCGCCTCGCCCTGGATGTTCACCTGCCAGGTGCGGCCGAACAGGTTGAAGTCGTTCACGTAGTAGCCGCCGAGCGTGGCCTGCAGCGCGGTGAACACGTCAGTCATCGACAGGCCCAGCGCCTGCGCCTTGTCACGGTCGATGTCGAGATACAGCGACGGCGTGGTGGCCGAGAACGTGCTGAACACGCGCGACAGCCGCGGGTCGCGGTTGGCGGCGCCGATCAGGCCGAACATGGCGGAGCTCATCTCCGCGGGGTCCTGCCCTTCGAGGTTCTGCAGCTGGTATTCGAAGCCGCCGCCGGTGGAAAGCCCGATGATCGGCGGCAGGTTGGCGGGGAACACCACCGCCTCGCGGATGCGCGACACCCCGCCGAACACGCGGCCGAGCACGGCCTGCACGCTGTCCGCCACGGCGGTGCGGTCCTCAAACGGCTTCAGCCGCCCCACCAGGAAGGCGGCGTTGCTCTGGTTGCCGCCGTCGAGCAGCGAGAAGCCGACGATGGAGAGCGTGTTGGTGATCTGCGGAATGCTCCGGAACACCCCCTCCACCTTCTTCACCACCTCGCGCGTGCGGGCCACGGAGGCGCCGTCGGGCAGCTGGACGAAGGTGAAGAACGCGCCCTGGTCCTCCTCCGGCACGAAGCCGGTGGGGGTGATGCTGGCCAGGCCGAGCGTGCCGGCGGCGAACACCGCCACCAGCAGCAGGCTCACCACGGCCAGGCGCACCACCCGGCGCACGATGCCGGCATAGCCGTCGCGCACCCGGTCGATCCCGCGCGAGACCCGCCCCATGATGCCGCGGCGCGGCCCGCTGTGGCGCAGGAACACGCCGCACAGGGCGGGCGACAGCGTCAGCGCGTTGGTCGCCGAGATCACCATGGCGACACTGATGGTCACCGCGAACTGGCGGAACAGCGTGCCGGACAGGCCGGGGATGAACGCCAGCGGCACGAACACCGACAGCAGCACCAGCGTGATGGCGATGATCGGCCCGGTGATCTGCGCCATCGCCTTCTTGGTCGCCTGCTGCGGCGAGAGCTCCGGCTCCTCCTCGATCACCCGCTCGACATTCTCCACCACCACGATCGCGTCATCGACGACGATGCCGATGGCGAGCACCAGGGCCAGCAGCGAAACGGTGTTGGCCGAATAGCCCAGCGCCAGCAGCACCGCGAAGCTGCCAATCAGGCTGACCGGCACGGCGATGATGGGAATGATGGTGGCGCGCAGATTGCCGAGGAACAGGAACACCACGGCCACGACCAGAATGAAGGCCTCGCCCAGCGTCCTGATCACCTCGCCGATCGTGTCGGCGACGAAGGTGGAGCTGTCGTAGAACACGACCTTCTTCATGCTCTCAGGGAACCGCCCGGCGAGACGGTCCAGCGTCGCGTTGACCCTTGCCGAGGTCTGCACCGCGTTGGCACCGGGGGCGAGATAGATCGCCATGGTCACGGCGGGGTTGCCGTTCAGCCGGCTCTCGCTGTCCTGGTTGGCGGCACCGAGCTCAACCCGCGCCACGTCGCGCACCCGCAGCACCGAGCCGTCGGGGTTGGCGCGCACGATGATGTTGCCGAACTCCTCCGGCGTGGTCAGCCGCCCCTTGGTCTGCAGGTTGATCTGGAACGACACCGCGTCATCCGTGGGCTTGGCGCCGAGGCGGCCGACCGCCGCCTGAACGTTCTGGGTCTGGATCGCGGCGATGATGTCGCTGGGCACCAGCCCCAGCGCCTGCAGCCGGTCGGTCTCGAACCAGATGCGCATGGAATAGTTCAGCGCGCCGAACAGCGCCGCCTGCCCCACCCCGGGCACCCGGCTGATCGCGTCGAGCACGTTGATGGTGACGTAGTTGGACACGAACAGCGGCGTCTGCTTGCCGCCCTCGCTGTAGAACTGCAGGAACTCCAGAATCGCCGAGGAGCGCTTCTGAACCACCACCCCCTGCTGCTGCACCGTCGCCGGCAGCTTCGACAGCGCCGCCTGCACGCGGTTGTTGACGTTGACGGTGTTGATGTCCGGGTTGGTGCCCAGCTCGAAGCTGACCGACAGCGAGTAGCTGCCGTCATTGCCCGAGTTGGACTTCATGTAGATCATCCGGTCCACACCGTTGATCTGCGCCTCCAGCGTCTGCGCCACAGTGGATTCCACCACCGCCGCGGAGGCGCCGGGGAAGCTCGTGGTCACCTGCACCTGCGGCGGCACGATGTCGGGGAACTGGCTCACCGGCAGGCGGGTCAGCGAGATGCCGCCGGCCAGCGTGGTCACGATGGCGATGACCATGGCCAGCCGTGGCCGGTCGACGAAGACGTCCGAGAACATGGCGTCAGCCCTTGGTCGGTGCGGCGGCGGGCGCGGATCCGGGCGCGGGACCCGCGGGGGCCGGATTGACCACCGCCCCGGGCCGCACACGCTGCAGCCCGTCGGAGATCACCGTGTCGCCCTCGGCCAGGCCGGACAGGATCACCGCCGTCTCCGGCGTCGACTGCCCGAGCCGGACGCGGCGGATCTGCGCCTTCTTCTCGGCATCGACGATATAGACAAAGTTGCCCTGCTGGTCCGACAGCACCGCAGCGCGCGGAACCGCCAGCACCTGCACCGGGTTGGCGCCTTCGAGCGCCACGGTGACGAAGGCGCCGTCCACCAGCGGGCGGCTGCCGGGATCGCCGGGCTTGGCGCCGGTGCGCAGCGGGTTGGCGATCACCGCGCGCAAGGTCACCGTGTCGGTGCCCTGGGCCACCGAGGGATCGACATAGTCGACCCGGCCGGCCAACGGGTACAGCGTGCCGTCCGGCAGGCGGAGGCGCACCACCACGGCGGAAAACCCGCCTTTGTCGGCATAGCGGTTGCGCAGCTCGATGGCGGCGCGCTCGGCCACCGGGAACAGCACGTACATCGGGTCCTGGCTGACCACGGTGGTCAGCGCGCCGGAGCTAGGGCTCACCACGTTGCCGATCGACACGTTGGAGCGCGCCACCTTGCCGGCGAACGGCGCGCGGATCTCGGTGTAGTCGAGATTGATCTGCGAGGCCTTCAGCTGCGCCTGCGCGGCCAGCAGCTGGGCCGCCTGGCTGGCACGGTTGGCCTCCCCGTCATCGACGGTGGAGCGTTGCCCCGCCGGTGTGTTGAGCAGCGACTGGGCGCGGCCGAGCGTGATGGTGGCGTTGCGCAGCAGCGCCGCGTTCTGCTGCACCGTCGCCTGCTTGGCCTGCAGATCCGCCTCGAACGGCCCGCGCTCCAGCCGGTACAGCAGCGCGCCCTTGTCCACCTCGCCGCCCTCGGTGAAATCGCGCTCGGCGACGAAGGCCGTCACCCGCGCAACAATGTCCACCTTGTCCACCGCCTGGATGCGGCCGACATACGAGTCGCTCTCGGTGATGGATTGTTTGGCCACCGTCACCACGCCCACCGCCGGCGGCCCGCCCGGTCCGAACTGCGCCCAGGCCGGCGCCGCGGACAAACTCATGCCAGACAGGCACGCCAGGGCAGCCAGGCCAAGGACGACGCGGTGACGCATGGAGGGACCTCGTTCGTTCGTGCTGCACTGCAACCTGCGGCCCATCTATGCCACACCAGAGCTGCGATGACACCAGTTGCGGCGAAGTGTCGACATTGTCACCCTGGTCATAAGGTGGGGTGGCGAGACAGGGAGGTCAGAATGGGTGAAGCGGTCACGATATGCGAGGTGGGCCCGCGCGACGGGCTGCAGATGGCGCACGCCATCATGCCGACCGCGCTCAAGACGCGCTGGATCGCGGCGATCGCGGCGGCGGGGGTGCCCGAGATCGAGGTCGGCAGCTTCGTGCCGGCCCGGCTGATCCCGCAGATGGCCGACACCGCCGAGATCGTCCGCCGCGCGGTGCTTCTCCCAAATGTGAAGATCATCGCCCTCGCCCCCAATCTGCGCGGCGCCCAGGACGCCTACGCCGCCGGCGCGCATCGCATCACCGTTCCCGTCTCCGCCAGCGAAGGCCACAGCCGCGCCAACACCAACCGCGGCTCCATGGAGCAGGTCGCCGTGGTCGCCGGCATCGTCGCCTGGGTGCGCGCACAGGAGCGCCCCGTGGAGATCGAGGGCGCCATCTCCACCGCCTTCGGCTGCTCCATCGACGGCACCGTGCCCGAGGCGGCCGTGGTGCGGGTGGCCGCAGGGCTCGCCGCCGCCGGCGTCGACATGATGGCCCTGGCCGACACGGTCGGCTACGCCCATCCCGCGCAGATCCGTGCCATGGTGCGCGCCGTGCGCGCCGAGGTGGGCCATGTGCTCGACGGGCTGCACCTGCACGACACGATGGGCCTGGGCCTGGCCAACGCGCTGGCGGGTCTCGACGAAGGCATCCGCAATTTCGACGCCTGCCTCGCCGGCCTCGGCGGCTGCCCGTTCGCGCCCGGCGCCTCGGGCAACATCGTCACCGAGGACCTGGTGTTCATGCTGGAGAGCATGGGCTTCGCCACCGGCATCGACATCGAGAAGCTGATCAAGGCCCGCGCCCTGCTGCACCAGGGCCTGCCCGGCGAGGCGATGCACGGCCACGTGCCGCAGGCCGGGCTGCCCAAAACGTTCAAGGCGGCGGCCTAGCCCATGGCGCCGCTGCTGCTGAAGGGCATCAAGGTCGTCGAGTTCGTCCATATGGTGATGGGCCCGACTGTGGGGCTGGTGCTGGCCGATCTCGGCGCGGACGTCATCAAGGTGGAGCCGGCGCCGGACGGCGACAACACCCGCAGGCTCGGCGGCTCCGGCAGCGGCTTCTTCGCCATCATGAACCGCAACAAACGCAGCCTCGCGGTCGATCTGAAATCCACCGAGGGGATGGCGCTGGTGCACAAGGTGCTGGCCGATGCGGACGTGCTGGTTGAGAATTTCCGACCGGGGGCCATGGACAAGCTCGGCCTCGGCCCGGCCGATCTGGCCACGCTCAACCCAAGGCTGATCTACTGCTCCTGCAAGGGCTTCCTGCCCGGCCCGTACGACCAGCGGGTGGCGCTCGACGAGGTGGTGCAGATGATGGGCGGCCTCGCCTACATGACCGGCCTGCCCGGCAAACCGATGCGCGCGGGCAGCTCGGTGAACGACATCATGGGCGGCATGTTCGCCGCCATCGGCATTCTCGCCGCCCTCCACGAGCGCCACACCACCGGGGTCGGCCGGCACATCCAGTCCGGCCTGTTCGAGAACAACGTGCTGCTGATGGCCCAGCACATGGCGCAATACGCCGTCACCGGCCGCGAGGCACCGCCGATGAGCGAGCGCATGGTGGCCTGGCCGGTCTATGACATCTTCGACGTGTCGGACGGCCAGGTGTTCGTCGGCGTGGTGACCGACACGCAATGGCGCGTGTTCTGCGAGGCGTTCGACCTGCCCGCCCTGCTCGCCAACCCGGACCTCGTCACCCAGGAACAGCGCCGCGCCGCCCGTCCGATGGTGCTGCCGCTGATCGCCGAGGGACTGGCGCCGCTGACCCGTGCGGACCTGATGGCGCGCCTCGAAACCCTCGGCCTGCCCTTCGCGCCGATCGCCCGCCCGGTGGAGCTGTTCGACGATCCGCATCTCAACCAGAGCGGCGGCCTGCTGCCGGTGACGCTGCCCGACGGCACCACCACGAAGCTGCCGAACATCCCGCTCTCCATCGACGGCGAACGCCCCGGCCTGCGCCGCGATCTGCCGAAGCCGGGCGAGCACACCGCCGAGATCGCCCGCGCGCTCGGCTACTCCGATGCCGAGATCGACGCCCTCGGCCTCACATGACGATGGGGTGCAGTCCGTTTGGAACTGCACCCCATGACCAGGTCAGCAAGTCCTTGTTTTCTGAAGAAAAGAAGCAAAAGACTTTCATTCGTTTGAGCGAACCTCTCTCCGGAGGTGAGCGTCAGCCGATCAAACGTTTTTTGGTTCTTTTGTTCAAAAAAGAACGTCTTGCCTTCAATTCGGCAGCAGCACCTTGTCCACCACGTGAATGACGCCGTTGGACTGATACACATCGGCGATCGTCACCGTCGCCATGCCGCCCTTCTCATCGGTGATCATCACCGCCTTGCCCATCATCGAAGCGGTCAGCGTGCCGCCCGAAACGGTCTTCAGCGTGGCCTTGCCATGCCCCGCGGTGATCATCCTGACCAGCGCCGCCGAGTCGATCTTGCCGGCCACCACGTGGTAGGTGAGAATTTTCACCAGGGTCGGCTTGTTCTCAGGCTTCAGCAGCGTGTCAACCGTGCCGGCGGGCAGTGCCGCGAAGGCCGCGTTGGTGGGCGCGAACACGGTGAACGGGCCCTTGCCCTTCAGCGTCTCCACCAGGCCCGCGGCCTTGACGGCGGCGACCAGCGTGGTGTGGTCCTTGGAGTTCACGGCGTTGTCGATGATGTCCTTGGTCGGATACATCGCAGCCCCGCCCACCATGGGATCGGCGGCGAGAGCAGGCAGCGACAGCAGGGCGATGCAGGCGGCCACGAGGGCGGCGCGAATGTTGAGGCGCATGGGATGCGGTCCTTGATTGGGTGTGCCGTGTGGTGCCCCAGCGGGGCTCACATCGGCATTACCCCGCGCGGCCCCAAACGGATGCAGCACCGCCGATCGGATTTCACCGCACCCGGACTGGCGCCCCTCACGCCACCTGGTGTAACGCCCTCGCCGTGCACGGGAGTACCGCCTTGTCCCTCACCCGCCTGTCAATCCTCGCCCTGGCGATCCTGGTGCCGCTGACCGGCTGCGCCAAAAGCAAATGGGACCGCCCCGGCAGCACCCAGGCCGACTTCAACCGCGAACTGTCGGACTGCGACGCCACAGCCGACCCCGAAAAGAACACCCCCCAGCCCCCTCCGCTGTTCGGCGCCCTGCGCCCGGTCCTGACCCAAGCCGAACAATCCTGCCTCCGCCGCCGTGGCTGGGTGCCGTAGGGGGGGTGAAAAGGCAAGGCGGGGGCGATGCCGCCCCAATCCGGCTCTTTGTTTCAACGCGCCATTTCAGGGCACGGTGAACCCACCTAAAGCCAGATTGCTCTGAGGGCCTTGTCTTTCCACCACCCCGCTACCCCGGCGGGGCGTCCAGGGTTTCGGGGCGTTTGGGGTGGAGGGGGGTCCGGCGTTTCTCGTGGCTGTCGCCATCGTCCGGCGGCGCATCGATTCGGACGCCGCGGGGTGTTGCGCGGGTGGCGAGGCCTGACATGTCGCCGGGCTCGGCGTAGACGGAGACGCGTCGGTTGGCTGGCACGTAATGGAACGGCAGGCGCAGCAGGTCCGGCGCCGCCGGGCCAGGGCATTCGCACGCCACGGCTTCGGCCCCCAGCTCGGCGAAGGCGGTGCGGGTGGCGTGGGCGCCCTTGACCGCGACCAGTCGGGCCGACCCGGCGGGCAGGCCGACATCCTCCAGCAGATCCGGGCCGATCGCGGCCGGGCGCTGGGCCATGACGACGATGTCGACCCCGCCGGCGCGCAGCACGGCGCAGCTGCCGTGCCGGGCGGACTCGACCACGCGGGTGATCGTGGCATCGACCGGCACCGGCTGGCCGTAGAGCAGTGTGGCACGCGCGCCGAGAGTGCGGGTGATGCGCTGGCCGGTGCCGGCCGCGGCGCAGGCGGCCACGGTGTCAGGGTCGTGCAGCGCCAGATAGGAGACAGGGCCTTCGATGCGCCCCTGCGCCACCGCGGCCAGCAGGGCGCGCAGCAGCTCGGGCGTGTCCGCCAGGGCGCCGAGCGACGGATCGTCGCTGGGGTCGAGCACCAGGGTGGCGCCTTCTGTGGGCTGCAGCACTTCGAACAGCGCCTCGGGCGTCGGCAGGCGCGGCACCAAGCGGGTGCGCCAGCGTGCCAGCATCAGCGCCAGCCGTGCCGCCACCTCGCGGGCCACACCGGCATCGCGATCCGCCCACACCAGCGCGGAGGGGCCGGCATACGGGCTGTCACCCCAGGCGAAGCCGCCGAACACGCTGGCGTCCAGCACCGGCGGGCCGAGCTTCTGCAGCGCATCGGACCATAATTCGTTCAGCGCCTCGAACAGGAACGGCTCCGGCATCACCATTGGCACGCGCGCCAGGGCGCCGACGGGCCGGAACTTGCCGGTCAGGATGCCTTCGAGCAGCGTGAGCGCGCGGCGCGCGGCCTGATCGCCGCCGCCACGCGGCCAGGCGCGATTGGCGCTGGCGCCATCCAGCAGGATGGCCGTCTCTTCGGAGAGATTGGCGCGCAGGTCGAAGCTGGCCACCACCGGGGTGTGGCCCACCAGGGCGCGCACCCGGCGCAGAATGGTCACATCGGCTGACGGATCGCCTTCCGCCTGGCAGGCGCCGTGCAGCGAGAGGTAGATGCCGTCGAACCGGCCGCGGCGCAGCGCGTCCTCGAGATCGGCCATCCAGGAGCCGAACACCTCTGCCGACAGCGGCCCGCCGGGCGGGGCGGAGGCGCAGCGCAGCATCGTTACCTCCCAGTCCGGCCGCGTCGCCACGAAGCCGCGCACGCCGGCGATCTCGCTGTCGGGATCCCGCTGGTCCGCCCAGGCGGCGGCCCCGTCGTTCCATTCATGCGCGGTCAGATCCTCGACGCGGGTCCGCCGCGGCGTGAAGCTGTTCGAGCAGAACCAGAGACGGGCGACCGCCAGTCGCGGCATTGAAACTCCTCAAGCGACACAGTGCCGGTCACGGCACGGCTCAGGCGACACAGGGCCGGTCGCGGCGCTGCACCCGTCTGAAAAATATGCCACGGTCATCGCCGTCACACACCCTCATAATGCGACCCAAAGGTTCAGAACTGCAATATCAACGCAATCCGACCCACCGTGCCGTCCGCAGACGGCACGGGGCTCCGTAAATCCGCGACCGCGCCACGATCGCGGCGGCGCGAATCGGCCCCGCCCGATCCGGCGGCGCCGTCGCACGGAAATCGACGCCGCTGCGTTCCCCCAGGTGACGCGCCCCCTCCTGGCGCGGTAGAGAGGCGGGCGCGCGTGCCCCTTCGTGCCGATGGAAAGAGAGACGGATCATGAGCTCCAGCCGCCCCAATGCCGCCATCACCCGCCGCACCGCGCTTGCGGCCGGCGCCGCGATCCTTGCCGCCCCCGGCGTGCTGCGGGCGGCGCCGCCCGCGATCAAGCTGGGGCTGATCCATCCCGTCACCGGCGCGCTGGCGTTCTCCGGGCTGCAGTGCCGCATCGGCGGTCAGGCGGCGATCGATGACATCAACAAGGCCGGCGGCATCGCCAGCATGGGTGGCGCCATGATCGAGCCGATGCTGGGCGACGCGCAGGGCAAGCCCGAGATCGCGGCAAGCCTCGTCGACCAGATGGCCGAGGCGGGCGTTGCCGCCTTCACCGGCTGCTTCGCCTCCAACATCGGCCTCGCCGCCACCCAGCAATCGGCCAAGTACAACCTGCCGTTCAGCATCGACAGCGGCATCGTCGACAGCCTGACCACGCGCGGCCTGGGCAATGTGTTCCGCTTCTTCCCCAACGCCAGCTCGGTGACCAAAGACGCGCTGGTGGCGCTCGACACCATCAACAAGGCGGCCGGCAGCCCTGCCAAGACGGCGGTAATCGTACACGAGGACAGCGAGTTCGGCACCTCGACCGCCAAGGCCACCGCCGCCGCGCTGCCGGGCATCGGCATCACCGTGAAGTCGCTGATCCCGCACGCCACGCCGACGCGCGACTTCACCAACATCGTCCTGCGCATCAAGTCGGAGAAGCCTGATCTGGTGATGATCTCCGACTATCAGAACGAATACGTGCTGCTCGCCCGCACGCTGGTGCAGCAGAAGGTCGATCTGGTCGGCACCTATTCCATCGCCGGTGGCGGCTTCAACCTGAAATTCGCCAAGGAGCTGCCGACCATCGCCGAGGGGATGATGGACTTCAACCACTGGTACGCGCCGAAGAACCCGCGCGGCATCGCCTTCCGCAAGCGCATCGAGGCCGCCGGCGCCACCTTCACCTGGGAGGTGCTGTTCGGCTACTTCGCGGTCCAGCTGCTGGCCGATGCCTGGTCGCGTGCCGGCGGGTCCGGCAAGGAGCAGACCATCGCGGCGCTCAACAGCTCCACCTTCGCCGACCATTGGATGCCGTACGGCCCCACCAAGTTCACCAACGGCCAGAACAGCGGCGCGCATGCCGTAGCGCTGCAGATCCTGGGCGGGGACATGCACGTGGTGTGGCCGGCAGAGTTCGCCGACACCAAGGCCGTGTTCCCGCGCGCCAAGATCTGATCACCCCTTGCCGAGCTGGGACATCGTCGCGGGCAGCCTGATCGGCGGGCTGCTCACCGGCGGGGTGTACGCGCTGGTGGCGCTGGGGCTGACGCTGATCTACGGCGTGCTGCATATCGTCAACTTCGCCCATGGCGCGTTGCTGATGGTGGGGATGTACCTCGCCTGGGTGCTGTTCACCCGCACTGGGCTGGATCCCTACGCCGCCCTGCCGCTGGTGACGGCTGTGATGTTCGGTGTCGGCTGGGTGCTGTATTCCGCCGTCATCGGCCGTGTGTCGCATGGCGAGGACCGGGCGCTGCTACTGGCCACGCTCGGCGTCTCGGTGGTGGTGGAGAACGGCGCGCTGGTGCTGTTCACGGGTGACAGCCAGTCGATCGAAACACCGCTGAGCTTTGCCGTGGTGGAGCTGGGGCCGCTGCTGCTGCCGGCGGCCAAGCTGGTGTCCTGCGGCGTCGCGCTGGTGCTGGCCGGCCTGCTGTGGGCGTTCATGAGCCGCACCCAGACCGGCCGCGCCATCCGCGCCGTGGCGCGCGAGCCGGAAGGCGCGCGCCTTGCCGGCATCAGGCCCGCCCGCATGTTCGCGCTGGCCTATGGCATCGGCACGGCGTGCCTGGGGGCCGCCGCCTGCCTGCTGCTGCCGAGCTTCTATGTCTCGCCCAGCGTGGGTGAGAATTTCGTGCTGATCGCCTTCACCATCGTGGTCCTTGGCGGCATGGGCAGCTTTCCCGGCGCTGTCGTGGGCGGGCTGCTCGTCGGTGTCGCGGAAAGCCTGGGCGGCCTGTTCCTCGGCGAGAGCCTGGGGCCGATCTCGATCAGCCTCACCTTCATCTGCGTGCTGCTGCTGCGGCCGACCGGGCTGTTCGGGGCGGCGCGATGAAGCTGCTGCTGGCCGCTCTGGTGCTGGTGGCGCTGCCGTTCGGCCTGCCGTCGCCGTTCCTGATCAACCTCGCGATGCTGACGGCGATCTCAGCCTTTCTGGGCCAGGCCTGGAACATCGCCGGCGGCTTCGGCGGGCTGACCAGCTTCGGCCACGTCGCCTTCTTCGGCCTCGGCGCCTATACCGCCGGGATCCTGCAGCTCCGCTTCGGGCTCAACCCGTGGCTCGCCCTGCCCGCCGCCTTCGTCATCGGCGGGTTGGCCGGCCTGATCATCGGCTTCGCCGCGTTCCGCGCGGGTCTGCGCGGCAGCTATTTCGCCCTTGTCACGCTCGCGGTGGCCGAGGCGCTGCGGGTGACCGCCAACAGCCTCGACATCACCGGTGCCGGCAGCGGGCTGCAGGTGCCGCGCCGGCCGGGCTTCGCGGATTTTCAGTTCACCGATGGCCGCCTGTCCTACGCCGTGGCGCTGGTGCTGCTGGCGATCGCCACCGGCTGCGCCTGGCAGCTGCGCCGCAGCCGCTTCGGCGCCCAGCTCGCCGCGGTGCGCGAAAGCGAGGACGCCGCCCAGGCGCTCGGCATCCCGCTGGTGCGCACCAAGAGCCTCGCCTTCGCGCTCTCCGGCGGGCTCACCGCCCTGGCCGGGGTGCTGTACACGCAGACCTATCTGTATCTCGACCCGTCGATCGCCTTCGGGTCCGCCCGCAGCGTGGAGATGCTGCTGGTGGCCATGATCGGCGGCGCCGGCACCGTCATCGGCCCGCTGCTCGGCGCGCTGGCGCTGCATGTCATCGCCGACGGCGCGCGTGTGTTCATCGACACGCCGGGAGCGGCGCCGATGCTGTACGGCGTGCTGCTGCTGATCATCATCTGGCTGCTGCCCGGCGGCATCGCCAGCCTGAGGTGGCCTTTCGTCAAGCGGGGCCGCAATGCTTGACGTTCAGAATCTCGCCCGCAGCTTCGGCGGGCTGCGCGCGGTCGACGGGGTCACGTTGTCGCTGCCCGAAGGCGGCATCACCGCGCTGATCGGCCCCAACGGCGCGGGCAAGACCACGCTGTTCGCCATGATGGCTGGATTCGTCCGCCCCAGCGCCGGCACGGTGCGCTTCGCAGGCGTGGACATCACCGACCGCCGGCCCGACCAGATCGCCCGGCTCGGCCTGGTGCGCACCTTTCAGATCACCCAGCCCTTCGCGGGCCTCACCGTCGCCGAGAACATCCGCGTCGGCGCCTTTCTGCACGAGGCCTCGCCCGCCGCCGCGATGGCGGCCGCGCGCGAGGTCGGCACCCGGCTCGGCCTCGGCCGGATGCTCGACCGTCCGGCCGCCAGCCTCACCATCGCCGGGCGCAAGCGTCTCGAAGTCGCCCGCGCTGTTGCCACACGCCCGCGCATGCTGCTGCTCGACGAGGTGATGGCGGGCCTCAACCCCGCGGAGATCCAGGAGATCGTGGCGCTGATCCGCGCGGTGCATGCAACGGGGGTCACCATCCTGCTGATCGAGCACATCATGGCCGCCGTCGTGGCGCTGGCCCCTTCGGCCCATGTGCTGGCGCAGGGGCGGCTCATCGCCTCCGGTGCGCCGCGCGATCTCGCCCGGAACCCAACCGTCGTCGAAGCCTATCTCGGCCAAGGCGCGGCCGCCCGAATGACGGCCCATGCTTGACGTCACCGACCTGCACGCCGGCTACGGCGCGTTTCAGGTGCTGCACGGCGTGTCCTTTACCGTCGGGCCCGGCGAGATCGTGGCCGTGCTCGGCGCCAACGGCGTGGGCAAGACCACGCTGAACCGCGCCCTCTCCGGGCTGATCCAGGCCAGTTCCGGCCGCATCCGCTTCGACGGCTCCGACATCACCGGCCAGGACCCCGCCGCCATCGTCGCGGCCGGGCTGATCCATGTGCCGGAAGGCCGCAAGATCTTCCCCGACCTGTCGGTGCACGACAATCTGCGCCTGGGCGCCTATCGCCGGGCGGCTGCCAACCATCGCGCCAATCTCGACCGCGTGCTGTCCCTGTTTCCCCGCCTCGGCGAACGGCTGCGCCAGCGCGCCGGCACGATGAGCGGCGGCGAGCAGCAGATGCTGGCCATCGGGCGCGCGCTGATGGCCGAGCCCCGGCTGCTGATCCTCGACGAACCCTCGCTCGGCCTGTCGCCGCTGCTGACCGAGCAGCTGTTCACCCTCATCGGCACGCTGCACGCGCAGGGCCTGTCGATCCTGCTGGTCGAGCAGAACGTGGTGCAGTCGCTTGCCATCGCGCATCGTGCCACAGTGCTGGAACACGGCCGCGTCGTGCTCTCGGGCGATGCCGCGACCCTTGCCACCGATCCGCGTCTGACCTCGGCCTATCTGGGATTATAGCACCGTCATGGCCTCCGTCTTTCCCTTCGCCGGCCTTGTCGCCGGCCGTCCCCGTCTGTTCATCGCGGCCCTGCTGGGCGGGGCCTGCCTGCTGGTGCTGCCCGACACGCTGGCCCGCGCCACGCGCGGCATCATCGCGTGGGACGTGTTCGTCACCGCGTTCATCCTGCTGGTGGCGCATCTCTTCACCGTCCAGGCGCCGGCCCACATGGCCGAGGACGCCGCGCGCCAGGAAGAGGGCCAGTGGACCATCTTCTGGATCACGCTCGGCGCCGTCACCGCCAGCTTCGCCGCCATCATCCTGGAATTCTCGGCGAGCAAGGACATGCCCGCCGCGGAGCGCAGCCTGCATATCGGCCTCGTCGCCTTCACCCTGTTCGCCTCCTGGCTGATGACCCACACGGTCTTCGCCATGCGCTACGCCCACGAATATTACGACATCGTGCCCGGCCGGACCGAGATCGACCGGGGGCTGGAATTTCCGGGCGAGACCGATCCGGATTACTGGGATTTCTTCTATTTCGCCCTGGTGCTGGGCATGACGTTCCAGGTGTCGGACGTGCAGATCACCTCGCGCATGCTGCGCCGGGTGGCGACCGTGCATGGGCTGCTGGGGTTTCTGTTCAACACGGTGATCATCGCGCTCACCGTCAATATTGGTGCAAGTCTGATGTAGCGGTTCTTTTTTTGAAAGAAAAAGAACCGCTAAACTTTCAACTGGCTGGCGCCCTCCTCCGGAGAATGGTCCGCTCAAACGAATGAAAGTCTTTTGCTTCTTTTCTTCAGAAAAGAAGTTCTTGCTTTCTTAATGCATCCTCGGCGTGCGCAGGAAACGTGTCCGATCACTCGTCGTCACCCGCACCGTCATCGTCGCCTCGTCGCGCTGAATGACGAGCTTCACCGCCACCCCCGGCTTCCCCGCCGCCCACACCGCGCGCCAGAGCTGGCCCACCTCGGTGATCTCCTGATCGCCGATCCCCACGATCCGGTCGCCGGCCCGGATCCCTGCCTTCTCCGCCGGCCCGCCATCGGCCATGCCGCCCACCACCATGCCGCCCTCGCTGCTCTCCATCACGAACAGCCCCAGCCATGGCCGCACCGGATGGCCGGAGGTGCCGGTGGTCAGCAGCTTGTCCAGGATCGGCCGCAGCAGATCGATCGGCACCACCATGTTCATGTCGGCCCGCTGGCTCCGCCCGTCGCCCTGCTGCAGGATCAGCGAGCCCGTGCCCATCAGCCGCCCGTCCGGCCCGATCAACGCGGCACCGCTCCAGAACGGATGCGCCGGCGCGGTGAAGATCGCCTCCTCCAGCAGATATTCCCAGTAGCCGACGAACTCCTGCCGTCCCACCACCTTGGTCTCGACCGCCCGCGCCCGCCCGCCGCCGGCCGCCATCACCGCCTGGGTGCCGAGCTTGAGCGCCTCGCTGTCGCCCAGCTCCAGCGCCGGCAGATTGAGCTTGCCCAGTGCCAGCACCAGGCCGAAGCCGGTCACCTGGTCATAGGCCAGCGGATGGCCCGGCACCGCACGCCCGTCATGCGCCACCAGCCAGACGGTCTCCGCCTCGGTGATGAGGTAGCCGATGGTGAGCACCAGATTGTCCGGCGCCCCCGGCGCGCGGATCAGCACGCCGCTGCCGACGCGCTCGGTGCCGAGCGTCTCGGCGGTGAAAGCGTCGCCCGGCACATTGGCGCGCAGCTGCACCACGGCCCGCAAGGTGGTGTCGAGGTCGTAGCCGTAGTCATCAGGGTCCGGCTGCAGATTGAGCGGAATTTCCCAATCGGGATCTGGCATGGCGGTCTGTGGCGTCCTTCAGGGTCCGGGCGTGAATGCCGGTTGCCATTAGTTGATCGCAAACGTGGTCTCTCGCAAGTGTGCTGTGCCACGGCCGAACCACAGGAAGTGCTGGCCTTGAAAGGCTGAAACATGCACCACTTCTGCGCAGGGACGCAGAACAGGAGGGGCTGCCATGATGACCGTCACGATCAATGGCACATCGCACACTCTGGACGTCGCACCGGCAATGCCTCTGCTGTGAGCCCTGCGCGACGAGCTGGGGCTCACCGGAACGAAATTCGGCTGCGGCATCGCCCAGTGCGGCGCCTGCACCGTGCATGTGGACGGGTGCCGATCGGCAGCATCGACAACGCCCATGTCACCACCATCGAGCGCCTGGCCGAGAGCGGCCATCTGTACCCGGTGCAGGCCGCCTGGATCGCCCATGACGTGCCGCAATGCGGCTACTGCCAGTCCGGTCAGATCATGGCCGTGACGGCGTTTCTCAAGCAGTTCCCCACGCCGACCGACGCGCAGATCGATGAGAATCTGACCAATATCTGCCGGTGCGGCACCTATCCCCGCCTGCGCGCGGCCATCCACACCGCTTCCGCCAGCATGAAGGGTTGAGGCCATGAACGCCATTTCCCGCCGCTCCGCCCTGCTCGCAACCCTCACCGCCGCCGGCGGCATGGCGTTGGGCCTGCCCGCGCACGCCATCACCATGGGGCCGATGAGTTACGACCAGCCGCACCCCGACGGCGGGCAGGAGATCTCCGCCTGAATCGTGATCGAGCCGGACGAGACCATTCTGATCCGCGTGGCCAAGCAGGAGATGGGCCAGGGCATCTTCACCGCGCTGCCGATGATCGTGGCCGAGGAGCTGGAGGTCGATTTCGCCCGGGTGCGGGTGGAGTATGCCCAGGCCAACCGCAATCTGCGGGAGAACAACGTCTATGGCGGCATGGGCACCGGCGGCTCCGGCTCGGTGCGCCGCAATTATCAGACGTTGCAGCAGGTCGGCGCCTCCGCGCGGGCACGGCTGGTGGCGGCGGCGGCCGCGCGCTGGCAGGTGGCGCAGGCGAGCTGCACCGTCAGCAACGGGGTCGTGCGGCATGCGGCGTCCGGACGGTCCGCCAGCTATGGCAGCCTTGCCGCCGACGCCGCGAAGATCAAGCTGTCCGCCGAGCCCGCGATCAAATCGCCCGATGCGTTCCGGCTGATCGGCACCGAACAGAGGCGGCTCGATGTCGCGGTGAAGGTGGACGGTTCGGCCAAATTCGGCATCGACACGCGTGTGCCCGGAATGGTCTACGCCGCCGTCACCGCCTGTCCGGTGTTCGGCGGCACGCTCGGCTCCGTCGACGACACGGCTGCGCGCGGCATGCGCGGGGTGCAGGCGGTGGTGCGGATGGAACGCGCCGTGGCGGTGGTCGCCAACAATTTCTGGCGCGCCAAGCAGGCGCTGGCGGCACTGGACATCACCTGGACCGAAGGGGCGGCCGCCCACACCAGCAGCGAGCTCTTTCGTGCGGAGTATCGCGCGGCGCTCGACGGCAAGGCCGCGCGCGCCAGGACCGAGGGCGATGTCCCGGCCGCGATGGCCAAGGCCGCGAGGAAAATCGAGGCGCTTTACGAGGCGCCGCACCTCGCCCATGCCGCCATGGAGCCGCTGAACTGCACCGCCCATGTGCAGAAGGACCGCGTCGATATCTGGATGGGCACCCAGTTCCCGGAGCCGGCCCTGGCCGCTGCCGCCGAGATCGCCGAAGTGGCCAAGGAGAATGTGTATATCCACAACTGCTTCCTTGGCGGCGGCTTCGGAAGGCGGGCGGTGAACGACGAGCTGCGCCAGGCCGTCGCCGTCAGCAAGGCGGTGGGCAAGCCGGTCAAGCTGGTGTGGACGCGCGAGGAGGACATGCGCCAGGACCGCCACCGCCCGCAGGCCGCCATCCGCTTCCGCGCCGGGTTCGACGCGGCAGGGCTGCCGGTGGCGTGGGACCTGCGCACCGCCGTCGGCTCCATCACCCGCTCGCTCGGCTGGGGCACGGTGCCGAACGGCATCGAGCCCTCGGCCGTCGAAGGGCTGGCGAACAGCCCCTATGCCGTGCCGAACGTGGTGGTGGACTGCATTCTCAAGAACACCCATGTGCCGGTGATGTTCTGGCGCTCGGTCGGCAGCTCGCAGAACGCCCTCGCGCTGGAAAGCTTTGTCGACGAGATGGCCTCGGCCAGCGGCACCGATCCGCTGGCGTTCCGCCGCAGGCTGCTGGCCGGCAAGGAAGACTTCCTGCGCGTGCTGAAGGTGCTCAAAGAGAAATCGAACTGGAATGCGAAGCTGCCCAGCGGCTGGGGGCGCGGCACCGCCATCCATGAAAGCTTCGGCACCATCGTGGGCGAGGTGGTGGAGGCCTCGGTCAGCCCGCAGGGCGACGTGAAGGTGCACCGCGTGGTGGCGGCCGTCGATTGCGGCCATGTGATCAACCCGCCGACGGTGGCCGAGCAGATCGAAAGCGGGGTCATCTACGGGCTCACCGCGGCGCTGTCGGGCGAAATCACCATCAAGGACGGTGCTGTCGAGCAGGGCAATTTCGACGATTATCAGATCGTGCGGATGGCCGACACGCCGAAGATCGAGGTCCATCTGGCGCTGTCCGGCGGCAGCAAATGGGGCGGCATCGGCGAGCCGGGCACGCCGCCGATCGCGCCCGCTTTGGCCAACGCCATCTTCAACGCGGCCGGCCAGCGTATCCGCAGCCTGCCCATCCGCAACACCCGCCTCGCCGGACGGGCATAGCCGAAGCGGGAGGCGGATGGCATCCGCCTCCCGCTTCGGTCACACCGCCGGCTTCACGCCCCACATCAGCGGCGTGCCGGACTTGATCAGCCCGGTGATCGTGTTGCGGTAGGCGGTGGGGGTGAAGAACATGCCGGTCGGGAGGTAGGGCACCTCCTCGGCGGCCACGAGCTGGATCTGCTGCGCCAGCTTCTGCTGTGCGTCCAAATTGGGCGCATCGAACCAGGCGTCGCGCAGCGCCTCGATCTTCGGCGAGGTCGGCCAGCCGAACCAGGCATCCTTGCCGGTGCCGCGCAGCGGCTGGCTGCTGCCGGGGGTGGCGGTGGAGAGCCCGGACCAGGTGGTACAGAAGATGTCCCAGCCGCCATTGGCGGACGGCTCCTTGCTCGCGCGCCGCGCCACCAGCGTGCCCCAGTCCATCGACGCGTATTTCGCGTTGATGCCGACATGCTTGAGCATGTCGAACACCACCTGGCACGTCGCCTGGATCACCGGCTGGTCGGTGGGCGACATCAGCAGCACCTCCTCGCCCTTGTAGCCGCTTTCGGCGACCAACTTCTTGGCGAGGGTCAGGTCGCGCTTGCCCCAGTAGGGCGCCATGCCGGCATCGCTGGCGAACGGCGAGCCGGAGGTGAAGAACCCGGCATGGTCGCGGCCATAGGTGCTGGTGAGATCGCCGTAGCAGGCGGTGATGATCTCGGTCTGGTCCAGGGCCGGGATCAGCGCCTGGCGCAGCTTGATGTTGTCGAACGGCGCGTGCAGTTCGTTGAACCGCATCACCCCGTAGGCGCCCAGCGGGTCCAGGATCTCTGACCTGATGCCCGGGGATTTGATGAGCTGCGGCATCAGATCGACCAGCGGGTTCTCCCACCAATCCACCTCGCCGCGCTGCAGGGCGGCGCCGGCGGTGGCGGGATCGGGGATGATCTTCCACTCCACCCGATCGAAATAGGCGACCTTGCCGCCCGCCCACATGCTGGGCGCCTCGGGGCGCGGGAGGTAGCCTATGTTCCTGGCGTAGGCGGCGGAGGCGCCGGAGACCCATTCGTCCTTGAGGAACCTGAACGGACCGCTGCCGATATATTCGGAGATCTGCGTGAACGCGTCGGTCTTGGCGATGCGCTCGGGCATGATGAAGCAGCCCTCGCCGCCGAGCACGGCCGGGATCAGCGCGAAGCGCTTGTTGAGGCGGAACTGCAGGCGCCTGTCATCGAGCGCCACCAGCTCGTTGGTGCGCGCCATCATGGTGCCGCCCATCGGGTTGCGCTTGGAAAACCGGATGATGGAGGCCACGCAGTCGGCCGCGCGGACCGGCTCGCCATCGGTGAATTTCAGGCCGTCGCGCAGCGTGATGGTGAAGGTCAGCCCATCCGCGCTCTCCTCATGGCCGGCGGCCATCTGCGGCTGCGGAATGAGGTTCTCGTCGAGCCCGTAGAGCAGGTCCCAGATCATGTAGCCGTGGATGGCGGCGACCGTGGCCGTGGTCCAGATCGGGTCGGGGTTGGCCAGGTTGGCCTGCGGGACATAGCGGAGCACGCTCGATTTCTGCGCGATCGCGGGGCGGGCGAGGCCGGCGGCGAGCGTGGCGGCGGCGCCGCCGATCAGGACGTGTCTGCGTTGCATGCGGCTTGTTCCTGTGTCTGTGAAGGCGGACCCCATTCTGATCGCATCGCGGCATCGGACGGAAGAGGCTTTGATGTGCCGGCAACCTCAAACCAGCCGGCGCAGCAGATCGCGCAGGGTTTGTTGCTCTGTGACATCGAGCGGCGCCAGCGTGGCGCGGGTGATGGCGGTCGCGGCCGGCGTGGCGCGGCGCAGCGCATGGGCGCCGGCGGCGGTGAGCGAGACGATCAGCGCGCGGCCATCGTCGGGGTCGCGCTCCTGCGCCACCAGGCCGCGTTTCGCCAGCCGGTCGACCACGCCCTTGACCGTCGCCGCATCCATCGCGGTGAGCCGGCCGAGCTGGGTCTGCGCCACGCCGCCATGCTCCTGCAGCTTGATCAGGGCGGAGAACTGCGTGGGGGTCAGGTCGTCCGGCATCTGCTCGGTGAAGATGGCGAGATGGCGCTGGGTGACCTGGCGGAGGAGGAAGCCGACATTGTCCTCAAGGATATAGGGCTGCTTCATGCCAGAAGGTGCTCCTCGGATCCCACCACACGCGTGTGCCCCTGCACATGCAGGAAGGCGGCGATGATGGTGTCGCGGCCGTGCAGCGTCTTGGCCACTGCGGCGCCGGACGACAATGCCACATCGCACGCGCCGACCGGCAACACCGCGACATCGGTGGTCACCAGCCGTTCCCCAAGGTCGCTGTCCGGAGCGAGGCTTCGGGCGGGGGCGCGGCTGATGCCCGGATGGCCGGGCAGATCGACGGCATTGGCGATCATCGTCGCCGCCGCATCGGCAGCGGCCGCGGTGGCGGCGAGCACGGTGACGGCATCGGCGATGCCCAGCGAATGGCTGCGCCCCCGCCAGCCGCTGGTGGCCACGCCGCGCACCTTCTGCGCCGCGGTGAGCCTGACGGTGCCGAGCAGTCGCGGCGGCAGGGTGAGGCCGGCGATGCCGATGTCGAACGTCTCGCCGGGCATGAGATGCAGCGCGATGTCGCCGCCGTTGTTGACGCTGGCGCGCCGCAGGCAGGCGGAAACGGTCATGGCCGCCAGCACATGGTCGGCCACCGCGCCGGCGACGGCGGCCATCGGGGTGATGAACGCATCGGCCGCGTGCACCGACACGGCCTCCTGCATGCGGCTGGCAACCGGGCCGCGCAGCAGCGGGCCGGGCTGCGCCGCGCGCAGCGCCGGCAGTTCCTCACACAGACGGTCGAGCACGGAGAGCATGCAGTCGCAGGCGGCCTGGTAGGCGCGGCGCACCGCGGCCGCCTCCCCCCAGGCCTGCAGGATCAGATCGATCGGCCCGTCCGACAGATGCAGCCGCCCCTGGGGCAGATGCCGGATCTGCAGACGGTAGGGCTCAGCCACCCGACCAGGGATCGACGGGCGCCGACAGCATCCGCCGGTGCGCGGGCGCGCGCAGCACATCCTCGATGCGGCTGATATGGTCCATGTGCCCGCCGAGTTCGGCGTAATCGTCCAGCCGCAGGGTGAACTCGATCGGCGCCACCAGCGCCGGGGTCGGCACCATGCCGAAGGCGTTGGCCGGCAGCAGCGACACATCGACCATGAAGGTGATGCCGCCGCCGGGCCAGAGATACACCGGCGCCCCCCCGCAGGTGACGCGGGTGAGCCGATGCCTGACCGAGCTGGTCAGCCGCACCGGGTTCTCCGTCACCCCCGCGCGCAGCGAGCCGCCGGCACCGGCCATGAACAGCACCGTGCACAGCGCCGGCTCGCAGTTCTCGCGGATGCGCGCCACCGAGAAGGCGAGCGGCGCCGGCATGTCCCGCGCGACCGGACGCAAGGCGTCGTCCAGCTCGAAATAGCCGGAATGTTCGCCGGTGGTGCTCACCATCAGCAGGCGCAGCCCCGGCCGCGCCGTCTTGCGGTCGAACGGATCGAGGATGGACAGCGGATCGGCGATGTCCGTCCCGCCCCAGCCGGTGCCGGGATGCGCCACCTCGAAATACCGCCCGGGCGTGGACCGCCTGCCGCGCAGGCGGATGCCGGTGGGGGGAATGCCCAGCAGCTTGCCCGCCTGGTGTTCGGACAGCACGCCGGTGATGTGGTCGGCCCCCCCCACCACCTCGTCGGCCAAGTCCTGCCATTGCCGCGCGAACATGCCGATGGTGGCGGAGCCGCAGCCCACCCGCATGCGCGCCTCGGCCACCCCGTTGATGATCGGCGCGCGGTTGGCCTGCACCGTGATCGCGACACCGTCATCGACGGTGAGGTCCACCGCCTGTCCGTTGCACAGCGCCAGCAGCGCGTCGCAGGTCGCGCGCCCGGTCTTCTTGCCGCTGCCGGTGAGGTGGTGCACGCCGCCGAGCGAGAGCATCTGCGAGCCGTATTCGCCGGTCATGACATGCCCGATCGGCTCGCCCTCCGCCCGCATCAGCGCGCGCTCCGGGCCCAGATGCCGGTCGGTGTCGATCTTCACCTTGGCGCCGCAGTAGCTGAAGATCCCCTCGGTCACCACGGTGACCATGTCCACACCCGCGATCGTCGAGGCGACGATGAACGGCGCCGGCTTGTAGTCGGGGTAGGTGGTGCCGGCGCCGATGGCGGTGACGAATTCCGGCCCCGCGACGATGTCGCCGTCCCAGTCCTCGCGCTGCAGGAAGGCGACCGCCTCGGGGCTGTGGCGCAGCATCACATGCGGATCGATCCGGACGAGCTGGCCATCGGTGTTGCCGTAGCGGTCGCAGGCGCCGGTCTGGCCCGGGCGGATGTAGCAGAGCACCGGGCAGGCGTCGCAGCGGATGCGGTCGTCGTCCATGAGCATGTCCCGTGTCGCGCGATTATTTGTAGACATAACATCTCCGCCGGGACAAGGATTTCGCAACGCTGCAGGAGACACATCATGGCCCTCGCCGCCGGACCGGAACGCCAGACGGGCCGCATGGTCATCCGCAACATCGGCCTGCTGCTGTTAGGCCGGCTCGAGGAGCCGATCCTCGGCGCCGACACCGTGGTGGCCGAGGCCGGCCGCATCGTGGCCGTCGGCCGTGCCAAGGACATCGACACCGACAACGCCCGGGTCGACATCGACGCCCAGGGCTGCGCCCTCGCACCGGGCCTGATCGACAGCCACGTCCATCCCGTGTTCGGCGACTGGACGCCGCGGCAGAACCAGTTCGGCTGGATCGAGAGCATGCTCAACGGCGGCGTCACCACCATGATCTCGGCCGGCGAGGTGCATCTGCCCGGCCGCCCGCGCGACATCGTGGGCCTCAAGGCGCTCGCGATCACGGCGCAGCGCGCCTACGAGAATTTTCGCCCGGCCGGGGTGAAGGTGCTGGGCGGGGCGCCGGTGATCGAGCAGGGCATGGTCGAAAGCGATTTCGCCGAGCTCGCCGCCGCCGGCGTGACGCTGCTGGGCGAAGTGGGCCTCGGCACGGTGAAGGCCGGCTACGAGGCCCGCGAGATGGTGGCCTGGGCGCGCAAACACGGCATTCAGAGCACCATCCACACCGGCGGCCCCTCGGTGCCCGGCTCCGGCTTCATCGATGCCGACACGGTGCTGGAGGCGGATGCCGACATCATCGGCCACATCAATGGCGGCCACACCGCGCTGCCGCTGCGCCAGATCCGCTGCCTCTGCGAAGGCTGCGGGCGGGGCATCGAGATCGTCCACAACGGCAACGAGCTCGCGGGGCTCTCCGCGCTGCGCTACGCCAAGGAGCTCGGCCAGTTCGAACGCGTCATCCTCGGCACCGACGGACCCGCCGGCTCCGGCGTGCAGCCGCTCGGCATCCTGCGCATGATCGCCATGCTGTCCTCGCTCGGCGACACGCCGGCGGAGACGATGATCTGCTGCGCCACCGGCAACACCGCGCGCATACGCAAGCTCGACTGCGGCATCATCGAGGTGGGGAAATCCGCCGATTTCGTGCTGATGGACCGCGCCCAGCACTCCGCCGGCACCGACCTGCTCGACAGCATCCGCCAGGGAGACCTGCCGGGTATCGGCCTGGTGATCATCGACGGCATCGTGCGGTGCGGCCGCAGCCGCAACACGCCGCCGGCGGAACGCGTGCCAGTGCTGCGCGGCTGAGGTGGTTTGACAGTAAGCCAAGGCGGGGGGCGTTGCCCCCTCGACCCCCACCAGGGGCCGAGCCCCTGGACCTCTCTTTTAACAGAGCCAGTGTCTGAGGAGGGGGTCAGACCCGTCGGGTTGAACGACCGAGCGCTGCATGACCCCCTTCTCAGACACTGGCTAACTCTAAACGAAGGGTGTCCAGAGGCTCGGCCTCTGGTGGGGTCCAGGGGCAACGCCCCTGGCCTTGCCTTCCTGTCACACCAGCTCGTCCGCCAGGAACCGCCGCGCGCCTTCTGCGAGCACTTCAAGGCCCAGCGCCAGATCCTCTCGCTTGGTATCTTCGGTCCAGTGATGGCTGATGCCGCCGATCGAGGGGACGAACAGCATCGCCACCGGCATCCTGCGGGCCAGGATCTGACTGTCGTGCAGCGCCCCGCTCGGCATGGCGTGCCACGCCCCTGGACACAGAAGCTCGGCCGCGGCACTCAGCGCCGCCTGCATCGCCGCATCGCACGGCGCCGGTGGCGTGTGGCCAAGCGGCTCCAGCACCGCGTGGCAGCGTTCACGCCGGTTGCTCTCCTGCACCACGGCGTGGAGGCAGCGCTCCATCCGGTCCAGCACCTCCGGCGCGATGTCGCGAAACGACAGGCCGATCTCGGCGTGGCCGGGGATGATGGCCATGCTGTTCGGCTCGATGACCAGGCGACCGGTGGTCCACACGCTGCGCGGGCCGGCGACACGGGGAAATTCGATGTCGATCGCGGCCAGGATGCGCACGGCGGTGAGGCCGGCATCCTTGCGTTCGGCCATGGTGGTGCCACCGGTATGGTCCTGCTGGCCGGTGACGACGATGCGCCAGCCTCGCACGCCGACAATGCCGGTGATGACGCCGATGCGGTGTCCGGCGCTCTCAAGCTGTGTGCCCTGCTCGATATGCAGCTCGAACGCGCCCTTGTAGCGGCCCTCCTCCAGCTGCAGGCGTGGCAGGCCGGCAAGGCCCGCCGCCTGCAGCGCGTCACGCAGCGAGGTGCCGCTGTCCTTGTTGCGGGCGGCGTCGATCTGCGTCTCGTCCAGCGCGCCGATCAGGCTGCGGCTGCCGAGGAAGTTGCCGAAATGGCCCTCCTCGTCGGCATAGGCGCAGACATCGACCGGCAGCCCCGCCCGCGCCAGCGCCAGCGCCGCCAGCACGCCGGCCACGCCGTCGAGCCAGCCGGCCTGGTTCTGCGTCTCCAGATGGCTGCCGGCCAGCAGATGCGGGCCGGGACCGGGGTGGCGGCCGAACACGTTGCAGATGCCGTCCATCACAGGCTCCAGCCCCACCGCCGCCATCTCGCGCAGTAGCCAGTGGCGGGTTTCCATGTCCGCCTTGCTGTAGGTCGGGCGATGCACGCCCGTGCGGTAGGCGCCGATCTGACGCAGCGTGTCGAGATCCTGCAGGTAGCGGTTGGTATCGATCGGCAACGCACATCTCCCCGGGTCGGCCCGCGATCAGAATGTCGCGAAACCCACCGGCGGACCAGCCCGTGTTCGCACCCGCGAAAACCCGTCTATAAGCGCCCGGCAACCGCGCCCGACGCCGAGGACCCATGATCCGCCTGGACAACATCAGCAAGCAGAACGGCACCCGCCTCGTGTTCATCGAGGCTTCGGCCGCGCTGCAGAGGGGCGAGAAGATCGGCCTGGTCGGCCCCAACGGCGCGGGCAAGACCACGCTGTTCCGCATGATCACCGGACAGGAGGAGCCCGACCTCGGCCAGATCCTGGTCGATCGCGGTGTGACCATCGGCTTCTTCAGCCAGGATGTCGGCGAGATGGCCGGCCGCAGTGCTGTGGCCGAGGTGATGGAGGGCGCCGGCGCGGTCAGCGAGGTCGGCGCCGAGCTGGCCCTGCTCGAGGCCGGCATGGCCGACCCGGAGCAGGCGGACCATCTCGACGCCATCATCGAACGGTTCGGCGAGGTGCAGTCCCGCTTCGAGGAGCTGGACGGCTACGCGCTGGACGGCCGCGCCCGCGAGGTGCTGGACGGGCTGGGATTCAGCCAGGAGATGATGGATGCGGACGTCGCCAAGCTGTCCGGCGGCTGGAAGATGCGCGTGGCGCTCGCCCGCATCCTGCTGATGCGCCCGGATGTGATGCTGCTCGACGAGCCGTCGAACCATCTCGACCTGGAAAGCCTGATCTGGCTGGAGCAGTTCCTGGCCGGCTATGACGGCGCGCTGCTGATGACCTCGCACGACCGCGAGTTCATGAACCGCGTCATCAACAAGGTCATCGAGATCGACGGCGGCAGCCTCACCGCCTTCACCGGCAACTATGTGTTCTACGAGCAGCAGCGCGCGCTGAACGAGAAGCATCTTCAGGCGCAGTTCGAGCGCCAGCAGGCGATGCTGGCCAAGGAGATCAACTTCATCGAGCGCTTCAAGGCCCGCGCCTCGCACGCCGCCCAGGTGCAGAGCCGGGTGAAGAAGCTGGAGAAGATCGACCGCGTTGAGCCGCCGAAGCGCCGCCAGACCGTGGCCTTCGAGTTCCAGCCGGCGCCGCGCTCGGGCGAGGACGTGGCCAATCTGCGCGGCGTGCACAAACGCTACGGCAGCCGGGTGATCTATGACGGGCTGGACCTGCTGGTCCGCCGCAAGGAACGCTGCTGCGTGCTCGGTGTCAACGGCGCCGGCAAATCCACATTGCTCAAGCTGGTGACCGGCACCACCGACCCGGATGCAGGCTCCGTCACCCTCGGCGGAAGTGTAAAACTCGGCTATTTCGCCCAGCACGCCATGGACCTGCTGGACGGCGAGCGCACCGTGTTCGAGACGCTGGAGGACAGCTTCCCGCGCGACGGCCAGGGCACGCTGCGCACGCTCGCCGGCGCCTTCGGCTTCTCCGGCGACGAGGTCGACAAACGCTGCCGCGTGCTCTCCGGCGGCGAGAAGGCACGCCTGGTGATGGCGCTGATGCTGTTCGACCCGCCCAACTTCCTGGTGCTGGACGAGCCGACCAACCATCTCGACATCGCGACGAAAGAGATGCTGATCGCGGCGCTGTCGCAGTTCGAGGGCACCATGCTGTTCGTCTCGCATGACCGGCATTTTCTCGCCGCACTGTCCAACCGCGTGCTGGAGCTGACGCCGGAGGGCATCCATCAATACGGCGGCGGCTACACCGAATATGTCGCCCGCACCGGCCAGGAGGCGCCCGGCCTGCACGCCTGACCGATTTTCCAGTCTTGTCGAAGGCCGCGAACGGACGGCAAGCTGACGTCTGACGAAACCGACGGAGGACCAAGATGCGCGCATCCCTGTGGCTGGCAGCCTGTCTGCTCGCGCTTCCCTCCCTCGCCCAGGCGCAGGACCATCCGCTGCGCGTGGCGCTGGAATTCGACCCCGCCCCGCTCGATCCCGCCACCGACGGCAGCTACACCAACCGCATTGTCACCACGGTGATGTGCGACAGCCTCATCGATGTCGCACCCGACCTGACCTTCGTCCCCGAGCTCGCGACATCGTGGGAGTGGGCGCCGGACCGGCTCTCCCTCACCCTGCATCTGCGCCCCGGCGTGGTGTTCCAGGACGGCACGAAATTCGACGCCGAGGCGATGGCCGCCAACATCCGCCGCTACCAGACCGCCGACTACTCCATCCGCAAGACCGAGATGGCCGCCATCTCCGGCACCTCCGTGGTCGATCCGCTGACGTTGAAGGTCAACCTCTCCCACCCCTACGCGCCGCTGATCGCGCTGCTGGCCAACCGCCCGGGCACGCCCTATTCGCCAAAGATCCTCAACCTGCCGAAGGAAGCGATCGCCAATCACCCGGTCTGCGCCGGTCCGTTCGCGTTCAAGGAGCGGGTGGCGCAGGACCATATCGCGCTTGAACGCTTCCCCGGCTACTGGAACGCAGGCGCCATCAAGCTGCCCGGCGTGGTGTTCCAGAACATCACAGATTCCAACATCCGCAAGGTCAACCTTGCCGCCGGTGCCTTGGACGTCGCCGACAAGATCGCCCCCACCGATGTCGGCGAGCTCAGCAAGAACCCCAAGCTCAAAATCGTTCGCAGCCCCTCGCTCGGCTATGTGCTGATCGAGTTCAACGTCGCCCACGGTCCTGCCGCCGACACCCCCATAGGCCGCGACGCCCGCATCCGCCGCGCCTTCTCGCTGGCGATCGACAGGCAGGCGCTGAACCAGGTGGCGTTCGACGGCCAGTACATCCCCTCCGAGCAGATGGAGGCGCCGGGCAACGCCTATTTCGACACCGACCACCCGGTGCCGGTGCGTGACGTGGCGGCCGCCAAGAAGTTGATGGCCGAGGCCGGCGTCAGCCACGTGTCGTTCACCCTCAAGATGGGCACCGATCCGCTGGACGGCCAGGTTGCCGAGATCATCCAGGCGATGGTGAAGGATGTCGGCATCGACATGAAGATCGAGCCGCAGGACAACACCGCCGTCATGTCCGCGACCCAGAGCGGCGGCTTCCAGGCCTCGCAGCTGATCTGGTCCGGCCGTGCCGACCCTGACGGCAACGCGCCGATCTGGCTGCGCTGCAAGGGCTTCACCAACTGGGGCAACTACTGCAACCCCAAGATGGACGAGCAGTTCGACCTTGCCACCGCGCCGCAGACCGTGGCCGAGCGCCTGCCGTTCTACAAGCGCGCCACCGACATGTTCCTGGCCGACCAGCCGGATGTGGTGCTGTACCACTCCGCCCTGCTGTGGGGCATGACCGCGAAGCTGCAGGGCTTCAAGGGCCGGCCGGACGGGCTGTGGCGGCCCGAGGGCGTGACCCTCGCGCCGTGATCATCATCCCGCCTGACCCATCGGGTCAGGCGGGGTCCGGCGCATCATAGCCTTCGACGATGACCAGATCGACCTGCCCCCTGTCGCAGCGCGTCTCGATGGCTGCGGCATATTCGGGCGAGTGATAGCAGGCGAGGGCTGTCGCGTAGTCCTTGAACTCGATGACCACGTGGCGGGAGCGCAGCTGGCCCTCCTGCTGTTCGCTGGCACCGCCACGCACCAGGAAACGCCCGCCATACTTGCCGAACGCCACCGCGTTGACAGCCTGGTAGGCGCGGTAGCCGACCGGGTCGGTGATGTCGACATGGGCGAGCCAGTAGGCTTTGGGCATCGGGGTCTCCTGGGACGGAAGGAAGGAAGCGGTTCTTTTTTGAAAAAAAGAACCAAAAAACTTTTACCCGCTGGGCCCGGCCTCTCCGGACAGGGTGGGTCCAACGGATGAAAGTCTTTTGCTTCTTTTCTTCAGAAAAGAAGTCCTTTCTTTCTACGGCGCATCATTCACGCCCCAGTCCTCGATCCACCCGGTCGACAGACCCGGCAGCGGCGGCGGCGCCACGCCCTTCATCCATTTCGGCGCAATCACCTGCGTGGTCAGCACATAGAGCGGAATGATCGGCAGGTCCTGCTTGGCCAGCCGCACGATATCGTTCCAGAACAGCTTGCGCGGACCGGGCTCGAGCGCGGTCAGCGCGCCCTGCAGGGCCTTGTCCATCTCCGGATCGGCGATGCCATAGACATTGTTGCCGAACCAGCCGTTCTGCTCGGTGGGAATCTGCGTGCTGTCGAAGCGGATCTGCGGCACCCAATCCGGAAACGGGGTCCAGGACAGCAGTGCCAGCCCGTTGAACTTGCGCTCGCGCAGCCCCTCGGCTAGCAGCACGCGGAACGGCTGGTTCTTGATCAGCAGTTCGATGCCGACTGCCTTGAGCTGGGACTGCATCACCTGCTCTTCCAGCTCATAGAGCCGGTTGCCGGCGGCGGCACTGATATCGATGGAGAACCGCGCGCCGGAGGGCGAGAGGAGAATACCGTCCGGCCCCGGCGTGAAGCCGGCTTCGGCCAGCAGGGCGCGTGCGGCCTTGGGATCGAACGGCCAGAAGCCGAGTTTCGGGTCGTAGCCGAACTCGCCCGCGGTGATGAAGCTGTCGGCGATCGGCACCTTGCCCTCGAAGATGCGGGTGACGATCGATTGCCGATCGATCGCCATGGCGATGGCCCGGCGTACCCGCACATCGGTCAGCAGCGGATGGTCCATCTTCACATAGAGCTGCTGCACGCCCAGCGTCGGCACGATGCTGATGTTGAACCGGGCCGAGGCGGTCTTCTGCAGGGCCAGCGCCTGGTCGACGGTCAGCCCGATCTCGCCGGCCATGTCCACGTCGCCCGACAGCAGATTGGCCTGCAATGCCGCGGTGTTCTCGATGATGCGCCAGGTGATCTTCTGGAAATACGGCTTCTGCGCCCCTTCCCAATAGGGATTTGGCTTCATGACGATCAACTCGCCGGGCCGGTATTCCGTCACGAGATAGGGGCCATCCCACAGACCGGGGTTTTCGGGATGACGGTTGAACTCGGAGTGGTTGCCGTAGTCCACCGGGCCGGTGGCGGCCGCGAAGATCGGGCCCTCGATATGTTCGGGCGCCGGCACGGGGGCGGTGCGGTCGAAATCATAGCGGGTGGTCTTGAGGTGGACGATGACGTCCTGCGCGGTCGGCGCCTCGACGGCGGCGATGTTGGGCGAGGGCGCCATCGACTGGCCGACCTTGAAGGCGAAGGCGAAATCGGCCGCCGTGAGCGGCGCGCCGTCACCCCATTTCAGCCCGGGCTTGACGGTGTAATGCACATCCATCGCCTGGTGCCCGTCGGCCAGGGTGGTGATGACGGCCCGGCCGTTGGCCAGGGTCGGCACCTCGGTGCAGAAGCGGCAATACACGTGGCCGTCGCGGGTGATGCCGGTCATGGACCGGCGGGCGGCGGCCTGGACGTGGATGGTGGCCAGCGCGTTGGAGAAATACGGGTTGAAGTCACCCAGCGACTCCGCGATGCCGATGGTCAGGCTGTCATGCGGCGCCGCGAGGGCGGCGGCGGAGGGAACGAGGCACAGCAGCAGGGCGGCGGTTGCGGGGCGGCGCATGGGGTCTCCTGTCTCTTACGCTGGGGCGGCGGGCACGCCGAGGGACAGCATCAGCCGGTTGGCCCAGTTGAAGAACGCGGCGCCGTGGATGGCGTCGGAGATGGCGAGGTCATCGAGCCCGGTCTCGCGCAGGGCGGTGATCTCGGCGGCCCCGAATTGCAGCGGCAGCGCCGTCAGCGCGATGGCGGCGGCCACCACCGCGTTCCAGCGCGGCCCGAGATCGGCGCCGATGCCCTCGTCGAGCAGCCGGTCGACATCCTGCTCGCGCTTGGAGAACTGGGCGGCGAAACGGGCATGCACCGAGGCGCAGTAGATGCAGCCGTTGAGCCGTGAGGTCGCCGCCGCGGCCAGCTCCCGCTCGGCCCGCGGCAGGCCCGCTTCGGGGTTGTAGAAGATGTCCTTGTCGGTGCGGGTGCGGGCGCCGAGGATGTCGGGGTCGCGCGCGAGCAGCATGAAATACGGCGATTTCTGGCGGGCGGGATCGACCAGGCCGTCGCGGTGGCGATCGGTAAGTTGGTCGGCGGACAGCGGCTCCAGCCAGGGCAGCCAGGGCAGCACGGCGCGGGTGAATGCGGCGGGCTCCTGGTGGTCGGGATAGGTGATGACGTGGTCGGGCATGAGGCTCTCCGTTACGCCGCAAGATTGGCGGACAGGGCGCGCAGCCCGACGATGACACGGATCTGAAACGACAGGAACGCCACCAGCTGCGACAGCGTCACGATCCCTGTGGTGGACCAGCCGGCGTCGAGCAGCGCCTGCAGGGCGAATGGAGACGCGTCACGCGGGTGGAACACCAGCAGATGCGCATGTTCGAGGGCTGCGGCGATACGGGGACCGAGGGCCGCGCGGGCCGTGTCGGACAGTGCGAAGCTGGGGCCTGCCACATCCTCCGCAGTGAGCTTGCCTGCGGGGTAATGCCCGTACGGCCCTGGAACCCTGCCGCGTGCGATCTCCGCGTCGAGCGCGGGCCTGTCGGTCAGGTCTGCCGCGTAGAATGCCGCGATATCGTCCTGGCCGTGAAGCCCGGCCACGAACACGGCCACGGTGAAGCGTTCCGGCAATGACATGTCCGTCGTGCTGTCCGGCTGGAACAGCGCACGCCAGCTGGCCTGTGCGTTGTCGCGTGCCTGCTGGCGCTGGGCGCGGATCGCGTCAAGCCGCGATCCCGGCGCGATGCCCACGAGATGATCGATCACATCCGGCATCTGCGCGCTCATCGTGACATCCCTTTCAGTCGCCCACCACAAGGCGAGGCTGCGCCGGGACGCTCTGGCGTGTCCAGCCCAGAGCTGGCGCCACCTTCTGGGCGATCAGCTCCAGGGAGCGCAGGATAAAGGCGTGGGGCGGGTCCATGGAATGCACCTGGAAGGCGACATCGGTGCAGCGGTCGAGCGTGCGGTCGGCGGCGAGCGAGGCGATGACGTCATCGGGCGTGCCGACATGGCTGTCGCCGGCGGCGATCAGCTCGTCCACCGTGGCGTTCACCAGGCGGGGATCGGGCTTCATCACCTTGCGGAAGCGGCGCAGGCCGATTTCGGCGAAATGCCGGGCCTCGTCGCGGTCATCGGCCACGAACACGCTACGTGAGCCGAGGATGCGCGGGGCGACGCCTGGCGGCAGCGCTTCGAGATAGGCGTCGATGATCGGGTTCTGGATATCGGCCAGGGTGGCGTTGGGGGTCGCAGGGTCGCGCGGCTGGGTGCGCGACAGCAGCAGACCATCACCCGCCTGCCCGGCCCGCCTGCCGCCGGGGACGACGAAGGTGGCCTGCCACACACGGGCATTGAGCCGGGCGGCCTCGGGGTAGAGATGGTTGCCGCCGCCCAGCGCCTCGCCGCGCCAGGCCGCGCGCACCTGTTCCAGGTGGTGCTCGAAGATCTCCGAGCGTTTGGCGTTGTCCAGGCCGAAGGCTGTGAAGGAGCTGGGCGTGCCGCCCGGCCCCATGCCGACTTCCAGCCGGCCGCCGCTCAGATTGTCGAGCACCACGGTGTCCTCCGCCACCCGCACCGGGATCTCCAGCGGCAGGGTGACGATGCCGGTGCCGAGCCGGATGCGGCTGGTGCGGGCGGCGGCGTAGGCGAGGAACACGAAGGGCGAAGGCATGCCGCCTTCGTGCTCGTGGAAATGGTGCTGGGCGATCCAGGCGGAGTCGAAGCCGTTGCGTTCCGCGCAGACGATCTGCTCGATGCCCAGGCGGTAGCGCTCGGCGGGTTGCGCCACGTCGAGCACGCGGGTGAAGAAGCCGATCCGCTTCGTGGTCACTGCCTGTCTCCTGAACCGATGCGGGTCATGCGGCGGTCTCCTTGGCCTCCGGGCCGCCGAGATAGGCGTCACGGATGCGGGGGTTGCGGGCCATCTCGTCGGCCGGGCCCTGCAGAATGATGCGGCCACTTTGCACGACATAGGCGTAATGGGCGATCTGCAAGGCGAGGCTGGCGTTCTGCTCGACCATGAACACGGTGACGCCCTCGCGGTTGACGGTGCCGATCAGCTCCAGCACGCGGTCCACATACAGCGGCGACAGGCCCATGGTCGGCTCGTCCATGCAGATCAGCCGCGGGCGGCCCATCAGCGCGCGGGCCATGGCGACCATCTGCTGCTCGCCCCCCGAGAGCGTGCCGGCGCGGTTGGTGAGACGCTGACGCACACGGGGGAAGAGTTCGAGCATGCGGTCGAGATCACGGGCGATCTCCGCGCGGTCGTCGCGGGCGAAGGCGCCCATCAGCAGGTTTTCGCGCACCGTCATGGCGCCGAACAGCCGCCGCGCCTCGGGCACGCTGCCGATGCCGCGGCGGATGACCTGGGGCGTCGGCAGGCCGGTGATGTCCTGCCCGTCGAACAGCACGCGGCCGGCGCGGGGCTTCAGCAGGCCCAGGATGATTTTCATGGTGGTGGACTTGCCGCTGGCGTTGCCGCCGAGCAGGCAGACGATCTGGCCGGTGCGGACGGTGAGGCCGAGGCCGAAATGCACCTGCACCGGGCCGTAGAACGTGTCGATGCCGTCGAGCGTCAGCAGATCGGTCATGTCACCGTCTCCACCGCGCGGCCGATGTGACTGTGGCCGAGATAGGCCTCGATGACGGCCGGGTCCTGGCGCACCGCTTCCGGCGGTCCTTCGGCGATGATCCGGCCGTCATCCATGGCGATGACGCGGTCGGACAGGCGCATCACCAGGTCCAGCTTGTGCTCGATCAGCAGGATGGTGTGGCCCTGCGCCTTGAGGCCGCCGATGATTGTGGTCATCTCCGCGGTTTCGCTCTCGTTCATGCCGGCGGTCGGCTCGTCGAGCAGCAGCAGACGCGGGTGCAGGGCGAGCGCGCGGGCGATCTCCACGCGGCGGCGGTTGGCGTAGGAGAGGCTGAAGGCGGGCTGGTCGAGCCTGGGGGTCAGCCGGTCGCCGAACAGCGTGGCGATTTCGGCCACTTCGGCGGCCAGCGCCTGTTCCTCCCGCGCCACCGAGGCCGGGCGGATCAGGGCGATCAGCAGCTCGGCCAGAGCGCCCAGACCCGGCAGATGCGGCTTTGCGGCGCGCAGCCGGTGATGGGCGCCGACCAGGATGTTGTCGCGCACCGAGAGATTGCCGAACACGCGGCCGTGCTGGAATGTGCGGGCGATCCCCAGGGACGCGATCCGTTCCGGGGCCCAGCCGGTGATGGTTTTTCCGTCGAAGCTGATCTGGCCGGAACCTGGCACGTCGTGGCCGGACAGAAGATTGAACAGGGTGGTCTTGCCGGCGCCGTTCGGGCCGATGATCGACAGGAACTCGCCCGGCGCAATCGCCACGTCCACACCGGCGACCGCCTGTATGCCGCCGAAACTGCGGAAGATGCCGGTGGCGTGCAGGAGCGGCTGGCTCATACCGTGCCCAGCACGCCCTGCGGGCGAAAGCGGATCAGCAGCAGCAGCACCACGCCGTAGATCAGCATGCGGTATTCCGCGGTGCCGCGGAACAGCTCCGGCAGCGCGGTCAGCGCCACGGCGCCGAGGATGCCGCCGAGCACGTTGCCCATGCCGCCCAGGATCACCATGGTCAGCGCCGTGATCGAGACCGTCGAGGTGAAGGTCTCGTTGTTGATGTAGGAATAGAGATGCGCCGCGATGGCGCCGGACATGCCGGCGCCGAAGCCTGCGAAGGCGAAGCCGATGCCTTTGTAGCGATCGAGGCTCACCCCGTAGGCGCGCGCGGCCACATCGTCATCGCGGATGGCGCGGAAGGTGCGGCCGAGATGCGAGCGCAGCAGGCGCAGCTGCAGGCCGGCCAGCACGATCAGCACGGCGAGGCTGGACCAGTAGGACGCCTGCGGGCTGTCCAGCTCCAGCCCGCCGATGGCCAGCGGGGGAATGTTGGTGACCCCCATCGGACCGCGCGTCAGGCTCTCCCAGTTGAGGATGACGAGGCTGACGATTTCGCCGATGCCCAGCGTGGCGATGGAGACGTAATGCGAGCGCAGCCGGAACGCCGGCGCCACCAGGGCGGTGCCGATCACAGCCGTGAGCACGCCGGCGGTCGGCACGCTAAGCCAGACCGGCCAGCCGGAATCCAGCGTCAGCAGCGCCGAGGCGTAGGCGCCCAGCAGCAGCAGCGCCGCATGGCCGAGCGAGACCTGCCCCAGCGTGCCCGCCACCAGGGTGAGGCTGATCGCCAGCATCGCCATCAGCCAGGCATTGGTCAGCACCTGCAGCACGTAGGGGATGGCGGGGATCAGCGGCACGCAGATGGCGGCCGCGACCGCGAGCCCCACCGCCCAAGGCGGCACGCGCACCACGCGGCTCGGCGCGATGAATGTGCCGGTCATCGGCTCGGGCGGTGTGGTCCGCGCACTGGCGAACAGCCCGTTGGGGCGCAGCACCAGGATCAGCAGCAGCAGCACGAAGCTGAACAGGTTGCGGTAGGAGGAGCCGAACAGCGCGACCCCCCAGCTCTCCGTCAGCCCCAGCAGCAGCGAGCCGGCAACGGCGCCGGGCACGTTGCCCATGCCGCCGATGACCTGCGCCACCACGCCCTTCAAAGTGGCCTGAAAGCTCATCGCGGGGTCGATATGGTTGAAATACATGCCGACCAGCAGGCCCGAAAGCCCGCCCAACGCGGAGGCGATGGCGAACACCGCGCGGTTCACCGCATCCGTGTCCACCCCCACCTGCCGTGCCGCGTCGCGGTCCTGCGCCGTCGCGCGCACCGCCCAGCCGAGCCTCGTGAAACGCAGAAATCCGTAGAGCACGACGGCGCTGACCAGACCGGTGGCGGCGATCAGCACATCGAGCGCGCCGATGGTGCCGCTGCCGATGGTGATCCGCCACTCCGGCAGCGGCGAGGGCAGCGCGCGCGGGTCCGGCGTGAACAGGATCTGCAGCACCTGGTCGATGACGAGGCTGATGCCGATCGTGGCCAGCAAAGGCGCGATGCGGGGCGCGCCGGCCAGCGGGCGCAGGCCAAGGCGTTCGATCAGCACGCCGAGCCCGCCGCACACCATAATCACCACCAGCGCCGTCAGCGGGAGCGGCAGGTTCAGATAGGTGAAGCAGGCCCAGCCGACATAGGCGCCCACAGCATAGACCGAGCCATGGGCGAAGTTGATGAGGTGCGACACACCGAAGATCAGCGCAAGACCGACGGCCACGAGCGCGTAGATGTTGCCGATGATCAGCCCGTTGATGGTGTAGTCGAGCCAGGAGCCCACGCGTGCCTCGTCAGGCGGCCTTCACGCCGTCCCAGACCGTGAAGCTGCCGTTCTTCACCCGCAGCAGCCGGTAGTTGGCGCCCTGCACCCGGCGTGTCTCGGGGTTGAAGGTCACCTTGCCGTAGATCACGCTCGGCATGTCCTTGATGTCGAGCAGCCCGGCCTGCATCGCCTCACGGGTGGGGCCGTAGTGGTCGCACAGCGTGGCGAACAGCATCATCGTGTCAAAGGCGCCGGCGCTGAAGCTGTCGGGCTCCTGGCTGTATTTGGCGCGATAGGCGGCGACGAAGGACTGCACCTCCGGCCGCGGATCGCCGGGGAAGAAGGTGCTCAGCACATAGGCCCCTTCGACGCCGGCGCCGCCGAGCTCGATGAACTTGGGCGAGTAGGTCGATGTTGCCGTCAGCATCGGCAGCGCCAGCCCGGTGTCGTGCGCCTGGCGGCAGATCAGCGCACCGTCGGCGTAGTAGGACAGCAGCACCAGACCGTCCGGCTTACTGTCGCGCGCGCGCACCAAGGTGGGGCGGAAATCCTGCTCGGCGGGCAGATAGCCTTCCGCCGTGGTCACCTCCAGCCCCAGGCCGGGGGCGGCCTTGAGGAAGGCGTCCTTCGCGGTGCGGCCCCAATCGGTGTTCAGGTGCAGCACAGCCGGACGGCGGAAGCCAAGCTTCGCCGCGAATTCGGCGAGATGCGGCTGCTCCTCCGCCTGGTTGGTGGAGTTCGACCACATATGGTCGCCGCCCTTGGTGAAATCGGGGTGCGAGTTGGTGAAACCGAACTGCACCAGCTTGGCCCGCTGATAGATCGGCGAGGCCGCCATCGAGGCGGGGGAGGCGAAGTCACCGAGTTCGATGATGATCTTGGGATCGGCCACGAATTTCTGCGCGACCGCGACGGCCTGGCGCGGATCGGCCTGACTGTCCTCGAACACATAGGCGACCGGGCGGCCCTTCACGCCGCCGGCGCCGTTGATCTGGTCCAGTGCCAGATCGAAGCCGCGTTTCCATTGCGCGCCGTACTGCGCGTTGGGCCCGGTCAGCGGGCCGCTGACGCCGGCCAGGATCGGCTCTGCGGCGATGGCACGCCCGAGCGGCAGAGATGCCGTGGCGGCGGCAAGCAAGAGGCGGCGGGACAGAACCATGGCCATGCTCCGGGTTTGCTGCGACGCAATAGATCGTAACGGTCGGGCCATGGAGCAAGTGATGTCAAGCCTGTTTCTGCCAGACGGCAAACTTGCCGTCCTTGACGACAAGATCGACAGACGACGGATGACTGACGCGGCGCGTGGCCGCGTCGAACGTGACGGTGCCGAATAGAACGCCGGGGATGTCGCGCACGCGGGCCAACCCGTCATGCATCGCCTGGCGCTCGGCACCGAACTGGCAAATCACCGTGGTGGGCACCACCATCGCGTCGTAGGCGCGCGCGTTGTAGCTGCCGAACATCGCCCTGAAGCCGGTGACGAAGCGCTGCACCACCGGGCGCGGATCATCAGGCAAGCAACTGGCGCTGGTATAGACACCCTCGACCGCCTTGCCGCCGAGCTCCAGGAATTTCGGCAAAGTGACCGAGCCGGTCGCCACCACCTGCCGGGTCAGTCCCGTGCAGCGGCAACAGGCCCAGCAAACTGCGGCGCCTGAACTTCATCGAGGCAGGCTGCATCGAAATCAGCGTGGCCTGCCTCCTGGGCTACGGAATATCCAGCACGACGCTGCCGATGACCGATGCGGCCTCGACCGTCTCATGCGCCGCGATGATGGCTGACAGCGGCAGGCGCAGGCCAACTTCATGGATCAGCGTACCCGTCGCCAGGCGCTCCGCCAGCTCGGCAAGCCCGGCGGCGCGGCCCTGCGCCGACAGCTCATAGACCAGGAAAAGCTGCACGGTGGCGGTGTTCTGCATCAGCCACAGCGCCGGCAGCGCCACCTCGGCCGCTCCCATGCCATAGACCACGACCGTGCCGTGCGGCGCCAGAATCCCGGGCAGCAGCTTCGCGTTGGCGCTGAAATCCATCTCGATGACGGCATCGACGCCGCTTCCTTCGGTGAACGCGTGCACCCGGGCCGCCACGTCCTCCAGCCGGTAGTTGATGACCGCATCCGCCCCCGCCGCCAGCGCATGCGCCGCCTTGGCGTCGCCGCTGATCGTGGTCAGCACCCGGGCACCGCGGGCCTTGGCGAACTGGATGGCATAGTGCCCCACCGCCCCTGCCCCGCCGCTAACCAGCACGCTCCGCCCCGGCGCGGCCCCGGCCAGCCGCACCGCCTGCATCGCGGTCAGCGCCGGAATGCCGAGACAGGCGCCGGCGGCGTAGTCGAGCCCGTCCGGCAGCGTCACCGCCTGGGCTTCTGGCAGGCAGATGAACTGCGCCGCGGTGCCGAAGGCCCGCTTCCACTGCCCGTTCCACACCCAGACGCGCTCGCCGATCCTTGCTGCGGACACATCCGGCCCCACCGCATCGATATCGCCGGCGCCGTCGCTGTGCGGAATGATCAGCGGTGCGATCATCGGCCGGAAGCCGCCGCGGCGCGTCTTCCAGTCCGACGGATTGACGCCGGAGGTCCGCAGCCGGACGCGCACCTCGCCCGGGCCTGGCACCGGCACCGGCTGCGCGCCGAACCGCAGCACATCGCGCGCGGCCCCCTGGGACACATAGAATGCAGCCTGCATCATCGCACCATGACCTTCTGATCCCGTCCTGCACCTGTGGTAGCACCAAACGGATCAGCAGATGAAAGGGCCTGCGATGACCGAGCCAGCCTCACCGGCGCAGTGGCACGCCTTGGTTGAAACCACCGTCGGATCGTTCGAGATCACGGTGCATCGGCCCTGGTCGCCGCATGGCGCGGATCGGTTCCATGCGCTGGTCCGGTGGGGCTATTTCGACGATTCGCGCTTCTTTCGCGTGGTGGCGGGGAAATGGGCCCAGTTCGGCATCGCCGGGGCGCCGGCGCTGGCGCAGGCGTGGCGCGGCCGGACCATCCCGGATGATCCGCCGATGCAGACCAACCGGCCCGGCTTCGTCGCCTTTGCCAACACCGGGCCGCACACACGATCGACGCAGGTCTATATCAATCTCGGCGACAACGCGGCCCAGCTCGCGGCCGAGGCGGGCTTCGCGCCGTTCGGACAGGTGACACGCGGCATGGCGGTGGTGGAGCAGCTGTATGCCGGCTACGGCGAGACCTCCGGCGGCGGCCTGCGCGCGGGGCGGCAGGACGCGCTGTTCACCGGGGGGAACGCCTATCTCGACCGGCATTTCCCGAAGCTGGACCGGTTGATCGGGATGAAAGAGGTTTGACAGCAAGGACTTCTTTTCTGAAGAAAAGAAGCAAAAGACTTTCAAACGCTGTCGCGGTGCTTTCCGGAAAGCACCGCGACAGCCAGAACGACGTTTTTTTTGGTTCTTTTTTCAAAAAAGAACCGCTTGCTTCACTGCAACGGCAAAACGACCTCAAGATGATTGAGACCGTCGAAGCTTCGTGCATTGCCGCAGAACGCCTCGTAGGTGCCGCCGGCACGGCCTGCGGCGAGTTCACGGGCGCACTGACGGCGATTGGGACAGCGCGTGCAGGTCGCCTGAATATCGCGCATCACGGCGCGAAACCGCTGCTGCACCACTGCCGGATCGAGCCCCTGCGCCTGCATCATCGCATGCAGCTCCCGCGTGATATCGACATCGGCCCGCGCTGCATCCTGCAGCTCCCGCTCGGACAGTCCGAGATCGCTCGCCATCAGCCGCAGATCCTGCGCCGACAGGCGGGACATCTCATCGATCGGGGCGAGATGCTGTTCGAGCCACTGCCAGGCGTTGGCGATGATTCCGGCGTGCGACCCTGCGTTGCTGGCCATGGCTGTCATGCTCCGGTTTGCCCGGTCTGGGGAAACCCCGACCCGGACCGCAGTCTACCGGCCCCTCATCGCCGCGCATTGATCTGCATCAACGCGGGCTGGCATCAGAATCGCGCGCTCTGCCGGTCATGCGGATCGAAGCCGGACGGGTCGATATAGCCGCGGTAGGACCCGATGGCGGTGATCACGCCATCCTCCTGCAGCACGGCGCCGTCCGGCATGACGTCGGACCCGTTGGGCATGATCATGGCCCGGCTGCTGATCAGACTTTTGGACGTGCGCGGCTCCGAGGGAAAAAGAAAGAAAGGTCTTCTTTTCTGAAGAAAAGAAGTAAAAGACTTTTGATCGCTGGAGTACTCACTCTCCGGAGGGGGGCGTCAGCCGACAGAAAGTTTTTTGGTTCTTTTTTTCAAAAAAGAACCACTTGCCCCCACGCTTCCTTCTTCCGATAAATAGTTGAGGGACTGATGCCAAGCTTGCGCGCGGCCAGCTGCAGATTACCGTTGCACACGGCGATGGCATGTTCGATGTAGCGCTGTTCCACCACCGCCAGCGTATCGATCGCCTCCGGGTCGGCCGGCAGCGTCACGCCTTGCAGCGTGCGCGCTGGAGCCACCGCGGGCGCTGCGCCCTGCATCGCCCCCGGCGGCAGCATGCCGCTCGTCACCACCGGGCCGTCATGCAGCACGACGATGTTGCGCACCACGTTCTGCAGCTGGCGGACATTGCCCGGCCAGGGCTGCGCCAGCAGCCAGGCTTCCACCTCAGGGCTGAAGGCGGTGAAGGCGCGGCCGTCGGCGGCGGCGAAGTCGACCAGGAACTTGCGCGCGATCAGCACGATGTCCTCGCCGCGCGCCCGCAGCGGCGGCAGCGCCAGCGGCACCACGTTGAGCCGGTAGAACAGATCCTCGCGCAGCCGCCCGGTGCGGACGGCTTCCTCCGGGTCGCGGTTGGTGGCGGCGATGAAACGGATATCCGCCTGCCGCAGCCGCCCTTCGCCCAGGCGTTCATAGGTGCCGGTCTGGATGAAGCGCAGCAGCTTGGTCTGCAGGTTGACGTCCATCTCGCCGAGCTCGTCGAGGAACAGGGTGCCGCCATCGGCCCGCGCGGCGGCACCTTCCTGGTCGGCGACGGCGCCGGTGAACGAGCCTTTCACATGGCCGAAGATCACGCTTTCGATGAGGTCGCGCGGGATGGCGGCACAGTTCAACGGGACGAAATTCCTGGCGGACCGCCGGCTGAACCGGTGCAGCGCCTCGGCGGCGAGCTCCTTGCCGGTGCCGCTCTCGCCGGTGATGAACACGCTGGCGGTGCTCGCCGCCGCCGCCTCGATGGTGCGATAGACCGCCTGCATCGGCATCGACCGGCCGACAAAGCCGCCAAAGCCGCCGCTCTGCACGGTGCGGCGGAAGGTGGTGACCTCCTGGCGCAGCGTCACGTTGGCCAATGCGTTCTTGACCGTGGTCACCAGGCGGGCCTGGGAGAACGGCTTGACCAGATAGTCGAACGCGCCGCCGCGCACGGCGCGGATGGCCGTGGTGAGCGAGGCGTTGGAGGTCATCACCACCACCGCCGGCGGCGAGGGCCAGGTGCGGATGTCTTCCAGGATGTCGATGCCGTCCATGTCCGGCAGCTTGAGGTCGAGCAGGACGCAGATGATCTGGTTGGCGCGCAGCATCTCGTAGGCCTGCCGGCCGGTCTCGGCGAGCAGCAGAGGATGGCCGATATCGGCCAGATGCAGCTTGGCGGTCATCGCGAGGGACACGCTGTCCTCGACGATCAGAATGCTGCCGCCCGTCTCCGCCGCCATCCTTGCCCTCCTTTTGGCTGCGATTCGGTGGAAAGGAAGTAAGTCTTCTTTTCTGAAGAAAAGAAGCAAAAGACTTTTATACGTTTGAGCGGACCTCTCTCCGGAGGGGGGCGCCAGTCGAACAAAAGTTTTTTGGTTCTTTTTTTCGAAAAAGAACCGCTTCACTGATCCTTCAGAAGAAACGCCCGCAGTTGTGTGACCGAACGTGCCGGCGCCTCCTCGAACGGCACATGCCCCAGCCCCGGCAGCGGCACCAATGTGGCATGCGGCAGGGCGGCGAGGAAGTCGGCCGCATTGGTGAAGGGGATCATGCCATCCTGCTGCCCCCACAGCAGCAGGGTCGGCGCCGTGATGCGTTTGAGCAGCGGCACCGGGTCCGGCTTCACGTCCTGCGCCATGCGCGCGACGATGGCGGCGCGCACGCCCGGGGCCAGCATCATGTCGCGGTAGCGGGCGAACACGGCGTCGGTGAGTTTGGCCGGGTCGCCGTAGGAGATGGCGATGTTCTGGCGCAGCATGAAGCCGGGCAGCGCGTAGGGCAGCGCCTGCATCATCGGGTCGACCGTGGCGGGCTTGCCGTAGCTGTCGCCGGGGCCGATGAAACCATCCGGCGAGATCAGCACCAGGCGGTCCGTTCGTTCGGGGTGCGCCTCGGCGAAGCGCCAGGCGATGCGCCCGCCCATGGAGTTGCCGATGATGGTGGCCTTGGCGACGCCGAGGCGGTCCATCAGGGCGGCCAGCACGGCGATGCTGCGGGCATCGCTGTAATCGCCCGAGGGATCGGGGCCGGTGAGGCCGAAGCCGGGCTGGTCGTAGCGGATGACCCGGAAATCCTTTTCGAGGTCGGCCGCCCAGGCGTCCCAGGTGTGCAGGCTGGAGCCGAAGCCGTGCAGCAGGATCAGCGCCGGCGCCGCGCGCGGCCCGGTGTCGCGCATATGCAGGCGCAGGCCGGCGACATCGAGGAACTGCGAGGGCGGGCCGGCGTATTCCGCTTCCAACGCGGCGCGCGGCTTGTCCGGCGTGTACAGCCAGAGGCCGGCCGCCGCGATCAGCACCAGCAGAGCCAGGCCCACGAACATCACAATCCGCATCTCTATCCCTTGTAGCCGAAGGCCGTGGGCAGCATTAGCGCCAGTTCGGGCACCAGCGTCACCGCCAGCAGCACCACGATCATGGTGCCGATGAACACCGGAATTTCCCGGAACACGGCCCCGATGGGTGTTCCGGTCAATCCGCTGATGACGAACAGCAGCAGCCCGTGCGGCGGCAAGGCCAATCCCACCATCATGTTCAACATGACGACAATGCCGAAATGCACAAGATCGATGCCCAGCCCCTGTGCCACCGGCACCAGGACCGGCACGACGACGAGGAGGATGGTGATTTCGTCGATGGCCACGGCCAGGAGCAGCAGCATTCCGTCGACGGCGAGGAGGAAGGCGATGGGCGAGAGGTGCCAGGCGATCAGGTCGGCGCGGATCAGGTCCGGCACGCCCTCGTTGGCGACGGCGTAGTTGAACACGAAGGCGCCGGACATGATGAGCCCGATGGCGGCCGTCTGGCGGACCGTTTCGGTGATGGCCTGGTAGAGCGCTGCCAGGCTCAGCGAGCGATACACGCCGAGCGCCAGGATCAGGGCGTAGCTGGCGGCGATCGCCGCCGCCTCGGTGGGCGTGGCGATGCCGGAATAGATGATGCCGAGCAGAATGCCCGGCAGCGCCAGCGGCGGCAGCGCGCGCAGGAGCACCGGGCCGAGTTCGCGCCAGCCCATCGGCGGTTCGGCGGGGAAGTGGCGCACCCGGGCGATCACGGCCACCGCCGCCATCATGGCAAGCGCCGTGCCCAGCGCCGGCACCACGCCGCCCAGGAACAGCGCGCCCACCGAGGTGTTGGCGATCAGGGCGTAGAAGATCATCGGAATGGAGGGCGGCACCAGCGGCCCCAGCGTGGCCGCCGCGGCTGAGGTCGCGGCCGCGAAACCCGGCGGATAGCGGCCGTCACGCACCATCATCCGCGCCACGATCAGGCCGGGCCCGGCGGCATCGGCCACCGCACTGCCGCTCATGCCGGAGAACACCAGGTTGGCCACGATGTTGACATGCGCCAGCCCGCCGCGGAACCGCCCCACCGAACCCTGCGCCAGCGCCAGCAGGCGTTCCAGCACGCCGGACGCGTTCATCACGTTGGCGACGAAGATGAACAGCGGCACCGCCAGCAGCAGGTAGTTGTTGTAGAGCCCATTCATCGTCTGATCGACGACGAGGCCGACATCCTGGTGCGTCACGCCGAGGTAGGCGAAGCCCGCGGTGAGCATGGCCAGCCCCATCGGCACGCCCATGGCTGCGGCGAGGACGAACACCAGGGCGAGGACGGAGAGGCCCAATGTCAGTCCGCCAGGCCGCGGGCCAGGCGTGTCAGCGTCACCACCCGGCGCAGGATCACCGCCACCATGAACACGCCGAAGCAGGCATACACGGCATCGAGCCGCCATTGCAGCACGGGGGTGCGTTCGCGCCAGAGGAAGGCGATGTAGTCGAGCGCGCCGGGCAGGGCGGCGGCGAACACGCCGGCGACCAGCACGGCGCGCAGCACACCGATCACGCGCTGCCAGCGGGGCGAGGCGTGACGGTAGAGCAGGTCGAAGCTGATCTGCTGGCGGTCCGGCACCAGGGCCGCGTTGGCCAGGAAGATGATCCAGATGAACAGCACGACGCAGAGCTCGTCGGCCCAGGCCAGGGCGTCGCCGGCGGCGTAGCGCATCACCACCTTCAGCACGAAGATGGCGAAAACGGCGGCGAACATCGCAGCCGTCACCGTCTCGATCCCGCTCCGCGCCATTCGGCTACGCCGTCTGGATCACCCGTTTCGCCATGGCGGCATCCCACGCCTTGGCCCCGGCGTCCTCGGCATACAGCCTGTCGGCCAGCGCGCGGAACGGCGCAAGGTCCGGCGCATCGACAGCCAGTCCACGCGCCTTCATCGCACCGGTGATCTGCTGCTCATCGGCCAGCCGCGCGTCATCGTTTTGTTTCGCGGCCGCCACGCAGGCGGCCTGCACGGCGGCCTGCTGGGCCGGAGACAGCTTGTCCCAGAACGGCTTGGGCACCGAGAAGAACACGGGCTGCAGCATATGCGCCGTCAGCACGATCTGCTCGCTGACCTCATACAGCTTGGCGGCGCTGAAGATGGAGAGCGGGTTCTCCTGGCCATCGATCGTGCCGGTCTTGAGGGCGAGATAGACTTCCGGCATGCCCATCGGCACCGGGCTCACGCCCAACACGCGGCCGAGCAGCAGCCAGTCGGGCCCGGCGGGCATGCGCATCTTGACGCCCGCCATGTCCTGCGGCCCGGTGACGCTGCGCCGGTGGGCGAGGGCCACCTGGCGGGTGCCGAGATAGGCGGTGGACAGGATGACGATGCCCATCTGCTCCGCCACCATGCGCCGGTAGTCGGCACCGATCGGACCGCCGAACACGTGGCGCATATGGGTGTAATCGCGAAACAGATAGGCGCGGTTGAGGAAGCCGAGCGAGGGGATCTGCTGGGCCACCTCGAAGGTGGTCATGGTGCTCATCTCGAGATTGCCGCGCTGCAGCGCCGGCACCTCTGTGCCCTGCTTGAACAGGGAGGAGGCGGGATGAACACTGACGGCGACGCCGACATTCGCGGCCTCGACCTGCGTCCTGACCGTTGCGCACGCCTTGGCCAGGAAGTCTGACGGCGGGGCGGCGGTGGAGATGCGCAGCGGCACGGCGGTCTGCGCGTGAGCGGCAACCGGTGCGGCCAGGGCGGCCGCGATCAGCAAACGGCGGGTCAGCATGGGGGTTCTCCTTCAGCCGGGGGGCTGGATGATGACGCTGAGCGTGCCGATGCCCTCGATCTCGGCGTCGACCTGGTCGCCCACGGCGAGGAAGGTCTGTTTCGGCACGCCCACGCCGGCCGGGGTGCCGGTGAGCAGCACGTCGCCGGGATCGAGCGTCATGATGCGCGAGGCGATCGAGATCTGTTCGGCAATCGAGAAGATCATGTCGGTGGAACGGCCGTTCTGCTTCAGCGCGCCGTTGACCGACAGTTTGAGGCCGATGTTCTGCGGATCGGCGATGGCCGACGCCGGAACCAAGCGTGGGCCGAGCGGGCCGCAGGTGTCGTTGGCCTTCCCGGCCACCCAGTCCAGCTTGTAGAACGTTTCGGGGGCGCGGTTGTGGTCACGCGCCGAGAAATCGATCGAGACGGTGTAGGCCGCGACGTGGCGCAGCGCGTTCTCCACCGAGACGTTGCGGGCGGTGGTGCCGATGACGGCGGCGAGCTCGACCTCCCAGTCGAACGCCTTGGTGCCGATGGGCATGCGCACGGTCGCACCCTCGCCCACCACCGCGTTGCGCGGCGGCTTCATGAAGAAGAACAGGCGCTGGTCGGCCTTCACGGCGCCGGGCATGCCCATTTCGGCCAGATGATCGAAGTAGTTGGCGCCGGCGCACAGGATCTTGCCGGGATACAGCAGCGGTGCCAGCCGGGGTGCCGCCGGCACCACATCATCCGCCGACAGCTGAGCCACCGCGGATGTGAGAGCGGCCAGCGAGGCGCCCCAGTTGGGGAACAGCGCCATCAGGCTGGTCATGCCGGGCAGTCCGGCCCGGGCCAGCGACGCCTGCAGATCATAGAAGACGCCGCCGGTTTCGATGCAGGCGACCGGGCCGGCGGCGCCGTTGAGCGTGGCCAGACCCCAGCCTGATATGTCCAACGCCATGGCATCCTCCCGCGCGACTTGATATCGGGCGAAGCGTATCTTATAAAATGCCAACGTCAATATAATTTCTGAAAGACCTCATGGACTCCTCCGGCGCGCCCTCCCAGTCCGAACGCGCCTACCAGGTGCTGCGCCGGGAGATTCTGCACGGCGACCTGATGCCTGGCGAGCGGCTGCGCGCCGCCGATCTGCAGGAGCGGTTCAATCTTGGGCTCACGCCCATCCGCGAGGCGCTGGCGCGGCTGTCCTCGGGCAATCTGGTGGAGGCCGGGTCGCATCGTGGCGCGCGCGTGAGCGTTGCCTCGCTGGCGGAGCTGGCGGACCTGATGGCGGCGCGCCGGGCGATCGAGCGGCTGTGTCTGACGGAGGCGGCAGCCCGCGGCGATGCGGCGTGGGAGGCGGAGATCGTGGCCTCGATGCATCTGCTGTCGCGCACCCCCCTGCCCGCTTCGGAGCACGACCGCGCGACAGCCGCCGCGTGGGAGGTGCAGCATCGCCGGTTCCACCTGGCGCTGGTCTCGGCCTGTGGTTCCGAGTGGCTGTTGCGGTTCTGGAACCAGCTTGCCGACAATTCCGAACGTTATCGTAAATATCGTCTGTTGCACCATCGCGCCGCCCAGGCCGAGGTGCGGGACGTGGATGCCGAGCATGTCGCGATCATGCAGGCGTTGCTGGCGCGCCACGTGACGCGCGCCGCCGATCTGATGGACGCGCATCTGACGGCGACGGAACAGTCCGTGGCGCGGCTGCTCGCGCTGCACACTGCCAAGGAGGCGTTATGATCATTCGCTCGGCTGTTCTTGAAGGCACGGTGTCAGACACCGACCGCGCCGGCTTCGACCATCAGATGAGAACCGCGGTGCGCGAGGCGATCGCGACCTATCCGGGCATCCGCGCGGTCAAGCTGCGCTGGCCGGCGGAGACCGAGGCAGGGGCTCCGCCGATTCATGTCATATTCGATCTGTACTTCGATGATCTCGCCGCGATGCATGCGGCCCTGGCGAGCCCGGTGCGGCAGCTGGTCCGCACGGGGCTGGGTGCGGTGATGTCGCAGTTCAGTGGCCGGGTGTATCATCTGGTGATGGAAGAACTTCTTTTCTGAAGAAAAGAAGCAAAAGACTTTTATTCGCTGTCGCGGCCCTCTCCGGAAAGTACCGCGACAGCGTACAAAATTTTTTTAATTCTTTTTTCAAAAAAGAACCGCTTTTTACGTCACCCGCCCTGCCTTCCAAGCCTCATATTCCGGCCGCGCCGCATCCGACAGCGGATAATACCGCCGCAGGTCGCCGCCGGCGGCGAGGCGTTCGCGCGAGAAATCCTCCCATTCGTGGTGGTGATGCGCTTCGGCGATGACCTTTTCAGCAAGGGCGGCCGGCACCACCACGGCGCCGTCATCGTCGGCGATGATGATGTCACCGGGCATCACCAGCACGCCGCCGCAGGCGACGGGGCTGTTGACGGCGAACGGCATCAGGTCGGTCTGTGTATGAAAATTCGGCGAGAAGCCGCGCAGCCACATGCCGAGACCGAGCTTGTCGACATTCGGCCGGTCGCGCAGGACGCCGTCGATGACAACGCCGATGCCGCCGCGGCCCTTGAAGAAGGTGAGCATCATTTCGCCGAACACGCCGCTGTGCAGGTCGCCGCGCGCGTCCACCACGACGATGTCGCCGGGTTTTGTGTGGTAGAGCACGTGGCGGTGGAGCTGCTTTTCCGGGTCGAGATATTCGCCTTCGCCGTAGAGGTCCTCGCGCTTGGGCATGAACTGCAGCGTGAGCGCGGGCCCCGCGATGCATTGGCCCGGCGAAAAGCTGACGGGACCCAGCAGATGCGCGTTGCGGATGCCGAGGCGTGACAGCACGCCGGTCGCTGTCGCCGTGCCGATGCCGCGCAGGGCGTCGACCACCGCCTGGGGTGGGCGTGTGATATCTGGTGTGTGGGTCATGGCGGTGCTCTTTCAGGCCGACAGGGCCAGGCCGGTTTGGGCGTCGAACAGATGCAGGCGCTGCTGGTCCAGGCGGATCCACACCGGCGCGTTGGCGCCGAGGATCACGCTGGGCGGCACGCTGACAATAATTGTATCGCTTCCGAATCGAATATGCGCGTAGGTGATGTCACCGGTCGGCTCCACGGTGTAGACGCGGCCTTTGATCGCGCCGGGCACCTTGGTGGTGGAGAGATCGATGGCGCTGTGGCGGGCGCCGAGCATCACGGCGGAGGTCTGTGCATGGCGTGCCTTGGCGGCATTGGCCTCGGAGAGTTCGCAGCGCCAGCCTTGCTGCGATGTCAGCAGGCGGCCGTTCTCGCTGACCTCGGCTGCCACCAGGTTCATCGCGGGACTGCCGACGAAGCTGGCGACGAAGATGTTGGCGGGATGTTCGAACACGCGGGCCGGCGTGTCGTATTGCTGCAGCACGCCGCCCTGCATGACGGCCATCCGGTCCGCCATCGTCACGGCTTCCATCTGGTCGTGCGTGACATAGATGATGGTGGCGCCGAGATCCTGGTGAAACCGCTTCAGCTCGGCGCGCATCTGCACGCGCAGCTTGGCGTCGAGATTGGACAGCGGCTCGTCCATCAGAAACGCCTTGGGCTCGCGCACCAGCGCGCGGCCGAGGGCGACACGCTGCTGCTGGCCGCCGGAGAGTTCGCGCGGGCGACGTTCGAGCAGGTGGGTGATGTCGAGCACCTTGGCCGCGTCGCGCACCCGGCGGTCGATATCGGCGCGCGTCATGTTGCGCATCTGCAGCGGAAACGCCAGGTTCCGGTAGACGGATTTGTTCGGGTACAGCGCGTAGTTCTGAAACACCATGGCGATGTCACGATCCTTGGGATCGAGTTCGGTCACCTCGCGGTCGCCGATCAGAATATGGCCGGAGCTCAGCTCGATCAGCCCGGCCACCATGTTCAGCGTGGTGGTCTTGCCGCAGCCGGACGGGCCCACGAGTGCGACGAACGCGCCGTCCTCGACGGTGAGGGAGACGTGGTCGACCGCGACATGGCGGTTGTAGGTCTTGGTCACGTCCTGCAGGCGCACCTGGGCCATCAGCGTGTCGGCGTCATGATTTGACGGCTCCCTCGGTCAGCGCGCGGACGAAGTATTTTTGCAGGACCAGGAACATCACCACCACCGGCACGCTCATGATGAACGAGGCCGCCATCAGGCCGGGCCAGTTGGTGGCGTACTCCGTGAAGAACGCCTGCAGCCCGACCGGCAACGTCAGCTTGGTCTCGTCGTTGAGGAAGGTCAGGGCGTAGACGTATTCGTTCCAGGCGAGAATGAAGCAGTAGATCGAGGTGGCAATGATCCCTGGTGAGGACAGCGGCATCACGATCAGCAGAAAGGCGCGGAACCGCGACGCGCCGTCGATGCGGGCGGCCTGTTCGAGCTGGATGGGGATGTTGTCGAAGAAGCCCTTCAGCAGCCAGATCGACAGCGGCAGGCCGAAGGTGAGGTAGGTGAGGATCAGCGAGGTCTGGGTGTTCACCAGGCCGAGCCAGCGCATCATAATGAACAACGGCATCAGGAACACCACCGCGGGAAACATGTTGCGCATCAGCACCGCATAGAACAGCAGGTTGCGGCCGGGAAAGCGGAAGCGCGAGAAGGCGTAGGCCGCCGGCACCGCCACCGCCACGCCGAGCACGGTGGTGGCGAGCGAGACCCAGAGACTGTTGACGAGATAGCGCAGGAACTTCTGGCCGACCTCGCCACGCGGATTCAGCAGCTCGATATACTGGGCGAGGTTGGGGTTGTGCGGGATCCATTCCGGCGGGTACTGGAGGGCTGCGAACTGCGTCTTCACCGAGGTTAGCAGCATCCACACCATCGGCGTGATGGCGAACACGGTGATCCCCACCAGGAACACCACGCCGAGCAGCCGCCAGGGATCACGCCTGCGCCTCATCCGGCGCGGCCTTCGTCGCCGCGGGTCAGGGCGCGGACGTAGAAATAGCCCAAGGTCATCATGATGACGAACAGAATGACCGAATAGGCGGAGGCGAGGCCGAAGCGGATGCGGCCGAAGGCGATCTGATAGATCTGGGTGATCCAAATCTCCGACGCGCCGGCCGGGCCGCCGCCGGTCATGATGTAGGGGATGGTGAAGCCGTTCAGATTGGCGACCGTGAGCAACAATATCGTCACCAGCGAGACGTTCTTCAGATGCGGCACCGTCACGTGCCAGAAGCGCTGCAAGGTGCCGGCGCCGTCCACCCGGGCCGCGCGCAGCAGCTGGTCCGGCACGGTCTGTAGACCGGCCAGCATCATGATCATGGCGAACGGAAACTCCTTCCACACATTCACCAGGATCAGGGCGGGCAGCACCGTGTCGGTGTTGTCGAGGAAGTTGATGGGCTTGTCGGTGATCCCCAGCGCCATGGTGATGGCGCCGAACACGCCGAAATCGCTGTGCATCAGCCAGCGCCAGATATACGCCGCCGCCACAGCCGAGATCACATAGGGCACCAGCAGAATGCCGCGCAGCACGCCGCGGCCGGGGAATTCGCGGTTCAGAGCCAGCGCTGCGCCGAAGCCCAGCAGAAAGCCGAACAGCGTGGAGAACACCGTCCAGATCACGGTGTTGACCGTGGCCTCCTGCACGCTGTCGGCACCCAGCACGCGGGCATAGTTGTCGAGCCCGACAAAGATCTTGTCGTCCAGCGACAGGTTGGGGGGCGTGTTGAAGAAGGAGAGGTAGATGGTGAAATAAACCGGATACGCAATCACCAGGGCCATCGCCAGCAGGGCGGGGGCGACGTAGAGGTAGTCTGCGCGGTGGCGCAGGATGCGGCGGAAGAAACGCATCAAGAATGTTCTTTTTTGAAAAAAAGAACCAAAAAACTTTCAATCGGCTGGCGCCCTGCTCCGGAGAGAGGTTTGCTCAAACGATCGAAAGTCTTTTGCTTCTTTTCTTCAAAAAAGAAGTCCTTGCTTGCCTTCACCTTCCGAACCTCAAAGATCCGCCAGAAGATCCTTGATCTGCTTCGCCGCCGTGTCGCTTGCCGCCGCCACCGTCATCTTCCCGGTCAGCGCGTTCTGCAGCATGTTCGGCACGATGATGTTCATGATCTCGGCGGATTGCGGCAGCACCGGGAACGGCACGCCGTTGGGCAGCATCGATGTCGTCACGTTGAGAAAACGGATCGTGTCCAGCCGCTGCTTCATCCATTTGGTGCGGAAGCCGCGGATGTTGCCGGGGTTGGAGCTGACCCAGGCCATCTTGGTCGACCATTCCGGTCCGGTCATGAACGCGACCAGGGCCTTCGCGGCCTTGAGGTCCATGCCGCCCTCGACGAGATCCGGCTTGAACACATGCACATTGGAGCCGCCGAACACCACGGCGCGGCGGACAGGTCCTTTCGGGATCAGACCGTAGCGCATGTTGGCCACCACGGCGTCGGCCACCTTGCGGTCCTCGCCGGTGGCCTTCTTGGCGCGGTCGATCATGGTGGCGTATTCGCTGGGGTGGCTGATCATCATGGCGAGCTGGCCGGCCAGGAACGGGTCCTGATTCTCGGTCTGGGTGTTGGTGAGGGCTGAGACCGGCACCGACTTGTCGCGCACATACATGTCGACATGCGCCTGCAGCGCCGCGCGCGAGCCGGCGTTGTTGATTTCGATTTTGGTATAGGTGGGGTGCTCCTCCGCCTCGTCGAGCGCGCCGCCGCCATAGGCCCACAGCACCGGCATGGCGCGGAACGGCGTGTTGCCGGCGTTGACGCGGGCGACCATGCCGTATCCGTTCTTGCCGGTCTTGTCCTTGATCTGCTTGGAGAACTGCACCAGCTCGTCCCAGGTCGCCGGCGCCTTGTCCGGATCGAGCCCGGCCTGTTTGAACAGGTCGGCGTTCCAGATCAACGCCATCGTCTCGTTGTTAGTGGGCACGCCGTAATGCTTGCCTTTCCAGGTGACGGATTTGAGCGCGCCTGGCCAGAACTCGTCTTCACCGTATCCGACATCGATGGGGCCGAAGGCCATCAGCTGGCCTTTGGCGGCGAATTCCGAGCCCCACAGGATCGGCAGGCGCGCCACCATCGGTGCTGCCTTGCCGAGGGCTGCGGTGCGCAGCTTGTCGAGCATGGTGTTGTAGTCGAGGTTCTGGCGGTTGACCTTGATGTTGGGATACAGCTTGCCGAAGGCGTCCCAGAACTGCACGTCCAGGTCGATATCGATCTGGGCGGAGGCCTGGTTCGGTCCGAAATACCAGTAATTCACGGTGCCCTTGTAGTCGAGCGGGGTGACTCGGGCGCATTCGGCGGCGGTGTCGTAGGTCTCGGTGCCGGCGATGCTGGTGATGTAGTCTGGGGTCCAGGTTGCGGCGTCGATGCCGGTTTTCACCGTGTCGGCGCGGGCGGCCCCCGGCAGCAGCGCTGCCGCCGCGGCGGTGCCGAGCAGCGTGCGGCGATGGATGTGATTTGAAGCCGCATCGAAAGAATCGACCATGGCGCCCTCCACTTCTTATTTTATCACAGCATATGTTCAGCCGGATTATAAAGCAAACCCAAGGATAAAAGTTTTTTGGTTCTTTTTTTCAAAAAAGAACTTCTTTTTGAAAAAAGAAGCAAAAACTTTTCAATCGCTGGGGCTACGTATCATTCGAAGAATGCCGCGTCGTCTTCTGTGAGGTAGCGGCGTGCGCGTTCGGGGTTGATCTCCACGCCCATGCCTGGGCGGTCCCACACCTCGATCATGCCGTTCTTCATGATCGGGTCGGGCAGGCCGTCGACGATGTCGTACCACCAGTCCGGCTTGCCGTTGGGGTATTCGAAGGCGATGAAGTTGCCGGGCAGCGTGGCACAGACCTGCACCAGCGCGGCCAGGCCCAGCAGCCCGTTGCCGGTGCCGTGCGGCGCCATCATCACGCCGTGCAGGTCGGCGTATTCGGCGATCCATTTCAGTTCGGCAATGCCACCGACATCGCCCGCATCAGGCCCGATGACGCGCACCGCCTTGGTCTCGATCAGCTGTTTGAAGTTCTGGCGCAGATAGATCTGCTCGCCGGTGTGGATCGGCGTGGTCGTCGACATCGTCAGCTCGCGATACACGTCGGCGTTGACGTAAGGGATGTAGTCCCCGGTCAGCATGTCCTCGAGCCAGAGCAGGTTGAAGGGCTCGACAGCGCGGGCGAAGCGGATCGCGTCCGTCAGCATCCAGCCGGGGCCGAGATCGAGGGCGAGGCCCACCTTGTTGCCGAGCACCTCCTTGGCGGCGGCCACGCATGCGATGGTGTGCTGAAGCCCGCTCTCGGTCATCAGGCCGCGATCGGTCCAGCTGTGGAAGGCGGGGTTGCCGTGCTCGCCGATGTGGTAGTCGGGGATGACGTTCTTCATCGGCGAATGAAACGCCATGCCGAGCTTGACCATGGTGAAGCCCTCCGGCAGCGCCATCATGCGCCTCGCCTCGTCGGCGTAATGGGCGGGCGTGTGGCCGGGCAGCGGGCTGCGCAGGGCGCCGTTATAGGCGCGCACATGGTCGCGCACCTTGCCGCCGAGCAGGCGGAACACCGCCACGCCCTGCAGCTTGCCGGCGAGATCCCACAGCGCCATCTCGATGGCGCTCACCGCGGCCCCCCACGGCTTGAAGGCGCCGCGCTGGCGGATCTTGATCATGATCCGCTCGACGTCGCGCGGGTCTTCGCCGATCAGTGCGTCGCGCAGATACAGCACGTGCGGCTTGAGATAGGGCTTGAAGGATTCGACCTCGCCGAACCCGCTGACACCCTGGTCGGAGACGATGCGCACGATCGGGTTGAGGCCGATGACGGCACATTTGAGGTCGATGATCTTCACGTCGTTTCCCCATCGCGCTTGCGTGGGCCGGCCCCGGACAGCGTTCCGGTTGCTCCGGCGTCGCGTTTGTTGGAGACGAGCTTAGAGCGGCTTCAGCCGAGGTCAACGCCGGTCATGATCATCCGGCCGATATCATCGGCGCTGAGGCCTTCGGCGGAACGATCGATCACCTTCTCGCCGGCCTTAAGGATGGCGATGCGGGTGGCGAGCGAGGCGACATCGGCCATGTTGTGGCTGATCAGCAGCACGGTGCGGCCTTCGGATTTCAGGTGACGGATGAGGTCGAGCACCTGGGCCGTCTCCTTCACGCCCAGGGCTGCCGTGGGTTCGTCCATGATGATCAGCCGCGCGTTCCAGCGCAGCGCGCGGGCGATGGCGACAGCCTGGCGCTGGCCGCCGGACAGGCCTTCGACGGGGCGGCGCATGTCGGCGATGTCAACCGAGAGCCGGGCGAGGTAGCCACGGGCGTCCTGCGCCATGCGCGGCTTGTCGAGCACGCGCAGGAAGCCGGGGCCGCGGGTGAGTTCGGCGCCCATGAACACGTTGGCGGCGATGGAGAGGCGCGGGGCGAGGGCCAGATCCTGGTAGATCGTGGCGACACCCTGGGTCAGCGCGTCCTGCGGTGAGCGGAACCGCACCGCCTGGCCCTGCAGCAACATGGTGCCGCGCGAGGGGGTGGCGGCACCGGAGATGATCTTGATCAGGCTCGACTTGCCGGCCCCGTTGTCCCCGCAGATCGCCAGCACCTCGCCTTCGTGCACGTCCAGATCCACCGCCCGCACCGCGGTGACGGCCCCGTAGTCGCGGCCGACACCGCGCAAGGACAGCAGCGGGGGCATCAGGTCTTGAGGAACTGCTTCACGTTGCTCTGATCGACCAGGACCGAATCGACGAACAGGTACGGGCCGGAGGTGAAGCTGGCCTTGGGCGCGTTGCCGATGACGATCTTGTCCACCGCATCCACCGCCTTGAGCCCCATCGCCTCGAACGGCACGTTGACGGTGGCGAGCAGCAGCGAGTTCGGGTCGGCGATGCGGGCGAAGCTTTCCTGGCCGCCATCCATCGAGACCAGCGGGATCTGGCCGCGCTTCATGCCCTGGGCCTGCATGAGGTCATCGACGATATAGGCCTGGCCGTCGAACGCGGCCCAGATGCCGCCCACCTTGCCCTGGTTCTGCAGCAGCAGCGCCTGCACGCCGGCGCGCACATCGTCGCGCCAGCTCTGGGTGCGGCCCATGGTGAACTTGCCGAGCTCCTTCACCGAGGTGTTCTCGGCCAGCACCGCGTCCAGCTCGCGGCCGCGCACGCGCGTGGCGGCATTGGCGTCGAAGCGGACGGTGAGCAGGTCGCCGTGATAGCCCATGGCGCCGAGCAGGTAGAGCGCCGCCTCGGAGCCCACCTGGTATTCGTTGGACTGGATGTCGAACAGCGTGAAGGCGCTGCCGCCGGAGGCCACGGTGATGACGGGGATGCCGGCCTGCTTCGCCGCCTTGAACTGGGCCTCCGCCTCGATCGGCTTGCCCATGGCGATGATGATGGCGTCCACCTTGCGGGTGATCAGCGCCTCGAACTGCTCGGCGTGCTTGGGCAGCGAGCCCTCGGAGTTCAGCAGGGTGACGTTCCAGCCCTTGGCCTTCGCCGCGTCGGCGGCGGCGTTGGCGACGCGGGCATGGGTTTCCGAGGAGAACTGGAAGCCGATCACGCCGAGCTGGAACGGCGTGGCCGCGTCCGCCTTGCGGGTCAGCGCTGCGGCGGCGAGGGCTGCGGTGCCCAGAATCACATCACGACGTTGCATGGTGGTCTCCCCGCGGTTGGCGCTGCATCAGCGCATGCGAAAATTCAGCCGGTTGGCAAAGGCCGGACGCCGCACCGCAAGGCTGGAGGCGGTGACGGAGCCGATCATGATCACGCCGAGGACGATATCCTGCACGTAATAGGCCGCGCCCAAAAGCACCAGACCGTTGCCCAGCACCTTCAGCACCAGGGCCGCGAACACCGTGCCGGCCACATTGGGCTGGCCGGGGGTGAACATCGTCATGCCCAGCAGGACGGCTGCGATGGCGCAGAGGAAATAGTCGCCCGCCATGTTGGGGGCTGCGGACGAGAGATTGGCCGCCAGCAGCACCGCGGTGAGGCCGGCGAGCAGGCCCGACAGCAGCAGGCCCAGCCGCTTCATGCGGGCGGTGGCGATGCCCGACAGCCGCGCCGCCTCGTCCGCCTCGCCGGTGGCGGTCATGTGGGCGCCGAGACGGGTCCAGCCGAGCAGGAACCAGGCGAGCAGGGTGACGGCGGCCAGCCACAGCACCAGGTTCGGCACACCCAGCGTGGCGCCGCGGGCGAGGCCGGTGAAATCGGTGGGCCAGCGGCCGACGAAGGCCACGCCCTGGGTGATCATGAAGGCGCAGCCGCGGGCGATGGCCGCGGTGGCCAGCGTGGTGATCAGCGAGGGCACCCGCAGCACGGTGACGCCGAAGCCGTTCAGCGCGCCGAACAGCAGGCCGACACCCAGGGCGGCCGGCACCGCCAGAAACGGGCTGATCTTCTGCTGGATCATCCAGCCCACCACCACCGCCGACAGGCTCGCTACCTCGGCCACCGACAGATCCAGCTCCGCCACTACCAGGGCCAACGTGAAGCCCAGCGAGAGGATGGCGAGGAAGCTTGTGTCCCTCACCACGTTGATGAGGTTGGCGGGCGAGGCGAAATTGGGCGCGAACACCATGAACACCGCGATCAGCAGCAGCCCTGCCGCAACCGTCGCGTATCGTTCCACCAGCCCCGGCATCCGCCACTCCCACCATCAGCCGGGATTTGTGGCGCATTCCGCGAGCTTGCGCGAGATGGGCCGCAACGCGGATTCGGCTTCGCGGAAGCGGGCGAACAGCGTGTCATACGCGGCCACGCGGTCCGGACGCGGGGTGAAGCTGCGGCGCGGACGCACCATGCGCAACTGGCCGTCCGCCAGACCCGTCCCCCCACCGAGGGCGGCGAAGGCCACGATGGCAGCGCCGATCAGCCCGGGCTCGGCTGCGTCGATGACCACAACCGGGCGGTTCAGCACATCCGCCTTGGTCTGGCACCAGATCTCGCTGGCCGCGCCGCCGCCGCCGAAGCGGATCTCGTGGGCCTGCAGGCCGCAGGCCTGCTCGGCCGCCGTCAGCACGATGCGGTTGAGGAAGGCCACACCTTCCAGCACGGCATGCGCGAGATCCACCGGCCCATGGCGCCGGTTGAGGCCGATGAAGGCGCCGCGCAGCGACGGGTCCCAGTACGGCACGCGCTCGCCCTGGAGATAGGGCAGGAACAGCACCGGCTGCGGATCACGCGGCTGGGCCAGCAGGGCGGCGAGATCGGCGATTTCGTGCCCGATCACGCCCGACAGCCAGGCCAGGCTGTCCGCGCCGGTCTGGCTGGGGCCGCCGATCTGGAACAGCGACGGACCCCAGCCGACGGTGACGAGACCCTCCGCCCGGGCGGCGTTCCGGTGCAGCAGGCCCAGCACCTCCGTGGTGCCGGAGAGATTGTAGGCGAAGCCCTGCCGCAGCGCGCCGAGGCCGAGCACCGAGGCCCAGGTGTCGGTCGCCATCGCCAGCACCGGCACCCCCTCCAGCCGCGCCAGCGCGCCCGGCAGGCCCGGCCGCACCGATCCCACGATCTCCGTGGGGTCCAGCACCTCCGGCACCAGGCACGGATCGAGCCCGGCCGGGGCCAGCAGGTCCCGCGCCGCGATCAGCCTGGCGCCGGCGATGCTGTCGATCGCCATGCGGCCGGTGAGGCGGAGATGCAGGTAGTCCTTCGGCTCCAGCACCGCGGCCGCGCGTGCCAGCATCTGCGGCTCGGTGCGCGACAGCGCGAACAGCCGGGCCAGCGGGTGAAACGCGTTGATCGCCCCCACCTCCCCGTGCGCCGGCAGGCGGGCCAGCAGCGCCGGCAGGAAGGCTTCGGCCCGCGTGTCCCGCCACAGAATGGCGGGGCGCAGCACGGTGCCGTGCGCATCGAGCAGCACCTGGGTGCGGGTGACGGCGGAGATGGCGATGGCGGCCACGCCAGCGAACGCCGCCTCCTGCGCCAGCGCCGCGACGCTCGAGTCCAGCACGTTCCACCACAGCTGCGGATCACATTCGCTGATGCCGTCCTGCTCCGGCGGCGTCGGCTCGCTGGTGGTCACCTGGTGCAGCACGTGGCCCTGGGCATCGACCAGTCCGGCGCGGAAGCTGCTGCCGCCGAGGTCGCAGGCCAGCACGAGGGGGGAGATTTGGCGCATGGCCCATGGTGCGCCACAACCGCGCGCAGGTCAGGCCCCCACACCGGAGCGAAGTCGATGAGCCGTCTCGTGTATATTCTCAACGGTCCCAATCTCAACCTGCTCGGCAAGCGCCAGCCGCAGATTTACGGGCATGAGACGCTGGACGATGTGGAGCGGGACTGCCGGGCGCTGGCCGCGGAGCTCGGGCTGGAGCTGCGGTTTCACCAGTCCAACCGGGAATACGAGATCATCGACTGGATCCATGAGGCGCGGGAGAGCGCCTGCGGCATCGTTATCAATCCCGCCGCGTTCACCCATACGTCGGTGGCGATCCTGGACGCGCTGAACGCGTTCGATGCACCGGTGATCGAGGTGCATATCTCCAACGTGCACAAGCGCGAGGCGTTCCGGCACCACTCGTTCGTGTCAGGGCGGGCGGATGGGGTGATCGCGGGGTTTGGTACGCAGGGGTATCAGTTGGCGCTGCGGAGAATTGCAGTGATCAGCAAGTAAGCAAGCGGTTCTTTTTTGAAAAAAAGAAGCGCTTGCTTCAAGCCGACGCCGAAGCAGCCTTCTTGTCCCGCGCCTTGATGATGCGGCGCTTGATCACCCGGGCTTCCTCGGGAAGCTTGGTGTCAGAGGTCGACAGCAGGAACGCGTCGATGCCGCCATTGTGCTCCACCGTGCGGATGCCGCGGGTGGACAGGCGCATCGTGATCGACGTTCCCAGGATGTCCGACAGCATCGACGATTCCTGGATGTTGGGCAGGAAACGACGACGGGTCTTGTTGTTGGCGTGGCTGACGTTGTTACCCGACAGGACACCCTTGCCTGTGATCTGGCAGCGGCGAGACATCTGAAAAATCCTCAAACGGTCATGAGCGCACGGCAGAACGGCCGGGCGGCGGCATCGCAAGGCGCGGGTTATGGGCAAAACCGCGCCGGAGGTCAATCACTAGCTCGGGGCAGCAGGGGTCGGCTCGCGGAATTCCCCGGCCTTCACGCTCTCGATGGCGCTGCGCAGGATGCTGACCACCGAGTCGTCGTCCAGCGAACGGGTCAGCATGCCGATGGCGCCGCCAAGCAGCGCGGAGGCAATCGAGACACCGTCGATATTCTGGCCGGTCATGTAGCCGATCGCCTGATCGACGATGGCGCCGGCGTGGCTGAGACCTGGCGGCGGGCCGTCCATCTCGTCTTCGTCATGGTCTGGATCATGCGGCATGCGGGGTCCTTCAGGTTCAATCGGCGGCTTCGGGGAGGGCGGCGGGAAACTCCTGCTGCTCGGCCTGCAGCGCCCACATGCCGGCATACATGCCGGCCTGGGCGAGGAGTTCGCTGTGGGTGCCACGCTCGATCACACGGCCCTGGTCGAGCACGATGATCTGGTCGGCATCGGTGACGGTGGAGAGCCGATGCGCGATGGTGAGCGTGGTGCGGTTGCGCGCCAGGCTGCGCAAAGCGAGCTGGATCTCCTGCTCCGTGTGCGTGTCGAGCGCGCTGGTGGCCTCGTCGAGGATGAGGATGCGCGGGTTCTTGAGGATGGTCCGCGCGATCGCCACGCGCTGCTTCTCGCCGCCGGACAGCTTGAGGCCACGCTCGCCGACGCGGGTCTTGTAGCCGTCGGGCAGGCGCTGGACGAAGTCATGCACCTGGGCGAGCTTCGCCGCCTCGATGATCTCCGCCTCGGTTGCGGTCGGCCGGCCATAGGTGATGTTGTAGTAGATAGTGTCGTTGAACAGCACCGTGTCCTGCGGCACCACGCCGATGGCGGCGCGCAGGCTGTCCTGGGCGATGTCGCGCACGTCATGCCCGTCGACGCACACGGCGCCGCCCTGCACGTCATAGAAGCGGAACAGCAGGCGGTTGATGGTGGATTTGCCGGCGCCGGTGGGACCCACGATGGCGGTGGTGGTGCCGGGGGCGACGGTGAAGCTGACGCCGTGCAGAATGGTGCGGTCGGGGCGGTAGCCGAAGGTGACGTTGTCGAAGCGGACCTCAGCGGCGTCATGCGTCACCGGCAGGGTGATGGCGCCGGGACGGTCCTTGATCTCGGCGTTGGTGGCGAGCAGGCGGAACATCTGCTCCATGTCGATCAGGCCCTGCTTGATCTCGCGATACACGAACCCGATGAAGTTGAGCGGCTGGTAGAGCTGCATGAGATAGGTGTTCACCAGCACGAATTTTCCGACCGTCATCGTGCCGGCCTTCACGCCCTGGGCGGCCATCAGCATGACGAGCGCCAGGCCGAAGGCGATAATGGCGGCCTGGCCGATGTTGAGCATGTTCAGCGTCACCTGGCTTTTGACGGCGGCACGCTCGTAGCGGGCCAGGGCGCCGTCATAGCGGGTGGCCTCGTGGCGCTCGTTGCCGAAATACTTGACCGTCTCGTAGTTCAGCAGGCTGTCGACCGCCTTGGCGCGGGCATCGGCGTCGGTCTCGTTCATGGTGCGGCGGAACTTCACCCGCCAGTTGGTGAAGCCCATGGTGAAGCCGAGATAGCAGGCCACCGCCAGAAAGGTGACGGTGGCGAACCGCCAGTCGAACATCCGCCAAAGGATGAGCGTGACCAGCGCCACCTCGAACAGTGTGGGCAGGATGTTGAACACGGCCAGGCGCAGCACCTGCTCGATGCCGCCGGTGCCGCGTTCGATGTTGCGCGACAGGCCGCCGGTCTGACGATCCAGATGGAAGCGCAGCGAAAGCTGGTGCATGTGGCGGAAGCTCTGCATGCCGGCCTTGCGCACAATGCGCTGCTGGGCGGCGGCGAACACCGCGTCGCGCAGTTCGGCGAAGCCGGCCGAGGCCACGCGCAGCAGGCCATAGGCGCCGATCAGGCCGATCGGGATCACCAGCATCGCCTGCCCGGGCGCCAGCGCGTCCACCGCGCGGCTGTAGACGAGGGGCACATAGACCGTGGCGACCTTGGCCAGCACCAGGCACAGCGTCGCCAGCACGACACGGATACGGGTGGCGTTGTCGCCTTTCGGCCACAGATAGGGCAACAGGTCGACGATGGTGCGCCAGGCGCTGCGATCGAGCGGGCTGGGCGGCGTGATGGAAGAGGATCTCATGGACGCGATGTGGCACCGAAGCGCGGCAATTCAAAGTGCGGGTTGCGCAGACCGGCGACCCGCTGGGATCGTTGGAGCGTGAGGACGATGGATCCGCGGTTTCAGCGGCATATCGATGCCTGCAACACGGCGGTGCTGCCGGGCGCGCGGCTGGCGTTCCGGCTCGGCGCCACGCAGGTCGGCTGGGTGCTGCCGGATTTCGCGGCCGCCCTCGCCGGCGAGCCGGGCATCGTCATCGACGCGGCCGTCACGCTCACCGACCCTGCTGCGCTGCCGGCGCTGGCCGAGCGGATGGCGCGCCGGGGCCATTACGCCTTTCGCGACGAAGCGTTCGACGTGCGCGGGCTTGATGGCGGGGCGGTGCTGTCGACCATCGACCGCGGCGCGCTGCCCGCCTTCGGCGTCGCGGCCGAGGGGGTGCATGTCAACGGGCTGGTGACCACGCCGGACGGGCTGATGGTGTGGGTGGCGAAACGCGCCGCCACCAAGCTGCTCGATCCCGGCAAGTTCGACCATATCGTGGGCGGCGGCGTCTCGGCCGGTATGGATGCGCGGGAGACGCTGATCAAGGAGGCGGCCGAGGAGGCGGCGATTGCACCGGAGCTTGCGGCGCGCGCGGTGCATCGCAGCGAGATCCGCTACGCGCTGGAGCGCCCGGAGGGGCTGCGGCGGGACGTGCTGCAGTGCTACGACCTGGAGTTGCCGGCGGATTTCGTGCCGCAGGCGGCGGACGGCGAAGTGGAGAGCTTCGAACTCTGGCCGATCGCGCGCGTGTTCGCCGAGGTGCGCGACACCGACAACTTCAAGTTCAACGTGAGTCTGGTGCTGATCGACCTGTTCGCCCGACTCGGCATGGTGTAGGCCAAGACGAATGAAAGTTTCTTTGGTTCTTTCTTTTCAAAGAAAGAACCAAAGAAACTTTCATTCGTTGAAGGGTCATTCTTCCGGCGGGGCGGCGGCGATCGGGATGTCGCGGGTGACCACGGCTTCGCCGTCGGGCTGGTCGCCGAGGCCGTTGATGTGACCGCGGCTTTGCGACTGCATCAGCTCGGCTTCCAGAGCGTCGATGTCGTTGTGGTTGACCACCTCCGGGCCGTTGCTCTCCTGCGGGCGCGGCGGGCGCTGCTGCTGCTGGCCGCCCTGCGGCTGGCCGGTGGTGGCCTGCGCCATGGCGTTAAGAATGCGGAAGTAATGCTCGGCGTGCTGGAAATAGCTCTCCGCCATCACCCGGTCGCCGCTGCTGCTGGCGTCGCGGCCGAGCTGCAGATATTTCTCGAACAATTGCTGGGCGGTGCCGCGGATGCGCAGATCCGGGCCGGAACTGTCGAACACATGGTTGCGGTTGAGCGGAATGCCGCCGCCCTGCGGCCGGATCTGCGGGCCACCGCCACCACCGCCGCCACCACCGTTGTTGCCCCGATGGTTGTTGCGTCCGCGCATACGTTTCATATTCATGCGAGTGCCATAGCGCTTTCCTGTTCGCTGTGCTGTGTCGCAATCGGTCGAACCGAGGGGGATCGAGCCGGTTTGCGATATCTGGCTGTGCGGCCCGGCGGATTTTGCGCCGGGTGACCCAGTCCTGGCCCGAACCTCGGGCCGTTCATCTTCCGATAGACGTTGGCGACAACCCTCTGCCCGGCCCCATCGTCGATATGGTGCGATCGCAAGATCGCCATCAACATGATTGATAAGGGGCGGGAATCCAGTGCTGGCCAAGTGTGGCACCACCTTCTGGGCAGTCGCAAGCTAGCGATGCGGGGCCGCGTTGCCAAATCATTTTTGCAGGCGCAGCACCAGCGCCCGCACAATTCCGCCGAGATCGGCGCGCAGGGCGACGGTGGCAAGCCCGTTGCGGGCGGCCAGGGCGCTCACCGCCGCGTGCTGCCCGGCGCCGAGTTCGAGAATCGCGGTGCCGTCCGGCGCCAGCAGATCAGGCAGGGCCGCCAGAATGCTGCGATAGGCGTCCAGGCCGTCGGCGCCGCCGTCCAGCGCGCGGGCGGGCTCGTGGGCCGCCACCTCAGGCATCAGCCCGGGGATGTCGGCCTGCGGGATATAGGGCGGGTTGGAGAGGACGAGGTCGAACCGGGCGGCCAGGGCGGTGGCCCAGCTGCCGGCGAGAAAGGCGCTGCGGGTGGTGAGGCCGTTCCGGGCGGCGTTGTCGCGGGCCAGGGCCGCCGCACCGGGCGCGAGATCGACCCCCACGCCGAACGCCGCGGGGAATTCCACGAGGCAGGCCAGCAGCAGGCAGCCGGTGCCGGTGCCGAGATCGAGGATGCGGGCCGGCGGGGTTGCGGCCAGCAGCTCGCACGCGGCGGCGACCAGGGTTTCCGAATCAGCCCGCGGAATCAGCGTATCCGGCGTCACGGCGAGGTCCAGGGTCCAGAAGCCCTGCCGGCCGGTGATGAAGGCCAGCGGCTCGTGGGTCAGGCGGCGTTGCAGCAGAGACTGGAAGACGGTGGGGTCGATGTCGCGGCCGCGGTCGATCAGCACTGAGCGATCGAGGCCGAGCGCGTGGGCCAGCAGCAGCCTTGCCTCCAGCCGCGCCTCGGCGATGCCCTTGGCCTCCAGCGCCCGCACCGCCTGGCGCAGCACGTCGCCCGCGATCATTCCTCGGCGGCGAGGCGGGCGGCCTGGTCCTCGGCGGTCAGGGCGTCGATGAACTCGTCGAGATCGCCCTGCATGACGCGGTCGATCTTGTAGAGGGTGAGGTTGATGCGGTGGTCGGAAACGCGGCCCTGGGGGAAGTTGTAGGTGCGGATGCGCTCGGAGCGGTCGCCGGTGCCCACTTGCGATTTGCGGTCGGCGGAGCGGGTGGCGTGCAGGGCGGCACGCTGCATTTCGTAGAGGCGGGCGCGCAGCAGCTTCATCGCCTTGGCCTTGTTCTTGTGCTGGCTTTTCTCCTCCTGCATCGCGACCGCGAGGCCGGTGGGAAGGTGGGTGATGCGCACGGCCGATTCGGTCTTGTTGACGTGCTGACCGCCCGCACCCTGGGCGCGGTAGACGTCGATGCGCAGGTCACGCGATTCGTCGATCTGCACATCGGCCTCCTCGGCCTCCGGCATGATGGCGACGGTGACGGTGGAGGTGTGGATGCGCCCCTGGCTTTCGGTGGCGGGGACGCGCTGGACGCGGTGGACGCCGGATTCGTACTTTAACCGCGCGAACACACTGCGGCCGGTGATTTCGGCGGTGGCGCCGCGGATGCCGCCGAGTTCGCTTTCGTCGAAATCCATCACCTCGAAGCGCCAGCCTTGGGTGGCGGCGTATTTCTGATACATCTGGAACAGTTCGGCGGCGAAGAGGCCGGCTTCGTCGCCGCCGGCGGCGGGGCGGATTTCCAGCAGGGCGGCGCGTTCGTCGGCCTCGTCCTTGGGCAGCAGCGAGATGCGGATGGCGTGTTCGAGGACGGGAATGCGGTCCTTGAGTTCGCGCAGCTCCTCCTCGGCGAGGTCCTTCATGTCGGGGTCGTCGAGCAGCGTCTCGGCCTCGCGGCGCTGGCGCTCGGCGGCGCGAAGCTCGTCGACGCGGGCGACCACCGGCTCGATCTCGTTGAGCTCGCGCGACGCCTTGGTGAAGGCCTCGCCGGTGATGCCTTCGTTCATCATGGCGCGCAGCTCGTCGGCGCGGGCGACGATGCGGTCGAGTTTGACGGCGAGACTCATGAAAGGGCGGCGGCCAGCTCCGACAGCTGGACCTCGGACTGGGTGCCGGTGGCGAAGTGTTTCACCTGGGCGACGCCGCGGGCGGCCTCGTCCTCGCCGATGATGACGACGGCGCGGGCGCCCTGCTTGTTGGCGCGCTCCATGCGGCGCTTGAGGTTGCCGCGATAGCCGATCTCGGCACGGATGCCGGCGTGGCGCAGGGCCTGCACCGCGTCGATGCCGATGGGCTCCATCGCGTCGCCCATCGGGATGACGATGACGGGGGCGATCGTGCCGGGAGCTTCGGCCACCAGCATGGACAGGCGTTCGATGCCCGCGGCCCAGCCGACGGCGGGGGTGGACGGTCCGCCCATCTCCTCGACCAGCCCGTCATAGCGGCCGCCGGCCATGACCGTGCCCTGGGCGCCGAGGGCAGTGGTGACGAACTCGAAGGCGGTGTGGCTGTAATAGTCGAGGCCGCGGACGATGCGGGGGTTTTCGACGAAGGGCACGCCCATGCGGGTGAGGTGGTCCTGCAGCCTTGCGTAGAAGGCGGCAGCCGCCTCGGTGAGATAGGGCGCGATGGTGGGAGCGTCGGCTACCAGAGCGCGGTCGCCGGCATCCTTGCTGTCGAGGATGCGCATGGGGTTGCGGTCGAGGCGGGAGAGGCTTTCCTCGGAGAGTTTGGCGCGGTGCGCCGCGAAATAGGCGACCAGGGCGGTGCGGTAGGCGTCGCGCGAGGCTTTGTCGCCGAGCGTGTTGAGTTCAAGGACGGTTTCGCCGGCGATGCCGAGAGCGGTCAGGATGTCCCAGCCGCAGGCGATGACCTCGGCGTCCGCCAGGGGTTCGGCGGGGCCGATCAGTTCGAGACCGATCTGGTGGAACTGGCGGTAGCGGCCTTTCTGCGGGCGCTCGTAGCGGAACATCGGGCCGGCGTAGAACACTTTCTGCGGCAGCGACTGGGTGAGGCCGCCGGTGACCAGGGCGCGGCAGACGCCGGCGGTGCCTTCGGGGCGCAGGGTCAGCGAATCACCGCCGCGGTCGACGAAAGAATACATCTCCTTGGTGACGACATCGGAGGTGTCGCCCAGGGTGCGGGCGAACACCCGGGTGTCCTCGAAGATGGGGGTGGCCCATTCGTCGAAGCCGTAGCTGGCGGCCACGCGGCGGGCGGTGTCGATGACATGGGCGTGGCGGCGGAAATCCTCGCCGATGAGGTCGCGCGTGCCGCGGACCGGTTGCAGGTCGTTCACTCAGGCGTCCTTTGTTGCGTAGGGCGGATGCAATCCGCCGTCATCCCGGGCCGGGCGTGGCGGATTGCATCCGCCCT
>JBBILI010000010.1:0-144285 GCA_037445025.1 Rhodospirillales bacterium
CGGGGCCCGGAGCCGCGCCCGGAACGCCCGGCTGGGCGGGACGTGGCGCACCGCCCGGGGGGGCCAAGGTCGGGAGGCCTGGTGCTCGCGGCGCCGTGATCGGCGCCGTGGCCGGGGCGAGGGTCGCCGTGCCAGGGCGAGGTCCGGCCTGCGGCGCACCTGCCGGCAGAACCGGCCGGCCGCCCTGCGGCGGCAGCGCCAGCGGGGCGTTGGCCGTGCGGGTCACGACCGCAGGGCCCGGCGCCACGCGCTGCGGCACCGGAGCGCCGGCGGTCGGCGCGAGGTGGAGCGACTGCGCCACGGCCGGCGTCACACCGCGGGTCGCCAGCGTCGGCTGCACCGGCACCTGCGCCAGCGGACGGACCGAGGCGAGCTGTGCCGCCGGCACCGGACGCGCGACCGCCGCGATCGGGCGGGACTGCTGCATGGCGGACTGCGGCACGAAGGTGGACGCGCCCCGGTTCACGAAGGTCTCGTTGCGGGTGACGTTGTTGACGTTGGTGATGTTGGTCACGTTCGTCACGTTGGTGACGTTGACGTTGCGGATATAGGTGTTCGAGACGCGGTACGGCGGCCGGTAGACCTCACGCGGGCCCAGCGGGATCCAGCCCACCGCGGCGCCGATGCCCACGCCGATGGCGACCCCGGCGGCCAGGCCCACGAAGCTCACCAGCGCCGGCGCATAGACCGGGCGCTCGTAGCGGTCGCCCCCGCCCACGGCATAGCCGGGCACCACGGGGGTCCAGGCCCAGCGGTCGCGAATCTCGACCCAGCGGCCGTAATGGAACGGTGCGAAGCCCCAGGAGGCGTCGTCGATCCAGGTCCAGCCCCAGGGGGCCACGTAGCCCCAATGGCCGTGGCGGTATGGCACCCAGCCGGGACCGACCGGCGGATACCAGACCTGGCCGTAATCCGGCGTGCTGGTCCAGGAGCCGGAGCTGGCGACCGCCTCGTAGCCGGTCATCTGCTCCACCACCGGCGGCGGCGCGATTCGGCTGGCGATGACCGCGGGCTGGTCCCGGGCGAGCTCGGCGGTCAGAAACGCGTCGGGCGCCTCGGCGCCGATGGCGCCCACGAAGCTGTCGGCGCCGGTGATGGTGGCGGTCTGATGCGCACCGACATTGAGCGTGACGCCGGGGCCGGTGATGGTGGCGGCGCCGTTGTAGACCGTGACCACCGTGGGGGTCGCGGTGTCGCCGGCGGCGATGCTGTAACGGCCGGGGGCGGTGAAGCTGATCTCGCCGCGCGGGGTGCGGATGGTGTCGACCTCGCCCGGGGCGAGATCGGTGATGCGCAGATAGACCTCGCCCTGTGGGGCGGTTGCGATGAAGTGCAGATCGTCCAGCGTCTCGACGTCAAGCTCGGTGGACTGGTTAAGGGTGACGCGGGTGGCGCCGACGCCGAGATCGGCGGAGGCCAGCGGCTGGGTCCAGAACGCGTCGCCCGAGGTGACGGGATAGTTGACCGTCGCGGGCTCCCAATGATCCTCGCCCTCGGTGTGGAACGAGACGTCCCCGGTGAGCAGGGCGACGCGGCCGACGCGGCCCGGCGGATCGCCGCCGCCGGTGGTGTTCTCCGCCTGCTGGGCGAAGGCAGGCGCGGACTGGCCGGCGAGCAGGGCTGCGACCGCGGTTGCGGCCGTCAGCCGGAAGAGAACGGGATGCTTCTGCATGTATCTCACCTTGTCACCCGGACGGACCCGGTCTGCTCATACTCTGTTCGCCAATGATGGCAAAACCCGGACAGACCTGATGGCCGACACGTGAACGTGTCTTCACCCCGGCGCCGTCATTTCGACGTGATCACGCACCATATGGCGGTCACGCTGTCGAGGAGCCCGTCATGTTCCGTCTGTTGTGTCTGCTGCGGCCTGTGCTGGCGCTGAGCGCCCTGGCCCTGCTGGCGGGCTGCGTCGTCGCCCCCGCCGGCCCATATTATGGCGGACCGGCCTATGCGCCGGGACCCACGGTGGTGGTGCCGGTGACGCCGTTCTACTTTGGCGGCGGCTATGGCGGCTATGGCGGCTATCGCGGCGGCTACGGGCATTACCGGTAGGGTCAGCCGGGCAGCGCATCCGGCCAGAACCGAACATTGGGGCGGGCCAGGCCGCCGCCCAGCGCGATCGCGGTGCCGTCGGCCCGCCAGCAGGCGGCCCCGGTGAGCAGACCGTCCGGACCGAAGCCGATGCAGCTCATGCCGCCGGCGACATGCGGCGACATGCGCACCGTGTGGCCCATCTGGCGCAGCGGCCGCAGCACGCGTTCGGGGAAGGCGTCCTCCACCTCCAGCACCGGCCCTTCGGTCCAGATCCGCGGCGCCTCGACGGCCTCCTGCGGGGTCATGCCATGGTCGATCAGATTGACGATCGCCTGCATGACACTGGGGAAGATGCGCTTGCCGCCGGGCAGGCCGAGCGCCCAGCAGGGCTTGCCATCCTTCAGCACGATGGTGGGCGCCATCGAGGTGGTGACGCGCTTGCCGGGCGCGATGGAGAGGGCCACGCCGGGGCGCGGGTCGAAATTGTTCATGTAGTTGTTGGCGATCATGCCGGTCTCGCGGACCATGTAGCGCGCGCCGAAGGTGGAGTTGATCGTCTGCGTTGACGCCACGACATTGCCGAACGCGTCGGCGGTGGTGACATGCGTGGTGTGCGGGCTCTGGCCGGGGCTGACGCCGGGTCCCCACAGCTTGGTGGCAGCAAGGTCGATCTCGGCGCGGCGCTTTGCGGCGTAGGCCTTCGAGATCAGGGTCTCGACGGGGACATCGATATAGTCCGGATCGCCGGAGGCGGCGGCACGGTCGGCAAACGCGATCTTCAGCGCCTCAGCCAGCAGATGGACATTGGTGACGGAGCCGAAGCCGAGGGCCGCGATGTCAAAGCCTTCCAGGATGTTCAGCATTTCCAGGATATGCGGACCGGCGGCCGAGGGTGGCGGCGCGGCGACGATCTCGTAGCCGCGATAAACGCCGCGGTTGGGGTCCCGGGTCTTCGTGGTGTAGCCGGCGATGTCCTCCCGCGTGACGTAGCCGCCGCCTTTCTGGATGGTGTCGGCCGCGGCGTCGCCGAGCGGGCCGCCGTGCAGGGCCGCGGCGCCGTCGCGGGCGATCAGGCGCAACGCCTCCGCGTAGGCGCCGTTGGTGAGGCGGTCGCCCGGGTTGAGCTTGCGGCCGCCGGGCAGCAGATGGGCGGCGATCACCGGATCACGCGCAAGGTCGGCGGCGGCGTCGCCGATGCATTCGCTGAGATAGGAGGTGATGCGAAAGCCGTGGGCGGCGTGGCGGATCGCCGGGGCGGTGACGTCCGCGAGCGACATGCTGCCGAAACGTTCCAGCGCCTCGCACCAGCCGCGCAGCGCGCCGGGCGTGGCGGTGGCCTTCGGGCCCACGGTGTTCTCGCGGTCGATGACCTCGTAGTTCTCGGGGGCGCCGTTGGGCACCGGGCGATACATGGTGGCGGAGCCCGCGGCCGGCACGGCGCTCATGCCGTCGAGCACGCGATGGCTGCCGTCGGCGGTGCGGATATGGGCGAGACCGCCGCCGAGCGGGCCGACCATCATGGGTTCGACCACCGAGAGCGCGAACAGGGCGGCGATGGCGGCGTCGATCGCGTTGCCGCCGGCGGCGAGCATCTCGGCCCCGGCGGCGGAGGCGAGCGGGTGGTTGGTGACGACCATGCCCTTCCGGCCCAGCGCCGGCTGCTTCTCGCACAGGAAGGTGGTGACGGCGCGGTCGCGCCAGGGCGTGGACATGATCGTTCGGGTCCTTGCGGCATCGTGGGGCGGGAAGCCGCAGCCTAGGCCGCCCTGGCGCGCGTGGCGAGGTGGCGGGCGACGCTGCGCCGTTCCGCCCTACGCGGGGGCGAAGCTCGGGATGGAGGCCAGGAGCTCGCGCGTGTACGGGGATTGCGGGGCGCGGAACACCGTGCGGCTCTCCCCCTGCTCCACGATCCGCCCGTGCTGCAGCACGATCATCCGCGCGCACAGCATGCGCACCACGTTGAGGTCGTGACTGACGAACAGATAGGACAGTCCCTCCTCGGCCCGCAGCCGGTCGAGCAGTTCGAGGATGACCGCCTGGACGGACACGTCGAGCGCCGCCGTCGGTTCGTCGAGCACCAGCAGCTTCGGGCGGACGGCGAGCGCGCGGGCGATGCCGATACGGGCCTTCTGGCCGCCGGAGAGCTGGTGGGGGTAGCGGGTCAGAAGATCGGCGGGCAGGCCGGCGCGTGCGGCGGAGGCGGCGACTTCGTCCATCAGGCGGGCGCGGGGGATGGTAAAGAGGCGCTTCAGCGGGTCGGCGATGGCGTCGGCGGCGGTGAAGCGCGGGTTCAGGCTTTCGCCGGGGTCCTGGAAGACAATTTGAATGTCGCGGCGTTGCGGGGCGCGGTGGAAGTCGCTGGCCGGGATGGCGCCGATCGGTGTGCCGGCGAGGCGGATTTCACCGGCGCTGGGGTCCATCAGGCGGCACACGAGGCGGGAAATGGTGGTCTTGCCGGAGCCGGATTCGCCGACCAGGCCAAGGCTTTCGCCGGCGGCGAGCGCGAACGAGACGTCTTCCACCGCCAGCGTGCCGTCGGGGTAGCGTTTGGTGAGGTGGGAGACCTCCAGCAGCTTCGCGCCGGCGGCGGACACGGTGCGCGCGGGAAGCTCGGAGTGCCGGGTGGGCGAGGCCGCGACCAGGCACTGTGTGTAAGGGTGCGCGGGGGCGGCGAACAGCCGGGCGGGCGGCGCGGTCTCGACCACCCTGCCCCGCTCCATCACCGTCACACGCTGGCAGTACTGCGCGGCCAGCGCGAGGTCATGCGTGATCAGCATCATCGCCATGCCACGGCTGCGGGTGAGCTCGGCCAGCAGGTCCATCACCGCCTTCTGGGTGGTGACGTCGAGCCCCGTGGTGGGCTCGTCGGCGATCAGCAGCGCCGGGCGGCAGGCCATGGCCATGGCGATCATGACACGCTGGCACATGCCGCCGCTGAGCTCGTTCGGGTAGGCGCGCATCCGCCGCTCCGGCTCGCGGATGCGGACCTGGCGCAGCGCGTCGAGCGCTTCGGCGGCGGCTTCGGCGCAGCTGATGCGGCGATGGGCGCGGATGGCATCGATGATCTGCTGGCCGACCGGACGGATCGGGTTCAGCGCGGTGCGCGGATTCTGGAAGATCATGGCGATCTCGGCGCCGCGCAGGGCGCGCAGGCGGGATGCGGACGCCGTGACGATGCTTTCGCCGCGCCAGGCGATGTCCCCCGCGGTGATGCGGCCGGCGCGGTCGAGCAGGCGCAGAATGGCCAGCGACGTCACGGATTTGCCGGACCCGCTCTCCCCCACGATGCCCAGCGTCTCGCCCGCCGCGATCGCGAGGTCAATGCCGTGCAGCGCCTCGACGCGGCCGGCCCGGGTGGCGAATGCGACCTTGAGGCCCGCGACCGACAGCAGGCTCACGTGCGCATCCTGGGGTCGAGCATGTCGCGCAGCCCGTCGCCGAGCAGGTTGAAGCAGAGCACGGAGAGCATCAGCGCGAGGCCAGGGGCTGTCACCAGCCACCAATGGCCGACGGTGATGAAGCGCGCCCCTTCGGCCACCATGATGCCCCATTCCGGCGTCGGCGGGTGCACGCCGAGGCCGATGAAGCTGAGGCCGGCGGCGTTGAGGATGGCCCAGCCGAGATTGAGCGAGATCTGCACGGCCATGGCCGGCAGCACATTGGGCAGCAGGAACGAAAACACGATGCGCCACGGGCCGTTGCCCGAGGCGCTGGCCGCCTCGACCCAGCCGGCGCCGCGCCGCACGGCGACCTCGGCGCGGGCGAAGCGGATGTAGAACGGCAGGTTGATGATGGCGGTGGCGTAGATGATGTTCTCCACGCGGTTGCCCAGCGCCGCCACCAGCGCCATGGCCAGCACGAACAGCGGAAACGCCATCAGCACATCGACGATGCGGCCCACCCAGCGGTCCACCGCGCCGCCGCGGAAGCCGCAGGCCCCGCCGATCGCGGCCCCCACGATGAAGGACAGGAACACGGCGGCGGCGGCGATGGCATAGTCGAGCCGTCCGGCCGCGATCACGCGGGCCAGCACGTCGCGGCCCAGCTGGTCAGTGCCGGCCCAGTGCAGGGCGGAAGGCGGCTGCAGCGAGATCGCCACGTCCGAGGCAATCGGGTCGAACGGCAGCAGCAGCGGGCCGAAGCCTGCGGTCAGCACCAGCACCACGGCGAGGATGGCGGCAAAGGCGCTGACCCGGTTGGCGCGCAGCACATGCAGCGCATGGCCGGCGGCGGTGGCGCTCATGACGCCACGCGCGGGTCGGCGAGGCCGTACAGCACGTCCACCAGCAGGTTCACCACCACGAACACGCTGGCCATCAGCAGCACGAAGCCCTGAACGGGGGCGTAGTCGGAGGCCAGCAGCGCATCGAGCGCGTAGGCGGCAACCCCCGGCCAGGAGAACACCTTCTCCACCAGCACGTTGGCGCCGAGCATGGTGGAGAACACGATGCCGGCGATGGTCAGCACCGGCAAAGCCGCGTTGCGCAGCGCGTAGGCGATGATGATGCGCGGGCGCGACAGGCCCATGGCGCGCGCGGTGCGGATGTAGTCGCTGCCCAGCACGGCGAGCATCGCGGCCCGGGTCATGCGCGCCAGCGGGGCGAGCACGAACAGCGCCATGGTGGCGGCCGGCAGGATCAGCTGGCGCAGGGCGGACCAGAATGCCTCGCTGTCACCGGCCAGCAGGCTGTCGATGGTGAGGAAGCCGGTGAACGCCGGCGGCGGGCTGGCGAACACGTCGATCCGCCCGGTGGGATCAGGCGCGATGCCGGCGAGGTAATAGAACGCATAGATCAGCAGCAGCCCGGAGACGAAGGTCGGCACACAGACGCCGAGCGTACAGAAGAAGCGCACGGCATGGTCGATCCAGGCATTCGGGTTCAGCGCGGCCAGCACGCCCATGGGGATGGCAAGGCCGAGTGCCAGGATCAGGGCTGCGAAGGTCAGCTCCAGCGAGGCCGGCAGCCGCTCGCGCAGATCCTTGGTGACATCCTGGCCGGTGGTCATGGAATGGCCGAGCGAGCCGGTGGCGATGTCACGCAGATAGAAGGCCAGCTGCACCGGAATGGAGCGGTCAAGCCCCATCTGGTGGCGCAGCTGCTCGATCTCCTGCTTGCCGGCCGACGGTCCCGACGAGAAGAACACCGCGGGATCGCCCGGCAGCACCCGCATCAGCACGAAGGTGAAGATCACCACGCCCAGCAGGGCGGGCAGCGAGGACAGCAGGCGCTGTCCCGCCAGCCGGGCGATGGAAGCGAGCTTGGTCACGCTATTTCCGGTACATGTCCCGGTAGTCCACCTGGCGGTGGAACCAGTAGGTGTAGCCTTCGATGGACGGGACGACCACGGCGTCCTGGCTGGGCTGCCAGAGGAAGGCTTCGGGGGTTTCGGCCGCCACCATGGTGACGAGCTGCCTGGCCATTTCGTCGTATTTCGCCGGGTCCGCGGTGAAGCGGGCGGTCTGGGCGAGAGTCTCCAGCGCCTTGTCGTCCAGCGACGGGTAGTTCCAGCGCTGGTCGCCGGTGAGGAAGTTGCGCACGAAATAGTCGGTGGTGGTCATCCAGGAGATCGAGGTGTCGGTGAACATCGCGAGCTTCTTCTCGGTCACCAGCGTGGACATCTGCGCGTCGGGCAATTTCTGGATGTCGACGCGGATGCCGATTTTCCCCAGCGATTCCTTCAGCAGGGCGGCCAGTGGGTCGTTGATCTGGGCGGTGCTGACGGAATAGCTGAACGTGGTGTCAAACCCGTCGGGGAAGCCGGCCTCGGTGAGCAGGGCCTTGGCCTTGGCGAGGTCGGTGTGCTCGGGCATCGGCTGGAGGAACAGCGGCGAGGGCGCCCCGGTGGTCCAGGTGCCGCCGAACAGCGGCGCGCCACGGCCGAAGATCGCGGCCTTGAACATGTCCTCATAGGGCAGCGCCGCGGTGATGGCCTGACGGACCTTGAGGTTGTCATAGGGTTTGACGCGCTGGTTGAAGGCGATCATCTGCCAGGCGTTGAACTGCGGCGTGGAGATGATCTTCAGCTTCGGGTCCTTCTCCATGGCCAGCACGTCGCTGGCGGCGAGGTCGATGGAGATGTCGGCATCGCCGCGCTGCAGCAGGCTGGCGCGGGTGGCGGCCTCGGGCACGGTCTGGCCGATCACGCGCTTGAAGAAGGGCAGCTTGCCGTCCTTGCCGCTTTTCCAGTCATCGAAGCGGTGCAGGATGACCTGCTCGCCGGGCTTGAACGTGTCGACGATGTAGGGGCCGGAGCCGGCTTCGTGGTCCTTGGTCCATTGCAGGCCCCAGGGGTCGTCGGCGGTGACGTGCTGCTTGACCAGCTTGGAATTGACCATGATGGGGTAGACGGTGGCGAGGTTGGGCAGCGCCAGCTTGTCCGGTCGGTCGAGCTTCACCTGCACGGTCATCGGATCGATGATGGTGAACTGATCGGCCTTGGTCATCGAGCCCGTCAGCATCTGCGGCGCGCCGAGCCCCTTGGCGGTGACGACGCGGTCGAGCGACCATTTGATGTCCTCGGCGGTCACCGGCGTGCCGTCGTGCCACTTCGCATCGGGGCGGAGCTTGAAGGTGATGGTCAGGCCGTCGGGGCTGACGCTGTAGCTCTGGGCCAGCTCGGGGCGGATATGGTCGAAGTCGAAGATGAAGCCCTTGCCGTTCGGCTTTCGCTCGAAGGAGACCAAACGGTCATAGGTGCTCATGGCGAGGCCGAAGGACTCGCGGGTGGAGCCCGGCAGGTTCGGATCGAGCGTGTTGAAGGCGTTGCCGGTGACCTGGCGCAGGGTCTCGGCGCGGGTCTGGGCATGGGCCGCGCCGCCGGCCAGAACGGAGGCGACGGCGCAGGTGCCTAGAATTCGGGCAAGGGCATTCATGTCAGGTAAGGCTCCGCGTGGGTGTGGAGAGGTCTATGCAAGCTTTGAACCAGGGGGGCGCAGCACCGCCTGGGGCACGTCGTACTCCTGCAGACTGGCCCAGTGCTTTTCCAGATCGGCGGTGAACAGGCCGCGCGTGAGGCCGTGGACGAGGCGAGGCACCGCGGTGGTCATGGCGTTGATCGAGGAGCCGGACGGGCCGTGGCTGAGGGTGGCGGCGATGGCGAACAGGTGTATGTCGGCGATCCAGGGGGTTTCGCCCGAACGCTGTTCCTGGAAGGCGAAATCGGCGCCGAGATAGGGGAAGCGGCCGAGCCGGTCGTCCTGCTCCTCCGGCGGGGGCGTGTGGCGGTCGGACCAGGTGGCGATGTTGGCGGCGAAGCCGGCCAGCTCCGGCCGGGCCGCGAAATCCATGTCCACGCCGGTGCCGCAGATCAGGAAATCGGCCTGGAACGGGCCGGATGGCGTGTCGATATGCACCCCCTGCCCTGCCGGCCTTGCGTCCAGCCAGGCGGCGTTGGTATGAAGGTGAAAGTCGGGCCAGATGGCGCAGCGGTCGTAGGTCGGCTGCGGGAAGCCTTCGCGCAGTCCCAGGATGCGGCGCATGAAGCGCCAGCGCCAGATGTCGTCGAGCTCGTGGAAATGGCGCAGGAAGCCGGCGAAGGTGAGCCAGCGATAGGGCTGGATCACCTGCGGTTCAGGGCGGCGGCAGAACAGATGCACCTCGGCGCCGTGTTCGAGCGCCATGGCGGCGTTGTCGAAGGCGGAGGCGCCGGCGCCGAGCACGGCCACACGCCGGCCGGAGAGGGCGTCGAAATCGATCGGGTCGGCGGCATGGGCGCGCAGATGCGCCGGCAGCGCGCGGACGAAATCGGGCATCCACCACACCCCCGCGCCGTCCTGGCCGGTGGCCAGGACGATCTTGCGGGTGTGCAGCACCTCGCCGGTGGAGAGCGTGGCGGCGAGCAGCCGGTGGCCATCCACGGGGGCGATGCCGACAAGGGCGACATTGTTGCGCGTGGGCACGCCGGTGACGCGGCGGACCCACAGCAGATATTCGCCCCAGGCCTCGCGGTCGATCAGGTCAAGCGACTCCCAGCTCGCCGCGCCGAAGCGCGCCTCGTGCCAGGCGCGATAGGTCAGGCTCGGCACGTCGAGATCAGGGCCGGTGTAGTCCTTCGGGCTGCGCAGCGTGTGCATGCGCGCGAAGCTGCGCCACGGCCCCTCCCGCCCCTCGGCGGCGCGGTCGATGGCGAGGATGTTGTCCACCTTGGCGCGTTTGAGCGCGAAGCCGATGGCCGCGCCGGACTGGCCGGCGCCGGCGATCAGCACGTCCAGCGCCTGGGTGCCGTCAGGCGCGGTGAGCGGTTCGAGCCACGCGGCCCGCGGATGGGCGATGCGGGCGAGATCCTCGCGCACGCGGGATTCCAGCGCGGCCAGACCTTCGGGATGCACGGCGTTCATCCGGCGAGCCAGCCGCCATCGACCGGCAGGCACACGCCGGTGGTGAAGCCGGCGGCGTCGCCGGCCAGATACAGCGCCGCCTCGGCCATCTCCGCGACCTGGCCGAAGCGGCCCATCGGGTGACGGGCGCGGGAGGCTTCGCGGGCGGCCTCGGGGTCCTCCCGCCGGCCGAAGCTGCGGCGCAGCATCGGCGTGTCGGTGGCGCCGGGCAGGATGGCGTTCACGCGGATGCCGTCCTCGGCGAAGTCGAGCGCCATGGTGCGGGTGAGGCTCATCACGGCGCCCTTGGAGGCGATATAGGCGGAATTGCCACGCCCGCCGGCGACCGCGAGCTGGGACGCCACGGTGACGATCGACCCCGCACCGCGCTGGCGCATCGCGGGCAGGACCGCGCGGGCCCAGAGCCAGGTGCCGCCGACATTGACGCGGAACACCTCGTCCCAGGCCTGCGGCTCCGTGGTCAGCACGGTGCCGCCGGAGGAAATGCCGGCGGCGGTCATCAGAATGTCGATCCGGTCCCACAGGTCGAGCACGCGGGCGGTCTCGGCGTCGGCGGCGCCGGGCAGGCCGACATCGCCGATGCCGCCGATGGCCTCGCCGCCGGAGTCGCGGATCATCGACAGCGTCGCGTCGACGCCGGCGGCGTCACGGTCGACCACGGCGACGCGCGCCCCTTCGCGGGCGAACAGCACGGCACTGGCCTGGCCGATGCCGGAGCCGCCGCCGGTGATCACCGCCACTTTTCCTGCCAGTCGCATCATGCCTCCAAAAGAAGAACGGCCCCCAGCGCAGCCGTCACCGCGGCCTGGCTGGGCTCGACCACCGGAACCCCCAGCGACGCTGCGAGTGGCCGGCGATGGTTTGCCATGCCGGCACAGCCGAGCACCACAACGTCGGCGCCGTCCTCGTCCACCAGGCGACGGCCGGCGGCGAGCAGGGCCGGGAACGCGCCGTCGCCGGCACTTTCCTCGGCGGTGGCCTCCACCGCGCGACTGCCGGCGTAGCGGTCCTGCACCGCCATCAGGCGGACATAGCGCTGCTGGCGGCGGATGGAGGGCACAGCGAGGGCGATGATGCCGAAGCGTTCGCCCAGGCTCAGCGCGCGCAGGATGCCCCATTCGGCGATGCCCATCACCGGCCGGCCGCCGGCCGCCTCGCGCGCGCCGTGCAGGCCGGGGTCGCTGAAACAGGCAATCACGAAGGCGTCAGCAGGGTCGGCCGCGATCAGCCGTTGCAGCGGCACCACCACACTGTCGGCGTCGCGCTGGGTGGCGATGCCAGGCGGCCCCTCGGCCAGCCGTGTCGTCTCGATCAGCGGCCCGCCGCGCAGGCGCAACGGCGCCAGTGCGGCATCGATCGCCTGGGTCACCGGCACCGATGAATTGGGGTTGATCACCAGGATGCGCCTGGGATCAGAAGGGTCGCCGTTGGTCACGCATGCTCCCGCGTCCATTGTCGGTGGGTGAAGGCGATGCAACACTGAGGCCGTTTCAGCGTTCTGGAAAGATGCAGCCATGGCACGAGTGATCCGGGTGGCCGGTGCCCAGATGGGACCCACCCAACGCGCCGACAGTCGCGAGCAGACGCTCGACCGGCTGATCGCCCTGCTGGAGCAGGGAGCCGCGGCGGGGGCGACATTGGTGGTGTTTCCGGAACTGGCGTTCACCACCTTCTTTCCGCGCTGGCTGCTCGATGACACGGAGCTCGACTCGTATTTCGAGCCGGCGATGCCCAACCCGCAGGTGCAGGCGCTGTTCGATCGCGCACGCGAGCTCGGCACCGGGTTCACCATCGGCTATGCGGAGAAGACGCCAGAGGGGAAACGCTTCAATGCGGCGCTGCTGGTGGCACCCGATGGGCAGACGCTGGGCAAATACCGCAAGGTCCACCTGCCCGGCTCGGTGCAGCCGCGGCCGGACAGCCGGTTCCAGCAGCTGGAGAAACGCTATTTCGAGTATGGCGACATGGGGTTCCGCACGTTCCGTGGACCGAACATCTGGCATGGCGGCAAGCTCGGCATGCTGATCTGCAACGACCGGCGCTGGCCCGAGGCGTGGCGGGTGCTGGCGCTGCAGGGCATGGAGCTGCTGCTGTGCGGCTACAACTCCGCCGCCTACGACCCCAACGGCGGCAGCTGCGAGGATGCCGGGCTGCGCACCTTCCATTCCCAGCTCGTCGCCCAGGCCAATGCCTACATGAACGCGTGCTGGGCGGTGACGATCGCCAAGGCCGGCGACGAGGATGGCTCGGGGCTGATCGGCGGGTCGTGCATCGTCGATCCGAACGGACGGATCGTGGCGGAGACGGCGACGCTGGACGACGAGGTGATCGTGGCCGATTGCGACCTCGATGACTGCCGGCAGGGCAAGGAGAAGATGTTCAACTTCGCCCAGCACCGCCGGCCGCAGCATTACGGCAAGATCACCGGGCAGGTGGGGGCGGATCCGTGACCGGCGCGTGCGTGGCGGATTGCACGGGACGTTTCGGGGCACGTTGACAAAAAGGAGATTGGATCTCTCCGCCGATCAATGATGATATCCCGAAAAGGCTGACGGAGATCGTTCAGTCTCGGTCGGGAGAGGCGTTACATGGGCGAAACACTCACGGAAGACAAATACATCGCGCGCGTCTTCGGCGTGGTGACGACCCGGCGGAATGCGCCGCTGCGGTCGGTTTCGCCGGGGCAGCAGCAGGTGACGCTGCCGCCGCCGCCGCTCCCCAGCTCCCGGCCACCCTCCGGCAACAACCGCAAGGTGATGGTGCCGCCGCTCGATCTCAATCGCCGGAACATCGACACCTCGGACGGCAAACGGATCTCCATCACCAAGGACCCGAACGGCAAGCCACTCTACACGGCGCCGCCGCCGCCGGTACGCGCGATCAACTTCTCCGGCGGCGGCGCGAAGGGGGCCGCCCTGCCCGGCGCGCTCAAGGCGATGCAGGAGAACGGGGTGCTGGACACGGTGACGACGGTGAACGGCGCCTCCGTGGGTGCCATCACCGCAGCGCTGGTGGCGGCCGGGATCTCGGCCGAGGATTTCGAGATGATCTCGAACTCCAAGGAGGCCACCAAGATCCTCACCGACGGCACCGGCGGCAGCAAACTGAAGCTGGCGTGGAACGCGTTGAAGAACAAGGCCCAGGGCGGCACGCTCAATCCGCTGACCGGCGAGGGCATGGAATCGCTGATGACGGCGCTGGTCGATCTCAACGTGCGCGGCAACGTGGAGGAGTATATTCAGGGCTTCGCTGACCGCGGCGAGACGATCGATCCGCAGGTGGAGCAGAATCTGCGCGACATCCTCGGCGAGATGGACCCGACGGATGGGCCGACCTTCGGGCAGATGGCGCGACTTTCCGTCATCGTGCCCAAGATCAAGCAGGTTCAGATCACCGGCACCTACACCACGGAATACGAGGACAATGGCGGCCAGCCCGGGCGCAAGCTCAACGAGGGTGACAATTCGGGCAAGCTTTATCTGTTCAACGCCAAGAGCGAGCCGGATCTGCCGATCTCGGTGGCGGTGCACGCCTCTGCCTCGTTTCCGCTGGCGTTCAAGCCGGTGAACATCAAGCTCAGCAACGGCAAGCTGGTGCGGTTCATCGATGGCGGCACGGTCAACAACACGCCGACCTCGCAGAGTCTTGACCAGGATCGTGGGCTGGACCCGATGCCTGATGACCGCGCGATGACGTTCATCTTCGAGACCAAGCCTGACAAAAGCATGTTGGAGAAGATGGCGTTCTGGAAGCCGGAGAAGGACAGCTCCAGCAAGAAGGCCTTGAAGGGCGAGGCCTCCGGACCCAGCCAGGGCCTGGGTACGCGCGCTGTCAACGCGCTCATCAACACGGCCAACTCAGGTCTCGATTATGGCGTGGGCGTTGTGGTCACCGACCGGCCGCAGGAGCTGATCGAGGTGCCGCTGAAGCTTGACGAGAAGATCAAGCGCAAGTTCTGGTTCGACAAGGAGATCGATGAGCGGGACGGCACGCTGAATTTCGCCATGCCGCTCGAGGTGAAGAAGAAGCTGCAGGCGGCAACGGAGAAGGCCACCAACGACCATATCGCGCGCGAGAACCAGCCGCGGACGACCGAGTTCGAGTCAGATGCGCAGATGTTCTGTTCGATCCCGATCGAGGAGCTGGAGGCGGTGGCGGACAGCGACTATCCCGGCGCCAGGGATGCGGTGGATTTCCGCAACAATGTCGCCATCGAGATCGCGACGCTGAAGCGGGTGTCAGGGTCTGCCGGGCGGTCGGGCATGGCGGAGGCTGCGGCGAGCCCGGAGGTGGGTTCGGCGCTGCAGGCGCTGGGCCGGTTGGCCGGCGGGGATGTGGACTTCCAGGGTTATATCGCGCGAGAACTGAACAAGGGTCCGCTCGATGATCTGCTGAAGGCGGTGCGTGAGGCCGGGACGCAGAGCGACATTCTGGCGCCGACCTTCATGGTAAGCGACGCGCTGGTGGTGCGGCAGAACGCGATGGAGCTGCTGCAGACCGTGATCTATCCGAAGCTGGGGGTGGAGAAGCCTGACGGCGCGGCCACCAAGCTGCTGCTGATCGTGCAGGCGCTGCTGCGGGCGGCGCGTTCGGCGGCCGACTTCAACGAGGCGCTGGATATGGCGATCGATCATTTCTATGACAAATCGGACAAGCCGCCGCTGCGCCGTGGCCACCGGGAGTTCGCGACGAGGCTGATGATCTCGAAGATGCCGACCTGATTGGCTTGTTTCCTCTCGATACAGAAAAGAATTGATCATGTTTGAAAGCAGCAAGCGGTTGTTTGATCAGTATGCGGAGATGCTGGGGCTGGCTTCGCTGCCGGTGGAGCCCAGCGGGTTTGTGCAGCTTGCGGTGGGGGATTCCGCGACGGTGCTGCTGTATCCGGAGAGCGAGGAGAGTTTGCTGGTGGTGACGCCGGTGGCGGGGTTGCCGCGCAAGCTGGAGTATGGGCTGGTGCGGTGGATGCTGGAGCGCAATTTCTATGACAGCAAGCTGGCGCCGTTCAGACTTGCGTGTGACGGATCGGGCAGCATTGTGGTGTGGGGGCGGGTACCGGTGGAGGAGCTGTCTGCCGAAGGTCTGGCGCAGCTGATCAATGCGGTGGTGGATGAGAGCGAGATTATCCGCGAGGAACTGGGCGTGACTGAGGTCGTTTGACCTATTCGAATGAAAAGTCTTTTGCTTCTCTTCTTCAGAAGAGAAGTGCCTGCTAGAGCGGAGTGGTATCTGATAAGCGATGCCACCCCATTCTAGCTCTTTGTTCTAGCGAGCAATTTCATGGCACGGTGATTCCACCTAATACCAACGGCCTTGATCGATGACTCTTGCATCGATCAAGGCCGTTGGTATCGCGCGCCAGGTTGGCCAGCGGCGGCGCGCCAAACCAAGACTCATACCAACGGTCATTCTTCATGACCGTTGGTATAAAGCCATATTGCTCTAATCTCAGCTGCTTGGGTGCAGTTCAAAGCGAACTGAACCCGACGTTTTTTGATCAGTGCACCGCTGCGGCGAGGGCTGCGAGTGTTTTGGTGACGACCGGTGTGATCGTCACCTTGACGAAGGGGTTGGCGTCGAGCGCCTTGAACAGGTCCTCCTTGGCCACGAAGTCCTGGTAGGATTTGATGGTGGCCTGGGCTTTGGCGACGTGTTCGGCACGTATCTGCGGGTCGGCTTCCTTGGTGGCGTCGTCGAGGATTTCGGCCAGGCGTTCGTCGAGTGTCTGCAGCAGCGGCTCGATGTTGGTCTGATAGTTGCGGCAGAGCTCGGCAGCGGTGTCTTCGTCCTCTTCTGCGTAGAACGCGATCATCCCGGCGCGCAGCTTGTCCAGCTCGGCTTCCATCATCCGCCTTGTCGACATCCAGGCCTGACGGGCCTTGTCGAAGTTGGCGGTTGCGGTTGTGGCGGCGGTGGCGGTGGCGGTTTGCGACGCCGGGGGCGCCGGGGCGTCGAGGGCCACCTCGAGGGCTTCGATGGTGTCGAGCGCGCCGGGGTGGTCGTTGGCGGCGATCAGGGCCTGCCCCTGGCGGGCGAGGCCGAGCAGTTGGTCGCGGCGTGACGGGTCCTGTGCGACGACGGCTGCGATGCGCTGGACGGCGGCGGTCAGGCGGGGTGTCAGGGTGCGGGCGTCCGGCACGGTGTCGGCCGGGGCGGCGGCTGTGGCGGCCTGCGCCTGTTCCTCGGCCTCGCTTTCCTCCTCGGCGGCACTGCCGTCCTCGAATTCGAAGCGGACCTTGCTGTAGCCGACCAGCTTGAGCGTTCTGGCGACGCGCTTGGGCAGGCCGCCAGAGGGCTTGTTGATGCGGAAGTTGACCAGCTTCGGGTCGATGTCCTCATCGACGAAGCAGGTGCCCCAGCGGCCGTCCTTCATGTCGGCAAACTGCTTGGAGAGGTCTTCCTCCAGCCGGCGCGGCGGCTTGGACTTGTGCAGGAGAAGATAGGCGAAGGCCTCCTTGCCCCGGCCCATGGCGCAATGCATCGGCTCGGCCTTGGATTTCGCCAGCATCTGGCGCAGCTCGCCCTTGTCCATTCCAAAGTTGATTTCGGCCATAGGTTCCACCCCCTGTCGGACATGCAAGCCTAGCAGCGTTGGGCGACGGGAGCCAGATTGGCAACGATAACGGCTCGTTCATTCGCCGTGTGGTCATACCCGCAGGCGCAGCAGGCTGACGACGCAGGCGACGGCTGCGAAGCCGCAGCCGATGGCGATGGCGAGCGGGGCGGTCAGCGCGATGGCGCCGGCGCCGCCGAGGCCGAAGACGAGGGCGACCAGCGAGGCCCCCATGGTCTGGCCGAGCAGGCGCGCGGTGGAGAGCATGCCGCTGCCGGCGCCGGAGCGCTCGCGCGGGGCGGCTGAAATCATCAGGCGGTTGTTCGGCGTCTGGAACAGGGCAAAGCCTGCGCCGCACATCGCCATGCGCCAGATGACGTTCCACCAGGACGCGTGTTCAGGAATGGTGGCGACACAGCCGAGACCGATGGCCAGCAGCACCAGGCCGAAGCCGCCGAGCTTGCCGGCGGGAACCTTGTCGGACAGGCGGCCTGCGATCGGCGCCATGACGGCGGCGGTGACGGCCCAGGGGGTGATCAGCAGGCCGGTGTCGACGGTGCTGAAGCCGCGGGATTCGAACAGGAACGGCATGCAGACGAAGGCCATGCTGGCGGCGATGAACGAGCATACCGAGGTCAGCACGCTGAGTGCGAAGGCCGGGATGCGGAACAGGTCGACCGGGAGCATGGGCGCCGGTTTGCGCAGCTGGGTGCGCACGAAGAAGGTTCCGACGGCGATGGCGGCGACGAGCATGCCAACGCCCAACGCGCGGGACTGGCCGTGGCCGAGGCTGTCGACGGCCATGATGAACAGGCCGAAGGTTGCGGCGTTGAGCAGGGCGCCGAACCAGTCGAAGCCATGGCGGCCGTGGGGGGTGACGGGGAGCGTGTGGTTCATCGCCAGGGCGGCAAGCCCGATCGGGATGTTGATGAGGAACAGCACCGGCCAGTGGGCGATGGAGAGGATTCCGGCGGCGATCGACGGGCCGGCGGCCGACGAGACCGAGACGACCAGGGAGTTGATGCCCATGCCGCGGCCGAGCTGGGCGCGCGGGAAGATGAAGCGCACCAAAGCGGTGTTGACCGACATCACGCCCGCCGCACCGAAGCCCTGGACGAAGCGGGCGGAAACCAGCATGGGCAGGCTGGTGGACAGGCCGCAGGCGGCGGAGCCGATCAGGAACAGCACCAGGCCCACGGCATAGACGCGGCGGTAGCCGTAGATGTCACCCAGCGACGCCGCCGGCAGCAGCGAGACGGTGATGGCGAGCTGGTAGGCGTTGATCACCCAGATGCTGTCGGCCGGAGTCACCTGCAGGTCGGTGGCGATGCTGGGCAGTGCTATGTTGGCGATGGCGCCGTCGAGCACGGCGAGCGTGATCACCAGCGCCTGCGTCAGAATGGCCCAGCGGCGCTGGGAGGGCGGCAGGCCGTCCGGGAATACGCGGTCCATCGGTGTCTCCTTGGAGGCACAGTGTTGTGCCGCGATGCAACATCGCAAGCCACCCAGGTTGCCACAGATCGGACCCGCGCACATGCTTGGGCGCCAACGGGAGGGCGACATGGATTTGAGGACGTTGAATCTGGACACGGATCCGATCCTGGCCGGGCTGCGCCCCTGGGTGGAATGCGAAAGCCCGACCTGGGATGCCGGCGCCGTCAACGCGATGATGGATCTGGCCTCCCGCGAGCTCGCCGTGATGGGCGCGCGGATCGATCGGATTCCCGGGCGCATGGGGTTCGGCGACTGTGTGCGGGCGCGGTTCGCGCATGCCAGCGACCAGCCGGGGATTCTGGTGATGGCGCATCTGGACACGGTGCACCCTGTGGGCACGCTGCACGCGCTGCCGTGGAAGCGCGACGGCGGACGGGTGACGGGTCCTGGCATCTGCGACATGAAGGGCGGCGCCTATATCGCCTTGCGGGCGATCCGGGCGTTGGCGGAGGCAGGGATTGTGACCCCCCTGCCCGTCACGGTGCTGCTGACCAGCGACGAGGAGGTGGGTTCGCCCAGCACGCGCGATCTGATCGAGGCGGAGGCGTCGCGGCATCGCTATGTGCTGGTGCCGGAGCCGGCGCGGGGCGATGGCGGGGTGGTGAGCGGGCGTTTCGCCATTGCGCGGTTCCGGCTGGAGGCGACAGGGCGGCCGAGCCATGCCGGCGCCCGGCTTGGCGAAGGGCGCAGCGCGATCCGTGAGATCGCGCATCAGATTCTGGCGATCGAGGCGATGACGACGTCGTCCTGCACCTTCAGCGTGGGCGTGGTGGAGGGCGGGCAATGGGTGAACTGCGTGCCGACCACCTGCAAGGCGGAGGTGCTCAGCATGGCGCGGACGCAGCCGGATCTGGACGCGGGGGTGGCGCGGATGCTGGCGCTGCAGCCTGCGACCGACGCGCAGCTGCTGGTGGAGCGGACGGTGACGCGGCCGGTGTGGGAGCCGGCTGCGGGGACGATGGCGCTGTATGAGACGGCGCGCGGGCTGGGTCGCCAGGTGGGGCTCGAGCTGTCGCACAGCAGCGCGGGCGGCGGGTCGGACGGGAATTTCACCGGGGCGATGGGAATCGCCACGCTGGATGGGCTGGGGGTGATGGGCGATCTGATGCACACACTGGGCGAGTATCTTCTGATCGACAGTGTGGTGCCGCGGGCAAGGTTGCTGGCGGGGCTTTTGGGGATTTTAGGGACATAAGAAAGAACTTCTTTTCTGAAGAAAAGAAGCAAAAGACATTCATTCGTTAGTGCGTTGTCAATCCGGACTGGCTGGACCCAACGGATAAAAGTTTTTTGGTTCTTTTTTTCAAAAAAGAACTTCTTTCTTCTATCTTGGCGCTGTCTGCACGGCAATAGCTGTCGCGGTAACATGGCCGCCGGCGCGGATCACGCTGTCGAAGGCGCTGTGCAGGGCGGCCAGGTAGGCCTGCGCGGTCTCGTCGGTCGGGCGCATCCCCGAAAACAGGGGCGTGCTGCTGGTGATCGCCACCACCATGTCGGTGCCGAACGGGGCGTCGACCTTCCAGCCTTCGGCCGGCGTGTTGCCGAGGGTGACGACGCTGCCGGCCAGCTCCTGACGCGCGGGCACCTGGGGGCTGGGGTGCAGGTGTGACAGGCCGCCGTCGCTGCTGAAATAGTCCACCAGGAGCCAGGACGGGGTGGCCGGCATGGTCACCTGCGGCACGATGTCGTCATCCTTGCGCAGATGCGTGTTGCCGCCGCGCATGGTGAGCGGCAGCGGCTGGGTGGCGACAGGCCGCAGCGTATCGAGAAGATCACAATACGGGCCGTCAAAGACGTCGACGCGGGTTTCGACGGCATTGGCGGGCGCGTTGGGCGGAATGGCGTCGGTGACGCGACGGCGCAGCTCGGCTTCGGCGGCGCGGCTGACCAGGCCGGAGACGACGACGCCGCGCGGGCCGATGGTGGCGTGGGCGAGGCTGCAGCTGGCGGATTGCAGGGCAGCGGCGACGCTGTCGCGGATCATGCCGGTCGTCGGGCGCAGCGCCGCGGGCGGGACGACCGGGACGGGAACCGGGACCGGGACGGGCGCGGGAGCCGGCGCAGGCACGGGAACCGGTGCTGGAGTCGGCGCCGGTGCAGGGGCCGGGAGCGGTGCGGGTGATGGTGCCGGGGCGGGTGCGGGTGCGGGTGCGGGGGCAGGGACTGGCACGGGTTGCGGCGCCGGGGTTGGTAGCGGCGCGGGTGCGGGTGTGGGAACCGGTGACGGGGCGGGTGCCGGAGCCGGTGGCGCGACCTGGATCGGCGGCGGGGTCTGGGTGGTGCTCGGCGTCGGCGCCGGTGTGGTCGCCGGTGGGGCCGCGCCGCCGCTGAAGGCGAAATAGCCGCCGACCCCGGCCACGGCGAGCACCGCGACGGCCACGCCGGCGAACAGCGGCGCGCGGCTTTTCGGGGGGGCTGCCGGCACCGGCGTGGGGGCCGGGGTGGGCGTGGGCGGAGGGGCACTGCGGGCCGGGCGGGTCGGCACGAGGGTTGCGTCGTCGGCGCCGAAGGCATCGAGCGCGCGGGAGGCGCCACCTTCCATGGCGCTGCGGATGGCGGCGGCGAAGGCTGCGGCGCTGTCGAACCGGTCCTCCGGGCGCTTGGCCATCGCCTTCGCCACCACCGCGTCCAGCCCCGGCGGGGCGGTCACCGACAGGTCGGACGGGCGCGGCGCCTCGGTGTTCAGCGCCTTGTGCATGATCGCCGACATGCTGCCTTCGAACGGCCGTTCGCCGGTCAGCAGCTGGTAGAGCATAACGCCGGCGGAATAGATGTCGGTCCTGGCGTCCACCGTCTGGCCCATGAACTGCTCGGGCGACATGTAGGCGGGCGTGCCCATGATGGTGCCGGCCTGGGTCATCGAGCTGCTCTCGATGCGGGCGATGCCGAAATCGGCGATCTTCACTGTGCCGTCGGGCGAGAGGATGACGTTGCCGGGCTTGATGTCGCGATGCACCACGCCGCGTTCGTGGCTGTACTGCAGCCCGGCCAGCACGCCTTCCATGATGCGCAGGCTTTCGCCGGGTGGCAGGCGTTCGCCTTTGTCGAGGATCTTTTTCAGCTCGGTGCCGGGCGCGTATTCCATGACGATGAAGGCAAGCGGCGGTTCCTCGCCGTAGTCGAACACGCCGACGATGTTGGGGTGGGTCAGGCGCCCGGCCGCCTGCGCCTCGCGGCGGAAGCGGGCGAGCTCGTCCTGCGCCTCGGCGTCGCACGGGTCGGGCAGGTTCATGGTCTTGATCGCGACCCGGCGGTCGATCATCGCGTCGAAGCCGTCATACACCGTGCCCATGGCGCCCTTGCCGAGCACGCCGCGCACTTCGTATTTGCCGAGCCGCTTGAGATCCATGAAAATCCGCCGTCGTTAAGAAAGTAAGGTCTTCTTTTCTGAAGAAAAGAAGCAAAAGACTTTTATTCTTTGAGCGGACCTCTCTCCGGAGGAGGGCGCCAGCCAGTAGAAAGTTTTTTGGTTCTTTTTTTCAAAAAAGAACCGCTTCACAATCCTGCTGTAACAGTCTTCTTCACCCCACCATCGCCGATCAGCGCAAACGGCGCCCAATGGAACGGATGCGCCAGCTCGGCCGGCAGGCTGCTGCCGGCGGCATCCAGCATGGCCAGCTGCGCGTCATGCAGAGCATCGGCGATGCCTTCGCCGGTGTGCACGCGCTTCATCGTCTCGGCCACCAGATAGGCCGCGGTCTGATCGTTCACCGACCAGTGGGTGACCATCAGCGAGCGGGCGCCGGCGTAGAAGAAGGCACGCGCCAGGCCGGAGAGGCTTTCGCCGGCCACCTTGCCCTGCCCCGTTGCATCCGTGCTCGACACCGCGCCCCCGCCCGAGTTGCAGGCGGACAGGATCACCGTATCGGCATCGAGATCAAGCCCCACCACGTCCGAGACGGTGAGCAGCGCGCCGTTGGCATCCGTGGCGCCAGCCGGGGCGGAGGTGATGATGGCCGCCTCGGACTGGCATTTCAGCTCGGCCGGCAGCAGCGCGTGGGTGGCGAAATGCAGCACGCGGTAGGTCTTGAGGTTGGCCTTCATCACCGCCTGGGCGGTGAAGGCGGTGCCCAGCAGCTCGTCCTGCTTGCGGCCGCCGAGCAGCAGGCGGGCGACCTCAAGCTCGCGCCCGGCGAAGGGCAGCGGCGGTAGGCCGGCGAACAGATTGGCGGAGTCGGCGCATTCGCCGCCGGGAAAGCTTTTCTGCGCCTGCGCCAGCGTGACGGGGTGGAAATCGCCGAAGCCGAACCAGGGCTGGGTGGCCCGCGAGGTGCCGGCGATCTTGCGCAGCGAGACGAAGTTGGCCGCCGCCGGCACATGGGCGATCGCCGCCTGGCGCAGCAGCCAGGGGGCGTGGCCGAGCTGGTCGGGCGCGGCCGGGCCGGTCAGCAGCACGCCGAACGGGATCGACAGCAGCGGCCCGGTGGGGGCCACCACCAGATGGGTCATGCCCTGGAGCTGCGGGGCGACGCCGCCCAAGACGTCCTTGTAGAGGGTGAAGGCGGCGTCGGTGTCGAAGCGGGGCAGAGCGTCGGTGGTGGGCTCCACGCCGGCGCGGATGCGCTGGACCAGTTTGAGCACCCCGGCCGCGTCGGTGCCGACGCGGGCGGCGGCGATCTGACCGTCGCGCAGCGCGAAGGTCCAACCGCCGGCGTTGCTGAAATCGACGGCGACGAAGGCCTCGCCCGGCTGCAGCAGCTGCAGCACCGCCGAGGCGGGGACAACCTCCTGCACCAGCTGGCCGTAGTTGGGCGAGGCGGCCTGGAGGGCCGCGTCGGCATCGGCGAGGGCGGCGCGGGTGGTGGCGATCCTGTCGTCGAGCTCCTTGGTGTCGGCGGTGGCGCCGGTGCTGGCGGCGGCCTGCACCTTCTCGTCGCGGGCGCGGTCGAGATTGGTCAGTTCCGCACCGACGTCCTGGCGTTTGCGGATGGCATCGGCCACCTTCGGGTCGCGGGCGCCTTCGGCGAGGCGGGCGGTGGCCTGGGCGATCTGCGTGCCGGTGACGCCGCCCTGGGCGAGCTGGGCGGCCTCGAACATCGCGGCCAGCAGCTCCTGACGGTGGGTGGGATCGGCGTCGGCGGATTTGGCGAACACGTCAAGGCAGGGGGCGATCACCTCGGGCGCCACGCCGAGCGCCTCCTGGCGCAGGATCTGGGTGCCGTCCTGGCAGGCGGCGAGCGCGGTGGACAGGCCCGCGGAGGCGGCGATCGCGGAGGCTTCCAGCAGGCGGGTCTCGGCCAATGGACGGCTGCGCGGCAGGGCGGTGCGGAAGTCGGTGGCGGCGGAGCCGAACAGCTGGGCGGCGCCGGCGGCGTCACCACGGCCGAGATCGCCGGCGCCGGCGGTGCGGGTGATGCGGCCCTGCTCGATCGGCTCGCGGATGTTGTTGCCTTCCGCGAGGGTGCGGGCGGCGGCCAGTGCCGCCTCGGCGTCGGCGTCGCGGCCCAGGGCCCGCAGCACCACCGCGCGATAGCGGCGCACCTCGATGGCGCCGGCCAGGGCGCCGCGGATGCTGGGCTCGGAGAGCAGCTCGCGGTTGGCCAGCGCGTCGTCGAACCCGGCGGTGGAGACCACCAGCAGGCGGCGCGGCTTGGCGTTGAGTACCTGGGCGGGCAGGCGCTGCTCATAGCCGGCCTCGGCGCGGTCGAGCTGGGCGAGCGCGTCCTGGTATCTGCCCTCGTTGATCAGGTTCAGCCCGAGGTAGTGCTGCAGGCGGGGGGCGGCCAGCGGGTCGTCGGATTTCGCGGCGAGGGTGGCGGCGCGGGCGAACAGCCGGTCGGCCTCGGCGGTGCGGCCCTGGTTGGAGATCTGCAGCGCCAGGCGCTCCAGCGTGGTGGCGGTGTTGGGGTTGCCGGCGCCGAGCGCCTTCTCCTGCAGGGCGAGGGCGGCGCGGAAGGCGCTCTCGGCGGCGGCGAAGCGCTCGGCCTGGTTGGCCCGGCTGCCGGCCAGCATCAGCGTGTCGTACTGGCCGATATCGCCGGAGCTGAACGCCTGGGCGGCGAGCCGGCTGGCCAGCAGCGCGTCGGCACTCGAGCTTTGCGCGGTGGTGGCCACCTGGGCGGAGACACGGTCGGACAGCACGCCGATCGAGCGTTCGATGGCCGGCAGGGCGGGCAGCACGCCGTCGGCGTACCAGCCGGCCCCGCCGGTGGCGGCGACCAGTGCCACGTGCGGCCAGCCACCCTGGCGGCGGGTGCAGGACAGCAGGGCGGCGGGCACGCCGTCGAGAATGGTGGTCAGCTGCGGCTGGCCGCAGGCGTAGCGCTGCTCGATGCCCTGGCGCCAGGTGCTGTTGGCGGCGATGTCGGCGAGCTGTCCGGGATCGATCGGGCCGGCGGTGCGGACCTCGCCGCTGGGCTGCTGCCAGGCGCCGCAATAGACGTCTGCCCGTCGGGCCGCCCCCTCGCCTTGCGCCTGCTGGGTGCAGGCTTCGCCGACGGCGTTGGTGCCGAGCGGCTGGCCGGTGGCGGAGCTGCCGCTGTCGTTGCTGACATAGGCGCTGGGTGGCGGCACGGCGCAGCCGGCGAAGGCGAGCAGCACAAGGAGGCCGGCGACAGGAGCGAGGCGCATGTCAGTAGTCCCTGCTGGAGACGTCGGGCAGCGTGAGTTCGTCGTCGCTGTTGCCGCCGGCGCCGGGGTCGAGCACGAAGTCGCGCAGCGGGTTGGCGGGTGGCAGGGCGCCGAACGGGATGAGCACGCAGTTCACCGAGCCGATCGGGCAGGCGTTGAGGCGGTAGGTGGTCTGCGGGTTGGGCTTGATGCCGGCGGCGCGCGCGGCATCGGGGCCGGTGTAGTTGGCGACGGTGCCGTTCAGCGAGGTCGATCCGCCGGAGCCCACGATGTAGAGCTGGTTGACCGCGATCAGGCCGGAGGCGGTGCCGCTGTTGTTGGTGAACAGCGCCACGGCGGCATGCGGCGAGGCGAGATTGTCGAAGATGATCGCCCCGCCGTTGCTGGGCAGCTGGAAGCGCACATCGGCGAGCGGCGCGCCGGCCTCGGGCTGGATCAGGAGCTGGTTGATGCCGTGGATAGTGGGGGTGGGCAGGCTGCCGCGCACCACGGCGAAAGTGGAGCCGGGGCCGACGGGGTTGCTGCTGGCGAGCTGGGTGGCGATCGGCAGGCCGGTGGTGGTGATGGTGCCGGTCAGCGTCAGCAGGTCGGTGGCGGTGATGGCGATGTAGCTCGCCTGCAGCGGCCCGGTGACCGAGAGCGGGATGGCGTTGTCCAGCGACAGCGTGCTGCCGGTGAGGATGAACGAACCCAGCGTGTCGATGCTGGTGCCGGTGCCAAAATCGGCCAGCGTCATCGCCGTGCCGGTCAGCGTGCCGATGGTGAACGGGCCGGCGGCGCTGGGGCGCACGATGGTGCCGCCGGTGGCAAGTGCGAGTGTGCCCGGGATGGTGAGTGTGCCCGGCAGGGTGATCGAGCCCGCGGTGGTCAGGCTGGCGTTGGGGGCGGTGAGCGGCCCCTGCACGGCGAGGTCCCCGGTCTCGGTCAGCACCAGGTTGCCGCCGGTGACGGTGGTTGTGCCCAGATTGGCGATCTGATTGCCGGCGCTGGTCAGGCTCAGTCCGCCGGTGACGACGTGGGCGGCACTCAGCGTTGCGACGTTGAGGGTGCCGCCGGACTGGCTGACGCCGCCGGCGCTGGTCGCGAGGTCGAGCGTGCCGGTGGTGACGGGGCCGGCCAGGGTGATGGCGGCAGTGTTGGTGATCTGGATGTTTGCCGCCGAAACCGGCCCGGCCACGCGCAGTGCGGTGCTGTCGGTGAGGTCCAGGCTGCCGGTGGCGGCGACGCTGCCGAGTGTGGCGATGCGGTTGCCGTTGCTGTTCAGCGTGATCGCGCCGGAGACGCCGCCGGGCGTGTTCAGCGTGCCGGCGGTGATGACGCCGCCGGTCTGCAGGAAGCCTGTGCTGGCGTTGGCGATGGTGATGTTGAGGTTGCCCGGCGTGGTGATGGTGCCGGCGGTGGTGAAGCCGGTGCCGCCGCCCACGGCGATCGCGACGTCGCCGGTGCTGCTGATCGTGCCGCCGCTGCTCAGCGCCACGCTGCTGGCGCCGCCGGTGGTGACGATGGCGAGCGAGCTGCCGGAGATCGTGCCGCTGATGGCGAGCGAGGCGGCGTCGGACAGGCTGATCGAGCCCTGGGAGATCAGGTTGGCATAGGTGCCGACCAGATTGCCCTGGCCGAGCGAGATCGACGCGGCGCCGGCCGAGAGTGTGCCGGTGGTGATGATTCCGCCGGTCTGGCTGAGGGCGCCGGTGGCGCTGAGGTTCAGTGTCTGTCCCGGTGCCGAGAGCGCACCGGCCAGGGTGAGCGAGCCGGTGACGGCGATGCTGCCGTTGGCGCCGATGCTGACCGGGCCGGCGAGGGTGAGGCTGGTCGCGTCCACGAGCTGCAGGGCCCCGGTGATGGGGGCAAGGCTGCCGAGATTACCGATCTGGTTGGCCGGGCCGGTGAGGATGGCGTCGCCGGTGATGCCGGAGGTGGAGTTCAGCGTGGGCGTGACGATGGTGCCGGCACTCTCCTGCACGCCGCCGGCAGCGACGTTGAGGGTGAGCGCGGTGCTGGCATTCGTGGTGCCCGCCAGGGTGAGGCCGCCGGTTCCCACGGTGGACAGCGTCACCGCGCCGCCGGTGAGCGTGCCGGTCTGGGTAAGTGCCGCGGCGTCGGTCAGCGAGAAGGCGTTGGCGCCGATCGAGAAGGTGCTGAGCGTCGTCACCGTGTTGCCGGCGGCGGTCAGGGTGGCGCTGGCGGCGGAACCGGTGAGTGTTGGTGTGTTGAGGACGGCGCCGGTGGCCTCGGTCACGCCCGCGTTGGGGGACGCGAGGACGAGCGAGGTGCCGGCGTTGGTGACGCCGGTGAAGCTGATGGCGGGGGCCGTGGCGCTGCTGTCGGTGAGCGTCACGACGCCGCCGGTGAGCGTTCCGGATTGGGTCAGCGACGATGCGTCGGTCAGCGAGAAGGCGTTGGCGCCGGTTGAGAAGGTGCCGAGCGTGGTCACCGTGTTGCCGGCGGCGGTCAGGGTGGCGCTGGCGGCGGAGCCGGTGAGCGTCGGCGTGTTGAGGACGGCGCCGGTGGCCTCGGTGATGCCGGCGTTGGGGGACGCGAGGACGAGCGAGGTGCCAGCGTTGGTGACGCCAGTGAAGCTGATGGCGGGGGCGGTGGCGCTGCTGTCGGTGAGGGTGATGACGCCGCCGGTCAGCGTGCCGGATTGCGTCAGCGACGCGCCGTCGGTCAGCGAGAAGGCGCCGGTGCCGGTGGAGAAGCTGCCGAGGGTGATGATGCTGTTGCCGGTGGCGTTCAGCGTGGCGGTGGTGGCCGCACCTGTCAGTGTCGGCGTGTTGAGCACAGCGCCGCTGGCCTCGCTGACGCTACCGTTGGCGGCGGAGATCGCGAGGCTGGTGCCGGCGTTGATGGTGCCGTTCAGGGCGAGCGCCGGTGTGGCGGCGGCGCTGTCGGTCAGCGTGACGACGCCGCCGGCCAGGGTGCCGGTCTGGGTCAGGGCGCTGGCGTCGCTGAGCGAGAACGCCCCGGTGCCGGTGGCGAAGCTGCCCAGCGTGGTGATGCTGTTGCCGGTGGCGGTGAGCGTGGCGCTGCCGGCGGTGCCGGTCAGCGTCGGTGTGTTCAGCACGCTGGCAGCGGTCTCGGTGACGGCGCCGGTGGCCGCCAGTGTGATCCCAGCGGTGTCGGTCAGCGACCCGGCCGTCGCACCGCTGCCGAAGGCGATCGCGCCGTTGGAGAACAGCTGCAGCGGCAGGCCGGTCAGGCTCGACGTGCCGAGCACCGAGATGGCGGCGGCGGTGGTGGTGCCGAGCGTGTTGCCCAGCCACAGCGTGCCGGCGCCGATCTTGGCCAGATCCGCCGGCAGCAGCGACAGGCTGCCCGCGACGGTGCTGCCGATGGTCATGCCGATGGCACTGGTGGGCGCCAGCTCGACGATCCCTGGCGTGGAGATGCTGCCGCCGGACAGGCTCAGCGCATCCGCCTGCAGCGCGACCACGCCGGTGCTGGACAGGGTGCCGGTCAATGCCACGGTGCCGCCGGCCGTCAGATCCTGCAGCGTGACGCTGGTGCCGCTCACTGTGCCGGTCACCGCCAGCGAGCCGGGCAGTGCCAGCGCGTCGACCAGGCTGAAACCGGCGGGGCTGGCGAAAGTGCCGAGCCCGGCGATGGCGTTCAGCGTGCCCGCCAGGTTCACCGCGTTGCCGGCGCCGGTGAGCGTGCCGATCAGCCGGCTGGTGGTGATGACGCCGGACGCTGTCTCGCTGATGTTGCCGGTGCCGCTCGAGACCAGGTTCACCTGCGTCGTGCCGGTCAGCGTGCCGGTGATGGCGATGCCGCCGCTGGTGTTGGTGAGCGTGGTCTGCGCTGTGGTGACCGGGCCGCTCACGGTGAGACCCGTGGAATTCAGCAGGCTCAGCGTGCCGCTGGCGGCCGCGATACTGCCGAGCGCCTGGATGGCGTTGGAGCCGGACGCGGTGGGGGTGAGCGCGATCGTGCCGGTGCCGGCCAGCGATCCCGTCAGCAGCGGGGTGACGATGGAGGCCGCGCCGCCTTCGGTGATCGCGCCGCCGCCGGCGGCCAGGTTGACCGAGGTAGTGCCGGTGAGCGTGCCATAGGCGGGCGCCGCCGTGGCCAGGCTGATGCCGAAGCTGCCGGCGGTGCTCAGCGAGATCGCCTTGGCCGACACGTTGCCGCCGACCTGCAGCGCCTGCCCGTCGGTCAGGCTGAAGTTGCCGGCGGTGTCGCTCACCGTGCCCAGGATGCCGATGGCGTTGGCGGTGCTGCCGAGGGCCACGTTGCCGCTGGCGGTGACGTTCAGCGTGCCGGCGCCCAGCGTGCCGGAGCCGGTCTGGGTGATCGCGCCCTGGCTGTCTAGCACCAGTACGCCCGCGACGCTACCGGTGCCGATGTTGAGTGTCCCGGCCCGCGCCACGCCGCCGATGCCGCCGAGTTCCAGCGTGCCGGCGGAGATCCCGCCCGTGCCGACGGTGAGGCCGCTGCCGGTGGTGCCGAAATTCATCACCGTGCCCGCGGTCTTCGGCTGGATCTGCACCAGCGTGCCGGTGATCAGGCCCGCGGCCGGCGTGGTCGGCAGGGTCAGCGCGTCGGCTGCGATCTGAATCGTGCCGGCATTGGTGAAGATCGTGTCGCTGGTGGTGCCGGTGACGTTCAGCGTGCCGGCGGACAGGGCGATGGTCTGCCCGGCGGTGGTGGCGCCGATCGGCCCGGAGAGCGTGACCGAGCCGGCGCTGGTGATGGCGATGCCGCCGGTGGTGGCGGCCAGCGCGCCGATCGTGCCGATCGCGTTTGCCTCGGTCAGCGTCATCGCGCCGACCTTGCCGACCAGCGTGCCGGCGGTGACCGTGTCGCCGGCGCCCTGCGTCACCGCCCCGCTGGCGAACAGGCCGAGCGTGGTGAAGCTGTTGGTCGGCCCGTTGATCGCGATCGACCCTGCGGCGATGCTGGAGCCGTCCAGGCTGCCCAGCCGCACCGTCGGCGCGGTGACATTGGCCAGCGACAGACCGGTGCCGCCCAGGGTCAGCGCATTGCCGACGGTCTTGGGCGCGATGGCGACCGTGCCGCCGGCGTTGGTGATGGCGCCCGTGCCGGTGAGGCTGTCGGTGCTCAGCGCGATGACACCGCTGCCCACGCTGTTGGGCACCAGCAGCGTGCCGCCGCTGGCCAGCGTGATCGCGGGGGAGACTAGGCTCAGCGTGGAATCCGCCCCTGCCGTCACGCCGCCGGTGACGGTCACCGCGCCGGTGTTGATGGCGATGAGGCCGGAGCCGCTCAGCGAGCCCAGGCTTGCGATGGCGTTGGTGTTGGCGTTGAGGGTGATCGCACCGCCGGCGCTGCCGGACAGGCTCGGCGTGGTGAGGGTGCCGCCGGTCTGGCCGATGGTGCCGAGGCTGTCGATGCGCAGGGCGGCCGTGGTGGTGGGATTGCCCGACAGCGTGACCGAGGACGCCGTGGTGGCGCCGCCCGTGGTGCTGCCGAGCCGCAGCGTGCCCGCCGCGATCTCGGAGAGGGTGCCGAGCGCGATGCCGCTGCCGGTGGCGGGGCCGATCAGGATCGGCGCCGTGGTCAGCGGCGCGATCTCGACACTGCCGGTGGTCGAGATCGATCCGGCGCCGGTGACCGCCAGGCTGTCATCGATCAGCCGCACCGTACCGCCGCCGCTGGTGGACAGCAGGCCCGCGACCGACAGGGACGTGCCGTTCTGCAGCACCAGCGTGCCGGCGGAGGCGAGCCCGCCGGCGCCGATCGCAGCGATGGCGTTGGTGGCGCTGCCGAGCAGGATGTCGCCGCCGGCGGACCCGGTGAGGGTGCCGACCGTCAGCACGCCGGACTGGGTGATGGAGCCGGTGGTGGAGAGAGCAAGCCCGGTCGCGCCGCCGGTGAGGTTGACGGTGCCGAGGGCGATGCGGCTGGCCGTCGGCGTGGCGGTGCCGATGCCGCCGAGATGCAGCGTGGCGGTGTTGATGTCCGACAGGCCCAGCTGGGTGATCGGGTCGAAGGTGCCGGACGCGGCGGCCTGGTTCACATTCATCGGCAGGCTGCTGAACGAGGCGATTTCCAGCAGGCCCAGCGTGTTGGCGTTGAGCGCGGTGGCGCCCGCGGCGGCCGTTTTGATCTGATCGGCCTGCAGCGACAGCGTGCCGCCGGCTGCGACGGCGAGGCCTGTGTTGACGTTCAGCGTGCCCGCGCCGATCAGCAGGGCCGCGTTGGCCGCACTCACCAGGCCGCTGATGTTGGTGGTCTCGTCCGAGCGCAGGGCCAGGTTGCCGGTGACGGCGAGGTTGCCGAGCGCTGCGATCTTGTTGCCGGCATTGGCCAGGCTGAGCCCGGCCAGTCCGCTGGCGCTCTGCAGCGAGGTGGCGCTGACCGTGCCGCCGGACTGGCTGAGCGTTCCGGTGGACGACAGATCGAGCACGCCGGTGCTGACATTGCCGGCGATGGCGGTGGCGCCGGTGCTGGCCAGCGTGGTGTTGAAGCCGGTCGCCGTCGAAATCGTGCCGACCGTGGTGATGGTGTTGCCGGATTGCGGCAGCGCGATGCTGCCGCTGGAGGCGGCGATATCGAGGGTTCCGGCCTTCACCGCGCCGCCGGTCTGGTTGACGAAGTTGCCGGCGAGGTTGGTGGCCTGGGTGGACAGCGTGACCGTGCTGCCGTTCAGGGTGCCGCCGGCGACGATGGCGATCGGCGCGGTCGCGTTGTTGGCGGCGCCGCCGGTGCCGACCAGGACGGTGAGGCTGCCGGTGGCGGCGACGGAGCCGGCCACGGTCACCTGGTTGTCGTTCGACAGATCGGCCAGCCCGATCTGCGGCGCGGTCACCGGGCCGTTGAGGGTGAGCGAGGCGTTGTCGGCCAGCACCAGCGAGCCGTTGGTCACGGAGAGGCTGCCCAGGGAGAGGATGGCGTTGCCGGCGCTGTTGAGGTTCAGCGTGCCGACACTGCCGACCAGGGTGCCGGCGCTGATCACGCCGTTGCTCAGCTCGTCCACCGCGCCGGCGACGGCGAGGCTGACGGCGTTGCCGACCGCCTTGATCGCGTCGCCCACGGTGCCCAGCGTGACGCTGCCGGCGGTGAGCGAGATCGGCCCGCCGGTGACCTGCAGCGTGCCGGCGGTGGCCGGCGCGCCGGCGACGCCGAGGGTGAGGCTGTGGGTGCTCCCCGTCGAGATCGTCATGGCGCCCGTCGAGCTGACGGTGTTGGCGACGGCGAGGTTGGCGGCGTTGGTCAGCGACAGCGTGCCGCCGCTGGCGAAGGTGCTCACCGTGCCGATCTGGTTGGCGCCGATGAGTGCTGTGGCGCCGGTTGAACTGCCGGTGATCGTGCCGGCGGTGATCACGCCGGAGCTGAGCTGGGTGATCGGTGTGAGCGTGCCGCTGGAGATCAGCGTGGCGGTGCCGGTGCCCACGTTGACGGCCCCGTTCAGCGCCAGCCCGGTGCCGCCGGTGGTGTTTGAGGCGGCCGTCAGGCTGACCGTGCCGGCGGTCAGCGTGCCGGTCTGGGTCAGGCCGGTGTTGCTGGCCAGGGTGAAGCCGTTGCTGCCGACATTGAAGCTGCCCAGGCCGGCGATGACGTTGCTGGTCTGGGTGAGCGACACGTTGCCGGTGACGCCGAGGCTGCTCTGCAGCGTGGTCGGGGTCAGCGCCGTGCCGATCACCCCTGCGTTTTGCGTCACGGCGCCGGCGCCGGAGATGTCGACCACGCCGGCGTTGATGTTGGCCGAGATCTGGATGCCGCCGGTGCCGCCGTACAGATTGACCTGGGCGAGGCTGCTGAGGCTGCCGATGTTGCCGCTCACGATCAGCGAGCCGGCGGAATTGTAGCCGGTCCAGGAATTGGTGCCGGCGGTGGGCGCCGCCGCCTGCAGCACGACGGTGCCGGTGCCGGCGGTCGCGGAATCGATCGATGCGCTGACGGTGAGGTTGTTGCCGGCCTGCAGCGTGAGCGAGCCGCCGGCGAAGGCGATCGCCGACGACACGGTGAGGTTGCGCGAGGCCTGCAGCACCACGTTGCCGGCGAGCCCGGTGAACACGCTCGGCGCGATGGTGGCGCTGGTCAGCTGGTCGGGGTTGTTGAAGGTCAGCAGGCCGTTCGTGCTGTTCACGCCCAGCAGTGCGCCATCGGGGCCGCCGGTGGCGATGGTGAGGTCGAGCGGGTCGATGACGATGGTGCCGGCGCTGCCCATCGCAGCCGAGGTGTCGATCGGGCCGGTGAGCCGGTAGCCGGCATAGCCCGACACCTCGACGGTGCCGCCGTTGCCGCCGGTGAGGCCGCCGCGCACGGTGATGGTGCCGGCATCCCAGGTCAGTCCGCTGCTGAGCACGGTGATCTTGCCGCCGGCGCCGCTGTGCGTCGCGTCGGCCGAGATCTGGGCACCCGGCGCGATCAGCGCCCGGGTCGCGGTGGGGGCTGTGACCGCGGGGCCGCCCTTGGCGCGCGCCAGGGTGGTGCCGATGGCGATGGTGCCGCCGCCGGACCTGCCCGAGGCGGTGATCCGGGCCTTGGCGCCGATGCTCACGGTGTCGGTCGCGTTCACCTGGATCTGCCCGCCGGTGGTGCCCTTGGCCCGGCCGCTGGCCGACAGCGTGCCGGTGACGGCGGCGCCGCCGCCGGTCGCGTTCACCATCACGGTGCCGGTCTGCGGTCCGCCGGCGGTGTGCACGGTGTTGGCGCTGATCTTGCCGCCGGCGGTGACCAGGGTGGTCACCAGCCCCTCGGCCGCCTGCGCGGTCAGCAGCACGGTGCCGCCATTGGCGGCGATGGTGCCGGAATTGGTCACCAGGGCCGCGACCGGCTTGCCGTCAGGCCCCAGCGGCGCCGTGGTCACCTGTTTGGTGACGTCAATGGACAGCAGCCCGTCGCCGTAGAGATCGACCGTGGTTGCCGCAGCACCGGCCAGCACGACATGGCCGAGCTTGGCCGTGATCACGCCGGAATTGGCCACCTCGGGCGCCATCAGGGCGGCAAGGCCGGTCTGGCCCACGGTGAGGTGGCCCTGGTTGATCACCGCGGCCTCCGCCTTGGGCGCCTGGTCGAACACCAGCCTCGCGGCTTTCATGTTGGCGTCGGTGATGCCCGGGGCGGAGACCACCAGCGCCTGCGCGTTCACCTCGGCACCCCTGGTAAACAGCACGCCGGACTGGTTGACCAGCACCAGCTGGTCGTTGGCGTTGACCTTGCCCGCGATCACCGACGGGTCGGGCCCGGTGACGCGGTTGATGGTGATGGACTGGGCCGAGGGCGCGGTGAAGTTGACCGTGCCCTGGCTGCCGACATCGAAGCTGCGCCAGTTCAGCGCGGCGTTGGCGCTGCTCTGGGTCACGTTCAGCGTGGTGCTGGTCTGGCTGATGCTCGCGGTGCCGGAGGCGACGCTGCCGCCGGTGGGAAGGGCGTTCGACGGCAAGGCGGCGGCGCGGGTGGCCAGTGCCGCCGGCACGGTCTGCGCCCCGGCCGGATGGGTCAGCACCAGGGCCGCCAGCGCCGTTCCGCCCAGCAGCGACGCGCGGGTGACCATCGCACGGCCGCCCATCGCAAGGCTGACCGCGGTTGCGGCACCGGTTGCGGTGCGATTGCGTAGCAGCTCACCCATCACGCTCTCCCCACGCCCTCCGCCGGACCCGGCGGCGAGGCGAATAGATCACAGTCCCGGTCAGAACCGCCCGATGACGCGCCAGTAGAACGCCTGCTTCGGGTCCGGCGCCACGTTGGCGCTGGCGCTGAGCGGGCGGCGTGTCAGACGGTTCACGCCTTCGAGGTCGACCTCGATCGATTTCGGAAAATACAGCCGAACGCCAAGCCCGTTCGAGCCGAGCCTGGAATTGTGGTCGGTGCGCTGGCTCTGCCAGGTCTCGCCCCAGTCATAGAACGTGTAGAACTGCGTGCCGAGATCGAAGCGCTGGTCGAACCAGGGCACGTCGAAGCTGGTGTTGAACTGCGCCTCCAGCGCCGCGGTCAGCGCCCGGTCGCCGGTGACCTCGCCGGAATAGAAGCCACGGTTGTAGCGCAGCCCGCCGAGATAGAACTCCTCCGAGGAGGGCAGCACATCCGCGCTGTACTGGCCCGCCACGGTGGACTGCAGCGCGATGGAGCTGGAATCGCCGATGGTGGCCACGGTCTGGGTGCGGGTGGCCTCGGCCGCCACCTTGGTGAAGTCGATCCGTTCGCCCGGGCGCCCGGCCAGCGAGTCGCCCTGCACCGAACCGCCGAGCCCGAGCACGCCGTGGGAAAGGCGCAGGCTTGCGGTGGTGACGGCGCTGCGGGTGTCGCCCAGCAGCAGGTCGCGCAGCGCGTAGTCGGCGCCGAGGCGGAACACCCGCAGCCGGTCGCGGCTGGCGTTGATCGGCGGTGTGCCGGTGTCAACGCTGCCGTCCATCAGGTCGAAGAACGCCGCGAGGGTGAAGGTCTCCTGGCGCCGGCGGATCACGGGGTAGCTCGCCTCGATGCCGGCGACCGCGGTGTCGCCGTGATAGCCGATCTGGCCGAGCGAACCCGTGGGATCGGTGGTGCCCTTGCCGGCATACACCTTCACCTTCAGCCCGTAGCTGCCGACGAACAGCTCGGTGGCGACCTGGCCGAACAGCTCGGTGCTGCGCGCGGTGCTGAAGAACGTGGCGTCGGTGTGCTCGCCGTATTCGGTGAAGCTGTTGGCGCTGATCGAGGCCAGCGCCTCCTCCGGCCCGGTGCCCCGGTAGCCGCGATTGTCCGCCGTCGCGATGCCGCTGAAGGCGTGGCGCGACACCTGGGCCACCAGGGTCAGCGCGCCGGGATCGCCCGAGGAGGGCCGCAGCACGGTGCGCATCACAACCCCCGGCACATCTTGCGCCAGCAGCAGCCAGCGCTCCAGGGTGGCGATGTCGAGCGGGACGGCCTCGACGAGGTGGTTGAGGAAGCGCAGCACCTGCACCCCCGCCGGCCCGATATCGCCGTCGAGCTTCACCTCGACGATGCGGCCCTCGGTGACGCCGAACACCAGCCGCCCGCCCGCTTCCAGCGTGGCGCTGACGGCGGTGAACAGATACCCGTCCGCCCGGTAGCGCGCCAGGATCGCGTCGCGCACCTCCTGTATTTTGGTCTGCTCCACGCTGCCCTTTAGCGGCGCCAGCATCGCCTCGAACGTGCCGGACGGATAGGCGCTGGCTCCGCGCAGCTCGGCGGTGGCCACCGCGACGGTCACGCCCGGCAGCGCCGTGTTCAGCGGCTGCGGCGCCGGCGTCTGCAGGCCCGGCGCCACGTTCGGCGCAGCCTGGGGCAGCACGCGCTGCAGCGGCGAGCCCTGCGGCACGACGGACAGTGGCGACGTCTGGCTCCGGGCCGGCGCCGTCATCAGCAACAACCCTGTAACGATCCCCGTGACGGAAACCCTGTTGTTCAACTTCATTCGTGGCCCTGCTCCGGGCAGTTCATCGATTTGGCCGCGCCGCAGAACTGCACCCTGCGCCGAGTCTCTCAAAAACTGCATATCACCGCAATTCCATGTCCACCATGGTATTTTGTTGCCGCCCAGATCACATTCCGCGCAACATCGCGGGAACGACACCGTCGCTCCAATGATGCCGCCGAGAAGCGGGATGTTGATCGCAGAGCCGTCAAGGCCGGGCTTGGCGCGCGCGCAATGCTGAGGCAAGATTCTATTTTGGAGTGCTTGGCGTGCAATGAGTCTCTTGCCCTCGCACCGATCACCGCATCCGAAACAAGAAGCCAGAACACCAGCAATGGACCTCCCGAAGCGGATCGGCGCCCCGCCATGAAGCTGACCCTCACCCTCACCCTCACCGGCAGCGCCGTGGCGCCTGAACAACGCAGCCTGGAAGCGGGGCAGATCTCCATCGGCCGCGGTCCGGAGAATGACTGGGTGCTGCCCGATCCCGAACGGCTGCTCTCCAAGCGCCATTGCGTCATCGGGCTGCGGCCGCAGGGCTGGCTGGTGGCCGACATGTCGCGCAACGGCACCTATCTCAACGAGGCCGAGGCCCCGATCGGGCTCGGTCGCGTCGAGCGGCTGCAGGATGGCGACCGTCTGCGCCTGGGCGGCTACCAGTTGCGGCTGCGGCTTGAAGCCCTGGCGCGGACCGGGCCGGCCGAAGCGGCGATGCCGGCGGACGCGACCCAGGTGGTGGCGCCCGCCGCGCCGGCGCTGCAAGCCGCCGATCCGCTGGAGGCGTTCCTGCGCGGTGCCGGGATCGGCTCCGCCCGTCCGGCCGATCCGGCGGCCGCGATGCAGCGCGTGGGGGCGGCGTTCCGTGCCGCGGTCATCGGCCTGCGTCAGACGCTGGCCGCCCGCACCGCGGTGAAAGGGGCGTTTCGCATCGACAGCACCATGATCCGCGCCCGCGGCAACAACCCGCTGAAATTCGCCGCCGGCGACGACCAGGCGGTGCTCTCCCTCGTGCTGGCCGACCGCAGCTCCGACCTGCCGGCCGAACAGGCGATCAGCGAGGCGCTGCGCGACATCCGCCACCACGAACTCGCCACCATGGCCGCGATGCAAACCGCGGTGCGCGCCCTGCTGCGCCGGCTCGACCCGGCGAGGCTGCGCGAGGAAGGCGAGCGGACCGGCGGTCTGCTGCCCGCCCAGCGCCGCGCCCGCGCCTTCGAGCTGTTCGAGAAGCTGCACACCGAGCTCGGCCATGCGCTGGCCGATGATTTCGACACGGTGTTCGGCACACCCTTCGCCGAGGCCTACGACCACGCCCTGGCTGACATCGCAGCGCGCGAGGACCGATGAGCGACACCGCCGGCGCCGGCCCCTGCGGCTTCTACGGCAAGATCCCCACCCGCGGCGATTTCGTCCGCGCCGGCCTGCCGCGCAGCTTCGTCGACCCCTGGGATGCCTGGCTGCAATCCGTGCTCGCCGGCGCGCGCCAGCGTCTGGCCGCGGCGTGGGAGCCCGCCTGGATGGAGGCACCGGTCTGGCGCTTTCAGCTCCCTGCCGGGATCTGCGGTCCCGATCCCGTGGTCGGCGTGTTCATGCCCAGCGTCGACCGCGCCGGACGGCTGTTCCCGCTCACCTTCGCCCATATGGCGCCGCTGCGCGCGGCAGCCGACTGGCTCGACCGGGCCGCCGCCGCCGGCATCGCCGCCCTCGAGCACGATCTTGACCCGCAGTCGCTGGCGGCCCGACTGGAGGACCCCCTGCCCTTCGACGCCGGGCGCGTTTCAGCGCCCGACCCGCTGGGGCAAGGCTGCCACTGGTGGACCGAGGGCGCCCCGCGTGTGCCGGCCGCCCGTTTCACCACCCCGGCCCTGCCGGACGCCGCCCTGTTCGCCCGCATGCTTGACGCCACCGATCCGTCCTGACGCCTGTCCAAAGGAGTTGCCCGCGATGCGTTTCCGGTCCTGGTCGACCACCCATACCGGCGCCGTGCGCGCGCACAACGAGGACCGCCTGGTCGATCGCCCCGCACTTGGCCTGTGGGCGGTGGCCGACGGCGCCGGCGGCCACCAGGCCGGCGAGGTCGCCTCGGGCATGATCGCCGACACGCTCGACGCGATTCCGGCGGGCACCGCCGCCGCCGGGCTGCTGGCCGAGGTGCGCACCCGCATCGGCCAGGCCCATCTCGACCTGTGCGCCGAGGCCGCAAGGCGGGGCCCGCGCACCGTCATCGCCTCCACCGTGGTGGTGCTGATCGCCACCGAGACGCATTTCGCCTGCCTCTGGGCCGGCGACAGCCGCGCCTATCTGCTGCGCGACGGCGAGATGCAGCAGATCAGCCGCGACCACAGCCTGGTGCAGGAGCTCGTCGACAGCGGCGCGCTGAAGCCGGAGGACGCCGAGGGGCACCCGCACGCCAACATCATCACACGCGCCGTGGGCGCCGACAGCGACAGCTTCGAGCTCGACAAGGTCTCAGGGCCGCTGCAGCCGGGCGACCGCTTCCTGCTGTGCAGCGACGGGCTGTGCAAGACCTTGTCCGACCCGGATATCGCGCATTATCTGGCGGAGGCGGACAGCATGATCACTGAGCGGCTGATCGCGGCGGCGCTGGCGCGGCAGGTGAATGACAATGTGACGGCGGTGGCGGTAGAGGTTGTAGAGTAAAGCAAGTGGTTCTTTTTTGAAAAAAGTACCAAAAAACTTTTTTCCGCTGTCGCTGCTCTTTCCGGAAAGATACGTGATAGCGATAGAGAAGTCTTTTGCTTCTTTTTTTCAGAAAAGAAGTCCTTGCCTTACTTTTACCTTCAGCTCCCGCAGATCAAACGCCGTCCCATCCCGCACCGCCTGGGCGGCCAGCGCCTTGATGTCGCCGCGCGCCAGCTTCCGCGTCGCAGACAGCGGCAGGCTCGCCACGAACGCCACATGGCCCGGCAGCTTGTGATAGGCGAGATCCGCCGCACAGGCGCGCATGATGCGCGCGGCCAGCGCCGCATCCGGCGGCGGCGCATCGGCGCTGCGGATGATGAAGGCGAACACCTCCTCGCCGCGCAGCTCGTCCGCCACCGGGGTGACGGCGGTGGCCTCGACCTCGGGCAGACGGTGCAGCACCGTCTCGACCTCGAGCACCGCGATGTTCTCGCCGCTGCGGCGGACGATGCTCTTCTTGCGGTCGAAGAAATACAGCAGCCCGTCCGGCTCGGCGCGGACATAGTCGCCGGTGTGGAACCAGCCGCCCTCCCAGGCCGCCGCGGTGGCGGCTGCGTCGTTCAGGTAGCCGCTGAAGAAGCCGGCGCGCGGGTCGGGCCCTGCGGCGCGGACCAGGAGTTCGCCGGGCCGGCCGTCGGTGATCGGGACGCTGGTGTCGTCGACGATTTTGTACTCCATACCCTCGGCGGGGCGGCCGATGCAGCGGGCGGGGTAGCCGGCGGGCTCGCGCGCGGTGGTGGTGGCGGCGGCACCGCCGGTTTCGGTCATCGCCCAGGCGTCGACGATCGGCAGGCGGAAGCGGGATTCGAACTGGGCGCGGTGGCCGACATCGACCGAGGGGGCGAAGGCGAAGCGGGCGACGTGGCGCTGCTCGGCCTCGTGGGGCGGCAGGCGGAGCAGGATGGCGGGGATGACGCCGAGGCAGTGCACCATGGTGGCGCCGCTGTCGGCCACGCTGTCCCACCAGGTGCCGGCGTGGAAGCGGTCGAGCGGGACGATTGTGCCGCCGATCGCCATCATGCCGACGGCGCTGCAGCCGAGCGCGTTCATGTGGAACATCGGCAGCGGCGTGAGGTTGATCTCGGGGCCGCCCGAGAGCGCGGCGATGCCGCCCTGGCCGTGGAACCAGGCGGCGACCTGCAGGAAATAGCGGTTGGAGAGCAGGCAGCCCTTCGGCTTGCCGGTGCTGCCGGAGGTGAACAGCAGGGCACATTCGTCGGATTGTCGGGGGGATTGGCCGCTGATCTCGCCCTGGTGCGCGGGCAGCTTTGCGCCGTGTTCGATGACCCGGCAGGGCAGCGCGGCGGCGCGGAGCCGGGCGATGTGGTCGGTGGCCGCGATGAGGGTCTGGGTGCCGGCGAGGGTGAGCTGGAAGGCAAGCTCGTCGGGCCGCAGATCGGCGTTGAGCGGGACGATGGCGGCGCCGAGCGCGTTCAGGGCCAGCCAGTGCAGGAAGAATTCGGGGCGGTTGCCGAGCATGAGGGCGACGCGGGCGCCTCGGCCGTAGCCGGCTTCGGTATACGCGGTCGTGAGCGTGGCGACTGTCGCGGCGACGTCGCCATAGGGGAGGCTGAAGCCGTGCGGGGCATAGGGCAGTGCCGCGCTGGCGGGGGCGGCGAGGAAGGGTCTGTCCGGGCTGCGTGCGGCGGATCGGGCGAAGGCGTCGAAGGGCGAGGTGAACCGCGAAAGCATGTCCATGGCAGGCCCGTCTCCATCCGTCATAGAAATTGGTTTAGACGTAAAATATCCTGGTCGCCAAGGGATGCACGATGCGAGGAGATGTGCTGTCCTGCTGCCTGCTTTCCGTGGCCTGGATGTCACCCTCCCTCTGCAGGAGACCGACGTGAACGTGATCGCCCCCATCGCACCGATGAAGCCTGCGTCCTGCTCCGAGGAGGAATGGGCGCTGCGCCAGCAGCTGGCGGATGCCTATCACCTGATCGACTATCTCGGCTGGACCGAGACGATCTTCAACCACATGTCGGTGCGGGTGCCGGGCTCGGCGGGGGCGTATCTGATCAACCCGTTCGGGCTGAACTATGACGAGGTGACGCCGGAGAACCTGCTCAAGATCAACCAGGCGGGGGAGAAGGTGGAGCCGTCGGAGTATCCGGCCAATCCCGCCGGGTTCGCGCTGCACAGCGTGATCCATGCCGCACGGGAGGATGCGCATTGCGTCATCCACACCCACACCACCGCGGTGTCGGCCATCGCGATGAAGCGGGCCGGGTTCGGGCATGACGATTTCTACGGGGCGCAGCTGTGGGGGCGGGTGGCGTATCACGCGTTCGAGGGCATCACGCTGTTCGCCGACGAGAAGGAGCGGATGCTGGCGAGCCTGGGCGACAAGCATGTGCTGGTGCTGCGCAACCATGGCGTGGCGGTGTGCGAGTCCACGATCAGCCGGACGTTCTTTCTGCTGTGGATCGTGCAGCGGGCCGCGGAGATCCAGACGCTGGCGCTGTCGATGGCGGGCGACAACGTGGCGCTGCCGGACACGATCAGCCAGCGCTGTGCCGATTTGGCGGGGCAGCTGGTGGCGCATGGCAACTTCGCGGACAAATGGTTTGCCGCCATGGTGCGCAAGTCGCGTCAATATCGGCGCAACCAGGGGCTGGATGCTTGATGATGTCACGGCGTGATGCGGATGAGGCCGAGGTCGGCGCCTTGGCGGTGCTGAATGTCGAGAAGCATGACTTCACCGAGCTCACGCCGAGCAATCGGGCGCGGGTGCAGGGGATGCGGGGGTTCGATGCGGATTATACCGACATCGTCGACTACATCATCCGCTGCACCCACAAGATCTGGGACGAGAAGAACGTTGGGCTGATCTATTCGCACTACACGCATAACTGTGTGGTCTACAGCTCGATGGGGACCACGCATTCGCGCGAGGAGGTGGTGCGCGGGACAGTGCAGCGGATTGCCGAGTATCCGGAGCGGCGCGGCCTGGCGTCGCAGGTGATCTGGCGGGGCGACGATGAGGCGGGGTTCTATACCTCGCATCTCGGCACCAGCGTGGGGCGGCATACTGCGTATGGGCCCTATGGCGCGCCCACGGGCAAGACGTTCTACACGCGCACCATCGCCGACTGCATGATCTACGAGAACAAGATCTATCGGGAATGGCTGGTGCGGGACACCGCGGCGATGCTGCGGTGCCTCGGCATCGATCTGGATGAGACGGCCACGAAGACCGCGGCGGCGCAGGCGGCGCGGGGCCTGACGGCGCCGGTGCTGGGGGATTCCGGGCGGCTGCTGGGGCAGAACCCCCCGGCCGCGCTGCCGGATCTTTCGATTGCGCACACCGACATCGAGGCGGAGACGCTGACCTGGCTGCACAAGGTCTATAACGGGCGGATGTTCGGCATGCTGCGCGATGTCTATGCCAGCACCATCATCTGGCACGGGCCTTCGATGCGCGACATGTTCGGGCTGGCGCAGGTGATCAACCAGGCGATCGCGTTCATCGCCATGATCCCGGACGGGACCTGGACGACACAGCACGTGTGCTCGGTGCCGTGCAACGAGGGGGGCGTGAAGGTGGCGGTGCGGTGGACGCTGGAGGGGCATCACACCGGCTATGGGATGCTCGGCGCGCCGACGGGCAAGCCGCTGTATGTGCTCGGGATGTCGCATTTCCATGTGGTCGACGGGCGAGTGGTGGAGGAGTGGATGCTGTTCGACGAGCTGGCGCTGCGGGTGCAGACGAAGCTTCCGGCCTGAGCGGCGTGGAGACGCGCGACTGCGATTTTCTGATTGTCGGTGCGGGGTCGGCCGGGTGTGTGCTGGCCAACCGGCTGTCGGCCAATCCGGCGCACCGGGTGATTCTGCTGGAGGCCGGCGGGGCGGACAGCGATCCTTTGCTGCATGTGCCGGGCGCGGTCAGCCGGACGCTGGCCACGCCCGGGGTGAACTGGGGGTATCAGAGCGAGGCCGAGCCGGGGCTGGCGGGGCGGGCGGTGCCGCTGTTTCGCGGCAAGGTGCTGGGTGGGACCAGCACGCTGAATGGCATGATCTATATCCGTGGCAATGCGCGCGACTATGACGACTGGCGGCAGAAGGGCTGCACGGGGTGGTCGTATGACGATGTGCTGCCGTATTTCCGCCGGAGTGAGCGCAGCGAGCGCGGCGCGGATGCGTATCACGGAGGCGATGGTCCGCTGGAGGTGACGCGGGGGCGGCCGGTGACGCCGATCTGCGAGGCGTTTCTGGCGGCGGCCAGGGCGGAGGGGTATCCGGCGCCGGTGGATTTCAACGGGGCGTCACAGGAGGGGTTCGGGCATTACGACGTGACCATCCATGGCGGGAAGCGCTGGAGCGCGGCGACGGCGTTTCTGAAGCCGGTGATGCATCGGGCGAATCTGGTGGTGCTGACGCGGGCGGAGGCGACGTCGCTGCTGTTCGAGGACGACCGGGTGGTTGGGGCGGAGGTGCTGCGCGAGGGGCGGCGGCTGCGCGTGAACGCGGCGCGGGAGACATTGGTGGCGGGCGGGGTGTTCAACTCGCCGAAGCTGCTGATGCTGTCGGGCATCGGGGCGGGGGCGGATCTGCAGGCGCTGGGGATTCCGGTGCGGGTGGACCGGGCAACGGTTGGGCGGAATCTGCGGGATCATGTGTCGTATCGGATGAATTTCGCCTGCCGGCTGCCGGTGACGGCGTATGCGCATACGCGGCCGCTGCGCGGGGCGAAGGCGTTGCTGGATTATGCGCTGCGGCGGCGAGGGATTCTGGCGGGGACGTCGTTTCCGACGGGCGGGTTCATGCGGTCGGATGATGATCTGGAGATTCCGGATCTGCAGGTGGGGCTGGCGATGGGGCTGCTGCCCGCTCCCGGCCGGATGTTGCCGTCGCGGGAGGGGTTCACCGTGACCATTCGACAGGGGCGGCCGGGAAGTGTTGGCGAGATGCGGCTGCGGTCGGCTGATCCGGGAGCGGCGCCGGTGATCATGCCGCGGTATTTCAGCGATCCCGGCGATATGCCGGTGCTGATGCGCGGCATCAGGCGGTTGCGGCGTGTGTTTGCCCAGCCGGCGATCGCGGGGCTGATCGATCATGAGATAGAGCCGGGGCAGGCGGTGGTGGATGACGACGCGGCGCTGGAGGCGAGCATTCGGGCGCTGTCGAACACGACGCATCATTTCATCGGGACGTGCCGGATGGGGGCGGATGCGGAGGCGGTGGTGGATCCGCAGCTGCGGGTGCGCGGTGTGGCGGGGCTACGGGTGATCGATGCGTCGATCATGCCCACCCACATCAACGGCAACACCAACGCGCCCACGATGATGATCGCGGAAAAGGGTGCCGATCTGGTGCTGCAAGGTTATACCAGCGGCCTTGATCGATGACTCTTCCATCGATCAAGGCCGTTGGTATCGCGCGCCGGGTTGGCCGGCGGCGGCGCGCCAAACCAAGACAGATACCAACGGTCATGCTTCATGACCGTTGGTATTAAACGTTTTTTTGCTTCTTTTATTTCAAGAAAAGAAGTTCTTTCTTTGAAAAGAAAGAACCAAAGAAACTTTCATTCGTTTGGCTGACCATCAGCATTGTCTGCACCGTGGCGGTGAGGGCGAGCTGGGCGGCGGCGATCAGGAAGGGGACCTGCCAGCCCCACAGCGGGACGGCGGCGGCGAACAGGGTGGGGCCGGCGACATAGCCGAGGAAGACGACCAGGTTCGAGCCGGACGTGGCGTCGGTCAGGTTGGCGGATGTGGCGCGGTTGGCGATCTCGGCCATGTAGATGCCGTTCCAGGAACAGCCGAAGAAGCCGGCGGCGCCGGCGGTCAGGGCGGTCAGGGCCAGCGGCGGGTGCATCGGCACCAGCGCGTAGGCGGTGACGCAGCCGGCGGCGATGAAGGCCTGGACGGTGAGGTTGGCGGCGGGGTTGCACGTGCGGTCGGCGAGATGGCCTAGGAAGATGCGGGCGAACACCCCTGCCCCCTGCATGCAGGCATAGGCGAGGCCGGCCTCGGCCAGGCTCAGGCCGGTCTGGGTGAGGTAGGTGACGGAGAAGCTGAACAGCACGCCCTGCACGAGGGCGAAGCTGAGGCCGAGGCCGGTGACGGTGATCATCACGGGGTCGGTGGTGAGGGCACGCAGCGGGGTGAGCGCGTTGGACAGGGAGAAGATGGCCCGCGGGTGGATGGAGCGGGTGGAGTCACGTTCCTCGTCCATCATCCGGCGCAGGGGGGAGATGGCGCAGGCGGAGGCGAGGCCGACGCCCACGGCCAGAAGCAGGGCGGGCGGCCAGCCGTAGCGGACGGCGAAGGGGGCCACGATCAGGCCGGCCAGGGCGCCGCCGGCGGGGGCGCCGGCCTGCTTGATGGAGAAGATCAAGGTGCGATGCGCCGGTGGGGCGGTGCGGGCGAGGATGCGGCTGCCGGAGGGGGGCGTGGGGCCGTAGCCGAGGCCGAGCAGCAGGGCGGCCAGGACCAGGGCGGGCCAATAGCCGGTGGCGGCGATGGCCATGGCGGCGACGGCCAGAAGGGCGCCCATCTGCAGGCTGCGGACGGGGCCGAGGCGGGCGAGGATCGGTGAGCCGAAGGCGAGAAACAGGCAGGAGCCGAACGAGGTCAGCGAGGAGAGGTTGCCGATCCGCTCCGGGGCCATGCCGGTGCTGCGGGTCAGCAGCGGGGCCACCACCGGCAGGCATTGGCCCATGAAGGAGGAGGCGGACTGGGCCAGCAAGGTGGCGGACAGGGCGAGCAGCCAGTCGGGAATTCGTTTCACTGCGGCACGCTCGGACGTTGGGGCTGTGGCGTCAACCTTGGGTCATCTGGTGGCGCCGTCGAGGAAGCGTTCGAGGCCGATCTCGACCTTGGCAACCTTGGCGTTGGCTTGCAGCAGATAGGGGGTGACTTCGGCGGCGGCGGCGGCGACGGCTGCGAAGTCCTGCCTGAAGGCGGGCATCAGCCCGGCGAGCTCGGCGCGAAGGGCTGCTTCGTCGATGGTGGTGATGCGGCGGTTGTGCAGGAGGATGCGGCCGTCGACGATGACGGTCTCGACACCGCGGCCGGTTTCGCTGAACACCAGCTGGCGGGTGGCGTTGTTGAAGGGCTGGTAGGCCATGTCCGAAAGGTCGATCAGCATCAGGTCGGCCTTCAGGCCGGGGCGGAGCTGACCTGTGACGCCTTCGAGGCCCACGGCGCGGGCGCCGCCGGTTGTGGCGGCGCGGATGGCGTCGGCGGCGCGGATCTGGGTGGGCTGGGGTTCGGCGACGGCTGCGAGCAGGCAGAAGGCCTTCATGGCCTGGAAGATGTTCTGGCAGTCGCCGCAGCTGGTGTTGTCGCAGCCGAGCGCGATGTTGACGCCTTCGCAGGCGAGCGCGCGCATGGGGGCGATGCCGGATTTCAGCTTCATGTTGCTGACCGGGTTGTGGGCGACGCTGCTGCCGCGCCGGGCGAGCAGGCCGATTTCGTCGGGCTTGATCCAGACGCAATGGGCGAGCGTGGTGCGGGGCAGCAGCAGGCCGACCTCGTCGAGAAAGCGGATCATGGAGCCGCCCTGGGCGGGGTAGATGGCGCGGGCCTTGGCGGTCTGGGCGCGGGTTTCATAGACATGGGTGAACACCGGCAGATCGCGCCTGCGGGCGATGTCGGCCACGCCTTCGAGCATGGTGCGCGAGCAGCGCTGCGGGCCGGAGGGGCTGAGGCCCCAGGTGATGCGGCTGGGCAGGTCGGACCTGCGGTCGAGCTGGTGTTCGACGAAGGCGAGGTCGGGCAGCGGGTCGCGGTCGCCGCCGGTGAGGCTGTTCTGGAGGTGGGGCGGCAGGTCGGGCGGGAGGAAGGGGGCGATGTCGAGCGCGCCGATGTCGCGCAGGGCGATGGAGAAGACGACGCGGATGCCGATTTCGGCGTAGGCGGCGAGGATGGTGTCGAGCGTTGCTTCGTCCTGGGGGAACAGGGTGTAGAAGTCCTGCACGGTGGTGATGCCGTTGCGCAGGCATTCGATGGCGCCGAGCAGGACGCGCAGGCGCAGCTCGGCCTGGCTGCGCGGGGGGTAGGCGGTGGGCATGGAGTGCAGCGCCCAGATGTCGAACGGCATGTCCTCGAGCAGGCCTTTGGCCAGCGCGTCGTGCGAGTGGTAGTGGGCGTTGACGAAGCCGGGGACGATCATGCGGCCGGTGGCGTCGAGGGTCTCGATGCCGGTTTGGGTCTGCAGATGGTCGAGCGCCCTGCCCGGCTCGGCGATGACGGCGATGCTGTCGCCTTCGATGAGGATGTCGCGGGGCTGCGGGGGATCGCCTGGCGCTTTGGCGTCGAACAGGAGGCCGCCGGTGATGAGCAGGCGGGTGGGGGATGGGGTCATGGCCTGTCCTTCGGCGTGCGGTGGCTGTGCTGTGGGTCGGTCATGTCGCTGGCGGCGTCAAGGGGTTTGGCGGGATGGGCTCTTGACCCCGGGCGTGGGAGCGTTCACCGACGCTGGGGTTTTCGTGTGAGATGATTTCATGAGCCGTCTTGCCCTGCTCGTCGCGAGCGCGTTTTTCATGGAGTATCTCGACGGCTCGATCATTGCGACGGCATTGCCGCGGATGGCGGTTTCGCTGGGCAGCACGGCGGTGGATCTGCATATCGGGATTTCCGCGTATCTGCTGGCGGTGGCGGTGTTCATTCTGCCGGGGGGCTGGGCGAGCGAGCGGTTCGGCGGGCGGGTGGTGTTCACCAGTGCGATGGCGGTGTTCGTGCTGGGTTCGGTGCTGTGCGGGCTGGCGCAGTCGGTGACGGGGTTTGTGGCGGCGCGGGTGCTGCAGGGGATTGGCGGGGCGATGATGGTGCCGGTGGGGCGGCTGATCGTGCTGCGGACCACGGAGAAGGCGGATCTGTTGCGGGCGATTGCGTTGCTGACCTGGCCGGCGCTGACGGCGCCGCTGCTGGGGCCGCCGTTGGGGGGGCTGATTGCGGAGCAGGCTTCGTGGCGCTGGATCTTTTTCATCAATCTGCCGTTGGGGTGTGTGGGCATTGCGATGGCGCTGTGGCTGGTGCCGGCGGCTGCGGGGACAGTGCGGCGGGGGTTTGATGGGGTTGGGTTCGGGCTTGCCTCGGTGTGTCTGCTGTGTGGGACGATCGGGCTGGATCGTCTGGGGGATGGCTTGTCTTTTTTGAAATGGGTTTTTGGGTTGTTGGCGGTGGCGGTGGTTTCGGGGGGGTGGTTTGCCTCTCATATCCGGCGGGCGCCGCATCCGTTGGTGAATCCGGCGAATTTTGGGATTGCGACGTTTCGGATGGTGATGGTGGGCGGGTCGGCGATGCGCATTCTGATCAGTGCGATGCCGTTTCTGCTGCCGTTGTTCTTCCAGCTGGGGTTTGGGCTGGATGCGTTTCATGCGGGGCTGACGGTGCTGGCGTTGTTTGCGGGGAACATTGCGATCAAGCCGTTGACGTCGCCGATTCTGCGGCGGTTTGGGTTTCGCGGGGTTCTGGTGGGGAACGGGTTGTTGCAGGCGGCGACGATGTTTGGGTGTGCGTTGGTTTCGCCTGGGACGGCTTCGTGGGTGTTGTGGGGGTTGCTGGTGGTTTCGGGGGCTTCGCGTTCGTTGCAGTTCACGGCGACGTCGTCGTTGGCGTTTGCGGATGTGCCGCAGGCGGCGATGGGGTCGGCGAACACGTTGTTCAGTGTGGCGACGCAGTTGTCGTTTGGGTTGGGGGTTGCGTTGGGGGCGGTGATTCTGCAGGGGCTGGGGGTTGTTCTGGGGGTTGGGGGGGGTCCGACGTTGGTGGTGTTTCAGGGCGGGTTTGTGGTGTTGGGGGTTTTGATGGTTGGGGTTGCGGTTTCCGCCTTGGGGCTTGCCCGGGGTGCGGGCGACCTGGTGGCGGGTCGGGGCTGACGGGCTTTGCCGGCGGCGCCAGGGAATAAAAGTTTTTTGGTTCTTTTTTTCAAAAAAGAACTGCTTGCTTTCGGTTTCATCAGACCGAAAGTCCATGTTTTATTGTTGATTTCTGAGTGATGTTTGGCTGAATCTCCCCCTATTTGCTGGCAAAGTGGAAATCAGCAGCGCGCTATGGGATTTTACGTAATTGCATTGAATGGACGATCCGTGTTCTTCTTTTGTTCATGATCTTCCCCGCCCCCCTCACCGTTGCCGACCGCCTCGCCCGCGTCCTTGACGGGTTGTGCCAGGCCGTCGCGGCGCGGAGTTTTCGGCAGGCGATGGCGACAACGATGATTCTGCTGGTCTGGGGGCGGGTGCGGCGGGTTGAACGGCAGCTTCAGGACCTGCTGGCGCGGTTCGCGCAGGGGCGGCTGGTGGTTCGGACCTCGCTGCGGATGGGCGGATGCGGGGGGAGCCGTCGGGGCATCCCGAACAGGCTGCCGCGCGGCTTTGGGTGGCTGCTGCCGTTGGTGCCGTATCAGGCGGCGGGGTTTGCCAGTCAGTTGCAGGGGGTGCTGGCCGAGCCGGAGATGGTGGCGCTGCTGGCGGCGGCGCCGCAGGCGCGGCGGGTGATGGCGCCGTTGTGTCGGATGTTGGGGATTGCTTTGGCGCCGGTTGCGCCTGGTGGAGGGCCGGCTGCTCCGGAGGGGGTGGAGGCTTCGGGCGGGCGGCGGGTCGGGGCGGGGTGGTTGGAGCGGTCCGGCGGGAGGCTTCGGGGGAGGAGGGAGAGGTTCCCTGCCCTGTTGGAGCAGGGCCGGCTTTGGAGTCGGGGGGCGATGGGGTTTGGCGGCCGGGGTGATCTTGTCCCCGTCGTGGTTTGGTTTTTCGGGTTGGGGCGGAATTCATCCGCCTGACGGGTTCACGAAAACGGCTCTGCAGAACTGCCCTTGTATAAGGGCGGGTCTGCGGAGCTTGGATCGGTTCGGTGTGTGACGCCTGGGAGGGGAATGAGGTTCCCCTCGCCGCGGATCAGCCCTGGCGGGCCTTCATGCGGGGGTTCTTCTTGTTGATGACGTAGACGCGCCCACGGCGGCGCACCACGCGACAGTTCTTGTCACGGAGCTTGGCCGATTTGAGGCTGTTGCGAACTTTCATGGGATTGGGCCTTGCATACGCCGAACGAGAGGCGCGGGGGATAGAGGCAGGGGGGGGTTCTGTCAAGCTACAGGGTTGGCAAGCTACAGGGTTGGCAAGCTACAGGGTTGGCAAGCTACAGGGTTGGCAAGCTACAGGGTTGGCAAGCTGCAGGGTTGGCAAGCTTTCGCGCTGGTAGCGGCTGCGTGGGACGGGGGGTCGGTTGACGTGTCGGCGTGCAGGGGCGATGTCGGGCGTGTCAGAGGAGAGCGAGATGATGTCAGCCACCCAGAAGCCGGCGCAGAACGGGGTCGCCTTCACCTGGACGGCGTTTCTGGTGATGTGCTTTGCGGTGGTGGGGCTGGTGGGTGTGTTCGGCACCTTCGCCTCAGCCCTGCCGCTGCGGCGCGAGCTGGCGCGGGAGGCGACGCTGGATGCGGCGCTGGTGGCGCTGCGGGCGCCCGATTCGGCGCAGGCGCTGGCGGCGCTGAAGCCGCGGCTCGATGACAGCGCCCCTGCCCTGTTCCCGCTGCCGGCCGACCCGGTGGCCGCGATCGCGGCCGAGCGTCTGGCGATGCGGGCGCGGTTCATCGCCGAGGCGGAGGCGACACAGTACCGGATGCAGCTGATGGTGCTGATCGTCACTGTGATGGCGGCGGTGTTCGGCAGCGCCATCCTGGCGTTCGGGCGGCGCGCGCCGGCGCCCTGACGGGACCGGCCTGCGGCACCTATGTGATCCCTACGCCGGCCGGGCCGGTGCCGCATCGCATCCCTATGGCGGAAGGGCGATTGTCTCCCTCATCACTGTGACGGAGACGTCTTATGACGAGCGCCCTGTTCATCGCCGCCGACCTCGCGATCGCTGCCCTGGTCATCGTTGTTGCAAGCCCGGAGGACCGGGCCCGGGTGAGCCGCCTCCTGCGGATCGGGCGCGCGGGTGCGGTGGGCTTCCGCCGATGAGCGGGGTTCAGCGCGGCGATGGCGGCACGGCAGCGGCAGCGCTGCCGGGGAGCCAGGCGATGCTGGATGCGGCCGAGCCGCTGGTCGGGGCGCATGCGCTGGTGCTGTGCCATGGCGGCCCGGCGGGGCTGGACGCGCTGTGCGGGCTGTTCGGACGTGGCTGCGGTGCGGCGGCCGAGCTGTCGCCGGACGGGGCGGTGCCGTCGGAGCCGGCCGAGATCGTGCTGGTGCCGGGTCTGCGCACGCTGAACGCCGCCAGCTGCGCCATTCTCGCGGCAAGGCGCTGCCTGCTGCCGTGTGGCCGGATCGTGCTGCAGGACTGCGCGGGCGGCCTGACCCGCGATGTGGTGCGCCTGCTGCGGGCGGCGGGGTTCACCGCGATCCGGACGCGTGCGGGCCAGGACGGGACGATCATCTCCGCGGACTGGCCGATGTTCCGCCTGCACGGAACGGGGTTGCAGCGGGTGGAGATGGGCCATGCGTGAGAGCCGGATGCCGCGGCCCGGCGGCTGCATCACCGCCCTGGCCGCGCCGTTTCGCGATGGGCGGATCGACGAGCCGGCGATGACGCTGATGATCGAACGGCAGATCAGCCGGGGGAGTTCGGCGCTGGTCGTGTCCGGCAGCACCGGCGAGGCGGCGATGCTGTCGCTGTCGGAGCATGCCAGGCTGGTGAAGCTGGTGGCGGCGGTTGCGGGCGGGCGGGTGCCGGTGATCGCGGGGTGCACCGCTTCGGCGACCGATGTCGCCTGCGGCCTGGCCATGGCTGCGTCACGCGCGGGGGCGGATGCGCTGCTGCTGGCGGCGCCGCCCTATGTGAAGCCGACGCAGGCCGGCATCGCGTGCCATGTCCGCACCGTGGCGTGGGCCGCCGATCTGCCGGTGGTGCTGTATGACGTGCCGTCGCGCGTGGGTGTGGCGCTGGCGGATGAGACGGTGGCGACGCTGTTCGCCCAGGGCCATGTGATGGCGCTGAAGGATGCGACCGGCGACCTGAACACGGCCGGCCCGGCTGCGCGCGCTGTGCGGCCCGGGGCTGGACCAGCTGACCGGCGAGGACGCGCTGGCACTGGCCTATCGCGCCATGGGGGGCGATGGCTGCATCTCGGTGACGGCCAATGTCGCACCTGCGCTGTGTGCGCAGCTGCACCAGGGCTGGGCGGCGGGCGACGTGGCGCGGGTGGCCGATCTGCGGGCGTTGCTGGCGCCGTTGCACGCGGCGCTGTTCCTGGAGGGCAATCCGATCCCGCTCAAGGCCGCGCTGGCCATGATCGGGCTGTGCGGCGAGACCGTGCGTGCGCCGCTTACCCCGGCGAGCGAGGCGACACGGGCTGCGCTCGGCATCGCCCTGGCGGCGGTGATGCCGGTTGAGGACGAGGTGGCCCGGGCGCGGTTGGCACCGCAGCTCCGGCTGGTCGGATGAGGGCCGCCATGCGGGTTCTGACGATCGTGATGATCAGCACCTCCGTGCTGGTCGGTGCGGCGCTGGTGCGCGGCGTGACCTACACGCTCACCCATGCGGCGGGGGTGGCGGCGCCGGCGGATCAGTTCGCGGCGAGATAGTCCAGCGCCGCCTGGGCGCCGCCGGATCGGTGCGGGACCTGGGCCGCGCGCAGGCCCATCTCGACACCTGAGAGCGTGCCCATCAGCTGCAGGTCCGAGAAGTCACCGAGATGGCCGATGCGGAAGACGCGGTCCTTCAACGGGCCGAGGCCGTTGCCGAGGCTCATGTTGAAACGCTCGAGGATGGAGGCGCGCAGGGCGTCAGCACTGTGGCCTTCGGGCATGCGCACGGCGGTGAGGGAGGAGGAATAGTGGCGCGGGTCGGCGCATTGGGTTTCCAGGCCCCAGGCGGCGACGGCCTGGCGGGTGGCTTCGGCGTGGCGGTCGTGCCGGGCGAAGACGTGGGTGAGGCCTTCCTCGAGCAGCATGTTCACCGCCGTGTCGAGCCCGTAGAGCAGGTTGGTGGCGGGGGTGTAGGGGAAGTAGCCGCCTTCGTTGGCCGCGATCATGGGCGCCCAGTCCCAGTAGCTGCGGGTGAGGCGGGCGGTTCTGCTGGCTTCGAGCGCCTTGGGGCTGATGGCGTTGAAGGACAGGCCGGGGGGGAGCATGAGGCCCTTCTGGGAGCCGGCGATGGTGACGTCGACACCCCATGCGTCGTGCCGGTAGTCGATGCTGCCGAGGGAGGAGATGGTGTCGACCATCAGCAGGGCGGGGTGTCTGGCGGCGTCGATGGCGGCGCGGACCTCGTCGATGCGGCTGGTGCTGCCGGTGGAGGTCTCGTTGTGGACGACGCAGACGGCCTTGATGCGGTGGGCGGTGTCGGCGGTGAGGGCGGCTTGGATGGCGGCGACGTCGGCGCCGCGGCGCCAGTCGGTGTCGATGAATTCGGGGACGATGCCGAGGCGTTCGGCCATCTCGCGCCACAGCGAGGCGAACCAGCCGGTGCGGCACATCAGCACGGTGTCGCCGGGGGAGAGGGTGTTGACGAGGGCGGCTTCCCAGGCGCCGGTGCCCGACGCCGGGTAGATCACGACCGGGCCCTGGGTCTGGAACACCTGTTTGAGATTGCCGAGGATCTGACGGCCCATGGCGCCGAAATCGGGGCCGCGATGGTCCATGGTGGGGTTGTCCATGGCGCGCAGCACCCGGTCCGGCACGTTGGTCGGGCCGGGGATCTGCAGGAAATGCCGGCCGGCACGGTGGGCGTTCTGGGTGAAATAGGCCATGTGGTGGGTCTCCCTTGCTTCCTGCATGCCGCAGTTTCAGGCGATCGGCCAATGAATAGGGCTTGTTGGATCAAGAACCATAATCAATCTGACAGGCAGGCCTGCCGGCCCTAATCTCGGCGCCGGGAGATCCTGTCATGACCGTCCATTCCGATATCGCCGCGTCTGCCCTGGGGCTGCGTCTGCGGAAAGAAATCCGCGGCGACGTGCTGTTCAGCCCGGCCGATCGGGGCCGCTATGCGACGGATGCCTCGATCTACCAGATGATGCCGGTCGGCGTGATCGTGCCCGAGCGCATCGAGGATGTGGTCGCCGCGCTGGCGATTGCGCGTGAGGCCGGCATTCCCGTGCTGCCGCGCGGGGGCGGCACCAGCCAGTGCGGCCAGACGGTGAATCGGGCGCTGGTGATCGACTGCACCAAGCATCTGCGCCGGCTGGTGCAAATTGACGCCGCTGCCAGCCGCGCGGTGGTGGAGCCGGGGCTGGTGCTGGGCCATCTCAACACTGCGCTGAAGCCGCACGGGCTGTTCTTCCCGGTCGATCCCTCGACCCACAGCCGCTGCACCATCGGCGGCATGACGGCCAACAATTCCTGCGGCTCGAAATCAATCCGCTACGGGCTGATGGCCGACAACGTCACCGCGATCGACGCGCTGCTGGCCGATGGCAGCCGGCATCGCTTCGGCGAAGGGGCCAACGAGCCGGCCGAGCTGATCGCGCGGCTGCGCGCGCTGGGCCACCAGGAGGCGGCCGAGATCGCGGCGCGCTTTCCCAGGCAGCTTCGCCGGGTCGGCGGCTATAACCTCGAAGCGCTGACAGGCCCCAACCTCGCCCGCCTGCTGGTGGGATCTGAAGGCACGCTGGCGTTTTCGGCCGCTGTCGAGCTCAAGCTGCACCCGATAAAGCCGCGGAAAATGCTGGGCATCTGCCAGTTCCCGACGTTCCGTGCCGCCATGGCCGCGTCTCAGCACCTCGTCACGCTGGATCCGGAAGCCGTCGAACTGGTCGATCGCACCATGATCGATCTTGGCCGGGCCATTCCGATCTACCGCGCCGCGATCGACCGCATGGTGAAAGGCGATCCGGACAGCCTGCTGATCGTCGAGTTCCACGGTCATAGCGATGCGCCGCTGCTGGCCAAGCTCGACGAGCTCGACACGATGATGGGCGATCTCGGCTACGCCCACGCCGTCGTGCGGGCCACCGACCCGGGCTTTCAGGCGCAGATTGCCGAAGTACGCGAAGCCGGGCTCAACATCATGATGTCCATGAAGGGCGACGGCAAACCGGTCTCGTTCATCGAGGACTGCGCCGTGCCACTCGAAGACCTGGCCGACTACACCGAACGCCTCAACGACGTGTTCGAGAAACACAATACAAAAGGCACCTGGTACGCGCACGCCTCGGTCGGGTGCCTCCATGTCCGGCCCGTGTTGAACATGAAGAACCCCGCCGATGTCGCCACCATGCGCGCGGTGGCCGAGGAATGCTTCGCGCTCGTGCGCGAATATAAAGGCAGCCATTCCGGCGAGCACGGCGACGGCATCGTGCGCAGCGAGTTCCATGAGAGCATGTTCGGGCCGCGTATCGTTCGCACCTTCGAGGCGGTGAAGGACGCGTTCGACCCGGACGGGCTGCTGAACCCCAACCGCATCGTTCACCCCCCGCGCATGGATGACCGCGACCTGTTCCGCTACCCCCCCGGCTACGCGGCGCTGCCGATGTCGCCGGTGCTGGACTGGTCGGCTCACCCCTCGGGCCTGCTCGGCGCCGTGGAGATGTGCAACAACAACGGGACATGCCGCAGCTTCGACGCCGGGGTGATGTGCCCGAGCTACCGCGTCACCCGCGACGAGGCCCACCTCACACGCGGGCGCGCCAACACGCTGCGCCTCGCCCTCTCCGGTCAGATCGGCACCGAAGGGCTGGCCGATCCGGCGCTGGAGGAGAGCATGAAGCTCTGCGTCTCCTGCAAGGCCTGCCGGCGTGAGTGCCCGACCGGCGTGGACATGGCCCGCATGAAGATCGAGGTGCTGGCCGCCCGCACCCGCCTGCGCGGGCTGCGCCTGCGCGAGCGGCTGGTCGCGGAACTGCCGCGCTACGCCGGCCTTGCCTCGCGCTTTGCCACGCTCGCCAATCTGCGCAACCGCTCCAGGATCGCCCGCCGCCTCGGCGAACGCATCGGCCTCGCGGCCGACCGGCCTTTGCCGGCGTTCCGCACGGACAGCTTCCAGGACAGCGAAGCCGGCCAGGCCCAGGGCGACCGCGACGTCATCCTGTTCGCCGACACGTTCAACCGCCATTTCGAGCCGGAAAACCTCCGTGCCGCCCTGCGGGTGCTGCGCGCCGCCGGCTACAACCCGATCCTGCCGAGAACCCCCGGCCGGCCGCTCTGCTGCGGCCGCACCTATCTGGCCGCCGGCCAGATCGATCGCGCCCGCGCGGAACTGACCCGTCTGCGCACCGCCTTCGCCGGTGATCTTCCGGTGATCGGCCTGGAGCCGTCCTGCCTGCTCACCCTGCGCGACGAGCTGGAATCCCTGCTTCCCGGCGCCGAATCACAGGCTCTCGCCAGCCGCGCCGTGCTGCTCGGCGAGTTCCTCGCCCGCGAGAAGCCGGCCCTGGCGCTCGGCGCCATGCCGGCCACGGCGCATGTGCATGGCCATTGCCACCAGAAGAGCTTCAACGCCTTCACGCCGGCGCTCGACAGCCTCAGGCAGATCCCGGAACTGCTGGTCCGCCCGATCCAGTCGAGCTGCTGCGGCATGGCGGGCAGCTTCGGCTACCAGAGCGAAACCCAGACGGAATCCCGCGCCATGGCGGAGGCCGGCCTGCTGCCGGCGGTGCGGGCGGCGCACGCCAGCGATGTGATCGTGGCGGATGGAACGTCCTGCCGTCACCAGATCCGCGATCTCGGCGGGCGGGAGGCGGTGCACTCGGTGATCTTGTTGGATCAGGCAATAAGGGCGAAGAAATAGACGTTCTTTTTTGAAAAAAAGAACCAAAAAGCTTTCCCTCGGCTGGCGCCCTCCTCCAGAGAGAGGTCTGCTCAAACGTTGAAAAGTCTTTTGCTTCTTTTCTTCAGAAAAGAAGGTCTTGATGCCTTCAATTTGCAGCGTCGCTGTGGTGCCGCAAGTGCCAAAGCCGCTCATGCGCCGCCACTAGGCTTTCCATGCTGCGGCGGCGATTGGTGTCCGGATTCAACGGCCGCCGCTTCAACAAGGTTTCCAGCACCTGCAGAAGCTGCTCGGCAATCTCATAATCCGCCTGATCACAGGCATGATGAAACGCGATCAGAATCTTGTCCGACAGCCGCCGCGTGTACCGCGGCGCACCGCTTCCGGCATCACGCGGCCCATCCCCCTCGCCGCGGACCGCTGGCTCCTGCGAAAACACCGACGGAGACTGCAAGGTTCCAAGGAACGGTGTGTCACTCATGACGCATTCATCCTCTCCCTGATCCCATCGGCGATCTGCGCGCCGTCCATGCCCGGCTTGAACAACGCCCGCAGCCGACCGTCTGGACCCATCAGGTAGAGAAAGGATGAATGGTCCATCAGATAGTCCCCGCCAGCCTTGGGGGTCACCTTGGCGTAATACACGCGATAGGCCTTGGCCACCGCCGCGATCTCGTCCGGCGTCCCGGTGAGGCCGATCAGCCGATCATCGAACAGCTTCACATACGCGCCCATGGTCGCGCGCGTGTCCCGTTCCGGGTCGATGGTGATGAAGATCGGCGCCACCTGGCTCGCCAGCGGCCCGAGCTTGTCGAGCCCCGCAGCCACCGCCTGCAATTCAGTGGGACACACATCGGGGCAGTAAGTGTAGCCGAAATACACCAGCATCCATTTGCCGCGATAGCTCGCATCCGTCACGGTCTTGCCGGTGCTGTCGGTCAGCTGGAACGGCCCACCGACCTGGATGCCGCCCGGCAGCCCCGCCACCTCGCCAGCCCCGCCATGGCCACCCACAAGGCCCAGCCACAGAGCCCCCCAGGCCCCGATGACGGCAACAATCAGCACCACGGCAGTCCAACGGACAAGGCGCAGAATCACAGAACGACTCAACCCGGCACTCCCAAGCTTCCCCGAAAGACGCGGCCGTCCGCATCGCGGTTCCGTGCCGACATACGCGAAAAATGAGACTCTTGGTATCGTGTTCTGCGAAGCGATCATACGCGGTCACGCCGGCGTTACGTCCCGGGCAGACCGCGCAGGTCCACCCGGGGCGTTTGAGCTCAGCTTGCCGTCAGGATCTCGCCTTCCGGCTGGGCGGAGGCAAACGTGCTGTCGGCGAACGCCTCTTCCCACGTCCCCTTGGTCGAGGCACGGGAATACTCGGTCGAACGGTTCTCAAAGAAGTTGGCATGCTCGACGGCATTGAGCATGTCATCCAGCCACGGCAACGGGTTGCGGTCGATATGAAACAGCGGGTTCAGCCCCAGCTGCGTCAGCCGCCGATCGGCGATGTAGCGGATATACTGCTTCACCTGCGGCGCATCGAGCCCCTCAACCCCGCCCATCTCGAAGGCGAGATCGATGAACGCATCCTCATGGTCCACAATGGTCGCACACGCGATATACAGCTCGCGCCGCAGATCATCCGTCCAGATCTCCGGATTCTCCTGCACAAACGTGCGGAACAGGCGAATGGCCGACAGGCAGTGCAGCGTCTCGTCACGCACCGACCAGGACACAATTTGCCCCATGCCCTTCATTTTCCCGAAACGCGGGAAATTCAGCAGAATGGCAAAAGACGCAAACAGCTGCAGCCCCTCGGTGAACGCCCCGAACGCCGCCAAGGTCTTGGCGATCTCGTGCTTGCTGTCGGCCTTGAAAGTCTGCATGTAGTCGAATTTGTCCTTCATCTCCTTGTATTTGAGGAAGGCCGTGTATTCGAGCTCGGGCATGCCGATGGTGTCGAGCAGATGCGAGTAGGCGGCGATGTGGATGGTTTCGGAGTTGGAGAAGGCCGAGAGCATCATCAGCACTTCGGTCGGTTTGAAGACCCGGCTGTAATGCTTCATGTAACAGTTGTTCACCTCCACATCCGCCTGGGTGAAGAAGCGGAAGATCTGGGTGAGCAGGTTGCGCTCGCCATCGGTGAGGTTGCGGTGCCAGTCCTTCACATCGTCGGCCAGCGGCACTTCTTCCGGCAGCCAGTGGACACGCTGTTGCGTCAGCCAAGCTTCGTAGGCCCAGGGGTAGCGAAACGGCTTGTAGACCGGGTTTTCGGTAAGGAGGTCGAAACGCACGGGCGTTTCATCTGGCGAGGGCTGGAAGCCGTCCATGGTGGGTATCCTAAAGAGTGGTGTCCAGAGGCTCCGCCTCTGGTGGGGTCCAGGGGCGAGGCCCCTGGGATCACGTGCTCATTGGCAGGCGAGGCACTCATCGTAGTCGATCGGCTTTGCCGAGGCTGCCAGCGGCAGCGTGTCGGTGGCCAGTGGGATGCCGGTGAACTCTGCCGGCCGGATGGCCTTTTCGCTCACCGCATCGGCCCGCTGGATCGACAGCGAGCGGCAATAGTAGAGCGACTTCACGCCGCGTTTCCACGCCATCAGGTGCATCTGGTGCAGGCCGCGTTTGTGGACATCGGCGGGGACGAAGATGTTCACCGACTGGCTCTGGCAGATGAACGGCGTGCGGTCGGCCGCGTGTTCGATGATCCAGCGCTGATCGAGCTCGAAGGCGGTCTTATACACGGATTTCTCCTGCTCGGTGAGGAAATCGAGGTGCTGGACGCTGCCTTTGTTGGTGGTGATGGAGGACCACACGTCGTCGTTGTCCATGCCCTTCTCCGCGAGCAGCACCTGCAGATGGCGGTTGCGCACGGTGAAGCTGCCGGAGAGGGTTTTCTGCAGGAACACGTTGGCGGCGATCGGCTCGATGCCGGGCGAGGAGTTGCCGGCGATGATGGAGATCGACGCGGTCGGGGCGATCGCCATCTTGTGGGAGAAGCGTTCCATGATGCCGTAGTCCGCGGCATCGGGGCACGGGCCGCGTTCCTCGGCGAGCATCTTCGAGGCCTGATCGGCCTGACCGCGGATGTGTTTGAACATGCGGATGTTCCACACCTTGGCGATGACGCTTTCGAACGGCACCTTCTGCGACTGCAGGAACGAGTGGAAGCCCATCACGCCGAGGCCCACCGAGCGCTCGCGCATGGCGGAGTATTTGGCGCGTTCCATGCCCGGGGGGGCGCGGTCGATGAAGTCCTGCAGCACGTTGTCGAGGAAGCGCATCACGTCCTCGATGAACAGCGGATGGTCCTTGAACTCGAACCAGTTCTCGAGGTTGATCGAGGACAGGCAGCACACGGCGGTGCGCTGCTGGCCGTACTGGTCGATGCCGGTGGGCAGGGTGATTTCGCTGCATAGGTTGGAGGTTTTGACCTCAAGGCCGGCGAGTTTCTGGTGCTCGGGCAGGGCGCGGTTCACGTGATCGGAGAAGATGAGGTACGGCTCGCCGGTCTCGACACGGGCGGTGAGGATACGGATCCACAGGCCGCGGGCGGAGATTTTGCGCACCACCGCATGGTCCTTGGGGGAGGTGAGCGCCCATTCCTCATCGGCTTCCACGGCGCGCATGAAGGCGTCCGGCACCAGGATGCCGTGGTGCAGGTTGGGCGCCTTGCGGTTGGGGTCGCCGCCGGTGGGCCGGCGGATTTCAATGAATTCCTCGATCTCCGGATGCGAGACCGGCAGGTAGACGGCGGCCGAGCCGCGGCGCAGCGAGCCTTGCGAGATGGCGAGGGTGAGGCTGTCCATGACGCGGATGAACGGGATGACGCCGGAGGTCTTGCCGTTCTGGCCGACCTTCTCGCCGATCGAGCGCAGGTTGCCCCAGTAGGAGCCGATGCCGCCGCCTTTCGACGCCAGCTGCACGTTCTCGTTCCACAGGCCGACGATGCCGTCGAGGCTGTCGGAGGCCTCGTTGAGGAAGCAGGAGATCGGCAGGCCGCGCTGGGTGCCGCCGTTGGACAGCACGGGGGTGGCCGGCATGAACCACATCTTGCTCATGTAGTCGTAGATGCGCTGGGCGTGGGCGCCATCCTCGCCATAGTAGCTGGCAACGCGGGCGAACAGATCCTGGTAGCTTTCCCCAGGCATCAGATAGCGGTCGTCCAGCGTGGCTCGGCCGAAATCGGTGATCAGCGAGTCACGCGACCGGTCCATACGGACCTGGTGGCGCCCTTGAATCTGGACGGCGTCGAGCACGGCGGTATCCCCCTCAGCCACGGTCATGTTCATGCCCTCTATTCTGCTCAATGGGTTGCCGCCGTCAATTCAAATGACACTACATGTGGGAGGCTCCGCCCCCGCACACCACAATATGGGGCGTCATGGCGGTTTTGCCACAGCCGGACCCCAAGCGAACGTAGAGAGAACATAGGCGCATTTCCGCGGCCTCCCAGGAGAATCTTATCCACAGCCCAGGACGAAACCAATCGCTCCCCAGGTACCCCGTTATCCACAGGCTGGGGGCGAATCGGGGGACAGACATCAAACCGCCGCCGGACTGTCTTAAAACGGAAAAGGCCCGCTGCCGCCGCGGGAGCGGCTGCAGCGGGCCTGTATCGGCCGGGAAACCGGTCAGGCGGTCGCCGCCAACGAGGCCATGGCCGCGTCGACTCCGCCCTTGGCGTGGGGCATGCCGGCAAGTTCCAGACCCATCTCCACCGCCGCCAGCGTGCCGAGCAGCATCGGCTCGTTCAGATCGCCCATATGGCCGATGCGGAACACGCGGCCGCCGAGCGGGCCGAGCCCGCCACCGAGCGAGACGTTGAACTTGTCCATGCAGATCCGCCGCAGCTCATCGCCGTTGCTGCCCTCAGGCACCAAAACGGCGGTGACGCTGTCAGACAGCCGGGCCGGATCGCTGCAGAACAGCTGCGGCCCGTTATTGCCCGACCACGCCCGCACCGCCGCCTGGGTGGCGGTGGCCAGGCGGTGATGGCGCGCGAACACGTGCTCAAGCCCCTCCTCCTCCAGCAGGCGCAGCGATTCGGCGAGGCCGAAGAACAGGCTCACCGGCACGGTGCCGATGAAGCTCTTGTGGCGGCGGTTCATCATCGCCGACCAGTCCATATAATGCTTCGGCATGGTCGAGCTCTTGTGCACCGCCAGCGCCTTGTCGGACACGCCGGTGAAGCTCATGCCGGTCGGCAGCATCAGCCCCTTCTGGCTGCCGCCGACGCAGATATCGATGCCCCATTCATCCATGCGGAAATCGTAGCAGGCGAGCGAGGAGATGGTGTCGGCCATCAGCAGCGCGGGGTGGCCCACCTCATCCATCACCTGGCGCACCTGCTGCAGCGGCAGCATCACCCCCGTGGCGGTCTCGTTGTGCACGGCGCCGACCGCCTTGATGACATGACCCGTGTCGGCCGCCAGCGCGTCGCGCACCGCCTGCATATCCACGCCACGGCGCCAGTCGGCCGCCACAGTCTGCACCTTCACGCCCAGCGCCTCGGCCATCTGCGCCCAGCCCATCGAGAAATACCCGGTCTCGATGATCAGAATGGTGTCGCCGGGCGAGAGCACATTGACCAGCGAGGCCTCCCAGGCACCATGGCCCGAGGCGGTGTAGAAGAACACGTGCTGCTCGGTCTTCAGCACCCGCTTGAGGCCGTCCATGCAGCGGTCGTACATCTCCAGGAACGAGCCGGACATGAAATCGACGGTGCCCTGCGACACCGCGCGCAGGATGCTGTCGGGAATGTTGGTCGGGCCGGGATTGGCAAAGAACAGCCGGCCGCGCGCTGGTTTGGTCACGATTTCACTCCCTGCGACGTCATCTGAGGTCTGCGGCTAGATGAGGCCATGGCAGGAGCAAGCACAACCCCCGCAGAACCGCGGGCTGGTCATTTCCCGGCGCACACGGCATGAGGTGGCACTGGTTCAGGATTGCAGGAGAGTTGCCATGATCGTGCTCGTCACCGGCGCCACCGCGGGATTTGGCGTCGTCATCGCCCGGCGCTTTGCCGCGGACGGTCACCGCATCATCGCCGTCGGCCGCAGGGCGGACCGGCTGCAGGCGCTGGCGGACGAGCTGGGCAAGGACATGGTGCACAGCGTGGTGCTTGACGTGCGCGGTCGCGCAGCCGTCGCGGCAGCGATCGCAGCCCTGCCGCCGGACTGGGCCGAGATCGACCTGCTGGTCAACAACGCCGGCCTCGCCGTGGGCACCGAGCCGGCCCAGTCCGCGGATCTCGATGGCTGGGAGACGATGGTGGACACCAACATCAAGGGCCTGATGACCGTCACCCACGCTGTGCTGCCCGGCATGGTCGCGCGCAACCGCGGCCACGTGATCAACATCGGCTCGACGGCGGGCACCTATCCCTATCCCGGCGGCAACGTGTACGGCGCGAGCAAGGCGTTCGTGCGCCAGTTCACGCTGAACCTGCGGGCGGATCTGCTGGGCACCGCGGTGCGGGTGACGGATGTGTCCCCCGGCCTGGTCGGCGGCACCGAGTTCTCCGGCGTGCGCTTCCGCGGCGACGGAAGCAAGGCGGCGAAGGTCTACGAAGGCGCCAACGCGCTGACGCCTGAGGATGTCGCCGAGGCGGTGCATTGGTGCGCCAGCCTGCCCGCGCGGGTGAACGTCAACGTGGTGGAGTTGATGCCGGTGACGCAGGCCTCCGGGCCGCTCGCGGTGTTCCGCACGCCGTAACGGTCACGACAGACGTGCCGCAAACACCTCAGGCTTGAAGCCCACCGTCAGCGCCCCGTCGCGGTCCACCACGGGTCGCCTGATCATCGACGGCTGCGCCATCATCAGCGCGATGGCACGGTCTTCGGTGAGCCCCTCGCGTTCGGCCTCGGGCAGCTTGCGGAACGTGGTGCCGCTGCGGTTCAACAGCGTCTCCCACCCCACCTGCCCCGCCCAACGCCGCAGCGTTCCGGCGTCGATGCCCTTGGCCTTATAGTCGTGGAAGTCATATTCCACCCCGTGCTCCTCCAGCCAGGCGCGCGCCTTCTTCATCGTGTCGCACGCCTTGATGCCGAAAACTGTCACGCCCATGCCGAAATCCCCCCGGTCAGCCGCCCGATATGGACGGGCCAGGCATCGCTCTGCAAGCTCGCGCGAAACAGGAGAACAGTCGCATGGCAACGCCCACCTACAGGACCGCCCTCATCGTCGGCGCCGGCGCCGGACTCAGCGCCTCGCTCGCCCGTCTGCTGACCCGCGAGGGACTGAAAGTCGCGCTCGCCGCGCGTGACCCGGCCAAGCTCGCGGACCTCGCCGCCGAAACCGGTGCCGGCACCTATGCCTGCGAAGCGACCGACGAGGCGCAGGTCGAAACCCTGTTCCACGCCGTCACCGCCGATCTCGGCACACCGGATGTGGTGATCTACAACGCCTCCGCCCGCGCCCGTGGCCCGTTCGTCGATCTCGTGCCGGCCGAAGTCGCGCGCGCCATCTCGGTCAGCGCGTTCGGGGCCTTTCTGGTCGCCCAGCAGGCCGCGCGACGCATGCTGCCGCACGGCCATGGCGCGATCTTCTTCACCGGCGCCTCGGCCAGCGTGAAGGGCTACCCGCAGTCCGCCCCGTTCGCGATGGGCAAGTTCGCCCTGCGCGGCCTGGCGCAGAGCATGGCACGCGAGCTGCAGCCGCAGGGCATTCATGTCGCGCATTTCGTCATCGATGGCGGCATCAGCAGTGCCACCCGCACCACCCCGCCGGACAAGCCGGACTCGCTGCTCGACCCCGACGCCATCGCCGAAAGCTACCTCTCGGTCCTGCGCCAGCCGTGCAACGCCTGGAGCTGGGAGCTCGAACTACGCCCCTGGGTCGAACGCTTCTGAGTCTCTGCCTCTGAACGCGCCCGGAACGGCCATCTGACGCGCGTTTTCTCCGCTCCGGTGCTCACGGCCTTCAGGCCGCTCCGCTCCTGTGCTCGGAAACCCACGCCAGCTGACCATTCCGGACACGTTCAGAGACAGAGACTGCCCTCTGGCGCCTCTGCCGGCACGGTGGCAGGCTCGCCGCCCTGTCGATCAGGAGAACCAGGCATGCGCATCGCCTTCGGCGGCCTGCACACGGAATGCAGCACCTTCAACCCGGTGCTGATGCAAACGCAGGATTTTCGCATTCTCCGGGGCGACGCGCTGACCGAGCATCCCGAGTTCGCGCCGCTGAAGGGATTCGACGCCACCTTCATCCCCCTCGTCCACGCCCGCGCCGTCCCAGGCGGGCCGATCGCACGCGCCACCTATGAGGCGCTGAAGACCGAGTTCCTCGACGGTCTCGCCGCGCTGCAGGATCTCGACGGCCTCTACCTCGCCATGCACGGCGCCGCCTTCGTCGAAGGCCTCACCGATGCCGAGGGTGACTGGATCGCCGCCGCCCGCGAGGTGGTCGGGCCGGACAGGCTGATCTCCGCCAGCTACGATCTGCACGGCAATGTCAGCCAGGCGATCATCGACCGGATCGACATGTTCACCGCCTACCGCACCGCGCCGCATATCGACGTGGAGGACACCAAATCCCGCGCCGTCGCCATGCTGCTCCGCGCCCTGCACGGCGGCGTGCGCCCGCGCGTCGGCTGGGCGCGGGTGCCGCTGCTGCTGACCGGTGAGAGCACCAGCACCGTCGATGAACCGGCCGCTTCGATCTATGCCCAGCTCGAAGCCATCTCCGCCCGGCCGGGAATCTGGGACGCCTCGCTGATGGTCGGCTACGCCTGGGCCGACGAGGCGCGCGCCACCGCCTGCGCCATCCTCACCGGCACCGATGCCGACGCGGTGCTGCGCGAAGCCGCCTCCCTCGCCGATCAATACTGGCAGGCCCGCCACGACTTCCACTTCGGCGCCACCACCCTGCCGCTGTCCGACTGCCTCGACATCGCGGCGACCACCGCCACCGCCCCGCTGATCCTGGCCGATTCCGGCGACAACCCCACCGCCGGCGGAGTCGGCGACCGTGCCGAGGTGCTCGCTTCCCTGCTCGATCGCGGCTTTTCCGACGCGCTCGTCGCCGGCATCGCCGACCCGCCGGCGACCCACGCCTGTTACGAGGCGGGCCTCGGCGCCACACTCACCCTCAGCATCGGCGCCGCCCTCGACCCCGCCGGCAGCACCCCGGTCACCGGCCCGGTCAAGGTGGTGTTCCTCGCCGAGACCGCCGACCCCGCCGAGCGCCAGGCCGTCGTCAGCCTCGCCGGCGTCACCGTGGTGCTGACCGCGCGCCGCCGCCCGTTCCATACGTTCCATGACTTCAACAGCCTTGGTCTTGATCCGAAATCCGTGCGGCTGCTCGCCGTGAAATCCGGCTATCTCTCGCCGGATCTCGCCCCCATCGCCAATCCCAATCTGATGGCGCTGACCCCGGGGGTGGTCGACCAGCAGATCACCCGCACACAGCGCTTCCACATGCCCAGGCCCAGCTTCCCGTTCGACGGCGACTTCGCCTGGTCCGCTGCCCCCGTGCTGTCAGGCCGCGCGTGAGACGTCGTTTCGAGGTCTGCGTCGAAGGCATCGATGGTGCGATCGCCGCCGAACAGGGCGGCGCCGACCGGGCGGAGCTGTGCGCAAGCCTCATCGAGGGCGGCCTCACCCCCGGCCTCGGCACCATCCGGGCGACGCTGGCGCGGGTCGGCCTTCCGCTGCATGTGATGGTGCGCCCGCGCGGCGGCGACTTTCTCTACACCGACACCGAGTTCGCCGGGATGCGCGAGGATGTGATGGCCATCCGCGACACCGGCGTCGCCGCCATCGTGTTCGGCTGCCTCACCGCAGACGGCGACATCGATGCCGCGCGCACGGCGGACCTGGTCCGCCTGGCGCGCCCGCTCAGCGTGACCGTCCACCGCGCCTTCGACATGGTGCGCAACGCCGATGCGGCGCTCGACACGCTGATCGCCTGCGGCGTCGACCGTGTGCTGACCAGCGGCCTGCAGCCGAGCGCCCTGGAAGGCGCCGCGATGCTGCGCCGCCTGCACGCCCGCGCCGGCGGGCGCATCGTCGTGCTGGGCTGCGGCAGGCTGCGGCCCGAGACCGTCGCCGAAGCCGTGGCGCAGACCGGGCTCACCGAATACCACTTCTCCGCCCCCAGGCAGATCCCCAGCCGGATGGTCTATCGGAACCCCGCCATCGCCATGGGCGGCGATGATCCCGAGCGGGAATACCGCATCGGCGTGACCGATCCGGACGCGGTGCGCGCCACCATCGCCGCGGCGCGCGGCGCATGAGCGAACCCGTTCTGCGCTGGGGTTTTCTGGGTGCCTCCAGGATCGGCCGCAATGCCCTCGCCCCTGCCGTGCGTCTGGCAGGGCACCGTCTGCTGGCGTGCGGGGCGCGCGACCTCACCCGCGCCGAAGCCTTCGGCGCCGAGCGCGCCTATGGCAGCTATGACGCGGTGCTGGCGGACCAGGAGGTCGATGCCGTCTACATCGCCCTGCCCAACGATCTGCACCTGCCCTGGACCCTTCAGGCCCTGGCCGCCGGCAAGCACGTGCTGTGCGAAAAGCCGCTGGCGCTGACGGCCGAGGAGGTGCGGCGGATGCAGTCGGCCGAGCGCCGGTCCGGCCTGCTGGTGATGGAGGCGTTCTGCCATCGCTTCCACCCGCAGTTCGAACGTGCCCGCATCCTGCTGCAGGACGGCGCCATCGGCACACCGCTTTGCGCCCAGGCCCATTTCGTGGGCCGAATCGAAGATCCCCAGGATTTCCGCTGGGACCCCACCAAGGGCGGCGGTGCGCTGTACGATCTCGGCTGCTACGGCGTCAGCCTGCTGCGCGGCCTGATCGGGCGCGACCCGCAGGACGTCTCGGCCGTGCAGACGCTGCGCCATGGCGTCGATGCCCGGTTCACCAGCCAGCTCGATTTCGGCCGCGACCTCACCGCGCAGATCTACTGCGCCTTTGACGGCGCCCGCCAGCAGGGGCTGCACATCATCGGCAGCACCGCCACCCTGACCTTCGACTGGCCGTTCTCCACCAAGAACCGCGAGACCACGCTGCGCTGGGGCGAGCAGGCGGAGCGCTTTGCACCCCTCGACCCCTATGCCCTGATGGTCAGCCAGTTCGCCCGCGCCACCGCCGGCGTGGAACCGCTTCGCTTCGGCCTGGACGACTCGCGCGCCCAGGCCCACGTGCTTGACGCGCTGTTCGCCGCCGTCAGCCGATCTCCGGCAGGCTGAACGGCGCCGGATCGGCGAACCGCCGCACCACGTTGGCGGTCAGCCTTGACAGCAGTCTGTCCCCGCCCTCCGCCATCAGGCTGCCGGCAAAGGTCATCGAGCCCACCGAGAACACCGCTCCGCCGGACTCGGTTTCGAAGAAGGTCACATCCGCGCAGGACCAGTCCTCCTGCGGCAGCGGATGGCGGTGCGTCAGCATGTCCTCGTTCACCCAGGCGAAATCGGGGTGGATGACGATGCCTTTGGCCACCACCAGCGCATGCGGCGGCGTGCCGTATTTCGGGTTCACACTGTCGAGCTCGAACCCCACCGCGCCGCCGCCCATATAGCCCTCGCCGCCGAAACTCTGACCCGGCGCCACCTCCAGCCCCTCGGTCATGAACCCCACACGCGTGTCGGTGATGCCGTCGATGAAGGCATAGGGAAAGCCGAGATGCCGCCCCTGGGTGGAGAAGCTGATGCCGACCAGCCTGTGGCTCGACCGCCCGATCCGCCGCCACAGCCCGCCATACCCGCCGCCGAAGGCGTGGTAGCTCTCGCCCGGCATCGTCTCCCAGGTGCGGATGCCGCCTTCGGCCCGGCGCACCTCCAGCGTGTCCGGCCGGTCGCTCGACGGCTCCGCCCGCCAGTAGAAACCGTTGCCGCCGAGATACATCAGCCGCCCGCCCTGGCCGAGATGGTCCTCGAAGGCCTGCATCATCCGCTCGGAATGATATTCCGGATGCTGGCCTGCGATCACCACGCGATACGGCGCGATGGCCGCCAGTCCTTCCGCGTGCAGGTCATGATCGGTGATCACGCCATGGCCCATGCCGATATGGCGCAGCCAGAGATCGAGATACTGATCCGCCACCCACCGCGCCGTGCCGGAGCCGCCGGGGGAAGGGTCCATCAGCGCGAACTGCCGCGGCCTGGTGTCGAGCATCGGCCGGTGCTGCGTGACCAGCGACACGCCGGAGCCGTCACTGTGGTTGTTGTAGCAGGACAGGCCAAACTGTGGATTGAGGTCCGGCGTCTCGGTCAGCGCGCCCCACGCGCGGGCTCGTTCGGCGATCTCCGCCCCGCGGCCGGCGCGGTTGAAGCAGCCATAGACCTGATAGGTGAAGGTCGGCACCAGCAGCACCACGTCGGACTGCGGCACGGCGGGGCGGACGACGAACGGGATATAGTCCTCGCCCAGTTCGTTGCTGATATGCGCCGCATAGAACCCGCTTGGCCAGTCCGCCGGCACGGTGAGGCAGAAGCTTTCCGGCCAGAACAGCTTCCCCTGGTCGTCGTCATGGAAATGGATGGCGCCGTACTGCGCAGGCGCGGTCTTCCAGTCATGCACCGCCCCGGTCCAGTTCGATCCGGTCATCGCCCGGGTGGGCAGGTTGACCAGCGTGGCGTGGGCGGCGTGCGGGCCGATATCGGTCGCGGTCTGCGTCTCGATGCCGATGGAGAAATCCCACAGCGCCACGACGCCGTCCGGCCCGGTGACGCCGGGCCGCTCGATCTTGCCGTTGAAATGCGCCTCGCCCCCTGACAGGGCGGCGATGACGATGTCAGCCTCGCCTTGCGGGCCTGGCGCGGCGGGAACGGTGCCCGTCGCGGCGTCGCCAAGTGGCGCGTGCGGGGTCTGTGTCACGATGAGCGTGCCGTCTGCGGCGAGTTCGGCCGCCACGTCGTACCAGCGGCGTTCCATCAGGCGGCGTGGCAGTTCCAGCTGCACCATCGGCCCATCGCCGGTCACGCGGGCCATCGTGCCGCCGTTCGGCCCGATGGCGAGCTTGAAGGTCCAGCGCCCGAGGCGCAGCCCGATGATGCCCTGCAGGCCGCGTCGTGGCGTCGTCGGGCAGATCGTGGCGGACAGGCGCAGCCCGGCGCGCGCATCGACCGGCAGGGTCGCCCGGGCGGAGCTGCCGAGCGCGGCGTGGCGCTCACGGCCCTGATGCACGCCATCCAGCGGCGTCGCCAGCACGGTCTCGGCATAGCCCGGCCCATCCGGGTTCGGGTCGGCGCAGAGATGGCGCACGAAGCGCAGCGAAAACGGCCGATCGCCGACGCTCGACACCATGAACCCGATCGACCCGCCCTGCTTCGCGCTCCAGCGTTCGGCGTATCCCGTGAGTGGATGCATACGGATCTCCCATGGCGTCGTGCCGCCCGATCGTGACTCCGCCTGAGGCTGGCGGCAACGCGCCCGACGATCAATACTTGCCGCGAACGGCGGGGGCGAAACCATGGAACGCATCGGGCTCGGACTGATCGGCTGCGGCGGCATCGCCCGCTCGGCGCATCTGCCGGCGATGGCGCAGCTGCAGGACCGGGTGGTGCTGCTGGCCACCGCCGATATCGACGCACAGGCCGCAGCCCAGGCCGCCGAGGGCTGGGGTGCCACCTGGTCGACCGACTGGCGTGACGTGCTGGCCCGGCCGGACATCGCGGCCGTAGTGATCGCCACGCCGGAATATCTGCATGCTGATCAGGTCGAGGCCGCTGCCGCCGCCGGCAAGCACGTGCTGTGCGAAAAGCCGATCGCGCCCTCGCTGGCCGAGGCCGACCGGATGATCGCCGCCTGCGCTGCCGCCGGGGTGAACCTGCTGGTGGGCCACAGCCGGCGCTTCACGCGGCGCTATCTGGAGGTGCGCGCGGCGCTGGATCGCGGCGAGATCGGCACGCTGCGCCTGTTCCGCGAGAACGAGCGGCGCTCGCGCGGCCGTCCGCAGGTGTGGTGGACGCCGGCACACTGGACCGGCAACCCGCAGATCAGCGGCGGCGCGCCGATGATGAACGCCATCCATGAAGCGGATCTGATGCGCTGGTTCGTGGGGCAGGAGGCGGAGCGCGTGGATGCGGAGATCAATGTCACCATCGACGGCAATGTCGGCGTGACCGATTTCATCAGCCTCACCGTGCGGTTCCACGGCGGGGCGATCGGCTCGGCCGAGGTGCTGAACTGTGCGCCGCCGGGCTATCCGGCGTTTCACCAGCTGGAGCTGTACGGCACGCAAGGCGCGATCCGGGCGCGCGACCATGAGCTGACCGGGCTCACCCGGTTTGGCGATCACGGGGCGGATTTCCCGGCGCATTACCACATGCTGCTGCACAATCTGCCGGCCTATGCGCGCGAACTCGCCGAGCTGGTCGACGCCATCCGCAGCGACCGCAAGGTGTTCATGCCGCCCTCCGAGGCGCGGGCGGCGCTGGCGATCACCCTGGCCGCGGTGCGTTCGGCGCAGCTCAGGCGGACGGTTCACATGACGGAGCTGGCGGCATGATCACGCTCTCCGTTCTCGGCCAGGGCCGGATCAGCCAGCCTTTGCGTGACCACGGCGCGCCGTTCGGCGCGGTGCGGATCGTTGAAGGGGCATCGGATGCGGTGCTGATCGATCTGCCGCCGGCGGACCGGGCGGCTGCGGTGATCGCGGCGCTGGCGGCAGGGCAGACGGTGCTGTGCCCGCCGCCGGTGGCGCTGACCGCAGCCGAGCTTGCCGCCATCGCGGCCGTCCCGACCGGCCAGCTACTGCCCTCCGGCGAGCTTGCCCATACCGATTCGGTGCGCCACGGGCTTGCGGCGATCCATGACCCTGCTTTCGGCGCACTCCGATCCGTCTACCTCGCGATCCGCCAGCCCCGCGGCCACGGCTGCGACGTGCTGGACGATCTGCTGCCCGAGGCGCTGGACACGCTGCTGGCCATCCTGCCCGAGCCTTTCACCATGGTGCGCGTCAACGCCGCAGCCCTGTTCGGCGATGCCCGCGACACCGCCGTGATCCTGCTGCGCAGCGCAACGGATGTCGTTGTCACCTTGGAACTGTCACGCTGCCTGCCGGCCTCCCTGCCCGCCCCCGGGCTCGGCGAGGTCGAGATCGACGTGATGGGGGCGCTGCAATCGGTGCGCATCGTGCCGCATGCGGGTGCGGTGCGGGTGCATCGCGATGACGGGGTGGATCATCGGCCGTGGCTCGACGCGCCGGTGCTGGCGATGCTGCGCGCGCTGGAGACGCCGACCGACGCCCTGCCCCGCGCCCAGGCCGTGTTCGATCTCGCAGCGGCGATAAAATCAGCCGCGTAGCCCGCATCGCGCTCGGGCGATGCGGGGCGGCATCCACATCCCCGCATCGCCCGAGCGCGATGCGGGCTACGCGGGGGTGACGTCGTAGAAGAGTTCGACCCAGCTGGTGCGGGCGAAGTGGTAGCCTTTCTTGTTCGATCGCGCGGCAATCGTCTGCACCTGGTCATGGATCGGCAGCCACAGCGCCGTGTCCATGATCATCTTCTGCGCCTCGGCGTAGATGGCGTCGCGCTTGGCCTGGTCGGAGGTGGCGCGGCCCTGGACGAACAGCGCGTCGAGCTTGGGGTCCTTCAGCTGCATCCAGTTGTATTTGTAGTGGCCAGGTGTGGTGACGTTGCTGCTGGAAAACAGATTCTCCAGGCACATCGGGTCCGCCTGCAGCCAGCGCACCGGCAGCGTGTCGAAGGCGTTGTCGAACACCAGCTGCTGGTTGCGGGCGAAGGTGATGGTCTCGACCTTCAGCTCGATGCCGACCCGTTTCGCCAGCGACTGGATCTCGACCGCCGTGTCCGGCTCGAGCGGCGGCGGCGCCCCGTAGAAGCCGGACAGGCGCACGCCGTCCCTCACCCGGATGCCGTCCGGGCCCAGCTTCCAGCCGGCGGAATCCAGCAGCGCCATGGCGGCCTTCGGATCGGGTTTGTAGTAATCCTCCACGCCTTTCCAATAGCTGGTGGTGCCCGACGACAGCGGGCCATAGGCGGGCTCGATCAGGCCGAAGAACAGATCGTCGCACAGCGCCGGCCGGTCGATCGCCATGGCCAGCGCGCGGCGCACGGCGATGTCGGCAAAGATGCCGCGGCTGCCGTTCAGCTCGATGCCGAACGGAATGCCGGCGGCGTTGCCCACCATGGTCTGGTAGCCCTTGTCACCCTTGAAACGCTTCATATCCAGAATGGGTGTGGCATCGGAGATGTCGATCTCGCCGGCCTCCAAGGCCGCCACCCGCGTGGACGCATCGCCGATGAAACGGCTGATGACGCGCTGCACCTTCGACGGGCCCTGGCCGGCATTGTAGGAGGGCGCCCAGTTGTATTTGTCGAACCGCTCCATCGTCACCTGGCGGCCCTGCTCCCAGGAGACGAATTTGAACGGACCGGCGCCGACCGGGGCGCGGGCGAAGTCCTGGTTGCCCATCTTCTTCACTGCCGTGGGCGACACCGGCGCCAGCGTGCCTTCGGCGTAGCTGGCCACCGCCGCGCCGAACGGCTCGGTGTAGTCCACCCGCACGGTGTGGGGGTCGATCACCTTGCAGCCGGCATAGGGGCCAAGCTGGGTGACGGCGCCTTCGCTGGCGGTCTTGGGATCGGCGATCGTGTCGAAAGTGAATTTCACCGCCTCCGCATCGAACGGCGTGCCGTCATGGAAGCCCACGTCGCTGCGCAGCTTCAGCGTGACGCTCTTGCCGTCCGGCGCGGGGTCCCAGGCGGTGGCGAGGCCGGGGAACAGCTTGTTGGTGCCGTCCGAGGCGATGAGATTGTCAAAGATCTGGCCGATCACCTGGTATTCGTGGCGTGAGCTGGTCACCCGCGGGTCGTAGGTGCGCGGCGCCACGTCATCCTCGCCCCAGACCACGGTGAACGGGGTCTGGGCGGAAGCGCCGCGGGCGATCATCGGGGCGGCGAGCAGGCCGCCGACGGCGGCGCGGCGGGTGATGCGTGTCGGGGTCCGGCCAGCCATGTGGATCTCCTGGTCTGTGTCGGGCTGGGATGTTGCGGCTGGGGCGGGCGGGACGCAATCGCTAATCCCCCTTGGGGGCGCGGAAGTTGAACCGCCAAGGCGCCAAGCCGCCAAGAGATTCTTCTTGCCTGGCGCCTTGGCGGCCTGGCGGTTCACCTTGCACAGGCAGAGCCCGAGATGGTTTCCTCCTGCGGCAGTCGAAAAGGATTTCGTCATGGCAAGCCCGCACGCATGAGCCTCCGCCCGTTGCTGCTGCGCCTGCTCGGCGTCATCCCCACGCTACTGATCACCTGGACGGTGGTGTTCGGCGCGATGCGCCTGGTGCCGGGCGACCCGGTGCTGCTGATGCTGCAGGGCACGCCGGTGAGCGACGCGGCGCTGGCCGCAGCGCGGGCCAAGCTCGGCGTCGACCGGCCGTTCCTGGTGCAGTATGTCAGCTTCATCGCCCACGCCGCGGAGGGCGATTTCGGCGACAGTTTCCGCAACGGCCAGCCGGTCACGCAGCTGATCGCCGATGAATTCCCGTTCACGCTGCAACTCGCCCTCGGCGGGCTTGCGATCGGTCTGGTGCTAGGCCTGATCCTGGGGCTGATCGCAGGCGTCTGGCCGGATGGCTGGATCGACACGCTGTGCATGACCTCGGCGCTGGCGGGCCTTTCCTTGCCGAGCTTCTGGATCGGCATGCTGCTGATCCAGGTGTTCGCCACCGAACTCGGCTGGCTGCCGGTGCTGGGCACCGGGATCCAGGCGCTGATTCTGCCCAGCCTGTCGCTCGGCCTGTTCGTGGCCGGCGGCATGGCACGATTGATCCGCAACAGCATCATCGACGTGATGGGGCAGGATTTCATCCGCACCGCGCGGGCCAAAGGACTTTCGTCGTTCGTGGTCGTCACCAAACACGCCCTGCGCAATGCCATGATCCCGCCGCTGACCTTGCTCGGCATCCAGTTCGCGCTGCTGATCGGCGGTGCCGTGGTGACCGAGACGGTGTTCGCCCGCCCCGGCATCGGCCGGCTGCTGGTGCAGGCGGTGCTGGAGAAGGATTTCCCGGTGGTGCAGGGCGTGGTGGCGCTGACCACGGCGGCGTTCGTGCTGGTCAATGTCGCCATCGACATCGCCTATGGCCTGATCGACCCAAGGGTGCAGGCATGAGCACGCTGCGCCGGCTGGCGGCCTCGCCCGGTGCCGTCGCCGGCATGGTGGTGCTGGCGTTGATCCTCGCCATGGCGGCGATCGCGCCGCTGGTCGCGCCGTATGACTGGAACGCCACCAGCCAGTGCCGCAGGCTGGCGCCGATGAGTCAGGCGCACTGGTTCGGCTGCGATCTGTTCGGGCGCGACATATTGAGCCGCATTCTGGTCGGCGCGCGCTATTCGCTGGGCATGGGCATCGCCACCGTTGCCATCAGCCTGGTGTTTGGCGCTGCACTGGGTGTGGCGATCGCCTATGGCGGCGGGCGGATCGACCGCGTCGGCGCCCGCGTGATCGATGCGCTGCTGTGCTTTCCGCCGATCATCCTGGCCATCCTGATCGTGGCGGTGCTGGGCGTGGGGCTGTGGAACGCGGCGCTGGCGGTGGGCATCTCGGGCATTCCCCGCTTCGCGCGCATCACCCGCGGCGCCACGCTGTCACTCGCCGCACGCGATTTCGTCGAGGCGGCACGGGCGATCGGCGGCAGCGGCACGCGGGTGGTGTTCCGCCATCTGCTGCCCAATCTCGCGCCCATTCTGATCGTGCTGACCACGCTCGATCTCGGCGGCGCCGTGCTGTTCACCGCCACGCTGTCCTTCCTCGGCCTCGGCGCCCAGCCGCCGACGCCGGAATGGGGGGCGATGCTGAATGCCGGGCGCGAATATGTGCGCTATGCGCCGTGGACGATGGTGTTTCCGGGGGCGGCGCTGTTTCTCACCGTCATGGCGGTGAACCTGGTCGGCGACCGGCTCAGCGCCGTGCTGGATCCCCGCCAGCGGCGCCGCTGAGAGCCTATCTCTGAACGCGCCCGGAACGGCCATCTGGCGCGCGTTTCCTGCGCTCCGGTGCTCACGGCCACCAGGCCGCTCCGCTCCGGTGCTCGGAAACACACGCCATCTGACCATTCCGGACACGTTCAGAGACAGGCTCTTGAGACAGGCTCTAATACCAACGGCCTTGATCGATGACTCTTCCATCGATCAAGGCCGTTGGTATCGCGCGCCGGGAAGGCCTGCGGCGGCGCGCCAAACCAAGACTCAAACCAACGGTCATTCTTTATGACCGTTGGTATAGGGCGTGTTGCGGTGGCCGATGTCCCACCACAGACCGGCCATCAGCCCCAGGCCTTCGCGGAACAGCGAGCCGAGACCGTGCTCGTTCGGGCCGTGCTGCTCGCACCCGGCGTAGGAATGCGGGATCCAGATGACCGGCGTGCCCAGCATCTGGCGGAACACCTCCGACGGGTTCGAGCCGGATGAATTGGGAATGATGTTCGGCGCCCTTCCCGCTGTCTGCTGCAGCGAAGCGGCGACGAAGCGGACCCATTCGTCGTCCGGATCGGTGCGGCTGGGTGGAAACGCATCGCGTTCCAGCACCGGATCGATCCGCACGTGCTCAAATCCCTCTGCATCCAGATGCGCGCGCAGATTGGGCAGCAGCGTCTCCGCCGGCACATCCACGGTGTGGCGCACCTGCAGCCGCGCCTTGGAGATGCCGGCCACAGCGTTGACCGGCGCGTCCAGCTGTCCGGTGAGGTTGGCCAGCACGATCACGCTGGTCCAGGCGAAGATGCGCTCGGCCTTGGACAGGCCAGGCTCGCCCCAGTTCGGGTCGGCTTCCGGCAGGTTGGGCAGGTCCTCGAAGACGATGCCGGCGCAGGCGTCGCGCACCGCGTTCGGCACGTGCGACGGCACCCAGCCCGGCACGCGGATGCGGCCTTTGGGTGTCACGATACTGGCCAGCGCGTGGGCGAGGATGAAGCCGGGATCGGCCAGAACGCCGCCCCAGTGGCCGGAATGGTGGCTGCCCTCGCGCAGGTCCACTACCAGGTCGAACGCCACGCCGCCGCGCGCGCCGAGCTTGAGCTCGGGCATGAAGGTGGTTTGGCGCGGGCCGTCGAGCCCGATGAACACGTCGGCGGCGCAGGCGGCGCGGTAGCGTTCGAGCAGGGCGGCGAGGCCCGGGGAGCCCACCTCCTCGCCGGTTTCGACGAAGTATTTGGCGTTGAAGCCCAGCTTTCCGCCGGTTGCGATCACCGCCCGCAGCGCTTCCAGCGCCACCAGATGCTGGCCCTTGTTGTCCACCACGCCGCGGCCATAGACGCGATCACCGCGCAGCGTGACGGCCCAGGGGTCGATCCCGTCGCGCCAGCGTTCGGCCATGCCGCGCACCACGTCGCCATGGCCGTAGATCAGCACCGTCGGCAGATCGGCGCCTTCGAAGCGCGTGGCCAGCAGCGCCGGGCCGCGGCCGGGTTCGGGGTTTTCCAGGATCTCGGTGGCAAAGCCGAGTTCGGCTGCCATCGGCCCCAGCACCTCGGCGCAGTAGCGGTGCAGATCGGGCGCGCGCGCCGCCATCTGACTTTCCGTGGGCACCGCCACGAGCTGTTGGAGATGGCGGAGATAGAGGCCGTCATCCCACAGCGCCTGCGCCGCGGCGACAGCCTGGTGTCGGGAAGCCTCGGTCATGTCGCCTCGCTAATATGGGTTCTGGCCCACGATGTTGCCCTGCGGCGCGTAGCGGCACACCAGGAAATCGAAGCCAGGATTGCTGACGATGCCGCAGCCGACCGCGGTCGTGCCGCGCCAGACCATCTGGGTGTAGTGGCCAACGGCATGGAAATCGTCCTCCCAGCGCCGCATCCCGCGCAGGGCGCGCTTCTCGTTGGCCCAGGCGCCGACCATCTGTTCCACGGTGAAGGCGCCGCGCGTGCCCATCCACAGATTCTCGCCCTCGCCGTTGGCCGGCTCGCCGTGGCTGCCCCAGTGCTCCATGCGGTTGAGGCCCGCGAGGTGACGCGCCCAGGACTCCGCATCGCGCGCCAGTGCGGCATCCCAGCGCAGCGGCGCCACGCCCACTTCCGCGCGCGGGCCGTTATGGGCGGCGAGCAACCGCCACTCGATTGCGGGCGGCAGCGCCAGCGCCGTGGTGGGCAGCAGCAACAACATCACGAGGCAACGCCACAGCATCTCATCTCTCCCGTCTGAAACGTGCTTGCCGGCCCGTGCGGCAGGTTTCAGGATCGCCTGTGCCGACCAGAGATCACCCAAATGCAGCATGATGATGTCACCGCGCCGCTTTTGATCACCGATGTCCGGCCGATGGGCCGGGCAGCGACGTCGATCCTGATCGAGAACGGTCGCATCAGCGGCTTCGGCGTGCCGGCGCCGGAGGGTGTGGCCACGCTCGACGGCGGTGGTCGCCTCGCCATTCCCGGTCTGGTCGAGGCGCACACCCATCTCGACAAGACGATCTGGGGCATGGATTGGTACGTCAACGACGTCGGCCCCCGGCTGATCGACAAGATCGACAACGAGCGCAGCGCCCGGCGCCGGCTCGGCATCGAACCCGCGCGGCAGTCAGCCCGGCAGGTGGCGCTGACGGTGGGGCACGGCACCACGCATATCCGCACGCATGTCGATGTCGACACGGAGGTTGGGCTGGAAGGCATCGCCGGCGTGCTGGCCACCCGGGCCGCCACCGCCGACACGGTGACCATGCAGATCGTGGCGTTTCCGCAATCGGGCCTGCTGGTGCGGCCCGGCACGCTGGCGCTGCTCGACGAGGCCATGCGCCTGGGCGCCGATGTCGTGGGCGGGCTCGACCCCTGCGCCATCGAGCGGGACCCCAAGGGCCATCTCGATGCGATCTTCGGCCTCGCACAGACCCATGGCGCGGGGGTGGACATCCATCTGCACGAAACCGGCGAGATGGGCGCGTTCTCGATGGAGCTGATCATCGAGCGCGCCACGGCGCTGGGGATGCGCGGGCAGAGTGTGGTGATCAGCCACGCCTTCTGCCTCGGCATGCCGGACCCTGGGGTCGTCGATGCGCTGCTCGATGCGCTGGCGCGCGCCGAGATCGGCATCATGACCACCGGTGCGCCGTCCCGCCCGGTGCCGCCGCTGCTGCGGGCGCGCGCGGCGGGGGTGGTGGTGGGCGCGGGCTCGGACGGCATTCGCGACACCTGGGGCCCCTATGGCAACGGCGACATGCTGGAGCGGGCGATGCTGCTAGGCCTGCGCAACAATCTGCGCCAGGACAGCGAGCTGGAACAGGCGCTCGACGTGTGCACCCATGGCGGCGCGGCGATGATGGGCATTGCCGAGTACGGCCTCGCCGTCGGCCAGCCGGCCGATATGGTGCTGCTGGGCGGGTCCTGTCTGGCGGAGGCGATCGTGTCACGGCCGGCCGATCGGATCACGATACGACATGGCCGCGTCACGGGAGGCGTTGTGTGACCCATTACACATCCAGTCATTGGGGCATCTACGAAGTCCAGAACCAGCCCGAGGGTCCGCCGCGGCTGGCGCCCTGGAGCGGTGACCCCGATCCCAACGAGATCGGCGTGCATGCGCTGGCGCCCGAATTGCAGCGTGTGCGTGTCACGCGCCCGGCGGTGCGGCGCTCCTGGCTGGAAGGCGGGTCCGGCTCGGCGCCGCATCTGCGCGGGCGGGAGGACTTCGTTGAAGTCGACTGGAACACGGCCCTGGATCTCGTCGCGGCGGAGCTCGCACGGGTGAAGCAGGCCTATGGCAACGCGGCGATCTTCGGTGGCTCTTATGGCTGGTCGAGTGCCGGGCGGTTCCATCATGCGCAGAGCCAGGTGCACCGGTTCCTCAACAGCATCGGCGGCTACGTGTCGCATATCGACAGCTACAGCCTCGGCGCCGGGCGGGTGATCATGCCGCACGTCGCGACGTCGCTGGAGCAGAGCTGGAGCGGCGGCACGAGCTTTGACGTGATGGCGGCGCACACGAAGCTTTTCGTGGCCTTCGGCGGCGTGCCGGCCAAGAACGCGCAGATCTCGGCCGGCGGCGTGGCGTTTCACCGGGTGCGGCCGGGGCTGCGGGCGATGGCTGAGGCCGGCGTGCGCTTCGTCAACATCAGCCCGGTGCGCGACAATCTGGACACCGGCGGCGAGGTGGAATGGATCCCGATCCGCCCCAACACCGATACCGCGCTGATGCTGGCGCTGGCCCATGTGCTGGCCCGCGATGGGCTGCAGGACAGTGCGTTTCTGCAAAGCCATTGCCAAGGCTATGACCGCTTCGCGCCATATCTGTTCGCAGATGAACCGAAGACGCCGGCCTGGGCCGAGGCGATCACCGGCATTCCCGCCGCCCGCATCGAACGTCTCGCCCACGAGATGGCCGCCACGCGCACGATGATCAACGTCGCGTGGTCGCTGCAGCGGGCCGCGCATGGCGAGCAGCCGTTCTGGATGGCGGTCACGCTGGCTGCCATGCTGGGCCAGATCGGCCTGCCCGGCGGCGGCTACGCGCTGGGCTACGGTCCGGTCAACCGTGTGGGCAGCAGCCACACCCCGCTCGCCGGCGCCGCCCTGCCGCAGGGCGAGAACGCGGTGAAGGCGTTCATTCCCGTGGCGCGCCATGCCGACATGCTGCTGCATCCAGGCCGAAGCTTCCGCTACAACGGCGGCGTTCACACCTACCCCGACATCCGGCTGATCTACTGGGCCGGCGGCAACCCGTTTCACCATCATCAGGACCTCACGCGGCTGATGCAGGCCTGGCAGAAGCCCGACAGCATCATCATGCATGAGCAGTACTGGACGGCTTCGGCCAGGTTCGCCGACGTGGTGCTGCCCGCAACACTTGGCCTGGAGCGCGACGATATCGGCTTCGGCGGTGGCGAAGGCCATGTCGTGGCGATGCGCCAGGCGGTGCCGCCGCATGGCGAGGCGCGTGACGACTATACCATCTTCGCAGCCCTCGCCCGGCGCCTCGGCACGGCCGACACCTACACCGAAGGCCGCGACGCCATGGGCTGGATCCGTGAGCTCTATGCCATCACACGCCGCCGGGCCGCCGATATCGACATCGACCTGCCCGATTTCGAAACCTTCTGGAAACAGGGCCTGATCGATCTGCGCGCCCATGACCGGCCGATCGTCATGCACGCGGCGTTTCGCCGTGATCCGCAGCGCCACGCGCTGAAGACGCCGTCCGGACGGATCGAGATCTTTTCAGAAACGATCCATGGCTTCCACCTGCCGGACTGCCCCGGCCATCCCGTGTGGCTGGAGCCTGCGGAATGGCACGGCAACGCGGCCGGGCGGCTGCACATGCTGTCTGACCAGCCGTCGCGCAAGCTGCACGGGCAGCTCGACGCCAGCCCGTACTCCGCCGCCGGCAAGATCCAGGGCCGTGAGCCGATCCATCTCAACCCCATCGACGCCGCCGCCCGCGGCATCGAGGACGGCGACATGGTCGAGGTGTTCAACGACCGCGGGCTGTGCCTCTCGGCCGCACGCGTCACTGACGATGTGATGCCGGGCGTGACGAGGCTGTCGACCGGGGCCTGGTTCGACTACGACTTCCAGTCCGGCATCGAAAAGCACGGCAACCCCAACACCCTCACCCGCGACGCCGGCGCCTCGGAGCTCAGCCAGGGCTGCACGGCGCAGACCTGCCTCGTCGACATCCGCCGCGCCGATGGGCCGATTCCACCGGTGACCGCCCATCTGCCGCCACGGTTCAGGGCCTGAGGCGCCTGGGTCACGCCGCGACGGCGTCGAGCGGGCCGGTCAGCACCGGGTGGTCCGCCGCGGCACCGTGCACGATGTAGGTCTCGAACATGCCGCCACCGGTCCTGCGGATCTGGTAGGACCGGCGCTTGGCGGGGCCTGCGAGGTGCAGGGCGCCGATGGCGGCATAGGGCGGATAGGGCTTGCAGAAACCGGCCTCGGCGTCGTTCCACATCGGCGTGCCGCGGTCGCAGATCCAGTTGCAGCCGGGATCGAGAAAGGTCGCAAGGTCCGGCCTGCGATGCAGCGCCTGGTTGAGCGCGAACTGGTCATGCGGCACCAGCGCCCCGGTGCGCGCGATGGCGGCTTCGTAGCAATCCGCCCACAGGCGCCATTGCGGCGCCACTGCCCTGACCGCGAACATTCCGACATTGATATGGTCTCGGCTCAGCAGCCAGGCCTGAAACCGGTAGCCGCGGTCGCTCTCATGGGCGATGGCAAAGCCCGAGGCCAGGGCGCCCGCGATATACCAGTCCAGCACCGTCACGTCCTGCAGCCACACATCGGAATCGAGCCACTCATACACGTCAGAGCCGGGGAAATAGTCAGGCAGGAACGGCCGCGCCAGGAACGAGCGCAGCGTCGGCGGATGGTCATCCATTGCTAATCCAAAATGCACCGCGGGTGGCACCACGCGGACACCCTGCCTGCCAAGCCAGTCGAGCTCGGCGAAGGTCAGCCCGATATCGAGGCAGGCCAGGTCGATGAAGCCCGCCTGCGGCAAGGAGGCCAGCATGCCGCGCAGCAGCGGCATGAAGCGATGATCGGCGGCGCTCACCACCACCACACGCGTTGCAGCGACAGGGCCGTTCATGCGTTCAGATCCGTTCCGGCATCCGAGGCCGCGTGCCTCGGATGTCGCGAGGTTCATGGCGCGCGCCTTGCCGCCATTGGCCGGCAGCCGGATGACGCGGATGCGCGGATCCTCGTGGCTGACGAGGTCGGCGACATCGGCGCTGTCGTCGGTGGAGGCGTCGTCGATCACCAGGATCTCGATGTTGTGCATGGTCTGCGCCATGGCCGAGCGCAGGGAACGCTCGAGCGTGCCGGCGCTGTTGAGCACCGGGATGGCGATGATGACGAGCGGGTTGATGGGCCAGGCACGTGTTTCGCCGGGATCAGCGCTGGAGGCATCCATCTGCAGATCCTGTTTCAGTGATTCCGAATTCTAGATAAACGGCGTGACGCACTGGCCGAAATATCAAATCATGATTTTCGCCAAATATCGCATCATATGCACTCTGTCATATGGTCAATGACTGAAAAGCAATTTGAATTTCGTGACCTCTTAACATTTACATTATCCCTGTTATGCCTGGCTTGTTATTCCGGCGCATGGCGCAGCATTGATCTCCCCAGGGTTGCCGTTCGAACATCCGGCTGACGGCACGCGCGGCCCGGTGCCTTGGTGTTCTGCTCGCCCTGCTGGCGACGGGGCGCCCGGCGCATGCCGCCTCCCCTGATAACGCCGATGCCGCCCTGTGTGTCGCCGCCATCGCCCAGACCGAACGCCAGTCGGATCTGCCGCCGGCGCTGCTGAGCGCGATCGGCCTCGTCGAGACCGGGCGGGTCGATCCCCAGACCGGACATGTGGCGCCCTGGCCGTGGTCGCTCAACATCGCGGGCATCGATCATGTCTATGCCAGCAAGGCCGAGGCGATCGCGGGCGCTCTCGCGGCCCAGGCCGCCGGCATCCGCTCCATCGATGTGGCTGCATGCAGGTGAACCTGCTGTTTCATCCGCAGGCCTTCGCGAGCCTGGACGAGGCGCTCGATCCGCAGGCCAACGTCGCCTATGCCGCGGTGTTCCTGCGCCGCCTGCGGGCCGATCTCAGCAGCTGGCCGATGGCGGCGGACGCGTATCATTCGATGTCGCCGCCGCTCGCCAATGCCTATGTGGCCCGCGTGGCGGCGCATTGGTCACCGGCGCGCGGCTTCGTCATGCCCGGCACCGTGACCGCGCCGGTCGTCGTGCTGCCGAAGATCGATCCGTTTGACGTCATGACCCCCGCGCTGCAGGCCAGGGTCCGCGACGCGCTGTCCGACCGGCTGGCGCTGCTGGCCCGCTCGCGGCTGCCCGCACCCGTGACGCCGGCCGCACCGCCGTCGCACATGGTGCGCGAGGCCAGCCTCGCCGCCGGCCCCTGGCACTAGCCATGCCGGATTCCATGCCGGTCGAGACTGACGGACACGTGCTCGGCCAGCGCTCCGTGCGCGGCGGGCTTGCCACCTTCGCCGCCCAGGAGCTGCGCATCGTGCTGCAGTTCGGCTCGCAGATCGTGCTGGCGCGGCTACTGCTGCCCGCCGATTTCAGCCTTCTGGCCATGGTGGCGCCGCTGCTGACATTGGTGCAGATCTTCAACGAGCTCGGCCTGTCGCAGGCCACCATCCAGCGTGCCGAGATCTCGCATGGCGAGCTGTCGCAGCTGTTCTGGGTCAACCTCGCGGCCAGCCTTGCCCTGGCCTGCGCGATGGCGCTCGCCGCCCCGCTGGTCGTGTGGTTCTACGGCGAGCCCAGGCTTGGCATGATCTGCGTGTGTCTCGCAGCCCTGCTGGTGCTCAGCGGGCTCGGCGCGCAGCAGATCGCGCTGATGAACCGGCGGATGCGCTTCACGGCACTGGCCACGATCGACATCGCCTGTGCCGCCGCCTCGGTGCTGGTGGGCATCGCCGCGGCCTTGCTGGGGATGGGCTACTGGTCGCTGGTGCTGATGCAGGCGGCCAATTCGGCGACCATCCTCGTGATGTGCTGGATGATGTCCGACTGGCGGCCGGGATGGCCGCGCCACGCCGCCGGCCTGGGCGGGCTGCTGCGCTTCGGCGGCCATGTCACCGGTGCGAACCTGATCACCTTCCTCGGCGCCAATCTCGATCTGGTGCTGATCGGACGCCTCAGCGGCAGCGTGGCGCTGGGCCTGTATGACCGCGCCTTCCGGCTGGTGGCGGCGCCGATCTGGCAGATCAGCCTGCCGGTGGCGCGCGTCGCGGTGTCGCTGCTGTCGCGCCTGCACGGGCAGGAGGCGCGCTACCGTCACGCCTGGATCCGCATGCTGCAGCTGCTGCTGGCCATGACCACGCCCGCGGTGATCTGGACGGCGATGGCGGCCCCGGTGGTGGTGCCGCTGCTGCTGGGCCCCACCTGGCGGCCGGCGGCGCCGATCGTCTCGGCTCTGGCGCTGGCGACCGCCTTCGCCCCGCTCAGCATCAGCGCGGGCTGGCTGTTCGTCAGCCAGGGCCGCACCGGCGAGCAGCTGCGCTTCGTCAGCCTCAAGGCGGCGCTGGCCATACTTTCGCTGCTGGCCGGGCTGCCCTGGGGCGCGCTGGGTGTGGCACGTGCCGCGGCCGTGGCGGCCCTGCTGGTGCATGGCTCGCAGCTCTGGGGCGCGGGCCTGCGCGGGCCGGTGACGCATGGCACGATCCTGCGCGGCTGTGCGCCGGTGGCGCTGGGTGCGCTGGCCTGTGGCGCGGGTCTGGCGCTGTTCCAGCGCGTGGCGGTGCCGGGGAACTGGCCCGCGCCGCTGTGGCTGCTGGCGGGGGTTGTGGCGTCCTATGCCAGTTTCGGTGCGGGGGTCGTGGCGTTGGGCGAGGGCCGGCACCTGCTCGGGGACATTCGCCGGCTGCGGCGTTTCATGCCCGGTGCCAGATCCGGAGATAGTCGAGCGTGAAGTCCCAGTTCGCCGTGGTGGCCTGCATGCCCGAGAGATCGACGCCGCGCAGGTTCATGCCAATTTGATTGGTGATCAGGATATGCGCGGGCGGCGCGTTCCAGCGAAACGCCATCCGCCGGATCGGCTTGCCGTCCAGCGGCCAGACCGGCTGGTCCAGCACCCAGTCCAGCGCAAACACATGGAAATCCTGCGCGAAGCTGAAGCCGGGATCATAGCGCGCGCCTTGCAAAGGCGGGCCGAGGTCATGCGGCGGGCCGAAGCCGTCGCTGTCCGGGCCGGGGTGCACCGCCGTCTCCAGGATGCGCGGCTCGGTGCGGCCCTGCCAGACGTAGAACTCGAAGATGTCGATCTCGGGCGGCCAGGGCAGTGCCGAGAACTGCCCGTCCGCCGTCTCCACACCGGGGTTGAGCCAGAATGCCGGCCATACGCCGAGGAATTGCGGCAGGCGGGCGCGCAGCTCCACCAGCATGCCCGGAGTGAACGGCAGCAGAGCGCGCAGCATGCCGCTTTCCAGACCGCCGGTGCGCAGGCCGCCGCCGGGCGGCACGCGGCCTTTCAGCACCAGCCGGTCCTCGGTGAACACATGCAGCGAGCTTGGGTCGCCGTCGGGGTAGTCGCGATGCAGCGACCAGTAGGACGGCAGCGTGTCGAGCCGGCCGCCGTCATAGATGTATCGAAACCGGAACACCTTGGCGAGCTCCACCATCGTGCGGATGGTCGCGTCGGCGCGGGTGCGCCCGAAGCTGTAGTCGGCCGCCAGGGTGAAATCGCCGGTGACGCCGAGCGGCCGCAGGACCGTCGGCGCCGGCGGCACCACGGCAAGCGCCATCAGCCGGCGCCGCCGCAGCAGGGCAGGCGAGCGGATCGGAAATGCCGCTCGTAGACGTCGATCACATCTCCGGGTGCGATGAACGACAGCGGGGTGACCTTGCCGGCGACCGCCTCATGATCGGTGGTGCGCACGACCTTGGCGTCGTCCTGCACGCCGCGATAGGTGAAGCCGCCGGCCACGGCCACCGTGGTCAGCAACGTCATGCCCGGCTGGTAGGGATACTGCCCGGGCTTGGCCACCTCGCCGAGGATGTAGACCGGCCGGTAGCTGACCACCTCGACGGCGATCCTGGGATCGCGCAGCAGGTTGCGGCGTTTCAGCTCGGCGGCGATCTGGACATCGACCTGCTCGGGCGTGAGGCCCGCGGCATGCACGCTGCCGAGCAGCGGAAGAGCGATGTAGCCGCGGTCATCGACGCGGAAATCGCCGGTAAGCTGGTCCTCGCCGAAGGTTAGATGCGGATCTGCTCGCCAGCACCCAGCGTGTACGCGTCGTTGGTGTAAGGCGGCAGGGCGGCGAGGTTGGCGCCTGGGGTGCAGCCGGCGGCGAGCAGCAGAAGGGCGGGCAGTGCGAACGTCACGCGTTTCATGAGAAGTCTCCCGGATACATTCGGTGTTGCAATGATGCTGGCGTCGGACCGGCTCATCCCGCCACCCGGTTCGGGGCTGCGGGGCTCAAGGCCGCGGCGCCGGGCGGTCCGAACGGGGCGCCCTGCCAGCCATGGCCGCCGGCGTTCTGTTCGAGTCCGGCACGGTCGATGACGGTGATACGGCCGCGCCCGGCCGGGATGAGATGCGAATCGTGCAGGGCACAGACGACGACGATGACACTTGCCCGACGCACCCCGAGCACGACCGACAGCGCCTCATGGGTGATCGGCAGTTCGTCGCCGTCGATCCTGTCATGCGCCATCAGCAGCCAGCGGATGCAGCGCTCCACCAGCGTGTTCTGGGCGTTGCTGGCCGCTGTCTGCATGGTCTGCTGCATCAGGCTTTGCACATACACAAGACACAGCTCGCGCAGCGCCGGGCGGCCGGTGATGAAGTTCATCAGGTCGACCACCTTGAGGCGCACGGCCACACCCTGGATCTGGCTGACGGCGTTGGCCCCGGAGATCGCGTCGGTGGCCAGCACGGCGAGGCAGCCGACCATGCCTTCCTCGATGAAGAAGACGTGTTCGGTCGACTGTCCCGGCTCGATCAGCACCTGGCCCGGAACCAGCCGCACCCGGGTGAGATGCGGACGCAGCTCGGCCAGATCCTCTGCCGACAGGCTGGCCAGGATCTCGTTGCGGATCGTCTGATGGGGAGCGAACGCCAGGCCCATGACATCTCCTTGTTGGTCAGGGTCGCCCTCCCCTCAAGCGGCGGGATGCGGGTTGCGGTGGTCCGCCGGCCCTCTGCCGATGACGGAGATCGGGTGCCGACATGTTGGCAATTAGGCCCGGAAAAGCAGCCCGCCATTAAACAATGATAATATAGTTACAATAAAATAGGACCAATGGACGTTTCATTGTAACTTAAGTATTTTGAATTTGGCGATGCATCTACAGCAAAGCACAGTACGCCAGCAGACGTCGCTGGAGCACGATCTGGCTTTGACAGCGCACAGCGCACGACAGCCCCCTAATATTGTTGATTTTGCATGCCCGAATGGACCATGGCGCGCGCTCTCAGGAATTACTGAAATACTAGACTAATGTTATGGAGCATGCGTCCGTTAATTATTAAACAGCAACGCAAGCCCTGAACCAAAACCGATATCGTCTGTGCAGTCCTTCAGGGACTTTTGCCACAAGCCCAACGACGCCACTGCGCCGGGACTGTTCCACTTCATCCCCTCACCATGATCGGGACCGCACCATGATCCAGGCTGCCCCCGCCCCGTCCGCCGACGGTGCAGCCTCGCCGTCGCCCTGGGCCCGGCTCCTGCCCATCCCGGGTCTGCGCCGACTGATGGCAGACCTCGTCCTGCGCGACGTGCCGGACGCGCCGGCCGATCTGCTGCAGCACCGGCACCGGAAGCTGGACCGCCCGCTGGAGCGGCGCTGCAAGGTCGCGTTCGACTGGATCGCCTCGGCCAAGGCGCTCATCGTGATCGCGCCGGTGCTGTGCACCATCGCTGTCCTGGTCAAGCTCGACGGCGGACCCGCGCTGTTCGGCCATGTGCGGATCGGGCGGGACGGGCGGCCGTTCCGATGCCTGAAGTTCCGCTCGATGGTGACCGACAGCGAGGCCGCCCTGTCCTGCCTGCTGCGGGACGATCCGCTGGCCGCGGCCGAGTGGGCGGAAACCCAGAAGCTGCATCACGACCCGCGCATCACCCCGATCGGCCGGTTCCTGCGCGCCTCCAGCCTCGACGAGCTGCCGCAGCTGTTCAACATCCTGCGCCTTGAGGTGAGCCTGGTCGGGCCGCGCCCGATCGTGGCCGCCGAGGTGCCGCGCTACGGCGCCGAGATCGGCGTCTACCACTCGATCCAGCCGGGCCTCACCGGGCTGTGGCAGATCAGCGGCCGCAGCGGCACGACCTACGACGAACGGGTGCAGCTCGATACCGCCTATGTCCGCAACTGGTCGTTTTGGTCCGATATCAAAATCATCCTGCGGACCGTGCCGGCCGTGCTGCGCAGCCGCGGCGCCTGCTGAAACACCGGTTTCCAACAACAGTTCGAAACGAGATCGCCATGGCGTTGTTCAACTGGCTGTTCGGCCATCGCGAGCCGTTCCAGACGCTGCCATCGACGGAGGAGGCCGAGCCCGCCGCCGTGGCGCTGCGCGAGCCGCGCGCCGGCACGAGGCGGGAGCCGGTGATCGTCACGCCGTTGCCCGGCGGCGGGCATGAGCGTGGGGCCGGGCGCAGGCTGGCGCCCGCACGTGCCTTCACGCCGACCCAGCCGAAGCTGGGGCGCCGGCAGATCGTCGGCCGCGAACCGGAGCTGGCCCGCATTCTCCAGGCGCTCGGCGAGGACCGGGCGCATGTGGTGCTCTACGCCGAGCGCGGCCGCGGCAAGACGTCGCTCACCAACACCGTGGTCGAGACGTTGCGCCGCGGCGAGGTGGTGGTGGCGCGGCATACCTGCGACGCCGACAGCACCTTCGACAGCATTCTGCGCGGGCTGATGCGCGATCTGCCGGCCTCGCTGCGGGCGGTTGCCATCGGCGCCGCCGAGGGCGAGGGGTGCGAGCAGGTGCTGCCGGACCGGCCGCTGCGCCCGGGTGACATGGTGGCGCTGCCGCAGCGCCTGGCGGCGCGCAGCCTGGCCTGCGTGGTCGACGAGTTCGACCGTGTGGAGGATCCCGCCACCCGCACGCGGATTGCCGATGCGATCAAGCAGCTGTCGGACCGGGACGCTGATCTGCTGCTGCTGATCGTCGGTGTGTCGGACAATCTCGACCAGATCCTGGGACAGCATCCCTCGATCCAGCGCAACGTGGTCGGCGTGCATCTGCCGCTGTTCTCCGACGAGGACGTGTCGCTGCTGGTGGCCAAGGGGGCGCGCGAGAGCGGGTTCCGCTTCCCGCCCGAGATCGTGGCCGGCGTGACGGTGCTGGCGCGGGGCATGCCCTACATGGCGCAGCTGCTGGCGCTGCGCCTGGTGCAGGCGGCGGCGGCGCGGGACGGCACGCTGGTGTCGGCGGCCGATCTGGCCACGGCGATCGCAGGCCTGCTGGCCGATGCCAATCCCAGGGTGCTGGTGCTGTATTCCGACCTGACGTTGCATGGCCAGGACAGCGAGAGGGTGACGGCGCTGCGCCGCATCGCCACCGCGCCGCAGGACGCGTGGGGGCGGCTTTCGGTGGTGGAGAGCGAGCAGGGGCAGGTGCGCATTGCCGGCCTGCTGGTGCCGCAGGGATGCTGGGCGCGGCTGCAGGCGGCGCAGGTGCTGCACGCTTATGGCGCGGGTTCGGGGCTGTTTGTGTTCGCCGAGCGCAGCCTGATGCACCACGTGCTGCTGCTGGCGGCGCAGCAGGAGGAGGTCGCGGATCCGGTGCGGGCCAGGCCTTTTGTGATCAGGCCTGTGGTTTCGACGGTTTAGCGGTTCTTTTTTGAAAAAAAGAACCAAAAAACTTTTGTTCGGCTGACGCCCTCCTCCGGAGAGAGGTCCGCTCAAACGAATGAAAGTCTTTTGCTTCTTTTCTTCAGAAAAGAAGTCCTTTCTTCCCTGAGGAAATTCCCATGACCATTCAGTTGCTGCTCTGCGCCAGCCTGCGCCTGCTGGTCCGGCTGCGCTCGCGACCGATCGCCGCTGGCCTGCCGCCGCACGGGGTGGCGCTGTGCGTCTGCGCCTACAACGAGGAGCGGGTGATCCAGGCCAAGGTGGAAAACATGCTGGCGCTGCGGGATGTCTGCCCGCAGCTCGAGATCCTGGTCTATATCGATGCCGCGAGCGACCGCACCGCCGAGATCCTGCGCGGCTTCGGCACCGCGCTGCGCGTGGTGGTCAGCCCCAGGCGCCTCGGCAAGACACACGGCATGAACCAGCTGGTCAGCATGACCTCGGCGCAATGCCTGGTGTTCAGCGACGCCAATGTGATGTTCGCGCCCGATGCCATTGCGGCCCTGCTGAGCCCGTTCGCCGATCCGGAGGTGGGCCTGGTGTGCGGCTATCTCGCCTTCGACGACGGCGACGGCGCCACCGCGACCGCTGCCACCGGCTCAGCCTATTGGCGGCTGGAGGAGGAGATCAAGCGGCTGGAGAGCGCCACCGGCTCGGTGATCGGCGCCGACGGCGCGATCTTCGCGGTGCGCCACAGCCTGCACCGCGCGCCGCCGGACGATCTGATCGACGACCTGTACGTCTCGCTGATGGTGCTGTGCGGCGGGCGGCGCGTGGTGCGGGCCGGCGGCGCGCTGGCGTTCGAGGACCAGGTGTCCCGCCCGGAGGAGGAGTTCAGCCGCAAGATCCGCATCGCCTGCCAGGCGTTCAACGTGCACCGCGCGATGCGGGCGGAACTGCGCCATCTCGGCCTGCTGGACCGCTCCAAATACGTCTCGCACAAGCTGCTGCGCTGGTTCGTGGCCTATCTGCTGGCGGGAAGCGGGATCTGCCTGCTGGCGGCCCTGGCGGCGGCCGGCGCGTGGCTGTGGCTGGCCACGGCGCTGAGCGTGGGGCTGCTGGGGCTGGCAGCGCTGGCCACCATTCCCGACTGGCGGCTGCTCGCCCTGCGTGCGGTTCTGATGGCCTTTGCCGCCACCGGCATCGGCGTCTGGCAGTCGCTGTGCGGCGTGCGGTTCCAGACCTGGACGCCGCCGGCCTCGTCCCGCGCCGAGCCCGGCCAGGCCAGCGTGTGATGCGGGTCGCCATGATCGATCCGTCGCTGTTCACCTGGCCCTATGACCGTGCCTTGATGCGGGGCCTGGATGGGCTGGGGCATGACGTGACCCTGCACTCCCGCCTGCCCGAAGCGCGGGACGGCGGCACCGACGGCCTGCGGCTGGCCGGTGATTTCTACCGCGTCGCCGACAGCCGGGCGGCGCGGGCCCTGCCGCGTCCGCTGCGCCTTGCCGTCAAGGGCCTGGACCATGCGTGGTCGATGACCCGCCTGCCTGGCCGGCTGCGGCGGCTGCGGCCGGATGTGATCCATATGCAGTGGCTGGCGCTGCCGCTGGTCGACCAGGTTCTGCTCGGCGCGCTCGCCCGCGTGGCGCCGCTGGTGCTGACGGTGCATGACACCAACCCGTTCAACGGCCATCCCAGCTCCTGGCTGCAGGGCGCAGGCCATGCCGGCTGCCAGGCCCGGTTCCGCCGGCTGATCGTGCACACCGCGCAGGGGCGCGAACGGCTGATCGCCCAGGGCGCCGCCCCCGCGCGCATCGCCGTTCTGCCGCACGGCCTGCTGGCCCCTTCCGCCGCGCATGCGCCCGACCCGATGGACCGCACGATCACCTTTCTGCTGTTCGGCAAGATCAAGGAATACAAGGGGGCTGATGTGCTGATCCGGGCGTTCGGGCTGCTGCCCCCTGCCCTTCAGGCCCAGGCGCGGGTGCGCATCGTGGGCCAGCCCTATATGGATCTGGCGCCGCTGCAGGCTCTGGCGGCGTCGGCGCAGGTGGCCGGTGGTGGCGTCGGCGATCGGCAGTTTTGCGGAGAGCCTTACGGACGGGGTGCACGGGCATCTGGTGCCGCCTGACGATGCGGCGGCGCTGGCCGCGGCGCTGGCGCATCTGATCGCGGATCGCGGCTTCGCGGCACGCTGTGCGGCGGCCTCGCACCGGGAAGGCGCCCAGGTGGCGGATTGGCGGGAGATCGCAGAGTCGACGGCCGCGCTGTATCGGGAGGCGATCGGGGTGGGGTAGGAAGCAAGGAAGGTCTTCTTTTCTGAAGAAAAGAAGCAAAAGACTTTCATACCAACGGTCATGAAGAATGACCTTTGATATCAAACGTTTGAGCGGACCTGTCGCCAGAGGTGTGCGTCAGCCGATGAAAGTTTTTTGGTTCTTTTTTTCAAAAAAGAACCTCTTGCTTGAGTCTTGCTGTCACCGTCAGCAGCAGCACCACGAACACGATCGGCGGAAACTGCTGATACCCGCCGGTGAACAGAAACAGCACCATCACCGGCACCAGCAGCGCACCCTGCACCGCGGTGCGCGACGACCAGGTGAACAGCGCGAGATAGGCGAACAGCGCCGGCAGCCCGTATTCCACGGAGATCTTCACCGGCGTGTTGACGTCGTAGTCATAGGCCAGAGTCTGCCGCTCGGCGATGCCGCTGCCGATGCCCACCAGGGCTGCTGCGGGATCCGCCCCGATCACGTCGCCGAGCAGCCAGTACGGCGTCACGAACCGCATATGCCCTGATGTGCCGGGGCGCATCACCTCGTCAAGCCGGCCGGCGAAAGCGGCGGTGATGTCAGGCGCCAGCAGCACCAGCAGCCCGGCCGCCACGCCAAGCCCGCTTCCGCCCAGGCGGAACGGGGCCGCCACCACGAAGGCGGCCAGCACGATCCAGCCGGTGCCGGAGAACGTCACGAGCAGCCCCGCGGCGAACAGCACCAGATTGCGCGGCCGGCGCGTGGTCAGTCCCTCGATCATCAACCCAAGCGTCATCATCTGCGAGAACACCGACGGCTCGACGAGGAAGCAGCCGTTCGACTTCAGCAGATCGCCGATCCCGGCCGGGATCTGCAGGTTGTAGCCCTGCTCGAACAGCAGCCAGTCCGGCAGCAGACCGGCAAAGCTGAACACGCGCAGACCCACGAACTGGGCGGCGAACTGCAGCAGACCGGCAACGGCGATCAGCAGGAAGCACTGGTTGACGGCACGAAAGAACCTGGCCTGGCCGACGGGCTGGGCAAAGCTCACCACGCCGGCGGCCGACAGCAGCAGGAACTGCAGCATGGACAGCGCGCTGGGCATGCCGGCACCGACCACGCCGGCGGAGCGCCAGGCGAACCCCAGCAGCACCAGCCCCACCAGCCCGGTCGCAGATGCTGGACCAGCTGATCACGCCCGATGTTCCCGGCATCGCCGGCGAGCCGGGGGTGACCGTCTCGTCGCGCCAGCGGCCGGATTAGGACCCGCTCGGCATCCGCTATGGCGATGTCACCATCCGCCCGGAGCTGCGCGAAAGCCTGGGCTATGACGACAACGTCACCGGCAGCCGGCGCGCCAAGGGCGGCCCGCTGGTGGAGACCAACGGCACGGTGACGGCGCTGTCGGATCAGTCGCAGGGCAGCCTCGGGGCGCGGCTCTCGGTGGACGATGTGCGCTATCTGACCCGCGCGTCGCAGTCGTTCACCAACTGGCAGGCGGGCATCGGCGGGACCTATCTGCTCGGGCGCGACACGCTCAGCCTCGGCTTCGATTATTTCAACCTCACCGAGACGTCCCGCGATCTCGACGTGCCGCAGCTCGACCAGCCGATCGCGTATCGGATCGACATGCTGCGGGCGTCGTACAAGATCAATTTCAACCGGCTCTATGTGCAGCCCGGCCTCACGCTGGCCTCCTATAGCTACGACAACGGCACGATCGGCGGCCGCACCTATCTGCAGAGCACCCGCAACCGCGTCGTCGTCACGACCAGCGTGACGCTGGGCTACGAGCTGTCGCCGCGGCGCAACCTGGTGCTGGTCGTGCGCGACGCCAATGCCGACTACGCCAACAGCACGCCAGGCGTGGCCAAGCCCAACTTCAACGATGTCTCCGTGCTCGGCGGCATCGACTATGACGCCGACGGAATCTGGCGCTTCCGCCTGCTGGCCGGCTATGAGAGCCGTGATTTCAACAGCCGCCAGTACAAGACCATCTCGGCCCCCATCGTCGAAGCGGCGGTGATCTGGACGCCGACCGAGCTCACCACCGTCACCGGCAGCGCCACGCGGCACATCCAGGATTCGTCTGACGACACCACGGTCGGCTTCACCGAAACGGCGCTCGGCCTGCGGGTGGACCACGAGCTGCTGCGCAACGTGCTGCTGCAGGCCCATGTGCGCTACGACATCGACGATTACGCGCAGAACCAGGGCAGCCAGAGTCTGGTGCGGGTCGGCGCCGGTGCCACCTGGCTGCTCAACCGCAACATGCGCCTGGAGGCAAGCGCCGAACACAGCACCCGCACCAGCGGCGGTGTGATCCGTCAGAACGGCTTCGGCGGCTATGACCACAACATCTTCCTCGTCACGCTGCGCCTGGCGCTGTGATATGTCGGACGGGCAGAGCTGGAAAGGCGCGGGATGGTCAATACCCCGGGTGACACACGCCCGTCCGATACGGCCGCAGCACGCGAGCCCGCCCCGAAGCCGGAGCCGCGCGGATGGACCCAGCGGCTGGCTCCGTCCGGTGGCCTCATGCTCGGCCTGCTGCTCGGCGCGCTGGTCTGGCTCGCGGCGTTCACCTTGTGGCGACTGTTCGGCTGACGCCGCCGCGGCCCGAACCGGTCATGGTGGCTGACGCGCAGGCGGGCGATCTGGCGGGACTGGTCATCCTGGTCGTCGAGGACGAATATCTGATCGCGGCCGAACTGACGCAGGTGCTGACCGACGCCCGGGCCAGCGTGCTGGGACCGGCGGCGAGCGAGGCGCGGGCCCGCGCCATCCTGCGCCAGACGCCCATGGTCGATGGGGTGGTGCTGGACATCGATCTCGGTGGCCGCCAGGCCTGGTCGCTGGTCGATGAGCTGGTCGAAGCCGGCGTGACGGTCGTGCTGGCCTCCGGATACAGCGCGGAGATGATACCGGAACGTCATCATCGGCTGCCGCGATCGGGCAAGCCGGTCGAACTGCAGACGATCGCCCAGGCCCTGCGCCACCGGATGGCACGGCGCTGACGATTTCCGTCCTGCGTACAGAGGGTCAATATTGCCGTTGAATTGTTAGAATACGTACGTAATCGGTACGTATGTTATCAAATGTAAGTTCCGTCACGGCGTGAGCCCGATAAGAAAAAACCTCTGACAGCCATCTGGTGTCGGGTTCTGATCGGATTCATTTCAAGATAGGACGAACGATGGCACGATTGTCGACACCGATGACGACAAGCCAGTCCCCGGCCTCCAGGAACGGCGGTGATCACGGCAAGCAAAGGAACAGCAGTGCCTAGACAGCCACCACCAGCGGTTCCGACGGCGATGCAGCCGGGCGCCTTCTCCCTCTCGACCTCGCGGGCCGCGTGGCCGCGCGCTACCTGCCTAACCACATCGTGGTCGATCAGACCCAGCGGATCCTGGGGCGGTCGCCCGGTGCCGCACGGTTCCTGCGCGGTGGCGGTGCTGCCGGCATGGTGCTCGACGTCATCCATGGCAGCCTGCGCGACGTGCTGGCGCCGCTGCTGCACGACGCCACCCATGGCAGTCTGCCGGCCCGCGGGCACGGCGCGATGCCGGACGGCCTGGCCCTGGAGATCGTCGTCGAACGCCTGAGCCAGGACGCTGCCGCGCCGGACGCGTGGGTTATCCTGTTCCTCGAAATACCCCATGCCCCCCCTGCCCCGCGGCGCGAGCCGCGCCCGGATGGCGGGCGCTTCCGGCGGGTGACGGATCTGGTGCCGGGTGGGGTTGATCTTCCGCATCCGTGACAGCGACGTGGGGCGCCCGATCCATGACATCGCCACAAGGCTGGCCCACCTGACACCGCAGGATCTCGCCGATGATGCCCGCGCGGTGATGCACAGCCTGCTGCCGCTGGAGCGCGAGGTCACGCAGACCGACGGCGGCGGGTGGCTGATGCAGATCAGCCCCTATCGCAACCAGGAAGGCGGCGATGACGGGGTGGTGATCAGCTTCATCGACATCTCCGAGCGCCGGCTGCGCGAGCAGACCCAGGCGCGGCTGTCCGCCATCGTGCAGTCCTCGCAGGACGGCATCATCAGCCATGACCTGCAGGGCATCATCACGAGCTGGAACGCCGGTGCGGAGGCGCTGTACGGCTACACCGAGGCGGAGGCGCTGGGGCAGCCGATGACGTTGCTGATGGATGGCAGCTTCGCCGCGGAATGGCCCACCATCCTGCGGCAGCTGCGGCAGGGGCAGATGATCGCGCGGTTCGACAGCCTGCGGCGGATGAAGAGCGGGCACATGCTGGACGTGACGCTGTCGGTGTCGCCGATCCATGACGAGGGGCGCCACGTGATCGGCGCCTCGGAGGTGGCGCGGGATGTGAGCGACCGCAAGGCGGCGGAGCGCAAGGCCGGGCTGCTGCTGCGCGAGCTGGACCACCGGGTGAAGAACATCCTGGCCATCGTGCTCGCCGTGGTCACGCAGACGGTGCGGCGCAACCCGTCGCCTGCGACCTTCGCCGTCGAGATCGAAGGCCGCATCAAGGCGATCGCCCAGGCGCACAGCCTGCTGACCGAGGCGGGCGAGGGCGAGATGTCGCTGAGCGCGATGTTCGCCACCGAGCTGACGGCATTCCGCCGCGCGCTGCCGCCGGGCGATCGGGACATCACGGGCTCCGGCACCAATATCGACATCTCCGGCCCCGAGGTGTCGCTGACCCCGAAGGCGGGCCTTGCGATGGCGATGGCAATTCACGAGCTGGCGAGCAATGCCGCGAAATACGGCGCGCTGTCGGTGCCGGCGGGGCGTGTGGATGGGCATTGGCGCGTGACCGGACCGGGGATCCGGCGTGTTCTGACCCTGGTGTGGACGGAGCGTGGCGGGCCGCCGGTGAAGGTGCCGATGCGCCGCGGCTTCGGCACCACGCTGATCGAACAGACCATGGAATATCAGTTCGAATCGCAGGTGTGTCGCGTCTTCGCCCCCGGCGGGGTGGAATGCACCTTCGTGGTGCCGCTGACCGAGGATGTGGGGCGTCTGCAGGTGACCCATCACGGCGTGGCGGACCACCACCATGGACAGTGACGCCGCGCGGGGGCTGCGTGTTCTTTTCGTCGAGGACGCGTGGCTGATCGCGGAGATGGTGGCGGGGGTTCTGGTGGACATGGGGTGCGAGGTGATCGGCCCGGTGGCGAGCCTGGCGCTGGCGCGCACCGGCGATGTGCAGGCCGCGATTCTGGACGTGACGATTCGCGGCGGCGAGGTGTTCGCTGTCGCCGAGGCGCTGCTGGCGCGCGGCATTCCGTTCATTCTGGCAACGGGCTATGGGAAATGGTCGCTGCCGGAGAGTTTGCAGGGCCAGCCCTGCCTCAGCAAGCCGTTCATTCTGCCGCAGCTTGAGGCGCAGGTCCGGTGTCTGGGGGAACGGGTGTGCGACGAGGCGGGAAAGCAAGACCTTCTTTTCTGAAGAAAAGAAGCAAAAGACTTTCATTCGATTGACCGCACCTGTCCGAACCGAACCGTGACAACGGATGAAAGTTTTTTGGTTCTTTTTTTCAAAAAAGAACCGCTTGCCTTTTTCGAACGAAGAGCCACCGACCGCAGCGTCGATCATCGTGCAATCATAAGTAATTTTTAGTACAGAGTTACCAATTCCAGGCAGATTGCCTGATTCCACACAATAATTTATGGATTGTTTTTCACTCATTCTTCTTATGGATAGAACGGCATTATCCGTTGCATGGAAAATATTTCTAAAATATACGTCATATGTGAATGGCGCCGCGACAGGGGCCACACGCCGCGCCACCAGCTTCCATGGACCGCATCTCGGCACCGCTCGGGCGCCGTTGCGGTATCGAACCACTGTTTCACACGAACAGCGGCGCGTACCCCCTTGTCCGGGCCCCGTCCGCACACCGCACGGGACACCCGGACGCAGCAAGACGAATGGAGCCTTCATGTCCGGATCTCTGCCCGTCGCAGTCACCCGCATGACCTTCGATGACGAATTCAACAGCTTCGTCGCGAGCGCCAACGGCAGCAGCGGATGGATGACCATCTTTCCGTACGGCGGCGAGGCCGCCTACACGCTGGCAGACAACAATGAAGCGCAGTATTATGGCAGCAGCACATCCAGCCTCAATCCGTTCTCGCTGAACAGCGGCATGCTGAGCATCACCGCCACCGCCGCCAACGGCTCCAACCCCTACGGCCTGCCCGACAATGCCGGCCTGATCACCACCGACACCAGCTTCTCGCAGACCTATGGCTATTTCGAGGTCGATGCGAAGCTGCCGGCCAGCAACGCCTACACCGCCGAGCTCGACGTGTTCGAGCAGCTCGGCAACGCACCGAACACGATCTATTCCACCGGGCACGGCTCCACCGGCGGCGTGTGGGCGTCCAACTCGCAGGCCTTCACGGTGGCCGACACCACGACCGCGTTTCACACCTACGGCGTGGACTGGGAGCCGACCACGACGACCTACTACATGGACGGTGTGGCGATCGGTTGGGCGCCGACGCCTGCGAGCATGAACAGCCCGATGTTCATGCTGCTCAACCTCGCCGTCGGCGGTGCCGGCAGCTGGCCGGGCGCCGCCAGCAGCAGCGCCATCCCGGCCAGCCTGCAGATGAACGATGTCCGCGTCTATGCCACCGCGGCCACCAGCTATGTCGGCGGCAGCGCCGCGATCGCCCCCGGGGCCGCGACCCAGACGCTGACCGTGGTCGTGGCCGAGGACGCGCTGAACGGCGACGCGCAGTTCCAGATCGCGGTCAACGGTGTGGCTGTCGGCGGCGTGCTGACCACCCAGTCGCTGCATTCGCTGGGCCCGCTTGACACGCTCACCATCAACGGCACCTGGAACGCCGGCGCCAACACCGTTTCGGTCAATTATCTCAACGACATCAACGGCGGCACCGCTGCCACCGACCGCACCCTCTACGTCGACTGCGTCACGCTCGACGGCGTGACCGCAGCCGGCGGCGCCGTTGCACTGACGGCCGATGGCATCACCCGCTTCGTGGTGCCGCCGGCGCCGACCGTCGTCGGCAGCGGCATTGACACGCTGGCGCTGACCATCAGCGAGGACGCCTATCTCGGCAACGCCCGGTTCACCGTCTTGGTCAACGGTGTGCAGCAGGGCGGCACGCTGGTGGCGACCACGGCCAATCTCAGCCCCAACACGCCGCTGCTGGCACAGTCGCAGGTGTTCGACATCAAGGGCAGCTTCGCCAGCGCCAATGTCGTCACCGTCAATTTCCTCAACGATCTCTATGGCGGCACGGCGGCGACCGATCGCAACCTGTTCGTGCTCGGCGCCGGCATCGACGGCAGTGCCATCGCCGGCAGCGCGCTCACCGAGGACTCCAGCGGCGCGCAGTCCTTCAGCTTCGGCCAGGCGACTGCCACAGCGGCAGCACCCGCGACCACTCCGGCCGCCACCGTCGTCAGCAGCGGGGCCGACACGCTGGCCCTGGTCGTCAGCGAGGACGCGTATCTCGGCAACGCCCAGTTCACCGTCTCGGTCGATGGCGTGCAGCAGGGCGGCACGCTGGTGGCCACCACGATGAACGCGACCCCCTATGTGACCGCGGCCGCCCAGTCGCAGGTGTTCGACATCGGCGGAAGCTTTTCTGCGGGGAGCCATGTCGTCAGTGTCACGTTTCTCAACAACGCCTATGGCGGCTCGGCCACCACCGATCGGAATCTGTATGTGCAGGGGGCCACGATCGATGGCACCGCGATCAACGGCAGCGTGCTCACCGAACGCAGCGCCGGTGCGCAGTCGTTCAGCTTCACCGAACCCGTGGCGCCGATCACCCAGGGCACCACGTCCGGCACCGGGCTGGGGTCTGCGCCCGCCATGGCGCCCGTGCTCAACCTGTCGGAGGACGCCTATCGCGGGGACGCGCAGTTCACCTTGGCGGTGGCCGGCGTGCAGCTCGGTGTGACGCAGTCGGTGACCACGCTGCACAGCAGCGGCGGCTTCGAGGCGTTCGGCTTCAAGGATATGCTGACCAGCGGGACACACGACGTGGCGGTGTCGTTCCTCAACGACCTCTATGGCGGCAGTTCGGCGATGGATCGCAACCTTTATGTGAATGGCGCCACGTTGAATGGCATGGCGGTCAGCGGTGCGGCTTCGACGTTGCTGTCTACCGGGACCAATCATTTTTCGCTGGTGGTGACGTGAAGAAAGCACTTCTTTTTTGAAGAAACGCAGCAAAAGACTTTTATACGCTGGCACGGTCTTTCTGGAGAGTGGTTGGCTCAGGCTGCCGCCAGTGCACCGGCATAGGGCAGGGTCGCTGTGATCAATACATCCAGCACCGCAGCGTCACCCGGCAGGTTGATGCTGGCGGCCCCGTTGGTCCAGCGCCAGCAGCGCTCGCCGGCACGTTCGGCAGCGTGCCAGCCTTGGGTCAGCGACTCCAGCGCGAGCGGCACGCCATCCACCTGCACGGCACCGACCGCCACCCCGAGCACGCGGCGATCACCGCACCAGGGCGTGCGGTCCGACGGCCGCGCGGTGCGCGAAACCAGCACCGCCGAGACGGTGCCGACCGGCACGGCGAAGACGTGGCGGCCCGTGCCGTCAGTGCTCGGCACGATGCGTCGCCCGTCGGCGAGCAGCGCCACATCCAGCTCATCCGTGCTCGGCAGCTGGGCCGCGGCGGTGGCGCGATCGGTCAGGCGCTGCCAGACCGGGCGGACCAGGTCCGGGTCCGTGACATAGGGAGCCGCTTCGGAGGTCGACTCCGCGTCCCGCGCGAACACCGGGTGCAGCCGCATGGTGATGCCCTCGAAGCTGCCACGGTGGCCGTTATCGAGATAGCTTTCGACCGTCAGCGCCTCGGCCAGGATGATGTCGTGGCGATCAAGCTCGATATGCCAGTAGCCGACATGCTCCATCTGCTCCGGCGCGATGCTGTCGCCGTTCACCAGGGCATGGGCGCTGATCAGCATGCCGTCGATCAGCAAAGCGTGATCGGGCGAGAGCAGCAGATCACATTCCGGCTGCCCCGGCACGACGGCATTGGCCTGACAACGAATGGGACGGACCGAATCCGGCTCCGGATGATGCAGGATGTCGACCTCGGGGTGCCCGATCCAGACGATCGGACGCACCCCGCCACCGGCGATCAGCACCCGGTCTCCCATGCGCAGCGTCTCGATGCGGGCCCAGCCGCCGGGCACGGCGATGCGCGTGCCGGTGACAAAGCAGGTGACCGGCTCCTGCAGCGTCTCGGCGGGGCTGGCGCCGAATCCGGTGCCGGTGCTGTTGGTGTAGACACTGACCGTGACCGTGCCCTGCACCACATCGCCGGACGCCGGCAGCGTGAAGTTCAACGTCACCAGCACGCCGTCCGCCGTGGTCGCGACCGGCGCGTTCAAGGTCAGGTCGACCATGCCGATCTTGCCGTTGGTGGTGTTGGCGAGCGTCTCCCAGCCGGCCGGCCCGGTGGCGCCGGTGAAGGTGCCGGAGCCGGCGAGATAGAACACCACGAGGTCGGCCGATTCGATCGATGATCCGGCGACCGCGTTGACGATGACCTGGAGCGACGTGCCTGTGACAGTGGTGGTGACGTAGAACGCTGAGCTCATGGTACTGATTCTAACGCAGTTCGCGTGCTGTGTTGTGTTCTTCCGGAGCCAAATCGTTGTTTCAGCGCAGCACTGCGCCTGCCACAGCCGGACGCGGCGGCCGAGGGCTTCAAGTGCTAGCTGATCGTGAGCAGTGCGCCCGCATCCGAAAGGTGGCTGGCAATCAAGTCAGACGCATTATGCGTTGCTGACAAGCCAAGTAGCACCACGCCATGGCTTGTGTCAGTCGAATTCGTCAGATAGATGGCATCTTGGCCGGAAATCGTGATATACTGTGCCACAAGATCGGCGAATGGAATGGTGCCGAGGGTTATACTGTTACGGCCAATACCATATGTTAATCCTGATATGATTTAAACGCCACTTTTCGGGTCGAGTGCCGGATTGATGCTTGTTGTGGTGGTTCCATCGATGAAGCCCGGCACGCCGGTGAGCACCAGCGCCGGCGTGATCGCAGCCGACAGGCTGGCGGTGGCGGGTCCGGGTGCGGGCGATCCGGCGGGCACGACGATCGTGGGGGTGCCGGCGCCATGGATCGCAGCGATCGCCAGCACGTCGCTGTCGGCTTGCCGGACGGTCATGGCAAGCGAGGGTGTGCCGGGATCGCTCAGCCACACGCCGGCCAGCTGACCGGCGGCGGCCAGGGTCTGCAGCCCGTCGAGCTGGGTCTGGGTGTTGGCGGCGGTGTCGATGACGCTGATCGGGAAGCTGGTCGTGGCGGCCGCGGCGATGGCGCCCGCGACGGTGGTGGAGGCCACGCCCCATTGGTCGGACGGCGTGGCCAGGGTCTGGCTCAGCGTGCCGAAATAGGCGGCGTTCTGGGTGGTGGAGGCCGGCTTGACGGTCGCCGAACCGCTGCCGGCGGCCGGCGGCGTCCAGCTTCCCAGCACGTCGCCCACCAGGATCCCGACCACATCGGCGGTGCCGCCGGCGCCGGGCGGCAGGGTGGCGAACACCGTGGGCACAGTGCTGCCGGTGACGGTGAACGACCGCGTGGTGGCGTTCCAGTCGCGGGTGTTGTCGTTGACGAGCTCCCAGGTCGGCGCCGGCGCGCTGGCCAGGCCCACCGCCATTCGCAGGATGGTGAGCGCGTCGGACGCCGTGATCACGCCGGTGTGAGCGACGTCGGCGGCCATGAACTGATAGGGCGAGACCCGCGCCTGGGCGCCGGTGACCGGGGAGATGGGATTGGGGTTCAGTCCGACCGCCAGTTTCAGCGCCGCCAGGGCATCGGCCGCGGTGACGGTGGCCCCCGCGCCGGCGATGGCGTTGGTCACCGACAGGCTGGTTGTCACGGCAGCCGGATCGGCCGGGGCGGCCACGGTGAAGCCGCCGGAGACGCTGGTGGAAGCTGTCGCTGCGGTGAGCGTGAAGGGGGCGGCGCTCTGGCTGCCGATCGTGTCCGTGCCGACCTGCAGCACCAGGCTGGTGGTGCCGGGCGACGGGGTGAACGAGATCGTGCCCAGATCGACCGGGCCGGTCAGGGGCGTGACGCCGATTCCGGCACGGCTGAAGGCGCCCGCCGTTGCGGTGTTGGCCACCACGCTCCAGTCGGCCGGCAGGGTTGTGGCTGCGGTGAACTGCGCGGTCACGCCCGAGGGCAGCGCGATCGAGAGTTGCAGGCTCTGGGCGGACTGGGCGTTGGTGGCGACGAGCTCGCCGTCGAGGTTGCCGCTGGCGTCGAGCGTCAGCCCCTGCACCAGGAGCGGCGGGGCGACCGTGCTGTCGATCTGGGTGACCGCGACCGTGGCGCCGGACAGCAGGGCGTGCGAGCCCCAGTCATAGATCGTGCCGGCGGCCACGGTGACGGGTGCGGCCAGGATGGGCAGGACGATGTTCTGGGATCCGCCGGTCAGCAGGGTAAGGATGCTGTTGGCCAGGGCCACGCCATCGAAGGTGATGCCGGTGTCGTAGAGGTCGAGATTGTCGAGCGCGGCGCCGCCGTTGAGCTTGTTGAGGAAGTCGATGGTGATGGTGGGGGCGGTGCCCTGGAAGCTGCCGTTCACCACGAACTGCTGGGTTTCCCCGAACGAGGCGACGGCCAGCGCGGTCTGCACCCCGCCCTGCTGCACGCCGTTGAGGCTGATGGTGAACTGGGCGTTCTGGAGATAGTCGTCATCGTTGATGCTGAGTGTCAGGGTGTCCGGTCCGGTGCCGATCGGCGTCGGCACCGGCAGGCTCGGCATGGCGTAGCTGGGCGTGGTGTTGGCACCATCTGGCGAGGAGATCGGCTGCATTGCGACGGCAGGTAGCGCGGCATTGTTCGAGTAGGCGCGGATATAGTCGATGTTGTACTGGCTGGTCGGCGCGCCGGAGGTCGCACCCGGCAAGCTGTTGGCGGTGCCGACGGCGAGATTGGCGATCAGGTACATCTTGGTCGTGAAATCCGGCGGGACCGCGATGGCGGTGCCGACCTGCCAGCCGTCGAAATAGAAGGTGACGGCGGTCGCGGTTCATAGCAGGCCGTAGGTGTGAAATCCGGTCGACAAGGCGGCGCCGGTCGCGTTGAACATCCCGCCTTGGGCGGCGCCCTGGAACTTGGCATCGGACCAATATTGGTCGGCGGGCCCGAGATTGGGCTGTTCCAGGACGTCGAACTCCGTGTAGCCGGCGGCAGTGGCCGGCAGCATCCAGAAGGCGGCCCAGAAGGCGGCCCAGAAGCCGGCCCAGAAGCCGGCAATGTCGGGGGTCTGGGCGCGGATCTCGAAATAGCCCTGGTTCTGCGCGAAGCTGCCCTGTGTGGTGATCAGGCCGGAGGTGTAGGGCAGTCCGTTGGTCTGCGCGCCGGCCGGGGCGGGGGCGGCCGTGATGGTCAGCTCGCCGTTGTGCACACTGAACGGATCAAGCGTCGCGGAGCGGTTGACGTAGTATTCGGCTTCATAATTCGTGGGGATCGAGCGCCCGAAGGAATAGGCGTTGTTGAAACCGACACTGCCGTCGGCGGAGGTGACGAAGAGCGCGGGATCGGTGAACTCGTCGTCGTAGGTCAGATGATAGCCGTGCAGAGACAATTGTGTTATCTGAAGCCCATTTATTTTCAGGTCGAGATTTATCGAGGGCTTTGAGAATCGTAAATTACTTATGATATCATTGTTTTTTGGAAATTCTCGCATTTTATATTCTATCAAGAAAGAGAAGCGGTTCTTTTTTGAAAAAAAGAACCAAAAAACTTTTATCTGATTTGCGCGGATATTTCTGGAGAGGTATATTTAAACGAATGAAAGTCTTTTGCTTCTTTTCTTCAGAAAAGAAGTCCTTCCCTATCCCCTTGACCTCAGGTATGGCGCCGGATTGACCGGCCGGCTGTCATGGCGCAGCTCCATCGACAGCACCGGATGCGCCTGCTGCGACTGCGGGTCATATCCCGGCATCACGCCGATCGGCTCGCCGATCTGCACCGTCTGGCCCAGGCTCGCGTCCAGCCGGGAGAAGCCGCTGAGCACGGCATGCCAGGCGTGGCCGCAATCGACGATCAGCAGCAGGCCATAGCTGCGAAACGGGCCGGAGAACACCACACGCCCGCCGCAGGGCGAGACCACGCGCGCCGCGGGCGGCACCTGGAAGCCCAGGCTGGTCGAGGTGTCGCCGTCCACCGGATCGCCGAAGTTGCGGACGATGCGGCCGACCACGGGGGTGAGCAGCGAGGTGGTGCCGAACGCCGGCGGCTCCGGCGGATGTGCGGGGTCGGGGCGATGGGTGGTGCGGTCGGCCTCCTGGCGCGCCGCTTCCTGGCGGACGGCTTCGAGCCTGGCGATGGCCGACCGCAGCGAATCCGCCCGGGCAGCCTCGGCCGCGGCACGGCGGGCGGCGTCGCCCGCTTCGGCCTCGGCCGTCTTGCGATTCGCCGATGTGGCGGCAAGCTGCACGTCCAGAGCGGCCTCCTCCGCGGTCTGGGCGGCGAGGCGCCGTGCCAGCTCGGGCCTGGCCTGGTCGAGCTCCGCCTGCAGCCCCGCCAGCGTGCTCTGCTCGGCGCGGACGGTGGCGGCGTCCTGCTCGATCTGTCGCATCAGGCCACGCAGCACCAGCACGCCGCGCACCGAACGCTCCGGCGGCTCGGGCACCGCCAGCAGCGTTTCGGCGGGATAGAGGGCCAGGCGTTCGATGACCGGCAGGAAGCGCTCGAGATTCGCGGCACTGGCGCGCAAGGCGATCTGCGCCTCCTGCTGCCGGCGCGCGAGATCGGCCACGCGATCGGTGGCCTGCGCGGTCTGCTCCTCCAGCGCGCGCAGGCGCGCCGCCGCCGCGATGCGCGAGGCGGTCAGCGCCTGAAGCTGCTGGGCCAGCCCGGCGGCGCGGGTCTGGGCGGATCTCTGCTGCTCCAGCAGGGCGGCCCGGGCGCGTTCGGCATCCAGCACCTGTTGCGGCGTCGGGCCGGCCGCCATGAGCAGCACGGCCGCCGTGAAAACCAGGCCCCGCGCCGACACGCGGCCGGGCGGAGCCAGGATCATGCGGCCGGCGCCACCAGGCTTGCGCCGGTCATCTCCGCCGGCTGCGCCACGCCGAGCAGCGCCAGCAGCGTCGGCGCGATGTCGGCGAGGCGGCCATCGTGCAGCTTCCCGGGGCTGTTCATCAGCAGCACCGGCACGGGGTTGGTGGTATGGGCGGTGTGCGGGCCGCCGGTGGCGGGGTCGCGCATCTGTTCGCAGTTGCCGTGATCGGCGGTGACCAGCAATGCGCCGCCCTGGGCGGCCACCGCATCGGCGATGCGGCCGAGGCAGGCATCGACGGTCTCCACCGCGCGGATCGCGGCCGGCAGGCTGCCGGTGTGGCCGACCATGTCAGGGTTGGCGAAGTTCAGGACCAGCATGTCGTACTGTCCCGAGCCGATCGCCACGACGGCGCGGTCGGTCAGCTCAGGCGCCGACATCTCGGGCTGCAGGTCGTAGGTGGCGACCTTCGGCGAGGGCACCATCACCCGGTCCTCGCCGGGGTTGGGCACCTCGATGCCGCCGTTGAAGAAATAGGTGACGTGGGGGTATTTCTCGGTCTCGGCCATGCGCAGCTGGCGCAGGCCGGCGGCGGCGACCACCTGGCCCAGCAGATGCTCCATGGTCTGTGGCGCGAACAGCGCCGACATGAACGGGGCGAGATCGTCGCTGTAGCGGGTCATGCCGACGCAGGCGGCGAACTTCACCACGCGGGAGCGCTCGAAGCCGGTGAAATCAGGGTCGACCAGGGCGGTGAGGATCTCGCGTGCCCGGTCGGCGCGGAAGTTGAAGCACAGCAGCCCGTCGCCGTCGCGCATGCCGCGGTAGCCGCCGATGACGGCGGGGATGACGAACTCGTCGGTCACGTCGCGGGCATAGGCGTCATCGACCACCGAGGACGGGTCGGCGAAGCCGGGGCCGGTGGCTTCGGCCATGGTCATGTAGGCCTTGGCGACACGGTCCCAGCGTTTGTCGCGGTCCATGGCGTAGTAGCGGCCGGAGACCGTGGCCACCCGCACCTGCTCGGGCAGGGCCGCCTGGAAGGCGCGCACGGCGTCACCGCCTGAGCGGGGCGGCGTGTCGCGGCCGTCGAGAATGACATGGGCGACGGTCGGGATGCCGGCTTCGGCCAGCACGCGGGCCAGGGCGGCGCCGTGGTCCTGGTGGGAATGCACGCCGCCGGGCGAGACCAGGCCGATCAGGTGGCAGGTGCCGCCGGTGGCGCGCAGGCGCTCGATCAGCCCCAGCAGCGCCGGGGCATGCGAGATCGAGCCGTCGGCGATGGCGCTGCCGATGCGCGGCAGGTCCTGCATGACCACCCGGCCGGCGCCGATGTTGAGATGGCCGACCTCGGAATTGCCCATCTGCCCCTCGGGCAGGCCGACATCGAGCCCCGAGGTGCGCAGATGCGCGTGCGGCCAGGCGTTCCAGAGCGCGTCGAAGCGGGGGGTGCTGGCGAGGGCCACGGCATTGTCCTCGGTCGCGGCACTGGTGCCCCAGCCATCCAGAACCACAAGCATCACCGGTCGCATCTTGGCCGCCCCCACATCGTCGCGTCAGTATCCTGACAGATTCTGTGCGTATGGGGCGATCTCATGACAGGACGCAAGCGTGGGGCGGCGCGCAAGGCGCCCGCCCGCGCTAGCGTGGGCCCGGTTTGGGTCTGTCGCCAAGCTGAAGCTGGGTGAACCACCAGATCAGGCTGCCCAGCACCACGATCACGCCGGCGCCGACCGACAGCAGCAGGGGGGACTGGTCCAGCCAGCCCAGCCCGGGCACGACCAGGAACAGCACGCCGCCCACGGCGCAGATCTGCCAGACGCGCGCCTGCACGCCGGCGACGAAGGTGCCGAGGCCCAGCAGCGTCATCATGGCGAGCGAGGTGGCGTTGGCATTCATCACGCCCTGGACGCCGCTGTTGAACAGAAAATAGATCGCCAGCAGCAGGGCGAGCCAGTCCAGCACCAGCCTGAGCATGAAGCCGAACTTCTCGACCTGGTCGGAGAAATGCCGCCATCCCTCGGCGATGGAGATGATCGCGAACACCGGGGTGATGATCACCCAGTAGCCGACCGGCAGCCGCAGCACGACGCCTGTGACCGCGAGCGTCAGCATGGCGAGATAGGGGATGTCGTGGATGAACCAGCGCATCAGCTCCGAGCGTTGCTGCGCCGCAGCCGTGTGGCGGGCGGCGTCAGGCATGCGAAGCGCGGTGATGGGCGGCGCCGCCTGCGACCGACCTGAAGGGGTGGAGATCCATGACAACCTCGGGTGTGCGGGACGATGCGGGTCAGGCCGCCGGGAGGTCGGACCAGTCGGGTTCCGTCCAGGAGGAGCTGGTTTTGATCTTGTAGCAGGTCAGGTCGATATGGATGTCTCTGGCGCCCCAGTCGATGTCCTTGATCTCGGCGGGGGAGACCAGGACGTGCTTGCCGAAGCCCCAGTTCCGCGTGTCGATCACGGCGTATTCGATGTTCCAGCTCTCGTCGTCGACCAGGAGGTCGTCGAGATGTCCGATATCGCCGTCGAGGGCGTGGATATGGTAGCCGGTGACTTCGCTGAGGCTGCGCAGGTGGGGGTCTCCGGAGGATGAGTCGCCTTCGTTGCTCCAGACATCGTTGTAGGGGCCGCCGTTCCAGGTTGGGGTGTGGCCGTAGTAGCTGTTCAGGGCGTGATCCATCCGCAGTGACACCGGCTCGTCGCTTGCCAGATCCGGGCTGTCCTCGACCTGGCGTTTGCTGAGTTTCACGGGAAAGGCGCGTTGCGCGACATCGGCGCGTTCGAGGCCGCGCGGGTGGAGCAGCACCTTGCGGCCCGCGAGCCAGGAGCCGGTGTTGATCACCAGCCAGCGCAGGGTCCAGGAGCGGTCGTCGAACAGGAAATCGGAAACGGAGCCGACCTTTCCGTCGCTGGCCTCGATGGTGTAGCCCAGGAAGCCGGTTGCGCGGCGCTGCATGTTCGTCGTCCTTCGGTGGTTGCCCCTGACGGGCACCCGGCACTTGTTCACGCTGCTATAACCGCGCCGCCTCACCCAAGGCAGCTTCGGACACTACGCACCCCTCCCCGCTTGCTCACACCCAACGAACAAAAAGTCTTTTGCTTCTTTTCTTCAGAAAAGAAGTGCTTTCTTTGCTGTCTTGTCTGCCAAAGATTGATCCAGGTAGTTTCCGAGGCTGTTGCCCAGTCTCCCGCGGTGCCACCAGCAAGGCCTGACCCGGAGCATCGGCATGACCATCGACCCAAGGCTGAACGCAGCGTGCCGAGGCGACCTCATGTCGGATGCGCGGTGATGGACACGGTCACGCATCTCGAACCGCGTATTGGCCCGGGGCCTGCGGTGGAGCCTGTGGTTGCTGTGCACCCTGTGGCCGTGGTTCCGGTGGCGCCGCGGGCCGCGGTGCTGCGCTGGCTGCTGCATGATCTTCCCTACATCACGAAGCTGCTGCTTGCGCTGGCTGGCGTGGTGGTGAAGCTGCCGTTTGCCTACTCGCTGATTCTGATTCCGCTGTTCGGGATCATCTCGATTGCGACGGGATGGCACCACGCCGCCTCGCGCCAGGAGCAGTTCGAGCTGGTGTGGCGGATGGCGCTGACCTGGTGTGCGCTGCTGCTGGCGATCTTCCTGATGTTTTCGGACAGTCTTTCGACGTTGCTGCGCGGCAACGCCACACGGCCGGAGATGCTGACGCTGTTGGCGCTGGGCACGTTCACGGCGGGGGTTCAGGCACGGGAGTGGCGGATCTGCAGTGTCGGGGGATTATTGTTTCTGTCGGTGCCGGCGATGGTGTGGCTGCATGATTCACCCAGGCTGCTCGGCGGCTCCGCCGTGGCGGCGATTGCCTTGGGCGCCCTGGCCTGGTGGATGCTGCCGAACCGCAACGCCAAAGGATAAAAGTTTTTTTCTTCTTTTTTTCAAAGAAGAAGTTTTTTATTTGAAAAGAAAGAACCAAAGAAACTTTTATTCGTTGGGGGCCGGGACTTCCTGGAGGATGCGGGTCAGGCTGAAGGTGTCGGTGGCGAGGTCGAATTCGAGGCGGACCTTGTCGCTGAGGGGGGTGTCGTCGCCCTGCATCTCCAGCAGGCGGGCCATCAGGTAGTCCGTCACCAGGGGACGGACGCGCTTCTTGACGATCTGGCGCGGACTGCGCCCGCCTTGCGACGGCACGTGATGCTTGTCGATGATCGGTCTGAGCACAGGCTCGTCCGCCTCGATCGAAATGCCGCGCTCCTGATAGTCGCGATTGATCTTGGCCAGCTCCTTCTTGAGGATCCTGAGCGCCGTGTCATGGTCGAGCGCCTTGTAGACATAGACCTCATCGACCCGGCCGATGAATTCCGGACGGAACAGCGCAAGCCCGCTCTCCTTCGACTTGGCCTCGCACAGCACGGTGCGGATCACCTCCTGGTGCTCGTCCTGCCGGTTGAGCTCCTCGGCGGTGAGGTCCTCGGCCGTGACGGCGTTGGTGGTGATCACCATCAGCTTGCCCTTGAAGCTGATCTTCTTGCCGTTGGACAAGGTGATCTCGCCTTCTTCGCGGATCTGCATCATCACGTCGTAGATATTCGGGTCGGTCTTGTCGATCTCGTCAAACACCACGATGTCCTTGTTCTCGCACTCCTCCATGGTGGGCGCGCCCTCGTCCAAGCCGATCAGGCCGGGGGCGGCGCCGGTGAGGCGGGAGATGGCGCTCTTGTCCTTGAACTCGCTCATCCGCAGCACGGCCGGCATGGACGCGGCGCCGCCGTCCCAGCGGGCCAGCACGCGGGTCAGTTCGGTCTTGCCCAGGCCGGTGCCGCCGGTGAACAGCAGCACGCCGGCGGGGCGGGAGGGCTCGCTCACGCCCAGCTCACGCTCGCGCCAGACCTTGGCCACCGCCTTGACCGGCGCCTCCTGGCCGAAGATCTCGGCGCCGAGGTCGATCTCCAGCCCGCGCAGCCGGTCGAGCTTGTTGGCCGACAGGTTGGACAGCGGCACGCCGGAATCGTCGCTGAACACCTTGCGCACATCGGCCTTGGTGACCTCCGGGCGCACCTGGTGCAGCGCGTGGGACTCTCGCGCCACACTGGCCTGGGCGCCGGGCAGCCCGTCCTTCAGCGTGTTGAAATCCCGCCGCTCATCGGCGCTGCGATCCTGCTGCGGCCTGGCCTCGATCGCACCGAGGCGGCTTTCGATGTCGTCCAGCGCGTGTCGGGCCTTCAGGTAGGGTCCGAACCGGGTCTCATAGGTCTGGTTGACCGACTGATATCGATGCCGCAACGCCACGAACTGGATGGCGATGGCGGCCGCGACGGCGTTGCCGATCGGGTGGGCCTGGGCCGTCACCTCCTGCCGGTCGCGCAGGGCGCCCATCTGGTCGCGCAGCTCGGCCAGCTCGATGGGCTCTGCGAAGACGTTGATCCGGACCATGGCGCCGACCTTGTCGGCAAAGGAGATCGCCTGCTCCGGGCGCCGGCTGGAGGCGAAGGCGCGGCCGGGGTAGCGGCCGCGCAGGCGGATGATCTCGTCGGCGACCGGCTCGCTGTAGTCGATGTTGTGGACCAGGCTGAGACGGCGGAAATGTGACATCGGCACCGGCTTCAGACCGTCCAGGCCCCGCTCCGCCATCTCCATGACCTGGAAGCAGCGCAGGATGACGGTGGCCGCGTGGCGATGCTGTCGTTGTTCCGGGTGTCGGAGATGATGATGGCCTGCACGTCGTCGCTGCCTTCCAGGCCCGCGAGCAGCGCCTGCATCATGCGGTCGGAGGCCTCGCCCGAGGCCTTCACCAGGTCGTCGATGTGATCGATGATCAGCAGACCGTGGTTGCGCCTGACGTATTCCAGCGATCTGCTGAAGCCGTCGACCCGGCCGAGCGGCGGGCCGGTGAGGAACAGGCTGACGTTGAACAGGAAGAACGGTCCGCCGAGCATGGAGCTGCTGAGGCGCTTTTCGGTGCGCGCGCGGATGAATTCGTCGGCCAGCGTGGTCTTGCCCGTGCCCGGTTCGCCGCGGATCCACATGCTGTTGACGCGGGCCGAGGCCAGCACGGTGTGCAGCTCGGTCAGCCGAGCGTTGAGGCCGACATGGCGGGTCAGCCTGGTCCGGGTCGGCGGCGTGTCCTGCCGGGTGGTGTGCTGTTCGGAGGCCTTGGCGTCGGCGGCGCCGACCTCGCCGGACAGTCCGGCCAGGCATTCGGCGTAGGCGTCGAACTGCACCTGGAGCAGGAACGGCATGGCCGGGTCGGCCGGAAAGTTCGGCACCGTCGTCAGGAGGCTCATGGTTCATCCATCGTTGCGGTCTGAGACCGGATCAGGATTGCGCCGCGACGGTCTCAGCCGCGGCCGGCACGGTCGGCACCGAGCCCTGCGGCGTGGGCGGCAGGCGCGGTGCCGGGACAGCTGGGCCGTCGAGCTTTTCCAGGCCGGCATCGACCTTCTGGAAATCGGCCATGGCGGCGCGCACGGCATTGGCCGAGACCTTCACCTGCTCGACGAGTTCCATCGAATTCAGGCTGCGCTCGATGGCCTTGTCGGTGCGCTCGGTGATCAGCGTCTGCGCATTGCCGAGGGCCGCGATGGCGGCGCGCATCTGGTCGAGATTCTCGGTCTCGAGGCGGAACTGCGCGCCGGTGGCGCCTTCGAGGTTGGAGCCGAAGATCTCCTGCGCCTTCTTAGTGGCATCGCGCACGCCGGCGGCGAGCAGGCCGTCGCGGAGGGCGACACCCTGCTGCAGGCCCATCTCAAGGGCGCTGGCGGTCACCGGCAGGGCCTGCTGCTGCGGGTTGGAGAGCAGCTCGTGCTGGGCGTCGATGAGGCTTGCGAACTGCTGGGCGCGCGCCTCGGCCTGAACATTGGCCGAGGCCAGCATCTCGAACGACACCACCTTTCCCTGCAGGATGCGCTCATAGTCCAGCGCGCGCTGGTTGGCCTGGTTGGCGCTGTCGAGCTTCACGGTCAGCAGCGTCACCTGGGCATCGTCGCCCTCGGCGGCCGCCCTGTCCTTGGTGCGCTCGTCGACCTCCACGTGCAGGCTTTCGCTCTGCGCATGGGTCTGGCGGGCCACCACCTGCAGCGCGCCCTTGAGGATGGTCTCGCCGGTCGCCATGCGGTTGAGGATGACGGTGATATCGGTGCAGGCGGCGCGGCTTCTGGCGTTGGCGTTGAACAGCCGGTCGATGGAGACGCGGGTGCCCTTGATGAGGGCCAGGCTGTCCTGCGCGGTCTGCAGGATCTGCTCGGTGAGCCCTCCCTCGGTGGCATCGACGGTGCGCAGGATGGTCAGTTCGCCGTCCTCCAGCTTGCTGTTGCGCTGGCCTGCTTCCGCAGTTCGCCCAGCAGCAGCTGGGCTGCAACGCGACCTGGGCCGGGCTGGTGCTGGCGCCGGGGGCGGTCATCCTGATCATGCTGATTCCTGTGGCCGGGATGATCATGCGTTTTGTTCCTGTCAAATACGTCATCGCCGGCGGCGGGCTCGCGCTGGGCGGGGCGCTGATCTATTCGATGGGTCTGGTGCCGATGCTGGACTTCCGGCACCTCGCCTATATGCGCGCGGCGCAGACGGCGGGCCTGGCGCTGCTGTTCGTGCCGATCAGCACCATCGCCTATGCCACCCTGCCTTCGGCCCAGAACAACGACGCCGCCGCCCTGTTCAGCATGGCGCGCAATGTCTGTGGCGGGATCGGCATTTCGGTGTCGACGGCGCTGATCACCGACCATGAGCAGACACCCGGCAGGCGCGGCTGGTGGCGCATCTGGCGGTGACCAGCCAGCCTTATGACCGGCTGCTGCAGCAGGTTCAGCAGGCGCTGCACAATTCCGGCCAGACCCTGGCGCAGGCCGCCCACAACGCCCCGGGCAAGGTGTTCGCGATGTTGCAGGCGCAGACCGCCGTGCTGGCCTACAGCGATGTGTTTCTGATCACCGCCTGCCTCAGCTATCTCTTGCTTCCGGCCGCCCTGCTGATGTCAGCCTACCGCAGCACGGACAAGGCGACGACATCATGATGCCAGCTTCGCCGGACGGGGGCGAAACCCGGATCGAACATGACGCGCTCGGTGACGTCGCTGTGCCCGCCGCACATCTGTGGGGGGCGCAGACCGAGCGCAGCCGGGTGCATTTCCCGATCGGCACCCGCGGCTATGTGTGGGGGCGCGATGTCATCCACGCCTTCGGTCTCGTCAAGCTGGCCTGCGCCGAGGCCAATGCGGCGCTCGGCCGGCTTCCGGCGGACAAGGCCGCGCTGATCGGGCGCGCCGCCCGGGAGGTGCGCGACGGGCGATGGGATGGCGAGTTTCCGCTGGTGGTGTTCCAGACGGGGTCCGGCACACAGGGCAACATGAACGCCAACGAGGTGATCGCCAACCGCGCCATTCAGCTCGCCGGCGGCGTGGTGGGCAGCAAGCGCCCGATCGACCCGAACGACGACGTCAATCACAGCCAGTCCTCCAACGACGTGTTCCCGACCGTGATGCATGTCGCCGCCGTCACGGTGATCGAGACCCGGCTGATCCCGGCGCTGGCCGGGCTTTGCGCGACGTTTGCCGCCGGGACGGCAGATTTCGCCGATGTGGTGATGACCGGACGCACCCATCTGCAGGACGCCACGCCGATCACGCTGGGGCAGGTCATGTCCGGCTGGCTGGCCCAGCTTGACGCTGCCGCCGACGGCATCAGGCGCGCCTTGCCGGGGCTGTTCGAGCTCGCCATCGGCGGCACCGCCGTCGGCACCGGGCTCAATGCGGCTCCGCGGTTCGGCGCCGCCGTGGCCGACCTGATCGCGCAGGCCACCGGCCGGCCGTTCCGTGTCGCCACCAACCACTTTGCAGCCCTGTCGGCACATGACGCGATCGTTGCGATGTCGGCCACGCTCCGCACCCTGGCCGGCGCCTGCCTGAAGATCGCCAACGATATCCGCTGGTACGCCTCCGGCCCGCGCACCGGCATCGGCGAGCTGATCCTGCCGGAGAACGAACCGGGCTCGTCGATCATGCCGGGCAAGATCAACCCCACCCAGTGCGAGGCGCTCACCATGGTTGCCGTGCAGGTGTTTGGCCATGACCACGCCGTGGCCTTCGCCGGCAGCCAAGGCAACTTCCAGCTCAACGTCTACAAGCCGGTCATGCTGGACAACCTGCTCGACAGCGCCCACCTGCTGGCCGACGCGCTCACCGCCTTCGACACGCATTGCGCCCGCGGCCTCATCCCCAACCGCACGCGCATCGCAGCACATCTCGCCGATAATCTGATGCTGGCAACGGCCCTGAACCCGCATATCGGCTACGCCGCCGCGGCGCGAACAGCGCTGCTCGCCAACCGCGAGGGGCTGTCGCTGCGCGATGCAGCACTGCAGCTTGGCCTCGCAACGTCAGAGCAGTTCGACGCCTGGGTGAACCCGCTCGACATGACCCGCTCCCTGCAGCCCGACTGATCAGACCTTCCCGGCCCCCTTCCCCGCCGGGTGCGTGCGCCGGCCGGAGCCGCTCAGCCTGCCACCACCCGAGAGCTTGTTCACCGTGGCCCAGGCGCACGCCTCAGCCTCTTCCTGCGGCAAGCCCTGCTTCTCGTAGCCGTCCTCGATGTGCTGAGCCTGGCGTTTCTGCTTGCCGGTGTAAGCCGACTTGTCACCGCGCGGCATGGCTTTGCCTTTTCTTTGAGAGAGTTCATAGATATAAGGAAGTAAGGTCTTCTTTTCTGAAGAAAAGAAGCAAAAGAATTTTATGAATTTTTATTTATCACTTTGGGATAACATCGCCAATTTCTATGTGCCATGGTCCGCCCTGCTGAGAGGAGGCGTGTGTCAACCGCACGAGATGCCAAAGGAAACGAGATCGTTTTTCCGGTTTGTTGGTCCCGACCAACGCAGTGGTAGCCGAGTCCTTGTCGCATCCACGCCACCTCTCAGCAGCCGCCTCTCGCGGACTGATACCAACGGCCTTGATCGATGACTCTTCCATCGATCAAGGCCGTTGGTATCAGGCGCCGGGTTGGCCGGCGGCGGCGCGCCAAACCAAGACCTATACCAACGGTCGTTCTTCATGACCGTTGGTATGAGTGAAACCCGAACCTCCCTGCGAGGCACGGCAGTGACTAGGGAGATCACACGGACGCCATTCTTCCACACACGCAATTCGGGGACCCACCATGCCCTTGGCACAGACCTCCCCCGACCCGAACCCGGACCAGCTGTGCATCGACACCATCCGGACCCTGGCGATGGACGCCGTCCAGAAAGCCGATTCCGGACATCCCGGCGCGCCGATGGCGTTGGCTCCGGTGATCTTCACGCTGTGGCAGAGCTTTCTGCGCTTCGATCCCGCCGACAGCCACTGGCCCGATCGCGACCGCTTCGTGCTCTCCAACGGCCACGCCTCCATGGTGCTCTATGCCATGCTGTTCCTCGCCGGCGTCCGCAACGCCGACCAGGCGCCTTTGGGCATCGATGACATCAAGGCGTTCCACACCCTTGGCAGCCGATGCCCCGGTCACCCCGAACACGGCGTCACCCCCGGCGTGGAAACCACCACCGGGCCGCTCGGCCAGGCTGCGCTAACAGCGTCGGCATGGCCATGGCCACACGCTGGCAGGCGGCACGCTACAACAGGCCGGGCCACACCATCTTCGACCACAACGTCTATGCCTTCTGCGGCGACGGCGACATGATGGAAGGCGTCACCAGCGAAGCCGCCTCCATCGCGGGCGACCTCATGCTCGGCAATCTCTGCTGGATCTACGACAGCAACCATATCACCATCGAAGGCTACACCGACTTTGCCTTCAGCGATGACGTCGCTGCCCGTTTCCGTGCCTATGGCTGGAATGTCGAGCAGGTCGGTGACGCCAACGACACCGGCCGGATGGCCGAAGCGCTGACCGGGTTCGTCACCTCAGGCGATGCTCCCACGCTGATCATCGTCAACAGCCATATCGGCTTCGGCGCGCCCCACAAGCAGGACACCAGCGCCGCCCACGGCGAGCCGCTCGGCGTGGAGGAGATCAGGCTGGCCAAACGCCGCTACGGCTGGCCGGAACATGCCGATTTCCGGGTGCCGGACGGCGTCCTGGCGCATCTCTCCGCCGGCATCGGGGCCCGCGGTGCTGCCGCGCATGCCGACTGGCAGCAACGCTTCACCCTCTACCGCGAACAGCACCCCGCACGCGCCGAGGAGATCACCCGGATGGTCGCGGGCACGCTGCCCGATGGCTGCGGCGCCGATCTGCCGGGCTTTCCCGCCGATGCCAAAGGCCTCGCCACCCGTGATTCCTCGGCCAGATGTCTGAATGCCCTGGCGAAGAGCTATCCCTGGATGCTCGGCGGCGCCGCCGACCTGGCACCCTCGACCAAGACCCACCTGACCTTCGATGGCGCCGGCGATCTTTCGGCGGCGAAGCCCGGCGCCCGCAACCTGCATTTCGGCATTCGCGAACACGCCATGGGCGGCATCGTCAACGGCCTTGCCCTGTCCGGGCTGCGGCCGTTCGGTGCCACCTTCCTGGTGTTCTCCGACTACATGAAGCCGGCCATCCGCCTTGCCGCCATCATGGCGCTGCCGGTGGTGCTGATCTTCACCCATGATTCCATCGGCGTCGGCCAGGACGGACCGACACACCAGCCGGTGGAGCATCTGGTGGCGCTGCGCAGCATCCCAGGCCTGATCACGCTGCGACCTGGCGATGCCGGGGAGGTGGCCGCGGCGTGGCGCGTGATCATCGCACTCCGCCAGCCGGTGTGCCTCATCCTGACCCGCCAGGCGCTGCCGACGCTGGACCGGACGCGGTACCGCGGCGCGGAGGGCACCGAGCGCGGCGGCTATGTGCTGGCCGGCGCGCGGACGGGGCTGCCCGCGTTGATCCTGCTGGCGACCGGCAGCGAGCTCTCGCTGTGCGTCGCCGCCTTCGAGACGCTGCACGGCGAGGGCATTGCCGTGCGGGTGGTGAGCCTGCCGAGCTGGGAGCTGTTCGAGGCGCAGGACCAGGCGTATCGCGACAGCGTGCTGCCGCCCTGCGTGTCCGCCCGGGTCTCGGTGGAAGCGGGATCGGTGATCGGGTGGGATCGTTATGTCGGCCCGACCGGCGCGATGATCGGCATGCGCAGCTTCGGCGCGTCGGCCCCGATCGGCGATCAGACGCGGTTCATGCGGGCCGACATGGTGGAGCATGGCTGGCGCATCGTGCAGCCGGTGCTGGATGGCTGGGCGGCGGATGGGGCTGATTTTCCGCATTATACCAACGGTCATAAAGAATGACCGTTGGTATGAGTCTTGGTTTGGCGCGCCGCCGCCGGCCAACCCGGCGCGCGATACCAACGGCCTTGATCGATGGAAGAGTCATCGATCAAGGCCGTTGGTATTATGCGTCGGGCAGCGAGGGGCCGGAGGAGGCGGATGCGTTGCTGGCGCGGGATGGGCGTGCGTGGCGGTAGCAGGAAGCACTGCTTTTCTGAAGAAAAGAAGCAAAAGACTTTCTATCTGTTGTATCATTCCCCCTTTGGATAGAGCCGCGATAGCCCGACAAAAGTTTTTTGGTTCTTTTTTTCAAAAAAGAACCTCTTCCTTCCTATAATATTGCGTATTTCCCCGATAACGCAGTGGAGCCAGACGATGCAGCTTGCAATGATTGGACTGGGCCGCATGGGCGCCAACATGGTGCTCCGGCTGCTGGAAGCCGGGCATGACTGTGTGGTGTTCGACCACAGCAAGGAGGCGGTCGCCGCCGTGGTCGCCAAGGGGGCCCGTGGTGCCGACGACATGCCGGCCCTGCTGGCCCTGCTCAAGGCGCCCCGGGCGATCTGGCTGATGCTGCCGGCGGCGGCGGTCGACCCTGTGATATCCGACCTGATGCTGCATCTGGCGGTGGGCGACATCCTCATCGACGGCGGCAACAGCCTTTACCAGGACGACATTCGCCGCGCCGAGACGTTGCGCGCCGCGGGGGTGCATTATGTCGATGCCGGTGTCAGCGGCGGCGTGTGGGGGCGCGAGCGCGGGTTCTGCCACATGATCGGCGGCGAGCCGGACATTGTGCGGCATCTCGACCCGATCTTCCGTACGCTGGCCCCCGGTGCGGCCGCGGCGGCGCGCACCCCGGGGGTGACCGGCGAGCCGGCTGGGGCGGAGCTGGGCTATCTGCATTGCGGGCCCAACGGCGCCGGGCATTTCGTCAAGATGGTGCACAACGGCATTGAATACGGCATGATGGCGGCGTTCGCCGAAGGGCTGAACATTCTGCGCCACGCCAATGTCGGCACCGGTGCGCAGGTGGCGGATGCCGAGACCACGCCGCTGCGCCATCCCGAGCATTATCGGTATGATTTCGATATCGCCGAGATCGCCGAGGTGTGGCGGCGCGGCAGCGTGGTGTCGTCGTGGCTGCTGGATCTGGCGGCCGCGGCGTTGCGGAAAGATCCTGGCCTGGACAGCTTTGCCGGCCGCGTGTCCGATTCCGGGGAAGGCCGCTGGACGCTGCAGGCCGCCATCGATGAGGGCGTGCCGGCGCCGGTGATTGCGACCGCGCTGTTCTCACGGTTCGAATCGCGCGGCCAGGCCGACTACGCCGACCGGCTGCTTTCGGCGCTGCGCCTCGGTTTCGGCGGCCATGTCGAGAAGCCGGCAGCACCTGCGGCCCCTCACTGAACCGTCGTAGCAGGAACACATCATGCCAACCCAAGCAACCCATGCCGTGCGCCTGCTCGGCCAGAGCCTGTGGCTCGACAACATCACCCGCGACCTGCTCGATAGCGGCACCTTGCAGCGTTACATCGACACGCTGTGGATCACCGGGCTGACCTCCAACCCGACCATCTTCGAGAAGGCGATCGCCCGCAGCACCGCCTATGACGCGGAGATCGCGCAGCACCGTGACGCGGCGGAGACCGATGAGACGGTGTTCTTCGCGCTGGCGATCGCTGATCTGCGGCGGGCTGCGGATCTGTTCGCGCCGGTGCATGACCGCACCGGGGGCGTGGACGGATTTGTCTCGCTCGAGGTGTCACCCGATCTTGCCTATGACACGGATGCCACCATCGCGCAGGCCAAGGCGCTTTGCGCGAAGGCGGCGCGGGACAATCTGTTCATCAAGATCCCGGGCACCCCTGAGGGGCTGCCGGCGATTTCGGCCTGCATTGCCGCCGGCATCGCGGTGAACGTGACGCTGCTGTTCTCGGTGCCACAGTATCTCGCGGCCGCCGATGCCTGGATGAGCGGGCTGGAGCTTCGGGCAAAGCAGGGATTGTCGTGTGACGTGCCGTCGGTGGCGTCGCTGTTCGTCAGCCGCTGGGATGTGGCGGCGGCAAAGCTGACGCCGGCTTCGCTGCACAACACGCTGGGCATCGCGGTCAGCCATCTGGCATATCGGGCGTATCGCGACCTGATGGACTCCGACCGGTTCCAGCGCCTGCAGGCGCATGGCGCGCGGCCGCAGCGGCTGCTGTTCGCCAGCACCGGGACCAAGGACCCGGCGGCGCCGGACACGCTGTATATCGAAGCGCTCACCGCCCCCAACACGGTCAACACCATGCCGGAGGACACGTTGCTGGCGCTCGACGATCACGGCGCGGTGCCGCCTGTGCTGTCGCGCGACAGTGACGCCGCCGATGCCGTGCTGGCGCGGCATGTGGCGGCCGGGATCGATGTCGATGCCTTGGGCGCGCGGCTGCAGATGGAGGGGGCGAGCGCGTTTGTGGCCTCGTGGAGGAGCCTGCTCGCGTGTGTCGCGGTGAAGCGGAGGTGAGGGACGGGCGGCGTTGCTGACGCGCAACGCAGCGGCTTCGTTATAGTCTGTGCTCGTCCTCGACCGACCAGAGGAGCTGTGTGGCTGTGCCCGGTTCCACGGGGGCTGCGAAGAACACCTGGTCGGGCAGGACGGCGAAGATGTCGCTGCCGTGTTCGGTCTTCAGCGCCACGCGCACGCTGGTACCCTGGTATTCCACGGCGATGACCTGCGCGGGCGTGCCGCCTGTGGTGGTGAGGCTGCAGCGGTCGGCGCGGACCGCGACTTCGCCGCGGTCGGTGGTGAAGAGGTTGTGGCCGCCGATGAAGCGGGCGACGAAGCCGCTGGCGGGGCGTTCGAACACCTCGCGCGGCGGGCCGGACTGGCGGATGTGGCCTGCTTCCATCACCACCATCTGATCGGCCAGGGCCATCGCCTCGTCCTGGCTGTGGGTGACGTGGATGAAGGTGATGGCGAGGTCGCGCTGCAGGCGTTTCAGTTCCTCGCGCACCTTGACGCGGAGGAACGGGTCGAGCGCGGACAGCGGTTCGTCGAGCAGGAGCACCTTGGGTTCGACGATGAGGGCGCGGGCGAGGGCCACGCGCTGCTGCTGGCCGCCGGAGAGCTGGGCGGGCAGGCGTTCGGCGAAGTCGGCCATGTGGACGAGGTCGAGGAATCCGCGGGCGCGGGCGCGGCGGGCGGATTTGGCGATGCCGCGGACCTGCAGGCTGAAGGCGACGTTGTCGATGCAGGTGAGGTGCGGGAACAGCGCGTAGTTCTGGAACATCATGGCGGTGCCGCGCTTGATGGACGGCAGGTCGGTGACGTTCTGGCCGGCGATCAGGATGTCGCCTTCGGTGATGTCCTCGTGGCCGGCGATCATGCGCAGGGTGCTGGACTTGCCGCAGCCGGAGGGGCCGAGCAGGCAGCAATAGCTGGCCTTGGGGATGCGCAGGGAGATGGCATCGACGGCGATGCTGTCCTCGTAGCGCTTGGTCACGTCGATCAGCTCGACGTCGTATCGTGCATCCATCAGCCCCGCGTCCTTCGCCGTTGCAGACGCAGCACGAATGCCAGCATCGCCAGAATGAGTGCGAACGAGACCACTGTCGTCACGGTGCCGATGGCGAACAGCTCCGGCGTGGAATCGCTTGAGATCAGCGCATAGATCTCGAGCGGCAGCGTGTTCTTGCTGCCGATGACCAGCGTGGTGCGGGCGTATTCATCGTAGGAGAGGGTGAAGGCGCCGACGGCCACGCCGATGATGCCGGGCATCAGCAGCGGCAGGGTGACGAGCCAGAGGCGCTGGAAGGCGGTGGCGCCGAGGGCGGTGGCGGCTTCCTCGCAGCTGCGGTTGAAGCGGGCGACGACGGCGAACATGGTGAGCAGGCCGAACGGCAGGGTCCAGGTGAGCTGGGCGCCGAGGGCGGAGGTGAACAGGCCCTGGGGCAGGCCGAGGAACTGGAAGCCGAGGCCGATGCCGAAGCCGACCAGCAGGCTCGGCATCACCAGGCTGGCGATGGCGAGGTAGAACAGGGCGGCAGCACCTGGGAAGCGGCGGCGAAAGCCGAGGCCGGCGGCGACCGACATGATCACGGTGAGGAGGCAGACCGCCGAGGACAGCAGCATGGAGCGGCCGAAGGAGCTCGGGATGTCGGCCATCTGGCCGGGCTTGAGGATGTCGCCGAACCATTTGGTGGAGAAGCCGACCATGGGGAAGGTGACGCCGCCATCCGGGCCCTGGAAGGAGAGGATGTAGATGATGATCATCGGGCCGTAGAGGAACAGCAGATAGAGCCCCATCAGGCTCGCCAGGAGGTAGAAGGTGTAGGGTCGCTTCTCGCGGACGCGGGGACGGCTCACCGGGCCAGTTCCCGCCGCACATCGACCACGCGCATCATGCCGGCGACGAGGATGGCCACGAAGATGACCAGCACCACGGCGCTGGCGGCGGCGGGCGGGTATTGCATGGCCTGGATTTCGGTGGAGAGGGCGGAGACGATCGAGGCGCTCTGGCCGCCGCTCATGCGTTTGACCACGAAATAATCGCCGATGACCTGGGTGAAGACGAGGATGGAGCCGAGTGCGATGCCGGTGCGCGAGAGCGGGATGATGATGAGGCGCAGCACCTGGAAGCGGCTGGCGCCGCAGTCGCGGGCGGCCTCGATGAGGCTTTCGTCGATCTTGGCCATGGAGTTGGCGATCGGGGCCATCATCAGCAGGGTGTAGAGGTGGATGTAGGTGACCATCACCGAGAAATCGGAGAACAGCAGGAACTCCAGGGGATGGTCGATGATGTGGAGTTTCTCGAGGATGGTGTTGAAGGCGCCGTTGCGGCCCAGGAACGGGATCCAGGCGATGGTGCGGATGATGCCGGAGGTCCAGAACGGCACGGCGCAGGCGAGGAACAGTACCATGCGGGTTTTGCCGCTGCGGATGTGGAAGACCAGGAAGAGGGCGATGAAGAAGCCGAGCACGAGGGTGATGGCCCAGGCCATGACGGCGAAGCGCATGGTGCTGAGGTAGATGCGCCAGGTGGCGGGTGTCGTCAGCAGGTCCTGATAGTTGTCGAGGATGAAGGCGGGGTAGATGCCGACGCGGTCATAGTCGAAGAAGCTGACCACGAAGAACAGCAAGGTCGGCAACGCGAACAGCAGCACCAGCACCAGCGCCATAGGGCCGACCTGGAGCCATGAGGTGAGCCACGCGCGTCGCCGCCGCGCGTGGGCCTTCACGTCCATTGGAGCAACCCTGTCCGAACGAGCCGGACCCAGAGTTCGAAAGTCTTTTGCTTCTTTTCTTCAGAAAAGAAGCGCTTGCTTACGTTTTGCCTGATCACGCCGAAATGAACTCATTCCAACGCCGCGTCAGGTAGCGATCCTCGTCCATGACCGAGTTCCACACGGCGATACGGCCCATGCGTTCGTCGAACGAGCCGCCGTCGCGGGCGCGGCCGGGTTTTTCCATCAGCTTGCCGAAGGGGTCGTGGATTTCCTCGGCGGCGGGTTTGCCGCCGTACCAGTAATCCCACTCGACCTGGGTGAGGAACTTCTTGGCGTTCATCGGCTGGGCGGAGTAATAGCCTTCGCGGGCGATGACGGCGCCGGCGTAGCCGGAGGTGTACCAGTCGAGATACTCGTAGGCGGCTTCGAGTTTGATGCCGGTGAGGTGTTTCATGAAGCCCAGCATGTAGCCCCAGCCGCGGTAGCCTTCCTTCAGCGGCTGAAACACGCAGGGCAGGCCGCGGGTGCGCACGGCGGCGACGGCGGGGGACCACATGGACTGGATGACCACTTCGCCTGAGGCCATCAGGTTCACCGACTGGTCGAACGAGCCCCAGAAGGAGCGGAACTGGCCGGATTTCTTGATGTCGATCATGGTGGCGATCGTTTTGTCGATCTCCGCCTTGGTCATGTTGCCTTTGTTTTCGTATTTGATGTCGCCGCGGGCTTCGAGCGCCATGGAGACGTCGATCACGCCGATGGTCGGGTTGTCCTGCAGGGCGGAGCGGCCCTTGAAGTCGGGGCTGATGAGATCGGCCCATGTGGTGATCGGCCGGCCGGTGAGATCGGGGCGGACGCCGAGCGTGTCGGCGTTGGTGATGGTGGGCACGCCGTTGAGGAACTCGGTGGGGGCGGTGGCGGCCTTGCTGCCGCTGGCGTCGGTGGCATAGAGGATGGTGTAGGGGGCGATGCCTTGCAGCGAGGCCTTACGGCCGTCGGAATATTCGCTTTTGGTGAACAGCGGCAGCGTGCTGTCCCAGTTCTTGAACTTGGCGACGGGGATGGTCTGCAGGATGTTGCGGCCGATGAGGTATTTCATATAGGCGAGACTGACGTCACCCACGTCGATATTGGCGGATTGGGTGAGGAAGCGGTTGATGAGGTCGGCGTTCTCGGAGGGCTGCATCGTCACCTTGAAGCCGAGATCCTTGCTGGCCTGTTCGCCGATGGAGGCGAGCACGGTGACCGGCTGGCCGGCGTGGCGGATTTCGATGTCCTTGATGGTCTGTGCCCAGATGGTGGGGAAGCCGGTGACGGCGCCGGAGCCGATGGCGGCGCCGGTGGCACCGGCGAGCAGCTTGCGGCGGGTGAGGCGCGGCTTGGGGGTGGTCGACATGAGGCGCTCCTGTGAAGGGATGAGAGAGGTCAGGCCGGACGCTGCAGATGTCTCCGATTTGGCAACCGCTCAAATCTTGCGCAAAGGTGGCGCAACGATAGGAGCGGAGGGAAAATTTCGTCAAGCCGAACTGCGTTTATATTATGCATCAAATTCTGATACAGACAGGTTATGCATGCGAATTGCACGAATGCCTTTTGAATTGTCTTTGGTTGATGAAATTTTGGGCTGGCTTGATCAATCTGGCTTTGGCAGCCGGCTTTGCAGCACCGCCTCGACCTCGGCCACCTTCAGGACATCGGCGTATTTCAGCGACATGTCGTAGAGGTTGGCGAAATGCGGGCCCTCGTGTTTGTCGGCCACGCACTCCTCCGGCACGATGGTGCGGTAGCCGCGCGACAGGCTGTCGACCACGGTGGCGCGGACACAGCCGGAGGTGGAGCCGCCGGTGACGATCAGCGTGTCCACCCGGTGCCAGACGAGCAGCGAGGCGAGGTTGGTTTCGAAGAAGGCCGAGGCCATGCGCTTGTGCATGATGATGTCGCGGGTCCGGTCGATCTGCAGCCGGTCGTCGAACTCGGCGCGGCGGGAGCCGTGCTTGATGTTCTGCAGGGAGTCCGGCGTGTCGGAGCGTGTGCCCCAGACGCCGCAATCCTCGCCGGAGGGCAGGTAGGCCACATAGGTCCAGACGACGGGCCCGCCGAGGCTGCGGCACATGGCGGCGATGGTGTTGGTGTGCTGCATCTGCAGCGGGTCGGTTTCGTAGGCGGTGATGAACTCGTCAGGCAGCGTGTAGGCCTTCTGCGGATCGACATTGACCATGGCGATCCTGTCGCCGAACCCGAACCGCTTGCGCGGAGTGAGTTCGGCGTAAAGCTGGCGGGCGGATTTGTCGGAGAGCTGCATCAGTCGGCCGCCTGCATCATGGCGGCGGCGTCGGGCTTGCGGCTCTGCATCAGCGGCTGGATGTACTGGCCGAACTGTTCCATGCCGATGACGAAATCATCGAAGGTCAGCAGGATGCCTTTGACGCCGGGGGCGGCGGCGACGACATCGAGCATTCTGGCAACGTTCTCGTAGGAGCCGATCAACTTGAGCATGCCGGTGGGAATGGGCTCGGCCTTCTGCTGTTCGAGCATCTGGCCCACGGTGGAGTTGACCGGGGCCTGCACGTCGGCCGAGGCCTGGGTGCGCTGCCAGGCCAGGGCCTCGAGATCGGTGCCGGCCTTGTAGTGGTTCCATTTTGCCATCGCCAGCTCGTCGGTCACGTCGGCGATGATCATCAGCAGGATCAGCGCGCCGACGTCACGCCCGGTGGCCTCGGCCTGCTTGAGCAGACGGGCTGCCGCGGCCCCTGCCCGCTCCGGCTGGTTGAGGCCGCCGGCGCCGCAGAAGCAGTAGTCGCCGTGCTCGGCGACGAAGCGCATGCCGCGGTCGCTCGACGCGGCGCCGACGACCTCGATGCGGGCCGAGGGTTGCGGGGCGAGCCTGCAATCGTCCATCTGGAAGAATTCGCCTTTGTGGTTGGACACGCCGGTCTGCCAGAGGTCGCGCATGATTGTGACGTATTCGGAGCAATATTCGTAGCGCTTGGCGAAATGCGCCTCGCCGGGCCAGATGCCCATCTGCTGGTATTCGGTGGGCTGCCAGCCGGAGACGATGTTGATGCCGAAACGGCCGGGGGCGATGCTGTCGATGGTCACCGCCATGCGGGCGGCAAAGGGGGGCGGCATGGTGAGGACGGCGACGGAGGCGAACAGCTTGATGCGCCTGGTGACGGCAGCGAGGCCTGCCATCAAGGTGAAGGATTCGAGGTTCTCGTCCCAATAGCCGCTGGGGCCGCCGAAGCCGCGCATCTTGATCATGGAGAGGGCGAAATCGAGGCCGTAATGCTCGGCCTGCTGCACGATGGTGCGGTTGAGGTCGAAGCTCGGGGTGGTCTTGGGCGAGGTGGTCGAGATCAGCCAGCCGCGACTGCCGATGGGGATGAAGACGCCGATCTTGACCATGCAAAGCCGCTCCGGTGATTGTCGCGGGCGGGCCTTGCAAGTTTTCGGCCAGATTGGGTGGTGAAGAGGTTCTGTTTTGAAAAAAAGAACCAAAAAACTTTTGACTGGCTGGCGCCCTGCTTCGGCGAGAGGTCCGCTTATGGATGAAAGTCTTTTGCTTCTTTTCTACAGAAAAGAAGGCCTTGCTTTACTCTTGGCAAACGCCCAGCGCCGGCGGCAGCCGCGCCGCACGGTCCGGCAGAAACGCGTCGGTATACACCTTGGCGAGCGGCATCTCGCCCTTGAGGCCATAGGCCTTCTGGATCTCCACGACGGAGTCCCGCATTCGCACGGGATCGACCGTGCCGATGCCTTTGTCTCGGAAGTCCTGGGTCAGGGTGAGCGTTGCCAGTCCGTCGACCAGGCGGGCGCATTCGCTGGGCAGATCCACCAGCGGGTCCCTGGCCTGGATCGCGGCGGTGGAGGCCATCGGGCTGGCGATCGCCGCCATGAAGGATTCGTTGATGGCGCGGACCAGTGCAGCGGTGGTCCTGGGGTTGGCGGCGGCAAAGTCCGGCCGTGTCACGATGGCGGTGCCGTACTGGCGCAGGCCGTAATCGTTGTAGCGCAGCACGACGATCTTTTCGCGCGGCACGCCGAGCTGGACCACGCTCATGACGCTCGACGAGGTGAAGCCCGCCACCGCCGCCAGATCGCCGCGCATCATCATCGGCTCGCGCAGGGCGCCGCTGACATTCTGCCAGGCGACCTTGGCGGGATCGACGCCGGCCTTGCGGGCGAACACGTCAAACAACGCCAGCGCCGCACTGCCGGCAGTGGCGCCGAGCGTGCGGCCCTCCAGATCCTTCGGGGTTCTGATGCCGCGGCCCTGTTCGGTGATCACGGCCAGCGGGGAGGCGCCGCCGGTGACATAGACGGCGACGAGTTCGTGGCCCGGATGTTCGGCGTTGAACTTCACCATGGTGGCGATGTCGGCCCAGCCGAACTGGTAGGCGCCGGAGGCGACGCGGACGATGGTGTCGCTGGAACCGTTGCCGCGGTCGACCTGCACGGTCAGACCTTGCTTGCGAAACGCACCCTTCTCGACACCGTAGAGGAAGACGGATTGCGGGCCCTGGAACGCCCAGTCCAGCGCGATCTTGACGTTGGGGGTTTCCACCTGCGCCATGGCGGGTGATGCGACGGTCAGCAGCAGTGCGGCCAGGCGTAGGATGTGCATGCGGAGCCTCCGGCCAGGACGTAGCAAGCCGCGCGCCAGCGCGGTCGATTGGAACGGATATTGCTGGTCCCGGGTTTCTGGTGACCGGCTTTCGGATGGAGTGAGCGCATGCGCCGCAGAGATTTCGTGACATCGGCCGGCCTGGTGACGGGTGGGCTGGCAGCCCCGGGCGTGGTTCGAGCGCAGACCGCGACCGCGGTGAAATTCGTGGCGGATTACGCGTTTCAGGGCAATCATTCCGTGTTCACGCTGGGCGTGTCGCATGGGCATTACCGGCGCGAGAATCTCGATGTGCGGCTCGACCGGGGGTATGGCTCGGGGGACACGATCGTCAAGATTGCCGCCGGGGCCTATGACATCGGCTTTGCCGACATCAATGCGGCGGTGAAGTTCAACGCGGCCAATCCGGACAAGCGGGTGATTGCGGTGTATCAGGCGTTCGACCGGACGCTGGCTTCGGTCATCACGCTGGCGAAGTCGGGTATCAGGACGCCGGCCGATCTGGCGGGGAAGACGCTGGGGGCGACGGAGGCCGATGCCAGCCGGCTGCTGTTTCCGGTGTTCGCGCAGGCGAACGGGATTGATCTTGGCCATATCTCGTGGAAGTCGATCGCGCCCAATCTGCGCGAGACCATTCTGGTGCAGGGGCAGGTGGATGCGATCACCGGGTTCATGACGACGTCGATCTTCAATGTCATGGCCGCCGGCGTGCCGCGCGATCAGATCGTGGCGTTGCCTTTTGCCAGTTACGGGCTGGATCTTTACGGAAATGCGGTGATCGTGCGGGAGGATTATCTCAGCGCGCATCCGCAGATCGTCGCGGGCTTCGTGCGCGGGACGATTGCCGGGACCAAGGATGCGATCAAGGATCCGGCGGCGGCGATGCAGTCGGTGCTGGCGCTTGATCCGCTGTTCGATGTGACGCTGGAGGCGGCGCGGTTCGAGATGGCGCTGAATGAGGCAATTCTGACGCCGTTCGTGCGCCAGAACGGGTTCGGCACGGTGGACCCGGCGCGGATGGTGCGGACGATCGCCGCCAATTCGCAGGCCTATGGGATCACTCACCCGATCACGCCGGAGCAGCTTTACACCACGCGCTTTCTGCCGCCGCAGGCCGAGCGGATGCCGGCGTGAGCGGGACGCAGACGCCGCTGGTCGATATCGCGGATGTGCGGCTCAGCTATGGCGGGGCGGGGGGGACGCTGGCGGTCGATCAGCTGACGCTGCGTGTTCCGGCCGGCCGTCTCGTGGCGGTGGTGGGGCCGTCCGGGTGTGGCAAGTCTTCGCTGATGAAGCTGGTCACCGGGCTGCTGCGGCCGAGTGCGGGCCGTGTTTCGGTGGCGGGGCAGGCGGTGCGGGGGCCGGTGAAGATTGTCGGCATGGCGTTTCAGAACGCGTCGCTGCTGCCGTGGCGGACGACGCTCGACAATCTGATGCTGCCGTTGGAGATCGTGGAGCCGTATCGCAGCCGGATCAGGCGGGAGCGGGCCGGCTTCGAGGCGGATGCGCGGCGGCTGCTGGCCGCGGTGGGGCTGGCCGGGTTCGAGGACCGGTTTCCGTGGCAGCTTTCGGGCGGCATGCAGCAGCGGGCCTCGCTGTGCCGGGCGCTGATCCATCGGCCGGCGCTGCTGATGCTCGACGAGCCGTTCGCGGCGCTGGATGCGTTCACGCGCGAGGAGCTGTGGGACGTTCTGCAGGGTATCTGGATGGAGCGGGGTTTCACCACGATTCTGGTGACACATGATCTGCGCGAGGCGGTCTATCTGGCTGACACGGTGCATGTGATGTCGGCCCGGCCGGGGCGGATCGTGGCGACGTACGAGGTGGAGCTGCCGCGGCCGCGCACGTTGGATGTCAGTTTTCTGCCGGCGTTCAGCCATCTGGTGCAGACCTTGCGCGCGCATATCCGCACCGAACGGGGTGCCGGCGATGCGGCGGCGGTGGCGTGATGTCGCGGGCATGGCTGGGCCGGCTGATGCCGGTGCTGACGTTGGCGGTGCTGCTGCTGGTGTGGGAGCTTGGCTGCGTGGTGTTTCATGTGCCGGAGTTCGTGCTGCCGCGGCCGAGCCGGGTGATTGTGACGCTGATCGGCACGTTCGGGCCGATCTGGTTTCATGCGCAGCACACGCTGCTGACGACGCTTGCGGGATTTGCCATGGCGGTGGTGATGGGGGTGGCGCTGGGCGTGGTGGTGGGCTCGTCGCGGCTGGCGTATCAGGCGTTGTATCCGTTGCTGGTGGGCTTCAATTCGGTGCCGAAGGTTGCGCTGGTGCCGGTTCTGGTGGTTTGGTTTGGTATCGGCACGATCCCGGCGGTGCTGACGGCGTTCATGCTGTCGTTTTTTCCGGTCGCGGTGAATGTGGCGATCGGGTTGGCGACGATGGAGCCGGAGCTGGAGGATGTGCTGCGGTCGCTGGGGGCTAGTCAGCGCGACATCGTTGTCAAGGTCGGGTTGCCGCGGGCGATGCCGTATTTCTTTGCGTCGTTGAAGATTGCCATCACGCTGGCGTTTGTGGGGTCGGTGATTGCGGAGACGCTGGCCTCCAATGTAGGGATCGGGACGTTGGTGGAGCAGGCTTCGGCGAATTTCCGGATGCCGTTGGTGTTCGCGGGGCTGGCGGTGGTGGCTGCGATGGGGATTGCGATGTATGCGATCTTTGCGTGGATCGAGCGGCGGATGACGGGGTGGGCGACGCGGTCGGTGGATTTTGGGATCGGGGGGTAAGGAAGCGGTTCTTTTTTGAAAAAAGAACCAAAAACTTTTTTCTGGCTGTCGCGGTTTGTTCCAGAGAAGCCTGTTCAAAATGAATAAAAAGTCTTTTGCTTCTTTTCTTCAGAAAAGAAGTGCTTACTTTCTGGTGATTTCATGAACGTACGCCTGATCCGTGACGAAGAAGCGATGTCTCTGCTGGACCTGGATCGCGCTTATGCGGTGATCCGTGATGCCTATGTTCAGTCGGCGTCGGTGGGGCCGGTGCTGTCCACGCCTTCGGCGCTGTTGATGCGCCATCCTTCGGCGCCTGGCGTGGCGATGAAGGTGAAGGGCGCGCAGCTGCCGGCGGGGCGTGTGGCGGGGTTTCGTTTCGTGGGGGATTGCGAGACCGGGCAGGGCGAGGTTTCGCATGATTTCCAGCTGCTCACCGACATGGACACGGCGATGCCGTATGCCGTTGTGGAGATGCTAACGCTGCATGCGGTGCGGACGGCGATCACCGGCGTGGTGGCGCTGGAGGCGTTCGGTGGAACGCCGGGTGCGGTGGTTGCCGTGATCGGCGCCGGGCGGATTGCCGCGCATCTGGTTCGGGTGCTGCGGCATCGTCTTGGCGCGGTGGAGATCCGGATCGCTGCGTCTCGCCCGGAGCGTGCCGCGGCCTTGGCGGAGCGTTGGGATGCGAGGGTGGTGGCGTGCGGCTCGATCGACGCGGCGCTGGCGGGGGCGGATGCCGCGATTGCGATCACGTCGGCGGCTGCGCCGATTCTGTTCGGGCGGCACCTGCGGCCGGGCCTGGCGCTGATCGGCATGGGCGGGTCGCATGAATGCGACGTCTCGGTGCTGACGGCGGCGGATCGGTTCTATGTGGATGATCTTGATTATGCCTGCGTGTCCGGCAGTCTGGGGGCCTGGGTGCGGGGCGGTGCGATGGACCGGGAGGGGGCGCGGGCGCGCGTGTGCGGCACGCTCGGCCAGGTGGTCGGCGGGCAGATCGACGTGGTACGCGGCGGCGCGGAGCGCGTGTTCGCCATTGTGCAGGGCATGGCGTGCTGCGACCTGGCCTTGGCGGCTGATATCGCCGCGCGGTCGTGACCGGTCTGGCGGATGCGCCGGGCCGCGAAATCGCGCGATGACCGAACATATCCGGATGACTGCCTTATCAGCTATACGCGATCAACGATCCTGCGGTCACTGCAGGTGCTCCGGATGACCGGCATGTCCACCTGGCCCGCTGCGGCCGGGCAGAATCGGCCGAATGCGCATGCTGCCCTGGATACTCGCGGCGAAGACAGCGAACCGGTTGGAGTTGCACCCTTATGTCGGGAATGGCTGAGACGCAGTTGCTCATCGACCTGACGGGATGCGACCGTGAGCCGATCCATGTGCCGGGACATATTCTGCCCCATGGCGCGATGCTGGTGATCGATGCCGTCACGCTGGACGTTCAGGAGATGGTGCGCGGGCTCGATTCCTGCGCGGCGCTGCAAGCGCTCTGCCAGATGGCGGCGGAGCGGGTGCGCGATGTCGCGCAGTATGATCGGGTGCTGGTGTATCGGTTCATGCCGGACGGCTCGGGCTAAGTGATCGCGGAGAGCCGGGAGCCGCATCTGGAGCCGTTCCTGGATCTGCATTATCCCGCTGCCGACATTCCGCAGCAGGCGCGTGCGCTTTATGTGAAGAACTGGCTGCGGCTGATCACCCAGGTGAACGACAGCCCCGCGCCTCTGGTGCCGACCCACAATCCGCGCACCGGGCTTGCGCTGGACATGAGCCAGGCGGTGCTGCGGGATGTGTCGCCGATTCACCGCGAATATCTGCGCAACATGGGCATCGATGCCTCGATGTCGATCTCGATCATCCGCGATGGGGCGCTATGGGGGCTGATCGCGTGCCATCATTACAGCCAGCGCATTCTGCCGCGGCACCTGCGCGCGGTGTGCGAGCTGTTCGGCGCGATGTTCTCGCTGCAGCTGGAGGCCCGCGAGAAGGGCGAAGAGTTCCACGATCGTCTGGCGACCAGGATGGTGCTGCAGAACCTGATGCTCAATCTGGCGGCGGCTGACGACTAGGCCATCGGGCTGACCCGGGAGTCGCCCAATCTGCTGGACCATATCCATGGCGGAAGTGCCACGATCGATGGTCAGCACCAGGGCGGTGTCGCTGTCAGCATCGATGGCCAGCTGACCTTTCTTGGCATCACACCGAACGACTGCCAGATCAAGGAGCTGGTGGTGTGGCTGAGCGACGGCCTGGCGGGGGGCACCGGGCCGTTCTCGACCGACCGCCTGGGCGAGCTGTGGCCGCCGGCGCGCGACTACGCCGATGTCGCCTCGGGTGTGCTGGTCATATCGGTTTCAGAAGCGACCTCGGATTTCATCATCTGGTTCCGCCCGGAGCTGGTGGGGACGTCGCGTTGGGCGGGCGCGCCGGGGAAGCTTGCGGATGTTTCAGGCGAGGGCATTCTGCGGCCGCGGAAATCGTTTGAGATCTGGAAGGAGACCGTGCGGGGACGGCGCCAGCCCTGGACCACTGCGGACACCGAAGCCGCCTTCGATCTGCGGGTGTCGTTGCTGCATGTGGTGCTGCGCCGCATCAACGCCGCTTCCCTTGAGCGCAAGCGGGCGGCCGAGCGGGACAGGCTGTTGATGGCCGAGCTGGATCATCGGGTGAAGAACACCATTGCCAATATCCAGGCGCTGGTCGGGCATACCAGCCGCAGCGCCAGCAGCCTGACCGGGTTTGTGCGGGGGCTGGAAGGACGGATCCAGTCCATGGCCAAGGCGCACGGCCTGCTGTCGCACAGCCGCTGGGGAGGTGTGTCGATCGACAAGCTGATGCAAGAGGAGCTCAATCACCATTCCACCGTTGATTTCGATGTTGTTCTGGGCGGCCCGGATGTGGTGCTGACGCCGAAATCGGCGTTGTCGCTGTCGCTGGCGGTGCATGAGCTGGCCACGAACGCTGCGAAGTTCGGGTCGCTGTCGCGCGTCGGTGGCCGGGTCAGTGTCAGCTGGAAGCTGATGGAGAATGGCGGCATCGAACTCTCGTGGATTGAAACGGGGGGCCGGCCGGTCGAAAGTCCGACGCGTCACGGTTTCGGCTCGACGCTGATCGAGCGGGCGCTGGCGATGGAGACGGGCGGACGTGTGAAGATCCATTACCTTCGCACGGGGGTCTTCTGCGAGATCGTTCTGCCGGTCTCCTCGATTGCCCATGCCGACAGTCCACAGCCCGCGGCGGCAAAGGTCGATGCGGTGACACCGGCCGCAGAGGTTGCGCCGGGGCGCAATTCGTTGCGGATACTGATTGTGGAGGATTCGTTTCTGATCCTGCAGGACCTTGAGACGGTGTTCGAGTTGCTGGGCTGGACGGTGGTTGGCACGGCGTCACGCAGATCCGAGGCGCTGGAGATGGTGGTGTCCAGATCGTTCGATGCGGCGCTGCTGGATATCAATCAGAATGACGAACCGTCCTGGGATGTTGCGGAACTGCTCAGCGAGAGGGGCTTACCGTTTGTGTTCAGCACGGGATACGACGTTTCTCGTATTCTGCCGCCACGGTTCAGCGGGCGGAAGATCATTGGGAAGCCGTATAACGTGGATCAGCTGGAGAATGTTCTGCGGCAGGTGGTAGCGGAGCATTGATCGGCGTGCCGTTGCCTCATGCTTCGGGGTGCGGCGCGATGGTGGGTGGCGCAAGTGCCTACCCACCCTACGGTATTTTGTCGAAATGAACCGCCACCAGCGAATAATAGTTTTTGGTTCTTTTTTTCAAAAAAGAACGTCTTGCTTTCTACTACCCTCCATCGAGACCGGCCAGCGCGGACCGTACCATTCTGAGGTCTTCGCTGTTGCCTGACAGTGTTTTCAAAAGCTGCGACCAGTTCTGCCGGGCTTCCTCCTTGCGGCCGTCGCGTGCCGCGGCGACGCCGAGGTACCACAGCACCTCGGGTGCGGATGGCCTGAGTGTTGCGACATCGCGCAGCAATGCGATGGCGCGGGCCGGCAGGGGTGCGTCCGGCTTGACCGGCGACAGCAGGGCTGCGACCGCCTGCAGCTTGATGTCGGCGTCGTCCGGCCGCAGCCGTGCGGCGGCGGTGAAGGCGTCGGCGGCCTGGCCTGGCTTGCCCTGGACCGCGTAGGCGCGGCCGAGGCGCAGCCAGCCATCGGCATCGTTGGGATTGGCCTGGAGCTGGGCGGCCAGACGCGCGGTTATCTGCTCGACCATCGTTTCGCGCTGTTCCGGCGACATGGCGGCGGCTTCGGCCATCTGCGCCGCGGTCGGGCCCGGGGCTGACGTGCGCGGCGGCGGCAAGGCGGTTGCGGGGGTGCCGGCCTGCTGTGCGGCTTCGGCGACGCGCCGGCCGATTTCGGCACGGATGGGCGAAGCGGCGTCAAGATCGTCGGCCAGGGCGCGCCAGGCGGCGGTCGCCTTGTCGGTTTCGCCGGCCTGGGCGTCGGCCAGCGCCAGATAGAAGCGGGCGACGGGGTTGGTCGGGTCGGTCTTGGTGGCGGCGTGGAAGGCATCCTGGGCTGTGGGTGTGACGATGCCTTCGGCGGCCATGACCAGCATTTCGCCGAAGCCGGCCTGGTCGTCGGCGTCCACCGGGCCGAGGGCGATGGCGTGACGATAGCCGTCGATCGCGCGGTCCCAGTCGTTCAGCGTGGCCTCGGTGCGGGCGTAGCGCAGCCAGCCCGCGGTGTCGGCGGGGTTGGCCTTCAGCCTGGCGGCGAGACGGGCGGCGGCGGCGGCGGTGTCGGTGTGGGCGGCGGCGGAGGGGTCAGCGGTGGTGGTGGCGGTGGCGCTCTGGGCCGGCAGGACGCGGGCGGCGAAGGGCAGATCCGGCAGGGATGGGCTGCCGATCTTGCTGTAAAGGGCGGTGGCGGCGGTGAGCACCAGGACCGACAGGGCACCGGCCAGCATCGGGCTGCGGCGGGGTGGGGGGGGCTGGCGGGTCAGGCGATCGGTTGCCAGCAGGCGGCGCTGGATTTCGAGGGCCGACGCCTTGGCCTCCTCGGCGCCGATCAGGCCGCGGCGGACATCGCGGTCGAGTTCCTGGAGCTGGTCGCGGTAGACGGCGCGGTCGAAGCGGGCGGGATCGGCCAGCGGGCGCGGGCGGCGGAGCAGCGGGCGGACCAGCAGGGCCAGCACCAGCAGGGTCAATCCGGTGCAGAAAGCTGCGAGCGTCATCACGATTGGCTCTCCTCCAGCATGGCGGCAAGCCGGTGCCGCTCGGCGTCGCTGAGGCCTGGCGGCGGTGCGGCCTGCCTGCGGCGCGCGGCCAGCAGCAGGGCACCGCCGGCCAGCGCGAGCAGCGCCGGCGGGCCGAACCACAGGACGTAGGTGTCGCGGTTCACCGGCGGGCGCAGCAGCACATAGCCGCCGTAGCGGTTGACGATGGCCTGCACCGCCTGGGTGTCGCTGTCGCCTGCGGTGAGGCGTTCGCGCAGCAGGATGCGGACGTCGTGGGCGAGGTCGGCTGCGGATTCGTCGATGGTTTCGTTGCGGCAGACGAGGCAGCGCAGGCCTTGGCTGAGGGTGCGGGCGCGGGCCTCCAGCACCGGGTCGGCCAGCCGCTCGTTGGGCTCGACGGCGAAGGCGGGTTGGGCGAAGGCGGGGGCCATCAGCAGCAGCAGCAGGATGCGCGCGCGCATCACGATCCCTCCAGGCCGCGCACCAGCGGCAGCAGTTCGCGGTTGACGATCTCGGCGGTGAGCGGGCCGGCATAGCGCGCGCGGATATGGCCGGCGCGATCGACCACATAGGTCTCGGGCACGCCGTAGACACCGAAATTGAGGCCGGTGCGGCCGTCGGCGTCGATGCCGATGCGGTGATAGGGATCGCCGAGCTGGGCCAGCACCTGGCGGGCGGCGTCCGGGCGGTCCTTGTAGGCGATGCCGTAGAGCGGGAGTTTGTCCTTGGTGGCGAGGCGCATCAGCACCGGGTTCTCCGACCGGCAGGGCACGCACCAGGAGGCGAAGAAGTTCAGCACCATGACGTGGCCTTTGAGATCGGACAAAGCGAGGTCCGGCCCGCCCTGCAGGCTGGCGAGGTCGAAGGCTGGCGCCGGCTTGTCGATGAGGGCGGAGGGCAGCGCGTTGGGGTCGCGGTCCGGGCGCAGGGCCAGGGCGAAATAGCCGGCGAGCGCCACGAACAGCAGGACCGGCAGCAGGAAGAGCAGCTTGCGCATCGTCTATTCTCCCGCGACCGCGATCGGCAGGTGGCGTTTGGCCCTTGTGACGGCGGCGACGCGCCAGCGCCGGTCGCTGAGGCTGACCATTCCGCCGAACGCCATGATGACGGCGCCGATCCAGAGCCAGGGGATCAGCGGCTTCCAGTAGGCGCGGATGGTCCAGCCGCCGGAGGGGTCGGGCTCGCCGAGGGCGATGGAGAGATCGGCCATGAGGTTGGTGCGGATGGCGGTCATGCTGGTGGTCTGGTCCTGCAGGGGGAACAGGCGGCGCTCGGGCTGCATGACGGCGACGAAGGCGCCGTTGCGGCGGACGGTGATGCTGGCGCGGTCGGCGGTGTAGTTGGGGCCCTGGGCCTGGGTCACGCCGTCGAAATGCAGGACATAGCCGGAGAGCGGCAGGTCGGCGCCGATGGGCAGGATGGCGAGGGCCTCGGTGTCGAACGCGGAGGCGGAGATGCCGGCGACCGAGATGGCCATGCCGAGATGGGCCAGTGTCATGCCGTAGGCGGCGCGGGGCAGGTTACGGGCACGGCGCAGGCTTTCGGCGGGGCTTGCGCGGAAGAGGCGGATGCGGTCGGCCCATTCGGTCAGCACGCCCATCGCCGTCCAGGCGGCGAGGCCCAGGCCGAGCACGGCCAGCACCGGGCCGCCGGTGGTGAGGGAGAACATTACCAGCATGACGACGGCACTGACACCGAAGGCGAGCCAGAGCCGTTGCAGGGCGCCCATGAGATCGCCGCGCTTCCAGGACAGCATGGGGCCCACGGCCATCGCCATGATCACCGGGACCATCAGCGGCACGAAGGTGCGGTTGAAGAAGGGCGGGCCGACGGAGACCTTGTCGCCGCCGACCGCATCGAGGAACAGCGGATAGAGCGTGCCGAGCAGGACGGTGGCGCAGGCGCAGGCGAGCAGCAGGTTGTTCAGCACGAGGGCGGATTCGCGCGAGATGGGCGCAACAGGCCGCCGCCTTTCAGCGCCGGGGCGCGGAAGGCGTAGAGGGTGAGGGAGCCGCCGATGGTCACGACCAGCAGCAGCAGGATGAACAGGCCGCGCCTGGGATCGACGGCGAAGGCGTGCACCGAGCTCAGCACGCCGGAGCGGACCAGGAAGGTGCCGATGAGGGAGAGCGAGAAGGTGATGATGGCGAGCAGGATGGTCCAGCTTTTCAGCGTGTCGCGCTTTTCCACGACGATGGCGGAATGGATCAGCGCGGTGCCGGCCAGCCAGGGCATGAAGGAGGCGTTCTCCACGGGGTCCCAGAACCACCAGCCGCCCCAGCCGAGGGTGTCGTAGGCCCACCAGCTGCCCATGGCGATGCCGATGGTGAGCGCGCACCAGGAGGCCTTGCACAGGCGTGACCGGATGATGCTCCAGGAGATGGCTCGGCCATGCTGATCCCAATCCAGCTCACCCGCGATCAACCTTTGCAACGCCAGCTCTATCAGCAGCTGCGCGAGCTGATTGTGTCATCGCGGCTGCTGCCCGGCACGCGCATGCCCTCGACCCGCATGATGGCGGAGCGGTTCGCGATATCGCGCATCACCGTGCTGCTGACCTATGAGCGCATGATCGCAGAGGGCTATCTGGAGACCAGGCCGGCGAAGGGCACCTATGTCAGCCAGCCGCCCGCGGCGAGCGCTGTGGCAGCGCCGTCTCGTCCGGATCGTCGGCGGCCAGGCCAGGAGGCGGAGTGCAGGGTGGGGCTGCCGGATCCGTCGCTGTTCCCGGCGACGCGCTGGCGCACGCTGATGCGCACGGCGCTGGACCGGCTGGGGGCGCAGGTGCGCCTGCCCCACCCGGCTGGCAACCCGTCGCTGCGCCATGCCATCGCGCACTGGCTGTCGCGCTCGCGCGGGCTGGCGGTTTCGCCGGAGCAGATCATCGTCTTCCACGGGCGGCAGCCGGCCCTGCATTTCGCGGCGCATCTGGCCGTGCGGCCCGGCGGGATGGTGGTCATCGAGGACCCCTGCGATCCCGCCACGGCCGCGGTGCTGGCCAGCGAGGGTGGGGTGCTGCATCCGGTGGCGGTGGGTGCCCAGGGCATCGATGTCGATGCGCTGCCGGCGGGGCCGGCGTGTCTGCTCCATGTCACGCCCGAGCATCAGCGCCAGCTTGGAGTGGCGCTGTCGATCGGCCAGCGGCAGAAGCTGCTGGCGTGGGCGGCGCGGGCGGAGGCGCTGGTGCTGGAGGAGGATTGCTGCGGCGAGCTGCGCTGCGGCGATTTTCTGGGCCCGCCGCCGCTGATGAGCCTGGACAAGGCGGCCTGCGTGATGCTGCTCGGCAGCTTCGCCGCCTCGCTCGGCCCGTGGATCAACTTCACCTATCTGGTGCTGCCGGACCGGCTGGTGGGCGACGCGCTGGCGGTGCGGACACGCCGGTCTGGGGCGGGCAGGCGGGCCTGCATGTCACCTGGCTGGCGCCGCCGGAGCTTGGCAGCGCCAGCCAGGTGGCCGCGACCGCGCGGCGCTGCGGGCTGGAGGCCGACAGTGTTCACATCGGCCCATCGGCGCGCGGGGCGGTGCGGCTCGGGTTCGGCAGCCTCAGCGAGGACCGGCTGCACCAGCATGTGGCCGAACTGGCCGACGCCCTTGCCGCCGGCCAACCTGTGGCGGGCCGGGCGTTGGCGGCAGACTGATCGCGCCGGCGTTCGTCAAGGCGACCGATGCGTCTGGTATCATTAATTTTCGGCAAGTCCGGGTCTACAGCGCGCGCCGTTTCACGCCGAACCTTTCGATCGAAGCGGCTGCCGACCTCCCGATCGCGGGCGGTCTCGCCGCGGACTGCCACGCCGGCCGGATGGCCCGGGGGGCAGAGAAAGCGAGGAGTCAGATGGCACGTCTTTCGCACCCGAACCCCGGCCCGGTCGCCCGTCTGACCGGATGGGCGCGCCGGCGCTGGCGGATCCTGCTGCTGATGTTCGGCAGCGCAGCCGTGGGCTGGGGGGTGTTCGCAACCTGGGTGACGGCGATCGAATACACCAATCACACCGCGTTCTGCATCAGCTGCCATGTGATGGGCGACACGGTCTATCCGGAATACCAGAAGAGCGCGCATTTCTCGAACAAGTTCGGTGTGCATGCGGGCTGCCCGGACTGCCATGTGCCGCAATACAGCTGGTTCGACGAGGCGATGGCCAAGATCGGCACGGCCAAGGAACTGTATGCGTATTTCTTTCAGGGCATGAACAAGGTGGAGAACTTCGAGAAGATCCGCCCTGAGCTGGCCAAGGACGTCTGGGCCAAGTTCGCCGCCACCAATGCCCGCGAATGCCGCCACTGCCATGACTACGCCAACATGGTGGCAGCCGAGCAGGCACCGAGTGCGAGGGCGATGCATGCCGACGCGGCGACCAAGAACGAGAACTGCGTCGAGTGCCACAAGGGCATCACCCACAAGAACTACGCCACCAAGACCGAAGAAGCGGCACCGACCGATTTCGACGTCAACTGAAGAACGAAGAAAGAGAGCCCTGCCATGAGCCAGTTCTTTCGCCCGATCGCTGTTGCAGCCGGCGTCGCCGGACTGCTGGCCGGACCGGCCGCCCAGGCCGCCGGCATCAACTGGGCCGCGGTGCCCGGCAAGGAGGTGGTGCTGTTCTACCCTGGCCAGTCCTCGTGGGAATGGGCGCTGACGCCGGGGACGATGTCGGGGGCGGAGGATTTCCGCAAAGGCAAGGACTGCGCCACCTGCCATATCGGCGAGGAGGCGACGATGGGGCCGCAGATCGTCACCGGTGCGCCGCGCGTGTTCAAGACCGGGGAGAAGCCGGCCATCGAGCCGACGCCGATCCCGGGCAAGCCCGGCGCGATCGCGGCGACGGTGAAGGTGGCCAATGACGGAGCCTCGCTGTTCGTGCATCTGGACTTCAAGACCGGCGCGCAGCCGAACGCCGGGCAGGACCCGAACGACACCAAGGTGACGGTGATGTTCAACGACGGCCGGGTGGCGGAGGCCAACCGCGGCGGCTGCTGGGCGGCCTGCCATGACGACCAGACCGCCATGCCGAGTGCGGCCGGTGCGAGCCGGACGATGTATCTGCCGAAATCGCGCGCCAGGCTGACCCGCCAGGGCGGCGGTGACACGCTGGCGGCCCCCGATGCGCTGGCCAAGCTGAAGGCCGACGGCTACCAGCTGGAATACTGGCAGGCCATCCTCAACCCCGGCCAGCCGGCGCGCGCCAACACCGAGATCGTGTTCGACAAGCGCACCGATATGAGCCCCGGCATCGCCGCGGCCGAGGCGACGGGGTCCGGCGGCGCGTGGTCGGTGACGATTAGTAGGCCGCTGGCGGCCGCGGCACCGTACAGCGCGATCACCGCGGGGACGAAATACTTCGTGGCGTTCGCCGTGCACACCGGCCACACCGCGCATCGTTTTCACTACGTTTCGTACGAGAGATTGCTCGTGCTGGACAGCGGGGCGGCCGATCTGGTCGCGGTTCACCAGTAGCCTCGGGCTGTCTGTGTCAACTCCGGAACGGATGAAAGATATGCGCACATTCCTCAAATTGGCGCTGCTGTCCCAACGGCACCTTCCTGACACGTTAGCGCGGCGCGGCATCGGAACGGCGATGCAACGCCTCTCTAACTCTATGTTTTCACGCGTGATTCCGACCTCTCGGCGATACCGCCCTCGGTCATCACGCTCTAAGGCAACGGGGGCACGACGCTCATGAAACGCATGCATTGCCTCAAGGTGGCGCTCGCCGCTGGCGTGTGTCTGCTGCCGGTCCGGGCGCTGGCCCAGGACGACGCGTTCAGTGTGGACGACAAGCCGGCCATCGACGCGCTGACGCCGCCGCCGACCAACTATATCGACCTCGGTGGGCAGTACAAGACCAGCCGCTCGTATTTCCTGGGCCGGTATGACGGTGCGGTCGATCCTGGTTTCTCGGCACTTGGCGGTCTGCACTACGTCAAGCGGGACGCCTGGGATTCCGGGGGGACCAACTATCTCGACGTGGAGGGCGCCAGTCTGGGGCTGGATGACCGGTGGTTCAGCGCCAAGATCGGCCAGCAGGGGCTGTGGGGGCTGAACTTCAGTTATGACGGCATTCCGTACTACGCCACCAACTCGTTCCAGACGGTCTACAACCGCAACGGAACGCTGATCTCCGGGGTGAAGCCCGGCAGCCTGTCGGCGGCGTACAGCCAGCTGCTCCCGAAGAACGGCCTGCTCAACTCGCTGTGGATCCCGGTTGCGACCAACCGGCCCAGCCTGATCAACGTGCCGCTCAGCGTGCAGCGCGACATCTTCACCGGCGGCGGCAAATACGAGATCGGCGACTGGCTGATCACGGCCACCTGGCGCCACGAGCACAAGGAAGGCGCGCAGGCGGGCTCGCTTGAGATCGGCGGGGCGCCCGCGGTGACGACGGCGGGCACGGGTGCGACCAAGCCCACCGGCTTCACCAGCGGACTTGCCTATTTCGCCCAGCCGATCGACTACGACACGGACCGTTTCGATGTGGTGGGGGCCTACACGACGGATCGGCTGCAGTCGCAGGTGAGCTACACCTACAGCCAGTTCCGCGACAACATCGTGCAGTTCGACGCGCAGAACCCGTTCAACTTCTTCTCGCCCACGCTGTCGGCGAGCTTTCCTGGGCCGGTGGCCGGGGTGAACGCGGTGTATGCGCTGCCGCCCTCCAACTCGGCGCATCAGTTCAAGGTGCAGATAGGCACCAGCCTGTCGCCGACGACGCGGCTGAACGCCAATTTCGGTCTGGGGCTGCAGATCCAGAACGCGAGCTACCAGTCCGGCATCGGCACGACCGGCAACACGGCGCAGACCCTGCCGCGCAGCAACTTCGACGGCGAGGTGAAGACCTATTTCAGCAACATCGCGCTGACCAGCGAGCCGCTGCCGAAATTCGATATCCGGCTGGCCTACACCATGGATGACCGCGAGAACGTCAGCCCGCGCAACATGTATACGGTCTATCCGACCAGCACGGCCAACACGTCGTTACAGTACAACAATCTTCCGTTCAGCTACGCCCACCAGACCGGCTCGCTGGACCTGGGCTACCGGCTGGGCGCGCAGACCAAGGTGACGCTGTCGGAGACGCTGGACAACACGCACCGGACCTATGCCGACACGTCGATGGTGACCACCAACCGGATCGGCCTGAAGATCCGTGGCCCGCTTGCGGACAATCTGTTCGCGAGCCTGGGCGTTGCCCATGAGGATCGGTGGGCGGAGAACTACAGCTCGCAGGGCTGGTGGCAGGCGGCGTGCGGGGGCTGCAATGCGGAGCCGTCGAACTTTCTGATGTTCTTCGAGGCCTCGCGCAAGCATGACGAGGTGCGCGGCACGCTCGATACGCAGCCTTTCGCCACCGTCAGCGCCTCGATGATCGCCAAGTTCTCCAAGGACACCTATCCCAGCGGCGATCTGGGGCTGCGCAGCAACTATAACCTGGCCGTCGGGCCGGATGTGTCGTGGCAGGTGAGCAGCGCGGTCTCGGCGCATGCGTACTACACGTATCAGCAGATCTACTATAACCAGAGCAGTATCTATCAGAGCCCGGGGGCGCCTTCGATCCCGGCGCCCACGGCGTCCAACACGCAGTACTCGGTGCCTTACAACGCGCAGACGACCGACTCGGTGCACACGCTGGGGGCGAATGTGGACTGGCAGGCGATACCCAGCACGCTGAAGCTGAGCATTGACTACAACTTCTCCTACGGCGACACCGCCTATGCGCTGGGCGAGGGCATGGTGGCGTATGGCGGGGCCATCACCTCGCCGACGTTCAAGCCCTCGGTCACCCTGCAGCAGCTGCCGGATGTGAAGTCGATGCTCAGCGTGATCAGCCTGCATGGCGAATACGACTTCACGCCGGCGATGACGGTGATGTTCGGCTATGCCTGGGAACGGTTCACCTACAAGGACTTCATGGTGGGCACGGGTTCGACGCAATACGCCAACGCGCTGCTGCCGGGGACGCTGGCGCCGAATGACTCGGTGCATGTGGTGTCGGCCGGGATGCGGCTGCGGTTCTGAGGGGTTTCGTTGCGGGTGACGGATGGCGGAGGACGCGATGGGTGGCGCCGGTGCTGACCCATCCGACCGCAGCCGCCCGCCACGGATTTGGGTTGCATTGTTCTTGGGTTTATGTTCCTATATTTTTATGAATGCATCTGGTGTCGTTTCTCTTTCCGAGCGTATTGCGCTGATCCTGGAGGAGTTGGGACGGGCTGTGGCGGCGCGGATTGTTGGGGGGGCGTTGTCGGCGGCGGTGATTGTGCTGATCTGGGGGCGGGTGCGGCGGATTGAGGGGCGGTTGCAGGGGTTGCTGCATCCTCAGGTAAATC
>JBBILI010000011.1:0-138809 GCA_037445025.1 Rhodospirillales bacterium
AGCGGCGGATTGTGGGGTTGTTGGACCGGGCGGCGGAGATCAGGCGCCGCGCCGACGCCGCCCGCGCCAAAGCCCGCGCCATCATCCCCGCCCTCTTCCTCGACACCTTCGGCGACCCCGCCACCAATCCGAAGGGGTGGCCAGTGGTGACGGTGGGCGATCTCCTGGAAAGCGCCGCCTATGGGACAAGTCAAAAGGCCAATGATCGCGGCGAGGGGATTCCCATGATCCGTATAGGGAACGTCACGACTGGCGGGCAGTTGGATACCATCGACCTGAAGCATATTGGCATTTCTGGTCCAGAGCGCGAAAAAGCCGAGCTTCTGGAGGGAGACCTTCTTTTCAACCGAACAAATAGCAAGGAACTCGTCGGCAAGACAGGACTTTGGGACGGCCGGTTTGAGGCGGTGGCGGCATCGTATTTTATTCGGCTACGGGTAAAACGCGAGCTATCCAGCCCTTCCTATCTATGGGCTTTTTTCAATACGCGATACATGAAGCGGGCGCTGTTCGACACTGCACGCGGCGCGATTGGGCAAGCCAACATCAACGCCAAGGAATTGCGCGCCTTTCGCGTCGCCGCGCCGCCCCTCGACCTTCAGGAAGCGTTCGCCGAACAGGCCCAACGCCTCGAATCCCTCGCCCGACATCTCGACGGCGCCGCCGCCAAGGCGGAAGCCATGGCCGCCGGACTCTCAGCGGAGGTGTTCGGATGAACGCGCCCGTTCCTGCCGATACCGTGCCCGACTACCAAAGCCTGATGCTGCCCGTGCTGCTTGCCGCTGCCGCCGGAGAACAGCGCATTGGCGCGGTGGTGCGGCGCCTCGGCGAAGAGTTGGGGCTGAGCGAGGCGGCGCGCGGCGCCTTGCTGGCCTCGGGCCGCCAGACGATATTCGCCAACCGCGTCCATTGGGCCAAGACCTTCCTGGCCAAGGCCGGACTGGTGGAGGCGACAAGGCGGGGCCATTTCCGCCTGACCCAGCGGGGCGTCGACGTGCTCGCTGGCTCTCCCGAACGGATCGACAATCGCTTCCTCAGCCGGTTCGAGGAATTTCGCCAGTTCAGCGACCGATCCGCCCAGGCAACCGATGACGAGGTCGTGCCCGAACCCGCCAACGCCGCCGGGCAGACGCCGGATGAGATCATGCGCGGAGCACATCGGCGGATCGAGGCGGCGCTGGCCGAGGACCTTCTGGACCGCGTGCGCGCAGCACCGCCGGATTTCTTCGAGCGCTTGATCGTCAACCTGCTGCTGGCCATGGGCTATGGCGGATCGGCGGCGGATGCAGGCCGCGCCCTTGGCCGCAGCGGTGACGATGGGGTGGACGGCGTGATCGATCAGGACGCGCTGGGTCTCGATCGCGTCTATATCCAGGCCAAGCGCTACGCCGCCGGCAACAGCGTGGGGCCCGGCGCGATACGCGACTTCTTCGGCAGCCTGGACCGGCACAAGGCCGCAAAGGGCCTGTTCGTCACCACCTCCGGCTTCACCAGCAGCGCGCGCGAGACTGCTGACTACCTCAGCAAGCGCATCGTCCTGATCGACGGCGAGCAACTGACCCGCCTGATGATCCGCCACAATGTCGGCTGCCGGATCGAGGAGGTGCTGCACGTCAAGAAGGTGGACGAGGATTTCTTCGAATAGCGAGGATGTATCGCCGAAAATCTAACGAGGGCGCTTCATGGTCGCGCGGACGAAACAGGGGTGGATTGGCCGGGCTCTAGATCATGGGCTTTTGAAAAAGCGTCTGCCAGAGCCGGAACGGCTTCAGCTCGATGACCTGGGTGTCCAGAAAGCCCGCCTTCGCGAGCGGGAGGTTAGCCAACATCGCCTCCACCTCAGAACGGTCATTGGCTTCGCAGACCATGACGACGCCTCGTTGATCAACGCGTTCATAGATTTCGCGGATCAGGCCGCGCGAATAGTCGCGCCAGACGGCCTCGATTTCCGGGACCATCAGGGGACCGGTCGCGTCAGGTGTCGCGTTAGGCTGCGGGCCTCCGATCGCGATGAACTTCTTGCTCATTGGGTCACCACGACTTTGCCGACAACGCCGCCGCGCTCGACCAATGCGAAGGCCGCCAACGCATCATTGAATGGGAACGTCGCCGCGATGACTGGCTTGAGTGCGCCCTCGCCAACCACCTTGGCCAAATAATCGAGATCCGCACGAAGCACTTGCGTGGCGAGAACCATGTGTTTCCGGCTGCGAAAGAGATTGCCAATTTTGGAGCCGATAAACACGGGAATGGTGGGTGACGGCTCGATTAACCGGCCAGTCGACTTTAGAAAGGCCTCGCCGATCGCATACGGCATCTTGCCTGACGCGTTCAGGATGACATCGAACCGCTCGCCACTTGGAATCGATTGTCCACTGCGATAATCGATCAGCACATCGGCCCCAGACTGCCGGGCGGTGTCGAGGCCTGCGCCGCCGACCGCCGTGACGCGTCCGCCCATCAGTTTGACAAGCTGCACGCAATAGAGGCCGACAGGCCCAGTCGCACCATGGATGAGAACCGTCTGGCCTGATTTGACGCCGCCAAGGTCCCGAAGCGATTGCAACGCGGCCAAGCCGGCGATGGGGAGAGCCGCGGCTTCCGAGGGCGAAAGAGCCGAAGGCAAACGGGCGATCTGGCTCGCCGGCACGGCGATCCGCTCGGCGAAGGCGCCGCCCCTGAAAGGGTTCGCCGCACCGAAAACGCGATCTCCGATCTTGAGGTCTTTCACACCCCCGCCGACGGCTTTGATCGTGCCCGCGAAATCCGCGCCCGGCGCCTTCGGGAATCGCTTATTCACAAGCGGTCCCAACATGCCGCTGCGCACGCGAATGTCGATCAGGTTGATCGACCGCGCCTCGATCACGACGAGCACGTCAGCGTCGCCTACGCCCGGCTCTGGCAACTCGGCGAAATGAAGGACGCTGGCGTCCCCGAACTGGTCATAGGACAAGGCTCTCAAAGAACGCCCCCTTTGCGCGGTTGCGCCTGGCGATTGTAAGGCGAGTGTCGGATGGTCGATGAATCCCTTCGGACCTTCTCCGTAGAAGGTCGCGAAATCGGGTGGGTTGAAGGCGGCTCCGGTAGCGAAGCGCGCCGGCAAGTCAGGGTTGGCGACAAACAGCTTCCCGAATGAGACCGCCTCCACCTGCCGCCCGGCGATCGCGGCGTTGGCGCGCGCGAGGTCGAAACCGCAGTTGCCAACGACTGCGCCTTGGAACAACGGGCCAAACGTTGCGATGACGTCAGGGACCTGGACGATCCCCTTGTCGAGGTCGGATTTGTCCGGCTCCATCAGGTGGAGATAAAGGATGCCACGCTCCGAGAGGCCGGTGATCGCGTAGGTGAATGTCGCCAAGGGGTCCGAATCTGTGATCCCGTAGCTTGTGTTTGAAGGCGACAGCTTGACCCCAACACGGTCCGCACTCCACGCGGCGGTCATCGCGTCCACGACCTGGAAGAGGAAACGCGCCCGGTTTGCAATCGCGCCGCCATATCCGTCGGTCCGTTTGTTGCTGCCATTCTGGAGGAACTGGTCGGGGAGATAGCCGTAAGCGGCATGTAACTCGACACCGTCGAAGCCCGCCTCCTGGGCGCGCCGAACCGCGTCGCCGAACGTCGTCGCAATGGCTGCGATCTCGTCAATCTCGAGTGCCCGCGGGACGGAGTAGGGAACCCGGCCTTCTGGGGTGAAGATCAACCCGTCTGCGGCGACAGGAGACGCGCCAACCGGCGGTTTTCCATCGGGCTGCAAGCTGGTGTGCGAACAGCGTCCGCCGTGCCATATTTGGCAAATAATGCGTCCACCGGCAGCATGAACGGCGTCCGTCACTGCTCGCCATCCTATGACGTGATCCTGCGAATAGAGCCCTGGCGCGCGAATTATCCCGGCGCTGTCGCGCGATACCGCAACACATTCGGTAACGATGAGTCCTGCCGAGGCGCGCTGGGCGTAGTACTCAGCCATCATCGGGGTTGGAACACGTTCGGGCGTCGCCCGCGTGCGCGTCATCGGCGCCATGATTACGCGATTGGGGAGGTGCAATGGTCCCATTTGCATGGGTTCCAGCACTGGTAAGCCGACATCTGGCGATTGCCTGCTTGGCATTGGACGTAAACCTTTCGGTCTCTCAAGCCCGGTGCTTGGACACGAGAACGGAGAAGATCGCGATATGACTGACAAGCCAGGCTGGCAGAAATACAGTGAGGATGATCCAGCCGAAGGGGCCGAGGATGTTCGCGTCGTGAATGCTCGGCGTCACCCGAGCGGCCGCATTCAAGTAGTCGAGCGTGCCTACGATATTGAAGAACCACGCGAAACCGATCCGGAGGCTCGAGCCGACCTGAAACAGGCTGAAACTGATCAGCGCCAGCAAGGCGACGAACACGTCGCCCGCCATGATCTGGAACAGGTAATCCTGGGAGAAACCGGCTGGAGCGAGGTTGAATATACCCGGCAGCAGCGCGGTCAGGCCGAAGTAGCGGAAGAAGTGGATCGGTATCAGCGCCTTGAGATGAACGTCGCGTCCCATAGCGACGAGGGGGCGTCGGAGCGACCAGTAGATCAGGGCGAAGGCGGCAAAGCCAAACGTGTAACCGACAAGATGAAAATAGACTTTAGGATCCATTGGCCGCCCCCTGCGTTGTCAAGCTCCGCATTGGAACTGATCGAATCACATCGATCGTCTCTTCGGCGCCGAACCATTGTTCACAGATGATACTGGGATTGCGCGAACCGGATCAACCGGGTAAAACGCGAGCACTTTGACCCGGAATTGCGAACAATGATCCAGCTGTCGGACGTGCAGGTGTTTCTCGAAATCGTCAGTGCGGGCACCTTCACCGCGGCGGCGCGCGCGCTGAAGATGCCCAAATCCTCGGTCGCCCGGCAGATCGGACGCCTGGAACAGGAGGTGGGGTGCGTTCTGCTCGACCGATCCACCCGCGTAGTTATTCTGACCGAAGATGGCCAGAACTTCTTGCCGCATGCGCGAAGACTGCTCGATGACGGGATCGAGGCGCAAAATGTGTTGCGAACCAAAGGCAAGGGCGCGAGCGGGCTATTGACGATCGCCACCACGGGCTTGGTCGGTCGAAACTTTATAGTCCCGCATCTGCCCGCCTTCCGCGAGCGTCATCCGAATATCCGTGTAGCACTTTGGCTTGGGCAGGATCGGCATCAGATCGGCTCTGGACCGGGAGAAGCCGATATTGCAATCCGGCTAAGGACGATCGCGTCACCCGAAATCGGCAATCAAAAGCTGGGCGAGATCGACTTCTGTATTGTTGCGTCACCCGAGTATCTGGAAGGTAGAGGCGTACCAAAGACTCCCGAAGATCTCGCTACTCACGCGATAATCGAACTTGGCCCGGCCGGAAAGCACAATCGACTGCTACTAAATAGTAAGGACAGAACAGCCATGATCGCCTTCGCGCCACCGATCCATATCGATGATCCCGAAGCCGTTCGGATTGCCGCAATTGCAGGCGGCGGAATTGCCGTCTTGCCCACGTTCCTGGTGTATGAAGATGTTCGCATGGGCGTCTTGCGCACAGTCCTCGATGGCTGGCGACAGGCGTCAGTGCCGCTGCACGTTCTTTATCGAACCCATGTCGCTCCTCCGATCCGCGTGCGGACCTATGTAGACTATCTGCTGGAAACGGTCGGCAAGACCCAACCTTGGCGGGTTGTCGCCTGACATATCGAACCTGCGCGAACCCTTGTTACAAGCCAGCAATCAACCTGTCATAGGGCTATGGCGTAAACGTAGTGATCATCGCTATCCGGCGCGGCCCGCCAGATTTTTTGAGTTTATTCGATTTTTCTGACGCGTTTGGCTTTTGTCCCTCACTTTGGAAGGAGGGGCGCCGGCTTGTGGCCGTCATCGCGCGAAGACGGCGAGGACGTGCACTGTCCGCTTTCGCATGTTCGGCCGAGAGGAGGATTGCTCCTCTCGACCGTCGTTCAATGCACCGAGGTCGGGTTCAGCTCATGCTGGATCACGGCCGCGATCGCGAGGTTGCGGTCAGCAGCGACCGCCATCGGTGTGCCATCGGCGGCGTGAATGGCGTAGGCCTGGGTGCCGTTCATCATCACGGGCTTCAGGTAGGCCAGGCTCGGCATGCCCAGCTGCTGCAATTGGTCCGGCGAGATCTTGCGAATGTTGATCATGATATGGGGGTCCTTCAGTCGGCGTCGGGCTGGCCGTCGACGACGGTGCCGGGCTGGCTGATGCGAATGGTGCGGATCTTGGTGGCAGGCTGCGGGCGCGCGAGGTCGATGTGGAGAAGGCCGGAGTCGAGCCAGGCGCCCTTCACCTCGATTCCCTCGGCCAGCACGAAGGCGCGTTGAAACTGGCGGGCGGCGATGCCGCGGTGAATGAACACACGGCCCTGGGTATCGTCGTTCTGACGGCCGCGGATCACCAGCTGGTTGTCTTCCTGGGTGATCTGCAGGTCGTCCATGGTGAAGCCGGCCACGGCGAGCGTGATGCGCAGTCCGGCAGGGCCGGTCTGCTCGATGTTGTACGGGGGATACCCGTCGGACGAGGTTTTGGCGGCGCGTTCGAGCATCTGCTCGAGATGGTCGAAGCCAAGAAACATTGGCGAGGTGAACAGGCGGGTGGACACGAAGGCCTCCTCAGGTTGAGCGAAGCGGGGTGCCGGCCCCGGAATCGGCAGCCGACACCGCCTAGTTTGGCAGCAGCCATGCCGGTTGCAAGAGGACGGGAACGTTGATGTTCCGCGGCGGGACCGCTACATCGCTGCGATGACACAAGATTCACCGGGATCGCTGATCCCGATCCTTATCGCGCCGCATCCGCTGCTGAAGGCGAAGTCCCGCAAGGTGGGGGACAGCGATGCCGAACAGGTGCGCGCGCTGATCCCGCGCATGTTCGCCGCGATGTATTACGCACCGGGGATCGGCCTTGCAGCGCCGCAGGTGGGGGTGAGCCTGCGCATGGCCATCATCGATCTGCAGGCGGATGACCGGCGCAGCCCGGTGGTGCTGGTCAATCCCGAGATCGTGGCACGCTCCCCGGAGCTCGCCACGCGCGAGGAGGGCTGCCTGTCCATGCCCAACCAGTACGCCGATGTCACGCGCCCGGCGCGGGTCAAGGTGCGTTTCGAGGATGCGCAGGGCGTGCGCACCGAAATCGAGGCGGAGGGGCTGCTGGCGGCGTGTCTGCAGCACGAGATCGATCATCTCGACGGGGTGCTGTTCGTCGATCACATCTCGGCGCTGAAGCGCAACATGCTTATGCGCAAGCTGGCCAAGGAGCAGCGGCTCAAGTCCGAAAAGGTCGGCTGAGCGATGCGCCTCGCCTTCATGGGCACGCCGGATTTCTCGGTGGCCCCGCTGCGCGCGCTGGTGCGCGCGGGCCATGACGTGGTGGCGGTCTACAGCCAGCCGCCACGCCCGGCGGGACGTGGCCAGGCGGTGCGGCTGTCCCCGGTGCATGCGGCGGCAGAGGCGTTGGGCATTCCGGTTCGCACCCCTGCCCGGCTGCGGCGCCAGGAGGCGGAGTGGGCAGACTTCGCCGCACTCGATCTTGATGCCGCCGTGGTCGCAGCCTACGGGCTGATCCTGCCGCAGCCGATGCTGGAGGCGCCGCGGCTTGGCTGCCTCAACATCCATGCCAGCCTGCTGCCGCGCTGGCGCGGCGCTGCGCCGATCCAGGCGGCGATCCTGGCCGGCGACGCACAGAGCGGTGTCACCATCATGCAGATGGATGAAGGGCTTGACACCGGTGCCATGTTGCTGACCGGCACGGTGCCGATCACCGCCGAGACCACGGCGAGCACCCTGCACGATGCGCTGTCGGAAATGGGAGCCGACCTCGTGCTGCGGACCCTGGCCGAACGGCCTGCGCCACAGGCGCAGCCCGAAGCGGGCGCCTGCTATGCGCCGAAACTGTCGCGCGAGGATGGTCGGCTGCACTGGGCGGACGACGCTTCGGCACTCGATCGGCGGGTGCGGGCGCTCAATCCGTGGCCGGGCACTTTCACGTCATGGGCGGGGGAGACCCTCAAGATCCTGGCGGCACAGCCGGTGGCGGGCGATGGCGTGCCGGGCACCGTGGTCGACGAGAGGCTGACCGTGGCGGCGGGGACCGGCGCCTTGCGTATCACGCGGCTGCAGGCGCCGGGACGGGCGGCGATGTCGGCTGAGGCGTTTCTCAATGGGCGGCGGATCGCGGCGGGAACCAGGTTTGAGTGAAGCAAGAATGTTCTTTTTTGAAAAAAAGAACCAAAAAACTTTCCATCGGCTGATGCCCTCCTCCGGAAAGGGCGCGCGCCAGCGTTTGAAAGTCTTTTGCTTCTTTTCTCCAGAAAAGAAGGCCTTGCTTCCTTGATCCGCAGAATTGCCCTCCGCCTCGAATACGATGGCGGCGGATTCGTCGGCTGGCAGCGCCAGGCCAAAGGCATCTCCGTTCAGTCAGTCCTGGAGGCTGCCGCCGCGAAACTCAACGCAAGCGCGGCGACCGCCTGCGTGGCCGCCGGACGCACCGATTCCGGCGTGCACGCGACCGGCCAGGTCGCGCATCTGGACCTGCCGGCGAGCCACCGCCTCGATGCCATACGCGATGCGCTGAACTTCCACATGAAGCCGCATGCCGTGGCGGTGCTGCAGGCCGCCGAGGTGCCGGACGACTGGAGCGCCCGCTTCTCCGCCATCGGCCGGGCCTATCGTTACGTCATCCACACCCGCCGCGCCCGGCTGGTGCTGGATCGCGGCCATGCCTGGCATGTCGATCACCCGCTCGATATCGGCGCCATGGCGGAGGCGGCGGCGGCACTGGTGGGGCGTCACGATTTCACGTCGTTTCGTGCGACGGCCTGTCAGGCGAAATCGCCGGTCCGCACCCTCGACCGGCTGGAGGTGACGCAGAGCGGTGACATCATCACCATCCGCGCCGCGGCGCGCAGCTTCCTGCACCACCAGGTGCGCAACATGGTGGGCACGCTGAAGCTGGTGGGCGACGGCAAATGGCCCGCATCGCGTGTGGCCGCGGCACTGGCGGCGCGCGATCGGCGACAGGCCGGGCCGACCGCGCCGCCGGAAGGGCTCTACCTGACCAACGTGGTCTACGACCCCGATCCGTTCAGCCCAGACGCTCCATCACGCTTTGCGCCATCTGGCTGAGCGCGTAGTCCAGCGCCACCATGGCGATCGCCTGCCACAGGCCGAACCCGAGCGCCACGCGGGCGACGAAGTATTCAAGCCAGATCGCCCAGAACACGATGACCAGCACCAGGGTCTCGCTGAGCAGCTCGGGCAGGCCGAGCAGCGATGTGGCCAGGCCCGCCGTCAGCACCGCGCTCTGCAGCAGGCTGCACCAGTTCCAGGCCGCGATGTAGCGCGGCCACAGGGCCACGCGCCCGGCGTTCACGGCCACGCGATGCGACACCACAGCGAAGGCGAGCCAGCCGACCACCGCCACCATCACATCCTGCAGCAGCGCGTGGCCCGTGGAACTGCCGAACCAGCCCTGCAGGAACTCGAACGGCAGGCTGGCGGCCAGCGCCAGAAAACTGGTCGCCGCGATGTCCCGCTCTGGCGCCTCGGGCGACTGCAGGCGCGACATGCCGTCAGGGTGGCCGCGGGCGAGCCGCAATGCCGCCTGCAGTCCGGCGCTCAGGGCGGTCATGGCGCGGGCCGGATCAGCAGTTGCGGGATGACGACGAGGAACAGGGTTCCCACGATGGTCGAGAGCACGAGCAGGCCCGCACGGCCGCGGGAGATGCCGAGGCCGAAGCGGGCGAGAAACCATTGCAGGGCGATGCCGTAGAGGAACAGCCCCAGAAACGCCGCCCCCAGCAGCGGGCGACCCGGCATGCCGATCCGGTCGAGCAGGGTAGCGGTCAGGACCACGACGGCGCCGAACAGGGGCACCAGCCACTGGCACCAGTTCGAGGCGGTGGCAAAGCGCGGCCAGGCGGGTCCGCGCCCCCAGGCGCCGGCCAGGGCGTGGCTGATCACCAGCGGCGTCAGCAGGGCCACGACCACGACACAGAAATCGGTCACCGCGCCCAGACCACGGCCGTTCAGCACGCCGATCAGGGTTCCGGCCAGCGGAAAGCCGAGCAGCGGGGCAAGGCTGTTGAGCACCGACTGCGGCGTGGCGCCGAAGGCTGCGAACCCGTCCGGCCGGAACCGTGCCAGCTGCAGCATGCCGGCCCAGATGCTCATGCGGGCAGGAAGGCGTCGAGGATCGCGGCGTAGGCGTCAGTGAGGCCTTCGAGCTCGGCCACCGGCACGCGCTCGTCCACCTGGTGCATGGTCGCGCCGACGAGGCCGAATTCGGTCACCGGGCAGAAGCGGGCAATGAATCTGGCGTCCGAAGTGCCGCCGCCGGTGTCGAGCTTGGGCGAGACGCCGGTGGCGCGTTCGATGGCCTGGGCCAGCGTGGTCACCGCCGGGCCGGGCGCGGTGAGGAAGCTTTCGCCGCTGACCGAAATGTCAAGGTCGAACCGCTCGGCGTGCTGGGCGATGGTGGCACGCAGCCAGGCTGCCAAACTCGCGCCGCTGTGGCGGTCGTTGAAGCGGATGTTGAGCATGGCGCGGGCGGCGGCGGGGATGACGTTGGTGGCGGTGTTGCCGATGTCGAGGCTGGTCACCTGCAGGCTCGACGGCTGGAACCACGCGCTGCCGGCATCGAGCGGGGCGGCGGTCAGCGCCGCAAGCGCCCGGATCAGGCGATGCGCGGGATTGTCGGCGCGCTGGGGATAGGCGACGTGGCCCTGGATGCCGTGCACGGTGAGCCTGGCGTTGAGGCTGCCGCGGCGGCCGATCTTGATCATCTCGCCCAGGCGTGTGGGGTTGGTGGGCTCGCCGACCAGGCAGAAATCCGGGATCTGCTGGTGCTGTTCCATCCAGTCCAGCACCTTGACGGTGCCGTCGGTGGCGGGTCCTTCCTCGTCGCCGGTGATCAGCAGGCTGATCGAGCCTGTCAGCGGTTGTTGCAGCCGGCGGGCGGCCGCAGCGACGAAGGCGCCGATGGCGCCCTTCATGTCGCAGGCGCCACGGCCGTAGAGGAGGCCGTCCTGGATGTCGCCGTTGAAGGGCGGCAGCGTCCAGGCCCCCTGCCCTGCCGGCACCACATCTGTGTGGCCGGCGAAGCAGAGATGCGGCTGGCCCTGGCCGATCCGGGCGAACAGGTTGGGCGTGGTGCCGAAGGGCAGATGCGTGACGGTGAAGCCGAGGGATTCCAAGGCGCTGGTCAGGACGGACATGGCGCCGTCATCGGCCGGGGTGACCGAGGCGCAGCGGATCAGTGCCTGCGTGAGGGCAACGGGGTCCATCAGTCGCGCAGCAGCTCGTTGATCGACGTCTTGGAGCGGGTCTGGGCGTCGACACGCTTGACGATGACGGCGCAGGACAGCGCGGGGCCGGGTGTGCCGTCGGGGAAGGGTTTGCCGGGCAGCGTGCCGGGCACCACGACGGAATAGGCCGGCACGCGGCCGACGAAGATCTCGCCCGTCGCGCGGTCGACGATCTTGGTGGAGGCGGAGAGGAACACGCCCATGGACAGCACCGAGCCGCGTTCGACCACCACGCCTTCGACGACCTCGGACCGGGCGCCGATGAAGCAGTCATCCTCGATGATGGTGGGCGCGGCCTGCAGCGGTTCGAGCACGCCGCCGATGCCGACGCCGCCGGAGAGATGGCAGTTGGCGCCGATCTGCGCGCAGGAGCCGACCGTGGCCCAGGTGTCGACCATGGTGTTGCGGCCGACATGGGCGCCGAGATTGACGAAGCTGGGCATCAGCACCACGCCCGAGGCGATGTAGGCGGAGCGGCGCACGACGGCGCCGGGGACCATGCGAAAGCCGGCCTCCTTGAAGCGGTTCTCGCTCCAGCCGGCGGTGAGCATGCCCACCTTGTCCCATACGTCGGAGCCGCCGGCGCCTGGCATGGGCGCGCTGTCATAGAGGCGGAATGAAAGCAGCACCGCCTTTTTCAGCCACTCGTTCACCACCCAGCCTTCGGAGGTGGGGGCTGCCACGCGCGCGGTGCCGGACTCGAGCAGGGCCAGGGCCTGCTCCACCGCCTCGCGGGGCGTGCCGGTGGTGGCGGGCGAGAGCCGGTCACGCGTCTCCCACAGCGCTTCGATGGTGGATTGCAGATCGGAGTGGGTCATGGCGTGCCTCGCTGGTAGAGCGCGGACCATGTGCAGGCTGTGCAGCCCTGTCAATTCCGGTTCCGGCATGGCCGTGGGCCGCGCGGTAACCAATCCTCAATTCTTCTGGCGTGGAATGGCGGTGTCCTGAACGTCGGGCCTCGCATGCATCATGACAATGTCTCCCAATCTGTCCTGAACCCGCTTTCCCTGGCCGATCCGGTGCATGGGGCGCTGCTGGAGAGCCGCAAGCGCTGGCGGGACCTGGTGTCGCTCTCGGCGGATTTCTGTTTTGAGACGGATGTGCAGGGCCGGCTGATCTTCGTGGCGCCGGACCCTGTGCTGGGCTGGCCGGTCAGCGCGCTGCTCGGCCGGTCCGCGGAACAGCTGCTGGTGCAGACCTCCGGGCTGTCGCATTTCAATCCGTTTCAGCCGCTGTCGCCGTATCGCAGGCGGCGTGCCTGGCTGCGCCAGAGGGATGGCAGCCACGTCTGCTTCTCGTTTGCGGCCACGCCCATGCTGGATGCCGAGGGGCGCGTGGTCGGCACCCGTGGCATGGCCGAAGACGTCACCGACCAGGAACGCGACGAATCTCTGCTGGCCTCCACCTTGCGACGGAGCAAGGCGCTGGACCATATCCTGTGGGGCATGCGCCAGGAGGTGCTGGCGCCGCGGATGATGCAGGTGGCGCTCGACTCGCTGGTCACCGCCATCGGGCTCGATGGGGCGGCGGTGATGGATCTGCCGCTGGGTGGGACCCAGCCGCGCGTGCTGCACCAGACCGCGGGCAACCCGCTGCCGGTGATCCCCACCGCCCGGCTGCTGCTGGAACGCGCCAGTGCCGAGCCGCGCAGTGCCACGACCGAAGACGGCCACATTGTGCTGATGTGCCCTTGCCGGCACGGCCAGGGCGAGACCACCGGGCTGTTCACCTGGCGCGCGCCGCGGGGCCGCGCCATGGACAAGGACGATCTGGCGCTGTGCAGCTCGGCCAGTGCCATGATCCGCATCATTCTGCAGCACGAGCATGTGCAGCAGGAGCTGGCGCTGCAGGCGCGGACCGATCCGCTGACCAGCCTGCTGAACCGTCGCGCGTTCCTGCACGAGGTGGGCAAGCGGATCGACCGGCTGGAACGCGATGGCCTGCCGGGGACACTGCTGTTCATCGATCTCGATCACTTCAAGGTGGTCAACGACTGCCATGGCCATGAGGCCGGCGACGCGGCGCTGTGCCGGGTGGCCAGCCTGCTGCGCGCGACGGTGCGCCCGGCCGATCTGATCGCGCGGTTCGGCGGGGATGAATTCGCGGTGTGGCTCGATGGGGCGGACGAGCTGGCGGCGGCCGAGCGGGCGGAGTCGCTGCGGGTCGATGGCCCGTTCGCGCTGGCCCATCCCGATGACCGGCTGCAGGTCAAGATGACGCTGTCGATCGGCATCGCCACGCGCTGGCCGGGCCGGGACGAGGATATCGAGCTGCTGATCCAGCGCGCCGATCAGGCGATGTACAAGGTCAAACGCGCCGGCCGTGGTCATTGGCGGCTGCATCGCCCGGAGGATGAATGATGTCCAGCATGGCGCCACCCGACGATACGGCACCCGGCCCAGTTCTGGACGCAGGCCGAACCCCGCAGCAGGACGCCCAGGGCGCACGCAAGGCGGCGGACCCGTCCGGCCTTCCCTGGAGCGCCACGGACTGGACCGCCCGCGGCACCCTGAGTGAACCGGCGGCCCGCGTGCGGGCCGCCTCCAGCCGGGACGTTCTGCCGGAGACGCTGGAGCCGCTGCTGACTGACCCGGATGTGACGGTGCGTGCTGCCCTTGCGGTCAACCCGGCACTGCCTTTGCCGCTGGCCGACCAGCTCGCCCAGGATCCGGATGCGCGGGTGCGGGCCCTGCTGGCGCGCAGGCTCGCGAGCATGCTGCCGACGCTGGCGGCGCCCGAATGCGCCCGCTTGCTCGATCAGGCGATGGAGGCGCTGACCCGCCTGGCCCAGGACGAGGTGGCGCGGGTGCGCGCTGCCATTTCAGAGATTGTCCATGACATGCCACAGGCGCCGCGGACGCTCATTCTGCGGCTGGTGGCGGACACCGACATGTCCGTGGCGGAACCGGTCATTCGGCTCTCGCCGCTGCTGACGGCGGATGATCTGCTGTCACTGCTGGCGACCCCCCCCTCCCCTCTCACCGCCACCGCCATCGCCCGACGCCCCGGGGTGAGCGGTGCGGTGGCCGATGCCATCGCCGGCTCCGGCGACGCCGGTGCCATCCTGGCACTGCTGCGCAATCCTTCGGCGGTGATTCGCGAATCCACGCTCGACTCGCTGGTGGATCAGGCGGCCCAGCATGTCGCCTGGCATCGCCCGCTGGTGCATCGTCCTGAATTGTCGAGCCGCGCGGCGCGGGCGCTGTCGCAGATCGTGTCCGGCCAACTTCTGTCCGAGCTCGCGCGGCGCGGCGGACTGGAGGCCGAGCTGGTGCAGGAGCTGCAGGCGCGGCTCAATGCGCATCTGGGGCAGTCCCAGCCCGAGGCGTGGGCAGGGTCCGCCCAAGACCCTGTGAACACCATGCGTGTCACGGAGGAGCGCCTGCTCGACTGTGCCCGGCATGGCGATGTGCGCGCCTGCACCGCTCTTCTGGCAGCCGCCGCAAAGGTGCCGCCATCCGTGGTGGACCGCGCGGCCATGCTGCGCAGCACCAAGGGCCTGGTGAGCCTTGTCTGGAAGGCGGGGCTTTCGATGCGGGTGGCAGCGCCGCTGCAGATGCTTCTGGCGCGGCTGGCGCCCGACGCGGTGCTGCTTCCGCTGGACGGCAATGCTTTCCCGCTCTGCGCCGAGGAGATGCGGTGGCAGATCGATTTTCTCACACGCATGGGGCGCTGAGCCGGCCGGCGCCGGAACTTGGATTGCACAAAGCTTGGATTGCACAAAGCTTGGATTGCGCAAAGCTTCGATTGCGCAAAGCTTGGATTGCGCAAAGCTTCGATTGCGCAAAGCTTCGATTGCGCAAAGCTTCGATTGCGCAAAGCCTGGGCGGGGCCGGGTCACTCCACTGCGCCCGGCCGAACCGCGATCAGTGCCAGTCCCACTCCGCCTCCAGGGTGGCGCGCCGCTGTTCCAGCGTTGCGCGCTGGCGGGCGATCTCGCCCCGGGTGATGGCGGCGATGGCGATCGGGATCGTCTGGCCGAGCAGCCAGCCCGCGGCCTGCAGCGCCCAGCACAAGGCGACGGTGTGCATATCCGTGGCCAGCGCGATCGCCTCGGGCAGCCGGTTGCCGAGGTGCCACAGCTGGTCAAGGCAGGGCACCGCGCCGGCGCTGCCGAACAGCAGGACCGCCTGGGTCAATGGATGGCCGGGACTGGAATCGCCGGCCCTGGCAAGGGCTGTGGGCAGCAGCAGGATCACGATCACGACCGCGCTCGGGGCGGCGAAGATGACCAGGGCGAGCAGAGCCAGCACCGGCAACACGCCGCCCATCCGGCGGGTGCGTGATCTGGCCGGCGTGGACTGGGATGCATTGCTGTTCACGATTTCACCTTGTTCACGACAACACCTTGGCAACCACCGTGCAGACAAGGACGACCAGCCCGGCCGCCTTGGCGATCTCCTCGCCTGAGACGCGGATTGTGGCGTCACGCAGCCCGGTGTCGGCATCCAGCGATGCCAGATCCGCGGCGATCCGGCGCAGTTCGGCCGACGCCGCCGCGGCGGCGCTCGCGGCGGATTTGCGCGCCGGCACGTCCTCGATCAGCGCCAGCATGTCCGACAGCTGGCCCGCCTCGGCCGCCTGCCGGAGGGCTGCCTCGCGCGCGGCGCGCTGCCCCCGGTGATGCCAGGCCGCCAGCGCCCGGGTCACTGACCGCAAGGCGGCCTGCGCCAGGGCCGGCGCCGGCTGTGCGGTGCCACGGCCCTGCAGCAGGGTGAGCACCCGCAGCTGGGCCAGGCCCCGTTCGCCGCGTGGATCATCGGCCTGCTGGTCGAGATGGGCCAGAATGGCCAGGTCGGCGTCGGCACGGCCGCTGAGGCGTGCGGCCAGGAACGCGCCGAGTTCCGCGTCGATCAGCATGTCGGTGCGAGGATCGGCCAGGCCGGCGGCGACGCGTTCCAGGGCCGGCAGCACATCGGCGAGCCGGACCACACAGATGCCGGCGAGCAGCGCGCTGCGGCAGGGCAGCAAAGGATTGAGCGCGTAGGTGACACGCGCGGGCCCGCCGGCCCAGCCGGCCGCGCGCAAGGGCACCCGCAGCTCCACCGTGCCGGGCCAGGCGGTTGCCGGATCGCCCCGCTCCGGGCGGGCTCGGGTCCAGAGGTCCAGCGCATCGCCCTCGATCAGTTCGACGATGCCGTCCATCCCGGCCTGGGGACGCGAGGCCTGACCGCCGGACACGGCGGCCAGCAGCGGCCCCAGCGCGTCGGGAAACAAGGCGAGCCCGCGCCAGACCAGCGGCGCCAGCGGATCGAGCACGCTCACGGCCCGCATGACGATCGTCGGCGGATCCACCGGCCGGGTGCCGGGCTCGGGATCGGGGTCCCGCACCACGGCCTCGACGCGACCGGCCAGAACCGGGTCGCCGAGGGCACGGCGCAGCCAGAGATCCACCGCGAACCCCCGCAGCAGATGCGCCGCGCCCTCGGGGTCGCGTGACAGGGCTAAGGCCAGGCTGCGGGCGTTCCAGACCTGGGCGGATCCGAATGCCAGCGCCGATTGCGCGCGTGTCTGCGGCCGGGCGGCGACGCGGCGGGCCCGCGCGGCCAGCGGATCGGCCAGCAGGCGCGGCACCGGGCGATGGCTGGGCTCCTCGGCCAGCATGCCGCGGACCAGATCGGCAATCGTCGGCGAAAGGCGCGCTGAGCCGGCCAGGGCCACGAAACTGCCGAGTTCCAGCTTGCGGCGGATGACATCGTCCGGTTCGAGCCCGGCGAGCGGCACCTGCCCGAGAGCCAGGCTCAGCAGGACCACGCCGAGCGCATAGACGTCGTCAGCGATGCTGCCGTCACCACGGCCGGCGGGATGGCACATGGCGGAGTATGGCGGCTCGAACACCGCGGGCTGCAGCAGCGCCGGTGGGCCGGCCCAGGCGCAGCCGAGCTGCACCGGCGCGCCGGGATGGGGCTGGTAGAGGTTGTTGGGCCGAATGCTGCGGTGCGTCAGGCCGCGTTCCTCCAGCCGCGCCAGCGTGAGGGCGGCCGGGCGGACCAGGTTCTGCAGCAGCGCGGCCTCGGACCAGATGCCGGGACCGGCCTGCAGGGCGCTGAGTGCCGGACCGCTGGGGCGCGGGCAGATCACATACAGCGCCGCCCTGCCATCGGGACCCGGCGGAGCGGCGGCAGCCGAGCCATGGGCCAGCGGGCTCAGCACGCCATCGATCGCACCACCGCCCATGCCGGAGCCGATCATGCCGGAGCCGATCATGCCGGAGCCGATCACGCCGGTTCCGATCACGCTGCCGGTCATGCTGCTGATTGCCGCCATGCGCGGCGGCGCGTCCGGCGCCACCTGCACCGCCATCAGGTCACGCTGGCCCTTGCGCTGGTCAATCGCGGCGAAGGCCGGCATGCCGCCCGCCTCGCCCGGCAGCCGCAGGCCGCCATCCACCAGATAAGTCTCTGCGATCAGGCCGGATCCGGCGCTGTCCCGCTGCTCTGACATGGCCACCGCGCTTCTGAACGGAGGTCAGTCTGCGATGAAAGTCTTACCAAAACGCAAACGGGTCTGCCCGGCGGCCGGGTCAGACGATGGCAGTCGATTTCGCCACGCGGCAGAGTGTCTCGGCCATTGTGGTGTAGCTGCCGATGGTGACGCCGGTGGCGGCGTTCCACAGCGTGAGCCGGCTTTCGGTGAAGCCGATGCCCCAGCTGGCCCATGACGCGTCGCGTCCGTAGATCAGGATATAGTCGCCGGGCTCATGGCCGGATCGCTCCGAGGCGCTGTCGAACACGATGCGGGTAAAGCCGTGGCGCTCGCTGCGTTCGACCCAGCGCAGAACCTCCATGCGATCACGCATGGTCAGCCGGTTGCGCGGTGCTGCCGGTTGCGGAAACGCCAGCACCTGCGCCGGTGGCCGGGCCGGTTCGGGCCCGGCCTGGTCCGGTCCCGCCACAGTCGTGCATCCGGTTCTGGCCGGGCGCGCCAATGTCGACACCATCAGCGATTTGCAGTCTCTTGGTGCCATCATTCGTGCCGCCCACTGCTCGATGACCTGTGTTAGCAGGCCCGACGATAAACAGCTGTGCCCCAAGTGACAGCCCTCGTCGGTTTTGGTACCGTACACAAGATGGTCACCAAGTGATCACCGCGATGATGTCCCCGGGATCAGGCCGTCAGCCCTCGAACGGGTCGCGCATCAAAATCGTCTCGTCGCGGTCCGGGCCGGTGGACAGCAGCGTCACCGGCGCCTCCACCAGCTCCTCGATGCGGCGGATGTATTTGATGGCCTCCGCCGGCAGCTCACCCCAGGAGCGCGCACCGCGGGTGGTGCCGGACCAGCCGGGCAGCGTCTCGTAGATCGGCTCGGCCGCCGCCTGGGCGCGCTGGCCGGCCGGGAGATGGCTGAACACCGCGCCGTCGATGCGGTAGCCGGTGCAGATGCGCAGCTCGGGCAGCCCGTCCAGCACATCGATCTTGGTCATGACGAGGCCGTGGATGCCGCCGACCTTCACCGCCTGGCGCACCATCGCGGCATCGAACCAGCCGCAGCGGCGCGGGCGGCCGGTGACGGTGCCGAACTCGAAGCCGCGCTCGCCGAGCAGGCGGCCGGTTTCGTCATGCAGCTCCGAGGGGAACGGGCCGGAGCCGACGCGGGTGCAGTAGGCCTTGGCGATGCCCAGCACGAAGCCCACCGAGGACGGCGCCGAGCCGGAGCCGGAGGCGGCGGTGGCGGCGACCGTGTTGGAGCTGGTCACGAAAGGATAGGTGCCGTGGTCCACGTCGAGCATGACGGCCTGGGCGCCCTCGAACAGGATGCGCTTGCCGGCGCGGCGGGCCTCGTCGAGGCGGATCCAGACGGCTTCGGCATAGGGCAGGATCTGCGGGGCCAGGGCGAGCAGCCGGTCGAGCAGGGCCTGCTTCTCGAAGGTCTCGGCCCCCAGGCCGGCCAGCAGCGTGTTGTGGTGCAGCAGCAGCTCGTCGAGCTTGTCCGACAGGGTCTCGGGCTCGGCGAGGTCACAGACGCGGATGGCGCGGCGGGCCACCTTGTCCTCATAGGCCGGGCCGATGCCGCGGCCGGTGGTGCCGATCTTGCGATCGCCGCGGGCGCCCTCGCGGGCGCGGTCGATGGCGCCGTGCAGCGGCAGGATCAGCGTGGCGTTCTCGGCCAGGCGCAGGGTCTCGGGCGTGACGGCCAGGCCCTGGGCGCGGACGCGGGCGATCTCGGCGAGCAGCGCCTCGGGGTCCACCACCACGCCGTTGCCGATGATGCCGAGCTTGCCGCGCACCAGGCCGCTGGGCAGCAGGCTCAGCTTGTAGGTCTGGTTGCCCACCACCAGCGTGTGGCCGGCGTTGTGGCCGCCCTGGAAGCGCACGACGATATCGGCGCGGCTGGCGAGCCAGTCCACCACCTTGCCTTTGCCTTCGTCGCCCCACTGGGCGCCGATGACGGTCACGTTGGCCATTTGCTACTCCGCGGTGAGGGCGTGGAGACCGCCCTCGGTCAGGACATGGGTGCAGCCGAGGCGGGCGGCCTCGGCCTGGGGATCGGCCTCGGGATCGAGGCCGGCGACGGTGGCGTAGCCTTGCGCCCGGATGGCGGAGGCGTCCAGGGGCGTGCCGTTCATGGCTGGCACGAACACACGTGGGCGGGCCACGCGTGCCGGGGCGGCGCGCAGCACGGCGTCGGGGTAGAGGGTCAGACCCGTCGCGGGTTCGCCGTCGCCGCAGAGGTAGCGGCCGCCGCGGCCGAGCTCCTCGTGGCGGCCGGGGGCGTAGATCGTGCTGCACACCCCGGTGTGGTAGCGCAGGCCGCGGAACTCCACGGGGTCGACGGTCAGTTTGAGGCCCGGCACCAGGGCGCGGATGGCGGCGACGGTTGCGGCCAGGCGGTCGGCGAGCGCGCGGACGGAGGGCGGCAGGGCGGCGTCATCGATGGCGGCGAGGCTGCGGTCGGCGGGGCCGGCGGACAGCAGCAGCGTGGTCAATGTGCCGGCGAGGGCGCCGCCGTGGGTTGCGACCTCGGCGGCGTCCTTGCGGTCGAGCGCGCGGGCGAGGTGGCGGCGGGCCTCGGGGGTGACGCCGGCGGCGTCGAGCAGGGCGGGCACCAGGGTGGGCATGGTGAGGTCGAAGCTGATGCGGGTCAGGCCGATTGCGGCGAGCGCCTCGGCGCCGACGGCGATGATCTCGGCGTCGGCCTGGGCGGCGTCGGGGCCGATCAGCTCGATGCCGGCCTGGGCCAGCTGGCGGTCCGGGTTGAGGCCGGCGCCGCGGCTGCGCAGGCATTGGCCGGCGTAGCAGAGCCGCAGCGGGCGGGCGGTGTGGGCCATGCGGGTGGCGGCGATACGGGCGACCTGGGGGGTGATGTCGGCGCGCACCGCCATCATGCGGTGGGTGTCGGGGTCCATCAGGCGGAACACCTGGTCGGTCATGGCGGCGCCGGAGCCGGACAGGAGGCCGTCCTCGAATTCCAGCAGCGGCGGCTTGACGCGCTGATAGCCATGCAGGGCGAACACCTGCATGACGGCCTCCACCGAGGCGGCCTCGGTTTCGGCTTCCGGCGGCAGCAGGTCGCGCAGGCCTGCGGGCAGCAGGGCCAGGTTCGGCGGATTTTCGTCGGTCATGTCACTCGCTCGTGCCGTGGGGCCCGCGCGGCATAGCACCCGGGCGCGGCATGGCAAATCCCGCCGGATTTTGTGAGCCCTAAAGAATGAAAGTTTTTTGCTTCTTTTTTGAAAAAAAGAAGCAAAAAACTTTTATTCGTTAAGAGTATTGCTCCACATCGATGCGGATCACGTCCTGGACCGATCTGCCGCCGCGGCTATCGCCGGGCACGATCAGGCGCAGCCTGTGGTCCGGCAAGGGCGTGCCGTCCATCGCCGTTGCGAGCTGGATGGGATGGTCGGCGAATTCCGGTGCGAGCTCGGCGAGGGCGAGGGCCGCGGTGTATCCATCTGCTCCGGTGATCCGCACGATGCGGCGGACGAAGCCGGCCGGGCTTTTCGGTGAGCACTACCATGCCGTAGGCCGGACCCACCGCAAGGGAGGGCGGCAGCTCGATGGAGACCAGGCCCGGCACGTGGCCGAGCACGGCGGCGCTGCCGCTGCAGTAGCCCGGCATGACATCGGCCTTGTCGGCGAGGAACACGCCTTCAACGGCGCCCTGGCCGGGCACCAGCAGCGGTGTCGCGGCGCCGCCACCCACCAGCTTCAGGGCCTTGGCCGCCAGCACGGCGCGGGCGCCGGGATGGACCGCCTCGGCACGGGCGAACACCGCGAAGGCGTCGTCGCCGCCGGGATCGGCACCCGGCGTCGAGGTGGCCAGTCGGACGGACGGGTCGAGCAGCCGGTCCAGCAGATCTGTGGCGGTGAGGCCGATGCCGGCGCGGGCGATGGCGCAGAGGCGGTTGCGGGTGAACGCGATCACCGGCCGCTCGGGATGGCCGAGGGCGAGGCGGCGCGCCTGGTCCATGTCGGCCGAGGCCATCACATCCACGGCCGCACCGGCTTCGATCTGCGCGCGGAGCAGCCCGGACGGACCGAACACCGGGGGGGCCGGATGGTCCGGCCCCGAAGGGAAGTGCAGCAGCAGGTCTGGGATGGCGGCAGACAGGCTGCCTGCGGCGTAGATCTGCAGGGTTTCGGCCCGTGCCGGGCCCGTGGCCAGCAGCAGGGCTGCGATCAGAAACAGGGTGCGCATGCCGATCTCCGCTATGATCTTATGACTACAGCGAGTGGCACGCGCCACGTCTGTGACGATCTGGCGGAGTCAGGGCGTGTTGCCGCTTGCGCGTCGGCGCTGGGCCAGGGTTTCGCCGAGCCCGACCATCCAGCAGGTTGGGCAGCCCTTCATGGCCCACAGGGCGGCCGGCAGCAGCAGGACGGCCGGCAGTCCGATCTGCCTGCCATAGGCGATGGCGACATAGAGGCACAGCAGGCCGGCCAGGCCGCGGGCCAGATGAATGCCGAGAGAGCGATTGCCGAACGTCATCTCACCCTCACGTCGTGGCGCGAAGTGATGCTAGCCCTATCGCTCAGGCGGGCGCCAGCTCAGCTGCGACGCTGGCATAGGCCCAATCGAGCCAGGGCAGCAGCGCTGCGATGTCGTCGGTTTCCACCGTGGCCCCGCCCCAGATGCGCAGGCCCGGCGGCGCATCGCGGTAGAAGGCGATGTCGAACGCCACGCCTTCGCGTTCCAGCAGGGCGGTCATCCTCTTGGCGGCGACGGTCTGGGCTGACAGGTCCAGCGCCTGGAACCAGTCGGCCACGATGCGCAGGCAGATTGCGGTGGAGGAGCGGATGGCGGCGTCCTCGGCCAGGAAGCGCGCCCAGGGGCTTTGCGCCTCCCAGGCGGCGACGGCTTCGAGATTGGCCTCGCTGCGGGCGATCAGCGCGGGCAGGCCGCCGATGGATTGCGCCCAGCGCAGCCCGTCCAGCGCGTCCTGCACGCAGAGCATGCTGGGGGTGTTCAAGGTCTCGCCCCGGAACAGCCCCTCGTTGAGCTTGCCGCCGGAGGTGAGGCGGAACACCTTGGGCATCGGCCAGGATGGGGTGTGGCTCTCGAGCCGTGCCACCGCGCGTGGCGACAGGGCCAGCATGCCATGCGCCGCCTCGCCGCCCAGCGCCTTCTGCCAGGACCAGGTGACGGCATCGAGCTTGTCGTACGGCAGCGCCATGGCGAAGGCGGCGGAGGTGGCATCGCAGATCACCAGGCCGGCGCGGTCGGCGGCGATGAAGTCGCCGTTCGGCATGCGGGCGCCGGAGGTGGTGCCGTTCCAGGCCAACACAAGGTCGTGCGCGGGATCGATCTGGGTGAGGTCCGGGATCTGGCCGAACGGGGCCGAGAGGACTGTTGCGTCGAGGCGCAGCTGCTTTGTGGCATCGACCGCCCAGGTGGTGGAGAAGGTCTCGAAGGAGAGGATGTCGACGGGGCGTGGGCCGAGCAGCGACCACATCGCCATCTCCACCGCGCCGGTGTCCGAGCCTGGGACGATGGCCACGCGCCAGTCCGCCGGCAGGCCGAGCAGCGCCTTGGAGCGGTCGATCACCTCGGCGAGCAGCGCCTTGGGGGCGGCCGCGCGATGGCTGCGGCCGAGCATGGCCCCTTCCAGCGCCGCCAGCGACCAGCCCGGGCGCTTGGCGCAGGGGCCGGAGCCGAAATGGGGGGAACGCGGGCGCTGGGTCGGTTGGGCCTGGGTCATGCTTCGCTCCTAGCGAAGCTTGCGCGCGGTCTCAAGCGTTGGGGTTGCGGAGCAGACCATCGCACTCCACCATCAGGCTTTCGCCGATGAGACCGACATGCCCGATCCCATTGTTGCAGCCCTGCGGTCCCATGAATCGGCGCTGATCGCGCTGCGGCGAGACATCCATGCCCATCCGGAGACCGCCTATGAGGAGGTGCGCACCGCTGCCATCGTGGCGGCGGAGCTGCGGGCGCTGGGGCTGGACGTGGCCGAGGGGATCGGCCGCACCGGGGTGGTGGGAACGCTTGCCGGCACCCGGCCGGGCCAGCGCGCCATCGGGCTGCGGGCAGACATGGATGCGCTGCATATCCAGGAGACGACCGGCGCGCCCTACGCCAGCACCGTGCCAGGCAAGATGCACGCCTGCGGGCATGACGGGCATACCACCATGCTGCTCGGTGCTGCGCGCTACCTCGCGGCGAATCGCGACTTCGCGGGCACTGTGCAGTTCATCTTCCAGCCGGCCGAGGAGGGCCTCGCCGGGGCCCGCGCCATGATCGAGGACGGGCTGTTCGACCGCTTCCCGGTCGACAGCGTCTATGGCCTGCATGCCATGCCGTTCCTGCCCGAGGGGCATTTCGCGATCCGGCCTGGGATGATCATGGCGAGTTCCGACAGCTGGACGGTGCGGTTTCATGGCACCGGCGGGCATGGGGCCGCGCCGCAGACCGGCACCGATCCGAGCGTGCCGCTGGCGCATTTCATGCTGGGCCTGCAGACGATCGTGGGCCGCAATCTGTCGGGGCTGGATTCGGCGGTGATCAGCGTCGGCCATGTCACCGGCGGGCTGTGGGGCAGCCCCAACATCATTCCGTCAGAGTTCGTCGTGCGTGGCACCGCGCGCTCGTATACCAACGAGGTCCGTGACACGCTGGAACGGCGGATCGCGGCGCTGGCGCAGGGCCTGGCCGCGTCGCATGAGTGTACCGCGGTTGTCGAATATGACCGGCGCTATCCGCCGACCTACAACCATCCGACCCAGACCGGGATCGCGGCTGACGCCGCCGCCGAGACGGTGGGGAGCGGGCGGGTGGAGCGCAACACCGCGCCGCTGATGGGGTCGGAGGATTTCTCCTATATGCTGGAGGAGAAGCAAGGCGCCTACATCATGCTCGGCACCGGCGGCGCGCATGCGGTGCACACGCCGCTGTATGACTTCAACGACCGGGTGATCCTGACCGGCGCGGCGTATTGGGTGCGGCTGGTGCTACGCGAGCTATCGTCGGCGTGACATCCTTGGTTTGACGCGTTTTTCGCGTGCCCGGACCGCCTTTCTCCTGTCTGATGGCGCGTGAGGCCTGAAACGAAAGGATCCGTGCCGCGTGCCGCAGATCTTTTGCGTGATCGCGTTGAAGGGCGGCGTCGGCAAGACGACCACCGCGGTGGCGCTCGCCCATATGTTTGCCGCGCGCTTCGGGCGGCGGGTTCTGGTGGTGGACCTTGACCCGCAGGCCAGTGCCTCGGAGATGCTGGTGGGACCGGAGCGGCTGAGCACGCTGCGCGCGACGGGACACACGGTGGTGCACGCGTTTCGCGGTGCAGCCGAGCTGCGCACGAGCTGGCTGCCGTGTGACGCCACGATCGAGGCGGATGTCGGCGGGATCCGCGACCTCGCCGGCATTGATCTGCTGGCCGCAGCGCCGGCGCTCTACACGATCCAGGACCAGCTCGCCGCCCAGCAGCTTGCCCCTGATGGCCCGATGCCGGTGCACCGGCATCTCAAGGCCTATCTGCAGCCGGTGCTGTCGCGCTACGACGTGGTGATCATCGACTGCGCGCCGACCTTCAACGCGGTGAGCCAGAACGGGCTGTTCGCGTCCGACGGTTTTCTGATCCCGGTCATTCCGGACATCCTGTCCACCCGCGGCGTGCCGCAGCTGCTGCAGATGATGCAGGCGTTCAGCCAGGCGGTCGGTCGGCGGATTCTGCCGATCGGGCTGGTGGCGGTGAAGATGCAGGCGAATTCCCGCACCCATGTGGAAACCCTGGCGCGGCTGCGCACGCTGAATGCGGTGATCCCCGTGTTTCCGCAGGTGATTGCGCAGACCACCCATCTTGCCGCCGCGGCGCGCTATCTGCCGATGACCTCGCTCGCGCAGAAATGGGGGCCGCCGCATATCCAGTCCGAACTGCAGGGGCTGTGCGAGACGATCAGCCACCGCCTGCAGCAGATCACTGTGCAGGCGGCATAAGGGCGGTCAGGCTGCGAGCGAGCTCGCATCAGGCTGCGAGCGAGCTGTTGACGCTGCTGAGCGTGCGGTTCAGCGCCTCGAGCGTTTTGGTCAGGGTGGCCTCGATCTTCAGCTCCGTGAACGGGTTCTGGTCGAGCTGGCGGATCAGCTTCTCGCTGGCGAGATAGGTTTCATATCTGGTGATCATGTCCTGCGCTTCGCCGATCAGCTTCTTCTGGGTGGCGGCGTCCTTGGCCTTGCCGGCCTCATCGAGGATATGCACCAGGCTGTCGTCCAGCGTGCCCAGCACCGGCTCGACCTTGTCGCGGAAGATCTTTTCGAGATGGGCGCCGAAATCGTGGTCCTGGTAGACCTCGGCCATCTTGCCGTGCAGCGTGTCGAGCTGCTTCTCCACCGCGCCGCGGGTGGCGAGCCAGATGGCACGGGTCTTGGAGAGCGTCGCCAGCGGGATGGAACCGAGCGGAGTGCCAGACTGCCCGCCGGTCTGCGGGGCGCGTGCCGCATCGGCCGCCGCCACCAGCACCTGGACCGCGTCGTCGGCAGCGATGGCGTCGCCGGACTTCACCGCGGCGCTGGCTTCGGTGGCGAGCTGGACCAGAAGCCCCTTCTGCGCGGGGGCGGCCTGGATGATGCCGGGCAGCTGCTTCATGAGGTCCACCAGCCGGGCCGAGATCGGCGCCATTGCAGCCGGGTTGGCCGCAGCCGGCGGCGCTGCCGCCTGGTCGGAAGGCGCCTGCGGCTGCCGGGCTGCCGTCTCCTCGGGCTGGGCAGGCGGGGGGGCAGCCGGTGCCGCGACAGCTTCCGGCTCGCTCGGCTGGGCCGGTGGCGCTGGTGCCGTCGCCGGGGCCTCGGTCGGGCCGTCGTCGGATTCCAGTTCGATCTTGCTGTCGACATGGATCTCGAACTTGCTGCAACCTGCCTTTTTGAGCCGGTCGCGCAGCTTCAGTTGCAGACCGCCCATCGGCTCTTTGTTGACGAGGATGTGCAGGACCCGACCGGTCTCGTCGGAATCGGCCTCCGCCGCGTCATTCTCCGTCACGTCGGCGCCATCGGCGGTCTTGAAGCTGATATGGCCGTAGCGCAGCGACGTGCGGTTGAGGCCGATCCCGGCCTCGCTCGCGGCGCGCTGCACGACGCCCACGAGCTGCTTGGGGCTCTTTCTGCGATCGAGGTAGATCACCGCCTCGTCGTCTGTGGTGGTGCCGATCAGGCAGTTGGCCGGCGTGCCGCGGCGGGCGCGGGCCAGGAGCGACTTGATGTCGTCGACGGCCATGATGTCGTCGAGATCGGCTTTTTTCTTGCCGGCAGGCTTGGCTGGTGCGGCCATTGGACTGACCCCTTTGATACGGAACCGTAGCCGAAAATATCACACGGGAACGCAGCGCTGTGGCGACAAATTTTGCGACAGTGCCTCAATTAAGTGTGTCGGCCCCCGCCTGCGTGTATCAACACTTCGTTAAACATTTTCCCGCAGCCTTCCACAGGGATCGGAGGGCTGGGACGATCATGACAAGGCGTCTGTCCGTTGGTGTTCTGCTGAAAACGCTGCTTCTGCTGATATCGGCGGCGCTGGTGAGCCAGCTGAGCTGGCGGGCGTGGGATGTGTGGGCGACCCAGCGGCAGAGCGCCAGGGCGCTGGATATCATGTCGGCTTCGCGACAGATCTTCACGGCACTGACGTTCCAGCGTCCGGACCGCAGCAACACGCAGCGGCTCTGGCAGAACGGCGCGCCGGCTTCGGCGGAGAATCTGCGCTACATCGGGTCCTTGCGCGCGGGCGAGATGGCGGCCCTGGAAGCCGGCACGGCACAGCTCGACAGCATCGCGTTCGGCGAGAAGGAGGCGCTGCTGCCGGAATTGCGGCGTGCCACCGCCAGACTGGTGGCGCTGCAGCACGAATTCGACACGGGAATCACGCAGCCGGGCGCCGCACGGCGGGCGGCATTGGCCGGGGATTATCAGACCGAGGGGCTGGCGTTGCAGGCGGCCCTGGAACGGATCGCCGCCAGCCTGTTCGCCGGCGTTAAATCCGGCGATCCGGTGATCGCCCAGCTGATGGAGATCAAGCAGCTCGCCTGGCTGACCCGCGAGACGTCCGGCGAGGCGTCGCTGTTGATCACCCAGGGGCTGAGCAAAGGCGCGTTGCCGCCTGATGCGAAGCTGCGGCATGCCGCCTTTATCGGTGGGGCTGGCGCGCTGTGGCGGGCGATTGAGGATGCGCTGGTCGGGCTTCCGGTGTCACCGGAATTTCGCAGAGCGGTGGCCGATGCGCGATCGACCTTGTTTGCGCCCGACTATATTGCGTTGCAGGAACGTCTGCTCGATGCGCTGACGATACATGGAACGCCGGAGATGACCGCCGACCAATGGTCACCCTACACCGTTCCGAAGCTCGGCGTGGCCCTCGACGTCGCCAACGGCGCGCTGCAGGACGCGGAGAGGCTCGCCGGGGCCGCGTTGCGCGAAGCCGATATCAGGCTTGCGGCCGAACTTGGCGGGCTGGTGCTGGCGGTCGGGTTCGCGCTGGCAAGTCTGCGGATCATCGGCCGGCGAGTGACCGGTCCGCTGCGCATGCTCAGCGACGCGACGGCGCGGCTGTCGGAGTCCGATCTGTCCGTCCAACTGCGGTTCACTGACCGAAACGACGAGATTGGCGCCCTGGCGAGATCGCTGGAGGTGTTTCGGGACAGCATCGGCACCGGGAAGGCGCAGGCTGCGGCCCAGGCACAGGCGCGTGCGGCCGAGGAGCAGCGGGTTCAACTGCTCGACTCCCTGGTGCGCGGTCTGGAGACAAGGATCAGCGGGCTGGTGCAGAATCTCAATGCCGGCGTTCAGGATCTGCAGGACACGGCCGGCACCATGTCGACGACCGCGGAGCGCACCAACCAGCGCGCCATCACCGTGACAACGGCGGCCGGCGAGGCCAGCGCAGGGGTGCAGACGGCGGCGGTGGCGGCAGAGCAGCTCACCTCCTCCATCACCGAGATCAGCCGGCAGGTGGCACATTCCTCGAGCATCACCAGCCACGCGGTCGAGGATGCGAAGCGGACCGACGGCATCGTCCGCTCGCTGGCCGAAGGGGCGGAGAAGATCGGCCAGGTTGTGGGACTGATCACCAACATCGCGGGACAGACCAATCTGCTCGCGCTGAATGCCACGATCGAGGCGGCGCGCGCCGGGGATGCCGGCAAGGGCTTTGCCGTGGTCGCCTCGGAGGTGAAGAGTCTCGCCAACCAGACGACGAAGGCGACCGAGGAGATCGCGGCGCAGATCGCGCAGATCCAATCCGCGACGAAGGAGGCGGTGACGGTCATCCGCGGAATCACCGGCACCATCCAGGAGGTCAGCGCCATTGCCGTCTCGATCGCGACCGCCGTGGAGGAGCAGGGCGCGGCCACGGGCGAGATCGCGCGCAATGTGCAGCAGACCGCGCAGGCGGCACAGGATGTGACGGCCAATATCGGCGGGGTCAGCGAGGCTGCACAGGATACCGGCGCCGCGGCGGGCCGGGTGCTGGTTTCGGCTGATGCATTGTCACGACAGACCGGAATTCTGACCAGCGAGATCGACCAGTTCGTGGCCGGTGTCAGGGCGGCGTGAGCCCGTCTCCGATTGCGGCGCCATCGCGCATGGCCTGCAACCGCGCCAACTCGGCGGCAAATCTTTTGGCCGCGAGATCGGGCGACCAGGGTTGCCATGATACTTCACCGTACAGCCCGGCCAGATGATCGCGATCGCTGACCTTGGCCTTGATGCCGAGGGTTTCGCGAACCTCAGCCACCGTCCAACCGGCGATGTGGACGGCTTCGGCGGCGGCGGCGGCGATGTCAGCCCTTTTGTGGGCCCGCTTTTCGTGCTGACTCCAGGTCGGCAGCCGATAGCGCAGGGCGATGACGGCGGTCAGGCGGGACTGCAGTTCGGCGAAGCCGGGGCCCAGGAAGGGTTTCAGCGGGGAGATGCAGTCGAAGTTGATCAACCCTTCCTCCGCGTCGTGCAGCAGTTCGCGCAGCTGTGCTGCAGCCGAAAGCGGTGTGGCGCGGCGGCGGCGTTCCAGCACGGCTAGGCAATGCTGCGCCACCGACAATGGCTTGTCGGGCCAGATGGAGTGGCCGCCCCAGCGGAAGGTGCGGGACAGGCCGATCGAAAGATCCTTGTCCGTCCAGTCGAACGGGGTGGGTGCCAGCAGGTCGAGCCGGCGTCCGCTCGGCAGGCGGATCCAGGCGCGGGCCGGCGCGATGCGGAGCGGGCTGATGTCGGGCGGTCTGGTCAGTCCGGTGTTCATCGCCTTGGCTTCCGCTGTGCTTGTCCACCTGCATGCCGCGGCCTAAGCAGGTCGACAAGGTCGGTTGCGGTGCGCTGATGCGCCGGGGCCGATGCGTTGGAGGGATGCGACGATGAATATCACCATTCTCGGCGGCGGCGGGTTCCTGGGGCGCAAGATCGCCGAGCGGCTTGCGTCGAGCGGCGGTCTCGGGGGGCGCGCGGTTTCGTCGTTGACGTTGTTCGACCTTGCGGCGCCGGACTCGCTGGCTGCCCCGTTTCCGGTGCACTGCATCGGCGGCGACATCACCGACCTGCCCGCCGGCGTGATCGGCGCGCAGACCGTCGTGGTGTTTCACCTGGCGGCGGTGGTGAGTGCTGCCGCCGAGGCCGATTACGATCTGGGGCGCCGCGTCAATCTGCGCGGCACCGATGCGGTGGTGGATGCCTGCCGGGCCCTGGCCCATGCGCCGCGGGTGGTGTTCACCAGCTCGGTGGCCAGTTTCAGCGGCGGCCAGGGCGTGTCGCTGCCCGATGACGCGCGGCAGCTTCCGGCCAATTCCTATGGCGCGCAGAAGGCGGCGGCGGAACTGATCCTGGCCGATGCCAGCCGGCGCGGCTTTCTGGATGTGGTCAATCTGCGCCTGCCGACGATCTCCATCCGTCCGGGGGCGCCGAACAAGGCGGCCAGCAGCTTCATCTCCTCGATGCTGCGCGAGCCGCTGCTGGGACTTGCGACCACCTTGCCGGTGCCTGAGGATTTCGCAGTCTGGATTGCAAGCCCGGCCCATGCGGTGGATTGGCTGCTGCACGCGGCGAGGCTCGACACCGCGCTGCTGGGGGCGGATCGGGGCATCACGCCGCCTGGGCTCAGTGTGACCGTCGGCGCCATGCTCGATGCGATGGAACAGGTGCGGCCCGGCACCCGCGCCCTTGTCACGCCGGCACCGGACCCGGCTGTGGTGGGCATCGTTGGTGGTTGGCCTTCGGGCTTTGCCGCCACCCGCGCGCCGGGCCTGGGGTTTGTGCCGCATGCGGGGCTGGTGGCGCTGGTAGAGGAATTCCTCGACCACGATCTGGCGGCGACGCGACGCATGCGCGGTCTGTGAAAATTCATCATCTCTGACATGATATTTACATGATTGCAGCGCAGCGTGGCGTTGCGACCGGGATATTCCGGGCGCAGGAATAGTGGCGTGGCGAAGCACCCGGCGACGGTGGGCTTTGCCACATACCGATAGAAGGCCCTGGACACGCCATGGCGCGATTTTCTGGAACGACCGCGGGGCGGAGTGCCCCGATCAGAGCCCGCCGCCAGCTGGGTGAGTGGGTGGTGCACGTTCCGCAGACATTGCGCGCCCTCGTGCGGGCCGATGAAATCTGGCTCGTGGTGCTGGCCGCCTTTGTCGGTGTGATCGCGGGGCTCTGCGTGACCGCGATGGGTGTGATCACCCAGCTGATGCACCGAATGCTGTTCGGGCTCGATTCTCCGGAGCGACTGTCCGGCCAGGTCGAGGTGCATGGCCTGCGCAGCATTCTGGTGCTGTCGGTGGGTGGGCTTGCGGTTGGCCTGTTCGGCTGGTGGACGGCGCGGACGTGGCAGCGCCGGGCCATCGATCCGATCGAGGCCAACGCGCTGCATGGCGGGCGCATGTCGCTCAATGACAGTCTGATCGTTGTCGCTCACACCATGCTGTCCAACGGGGTCGGCGCCTCCGTGGGGCTGGAGGCCGGCTACACCCAGATCGGCAGCGCGCTGGCCTCCCGTCTTGGCCGCAGCTTCCGGGTGCGACGCAACGATCTGCGGCTGCTGGTTGGGTGTGGTGCGGCTGCCGCCATCGCGGCTGCGTTCAACGCGCCGCTGACCGGCGCGTTCTATGCCTTCGAACTGGTGATCGGCACCTACTCGCTGGTCACGCTGGCGCCGGTGATGGTTGCCTCGATCACCGCCGTTTCGGTCATGCGCCTGCTGGTGCCGGATGATCTGGGCTTTGACGTGCGCGTGCCGGTGGCGATCGATCCGGCGAACTATCTGCCGATTCTGGCGCTTGGCATGCTGTGCGCGCTGGTCGGCATTCTGATCATGCGCGGCGTGACGCTGACCGAGGATATGTTCCGCCGCTCCGGTGTGCCGATCTGGGCGCGACCGGCGATCGGCGGGGCGGTGGTCGGCGCGCTGGCGTTGCTGTCGCCGCAGGTGCTCTCGTCAGGGCATGCGGCGTTGCAGGTGGGTTTCGATGCGCCTTACACCCTGATGCAGATCGGCATGCTGATCCTGCTGAAATCTGCTGCCTCGGCCATCTCGCTCGGCTCCGGATTTCGCGGCGGCCTGTTTTTCGCCTCGCTGTTTCTGGGGGCCATGCTGGGCAAGCTGTTCGGGGCGCTGATTGCCCTTGTGGTGGTTGCCCCTTCGGTGCCGCCGGTGGTGTTTGCCGTGGTCGGCATGTCGGCGCTGGCGGTGGCGATTGTCGGTGGTCCGCTGACCATGGCGTTTCTGGCGCTGGAGACGACCGGCAGCCTGCCGTTGACGGTGGCCGTGGTTGCCGCCTCTGTGCTGTCGGCGATCACGGTGCGGCGCACCTTTGGCTATTCCTTCGCCACCTGGCGCTTCCATCTGCGTGGCGAGAGCATCCGCTCGGCGGTGGATATCGGCTGGATGCGCAACCTCACGGTTGGGCGGATGATGCGCCGCGAGGTGCGCACGGTGCGCAGCGACACGTCGCTGGCCAGTTTCCGTCGGGATTTCCCGCTCGGCGCGACCAGCCAGGTGGTGGTGGTGGACGACATGGCGCGGTATTGCGGCCTGCTGCTGGTGAGCGAGGCGCATGGCGCGGAGGACCAGGTGAAGCTGGTCGAGCTGCTGCATGACCGTGATGTCGCGCTGATTCCACAGATGACGATCAAGGAGGCGGTGGCGCAGTTCGAGGCGGCGGAGAGCGATGCGCTAGCGGTGGTTGATAGTCTGGAGACGCGGCGGGTGATTGGGCTGTTGACAGAGCAGTATGCGTTGCGCCGTTACAGCGAGGAGCTGGACCGCAGGCGGCGGGAGCTTTCTGGCGAGCAGTGACGCGGTTCTTTTTTGAAAAAGAGCCCCCTTTCGATCGGCCGGCGCGCTTTTCCGCAGAGAGGTCTGCTCCAACGAATAAAAGTCTTTTGCTTCTTTTCTTCAGAAAAGAAGTGCTTTCTTCACTTCAAGTCATACCAACGGTCATAAAGAATGACCGTTGGTATGAGTCTTGGTTGGCGCGCCGCCGCCGGCCAACCCGGCGCGCGATACCAACGGCCGTGATCGATGGAAGAGTCATCGATCACGGCCGTTGGTATCAATGCCAAAATACGAAGAACAGGCTCAGCACCAGAAACCCTGGCAGCAGGATGGCACCGGCCCAGCCGATATAGCCGAAGAACCTTGGCATCTGGATGCCGCGCTGTGCCGCGATCGAGCGGATCATCATGTTGGGCGCGTTGCCGATATAGGTGAGCGCCCCAAAGAACACCGCCCCGGACGAAAGCGCCATCAATACCAGATTGAGCGGCCCGGTGAGCTGGCGTGCGTCATCGCCCGCCAGCTGAAAGAACACGAGGTAGGTCGGCGCGTTGTCGAGAAACGCCGACAGCAATCCGGCCAGCCAGAAATAGGCGATCGCACTCGGCTGGCCCTGCCCGTCCCGGGTCAGGTGTAGCAAAGCCGCAAACGGCCCGTCGCTGCCGGCCTGCAGCAGTGCCAGCACGGGCCCGATGGTGATGAAGATCGCCGCGAACAGCTTGCCCACCTCGGCCATCGGCGCCCAGGTGAACAGATTGCTCTCCCGCACCCGCCGCTTTGTCACCGCCAGCGACACCGCGGTGATGGCGGCGAAGACGACCATGCCGACCACCCGCTCCAGCCCGATCGCCTGGCCGAGCAGCACAACGTCACCGGGATGCCATACGCCTTGCGCCAGGACGCAGCCGACCACCAGCGCGATCAGCAGCAGGTTCCAGCGCCCGCTGAGCCGCAGCCGCGTGTCACGTTCGGGCAGCGCTTCACCGCGGGAGAGAACGCGGTCCATGAGGTAGAAGGCGGTCAGCAGCGGAATGGTCAGCAGCAGCAGCGGCAGGCCCAGGTTGAGCAGCGGCCACGCGAACGGCACGCCCTGCAGAAAGCCGAGATAGAGCGGCGGATCGCCCAGCGGCGAGGTCGCGCCGCCGGCATTGCTGCAGAGAATGATGAAGAACACGACCAGATGCACGCGACGCCTGCGATGCGCGTTGGCGCGCAGCAGCGGATGGATGAGCACCATCGACACGCCGGTGGTGCCCATCACACCGGCCAGCACGGTGCCGATGGCCAGCAGCAGCGTGTTGCCGGCCGGGGTGCCCCAGGGGCCGCCTTCCAGCAGAATGCCGCCGCCCGCGGTGAACAGCGCCAGCAGCAGCGCCACGAAAGGCAGATATTCCAGCAGAATGGCGTGCCAGGCGCCTTCCGCCGCGGCGGCCGGGCTCAGCAGCAGCATCTGCGGCACCAGCAGCGCCAGCGCCCAGCCGGCCGCCACCCATCCCATCCGGTGATGCCAGAACCGCGGTGCCAGCAGGGGCAGCACCGCGATCGTCAGCAGCAGCCCGACAAACGGCACCGCCCAGAGCGGATTTGGCATGGCGTGCGCCGTGGCGGCCTGAACCGGCCTGGGCAGGCTCGCCAAGGCGGCACACGGACCCCATATCTTCAATCTCATTCGGGTCGGGTCCAGCCACGTTGCACCTTCCCCACCCTGCAAGTAACGTCCGCCCCACGCAAGGAGATCCCGACTTATGGACATGACCGGCGAGCGCCGCATTCCCGCCCCCCGCCAACGCGTGTGGGAAGCGCTCAACAACCCTGATGTGCTCAAGGCGTCCATCCCGGGCTGCGAGAGCATGGAGAAGCTGTCCGGGCACGAGCTCAAGGCGACCGCTGCGGTCAAGATCGGGCCGATCGCGGCCCGGTTCACCGGCAAGGTGCAGCTGCTCGACCTCGACCCGCCGAATTCCTATCGCATCGATGGCGAGGGTCAGGGCGGTGTCGCCGGTTTCGCCAAGGGCGGTGCCGTGGTGAAGCTCGTCGATGACGGCGCGGGCACGCTGCTGAGCTATGACGTGAAGGCGCAGGTGGGCGGCAAGATCGCCCAGCTCGGCGCGCGGCTGATCGATGCGACGGCCAAGCAGATGGCCGATGCGTTCTTCAACAATTTCTCGAATGCCGTGGCGGCCGCCGAGCCGGTGGCCGAGACGGCGCCGGTTGCGGTTGCGGCGCCGGCGGCCGTGCAGGGCATCTCGCTGTTCGACCTGATCCCAGCAGAGCCATTCGGGCTGCCGATCGTGGCCTGGATCGGCATGGTGCTGTTCGCTCCAATCCTGATCCTCGTGCTCAGCGCCTATCTGTGATCCCCAGCTCCGTTGCGGCCACGGCCGCCTTGCTGGCGGCCGGCGGCTATGTGGCCGATCCGGCGCTGGCCACCACCGTGTTCCTGGCCCTTTCGATGCAGCGGCCGCTGTTTCTGGAAGGCGAGCCGGGCACCGGCAAGACCGAGATCGCCAAGGTGCTGGCCGCGGGGCTGGGACGGCGCCTGGTGCGGCTGCAATGCTATGACGGTCTCGACCTCGCCGCCGCCGCCTATGAGTGGGACCATGCGCGCCAGCTGATGGAGATCCGCCTTGCGGAAGCCACGGGGGAGGCGCGGTCGATCGACATCTATGCCCGCGCGTTCCTGCAGGCGCGCCCGCTGCTCAGCGCGATCGACCCGGACCAGCCGCCGGCGGTGCTGCTGATCGACGAGCTCGATCGGGCTGACGAGCCTTTCGAGGCGTTCCTGCTGGAGGTGCTGGCGGATTTTCAGCTGACCATTCCGGAATACGGCACGGTGAAGGCGACCACGCCGCCTGTGGTGGTGCTGACCTCCAACCGCACCCGCGAGGTGCATGACGCGATCCGGCGGCGGTGCCTGTATCATTGGGTGGACTACCCCACGGCCTCGCGCGAGCGGGAGATTCTGGCGCGCAAGGCGCCCGGCGTGTCGGCGCAGCTTTCGGCCGAGGTGGTGGCGTTCGTGCAGAAGCTGCGCGAGCAGGACTTGTTCAAGCTGCCCGGTGTGGCCGAGACGATTGATTGGGCGGGGGCGCTGTCGCATCTGGACCAGCACGAGCTGGCGCCGGCGGCGGTCGATGAGACGCTGGGCGTGCTGCTGAAATATCAGGACGACATCGCCCGCATCCGCGGCGCCGAGGCGGCCCGACTGGTGGATGTCGCCAAGTCGGTGGCTTCGCCCGCGCCGAACGTGTGAGGGACGGCGCTGTGACCGGTGGGCTGCTTGCACTGAATGTCATGCATTTTGCCCGCCTGCTGCGCCGCGCCGGGCTGCCGGTGGGCCCGGCGGACATGCTGGCGGCCGAGCAGGCGATGTCGCTGGTGGATATCGGCGACAAGACGCAGGTGCGGACGGCGCTGCGCGTGACCATGGTGCACCGGCACGAGCACGCCGACATCTTCGATTACGCCTTCGCCATCTTCTGGCGCGATCCGGAGGCGGCGCGGCATGCCGCCGCCATGGCCGCGATCGACGGGCAGAAGGAGCAGCCGCCGGAGAAGGCACCGCCCGGGGCGCGGCGCATTGCCGAGGCGTTCAAGGAACCGCGCAAGCCCAACCGGCAGGAAAAGGACCGCGAGGAAGTTGACGCGGTGATGACGGTCTCGGACCGCGAGCGGCTGCAGACCATGGATTTCGAGGCGATGTCGGCCGCCGAAATCGGCCAGGCCAAGGCGGAGATCCGCCGCCTTTCGCTGCCGCTGGATGAGAAGCGCACGCGGCGGCTGCGGCCGGACCCGCGCGGAGCGCGTACCGATCTGCGGGCGACCTTGCGCCGCAGCCTGCGCAACGGCGGGGCGCTGTCAGAGATCGCCCATGCACGCCGGGTGACCCGTCCGCCGCCGCTGGTGGTTTTGTGCGACATTTCCGGCTCGATGAGCCGCTATGCGCAGATTTTGCTGCATTTTCTGCATGCCGTGGCCAACGATCGGGATCGGGTGCACACGTTTCTGTTCGGGACCCGGCTGTCCAACATCTCGCGTGCCTTGCGGGCGCGGGACCCGGAGCTGGCGTTCCAGATGGTGTCCCACGCGGTGCCTGACTGGTCCGGCGGCACCCGCATCGGCGAGGCGCTGGCGGCGTTCAACAAGGATTGGTCGCGCCGGGTGCTGGGCCAGGGCGCTGTGGTGCTGCTGGTCACCGACGGCCTCGATCGCGACGGCGCGGCCGGCCTGTCCGAGAACATGGAACGGTTGCACAAATCCTGCGCACGGCTGGTCTGGCTCAATCCGCTGTTGCGATGGGACGGGTTCGCTCCCAAATCACAGGGTATTCGTGCGATGTTGCCGCATGTCGACGAGTTTCGGACCGTCCACAGCCTGGCCAGCCTGCGCACCCTGATCGAAAGCCTGTCGCGTCCGGCCTCGGCGCGCGACATGGACCGCTGGAGGAACGCCGCATGAGCGAGACCGTCGAGACCGCTGATATCCTGGCCACCGCTGCCGCCTGGCGGCTGGCCGGTGAGGAGGTGGCGCTTGCCACCGTGACGCAGACCTGGGGCAGCAGTCCGCGTCCGGCCGGCAGCCAGCTGGCGGTGACGCGCTCCGGGCGTATGGCGGGGTCGGTCAGCGGCGGGTGCATCGAAGGGGCGGTGGCCGATGCGGCGCTGCTGACGCTCGACACCGGTGTTCCGCAGCTGCTGGATTTCGGCATCACCGATGAACGGGCCTGGGATGTCGGCCTGGCCTGTGGCGGCAAGCTGAAGGTGTTCGTGGAAAAGCTGGTATGACCCCGGAAACGCTCGCCGCGCTGACCGAGGCACGCGCCGCCAAGCGGCCGATCGTGCTGGCGACGCGGTTGCCGGATGGCGTGCAGTGGCTGCTGCCGGATGCAGCCGCTTCGGAGGCGCTCAACGCGGCGGCGGCGCGCGCGTTGCAGCGCGATGAGAGCGGCACCGTCACGGTGGATGGCACGGATTGGTTCCTTCACGCCTATGCGCCGCCGGTGCGGCTGGTGGTGGTGGGGGCGGTGCATATCGCCCAGGCGCTGGTGCCGATGGCGGCGCATCTCGGCGTTGAGGTGGTGGTGGTGGACCCGCGCCGCGGCTTTGCCACGGTGGAGCGGTTTCCCAACGTGACCATCCTGGGGGAGTGGCCTGACGAGGCGATGGACGCGCTGCAGCCGGACAGCCGCACCGCGGTGGTGACGCTGACCCATGATCCGAAGCTCGACGACCCGGCGCTGGACCGGGCACTGCACTCCTCCGCGTTCTATATCGGTGCCCTCGGCAGCCGGAAGACGCACGCCAACAGGCTGGCGCGACTGCGAGCCCTTGGGCATGGCGATGATGCGCTGGCCCGCATCCGCGGCCCGGTCGGCCTTAACATCGCCGCGGTGACCGCGCCGGAGATCGCCTTGTCGATCCTGGCGGAGTTCGTGGCCGTGCGGCGCAACGCAACGTTATGAACTTCGCATGCTTTCCTCTGGCGGAGGCGGAAGGGGCGCTGCTGGCGCATTCGCATCGCTGCCCAGGGCGCATGCTGAAGAAGGGAACGAGGCTGGATGCTGGCGCGATTGCCGATCTTCGTGCGGCGGGACTGACCGAGGTGATCGCGGCAAAGCTTGCGGCTGACGATATCCAGGAGAATGAGAGTGCCGATCGCCTGGCGACGAAGCTGGCAGCCTCTCACCTTCGCCGCAACCCTGCGTCCACAGGCCGGGTGAATCTTGTGGCGGAGCGTGCCGGCGTGCTGCGGGTGAATGCGGGGATCATTGACAGCATCAACCTGACCGATGAGTCGCTCACGGTTGCCACGCTGCCGGATTATGCGGTCGTCGCACCGGGCGATATGGTTGCAACGATCAAGGTCATTCCGTTTGCGGTCACGGCCGCCACGCAATCGGCTGTCGAGGCGGCCGCCTTGCCGGGTGCGTTTGCGCTGTATCCGTTCCGGCCGCGCAGGGTTGGGCTGGTGATCAGCGAAATCGGCACGCTGAAGCAAAGCGTGGTCGAGGGCACCATTGCCGCAACCCGTGGCCGTACCGATGCGATCGGCGCCACACTGCTGGCACCGTTGCGCTGTCCGCATAGCGAGGTCGCCATCGCTGCCGCTTTGGCGCAGCTGCTGGCCCAGGGAGCCGAGATCCTGCTGGTGGCCGGCGCCTCTGCGACGGTTGATCGTCGCGATGTCGGTCCTGCGGCCATTATTCGGGCCGGAGGCGCGATTGCGCATTTCGGCATGCCGGTCGATCCCGGCAATCTGATCTGCATCGGCCATATTGGTTCGGTCCCTGCGCTGGTGCTGCCTGGTTGCGCCCGCAGCCCGAAGCCCAATGGCATCGACTGGGTGCTGCAGCGTCTTGCCGCGGACCTGCCGATGGGGTCGACCGAGGTGATGCGCATGGGTGTGGGTGGGTTGTTGAAAGACACCGAGATCCGTCCCCTGCCCCGCGCCCGGGCCACCGGCACGCCGCGGATCGCCGCCATCGTGCTCGCGGCCGGTGCTTCCAGCCGGATGGCGCCACGCCACAAGCTGCTGACCGAGATGGCGGATGGGCGGATCATGTTGGCCCATACCGTGGACAATGTTCTGGCCACGAGGGCAAGGCCGGTCATCGTCGTGACCGGGCACCGAGCGGCCGAGATCCGTGCGAGCCTTGGCACGCGTGAGGTGCGTTTCGTGACGTGCGAGCGGCATGCCGACGGTCTGGCGGAAAGCCTCAAGGCCGGGCTTTTGGCACTGCCCGGCGATGTGACGTCGTTTCTGGTATGTCTGGGGGATATGCCGCTGGTGAACCCGGACATGCTGGAGCGCATGATGGCTGCCTATGATCCGGACGAGGGGCGCGGCATCGTGGTGCCGATGTTCGATGGGAAGGCCGGAAACCCGGTGCTCTGGGATCGGACTTTTGTGGACGAGATGATGCAGCTGCACGGAGACACCGGAGCGCGTGCGTTGCTGCGGCGTCATGCCGATCAGATCGCCGAAGTGGCAATGGACGATGACGCGGTGCTGACCGATTTCGACACCGAGGCGAGCCTGGCCCGCCTGTAGACGACGCTGCCTTGATCCCGTGTGATCCTTCATCGCGTCGCCGCTGCGGACACAGGTGCAGGGGCCATGGCCGCCAGGGCGCCCGGCACGGCTGCAACGAGACCCATGTCGCGCGTGACCAGAGGAAGATCCGCCTGGGACTGCACCGGGCGGTCGGTCAGCAGATTGAACGTGTCGGCAAGCTTTCCCGGCGGCATTCGCGGGGTAAAGTCGGTGTGCAGCTGTGCGAGCGTTGCGTCGTCCCCGGCTTCGGTTGCCGCACTGGCGAGGCGAACCAGCAAGGTCGCCTGGGCCGGTGACACCGGACCCTCCGACGGCAAGTTGCGATTCAGAGCGTGAGCCCAGGCCTGGACCGCGTTGGGCCAGTCCTTTGCGGTCTCGTGAAGCTGGGCCATCGTCTCGTCCGCGGCTTCGGTGTCAAGATCACGCAAGGCGTTGTCGGCGCTGACCAGATCATGCTGTGCCGCGACAGCAGAGGCGAATGTCAGCGTGCGCCGCTCGAGCAGGGATTGTGGCAAGGTCTCGGATGTGGTGGTCGCCAGGGCATCGACTGCGCCGGCCGGGTCATTCATCTGCAGGCGGGCGGCAGCCAGACGGCTGCCGAAGGCTGCCCGCGCAAAGCCCGGAGGTGCGGACTTGGCGAGGCGCTCGAACAACGGTGCCGCCTGTTGCGGCAGATCGAGCTCCATGAGGCGATCGCTCAGCCGCTCCGCCAGGGCCTGTCCTGCCTCCCCGTCCGGGATAAGATCGGCATTCTCTTCGGCGAGCGCCACCATGTCGAAGGCCGAGATTGAGGCCTGGGATTCCGGCGCGAAAGCCTTGGCAAACAGCGCTTGCAGACGCTGGTGCACACGTTGCTTCTGCTCGGGCCATAGCTGTTCAGCCTCCCGCAGCAGGGCGAATGCCGGCGGGAACCGCCCTGCCTGGCCCAGCAGGTCCGAAATGCGGACCCGACGATCGACGTCGGTGCCGTCATCGCGCCAGGCCAGCAGCAGTTTTTCAAGTGTTTCTGCGGTTTGCCCAGGTGTCGCAAGGCCTTTTGCCAGTCGCAGTTCGGCGGCGCGTTCACCCGCCATCGCGCTGACCCTGCGGTCACGCGACCGGGTCAGCGCATCATAAAGCGCCAAGGCAGGAGCGGGATCACCGCCTGCAGCCTCGCGTGCCATGGCACGGGCCAGGTCGAGTGTGGGATCATCCTTCGATGCGTCCAGCAGGGCTGCGACCGGCCCAGACTGGCCGCCGAGCGCCATGGTCTCCGCAACCATCGGCATGAGTTTCTGGCGAAGCGGCTTGGGATAGGATTCAAGTAACGGCAGGGTGTTGGCGAACACCTGGGCCGCCTTGGGAGAGGATGGCTGTTTGATTGCGTCGCGAACGGCCCGCCAGAACTGAATCTCGTCCGTGCCGTCAAGACGCGGATCGTCCAGCCCGTCCGCATCGCCGGGACGGCCTGCCAACAACGCCGCCATGGAGGCGAGCGCCATGACCATGGGGTCATCAGCCGCACGCGCATCGTCACGCACGGCGAGATCCAGCGCAGCCGCAGCCTCGTTGCCGAACCCAAGGGCGAGCATGGCCTCAGCCACATGCTTGCGCGGTTCCAGGCGCGACTGCGGTGGGGCGGCAGCCGCGACCATCATGCGGCCCTGCATCCGGCGCACCAGCAGGTCCACCGGATCAGCCGGCAGATCCGCAATGCGGCTCAGTCGGCTGGCGCTGGCCAGCCGCTCCTGGGACTCGCTCGGTGGCGACAGCACGAGCTTGCGGCCCGCCCCATCGGCTGCAATGACAAATCCGTCTTCGGTCGGCCGCAGGCGCACAGCATCGGACGCGGCCTGAACGACGACCCCCTGCCAGGTCGACAGAACTGAAAAGTCCGGTGCGAGCCGTGTCACCGGCAGCGCCTGCCCGGGCGCGAGCTGTGTCCCCACCAGCAGATTGCCGCCGGTCAGCGGGTCCGGCACCGAGATCACCACACCAGGGGTCTTGGCTGACAGTGCCAGGCCTGTTGGCGTGAGATGCGGCTGAATGGGGAGCAGCGGGTTCGGCACCGCCGTGCCGCCGACTGCCGTGACGGTCCAGCCCGAGGATGTTCGGCCGAGGCGCAGCTCGGTACGCTCCGGCAGGACGACGGACAGCACTGTCGCATCAGGGAGCAGACGCAGTTCGGCCTTGGCAAAGACCGGATCCTCGCCCAACGCCTGCAGATCGAGCGGGACGCGGGCGTCGAACACCACCAGCGCCTGGTTGCCACGTGGGAACGCGGCAGCACCGACCATGGGCCCAAATGGGAGGGAAAGGACATGGCCCGGAGCATCATCTGGCACCGGACGCGCCAAGGCAGCGGAGGTCAATGGAGGCTCGACCTTCGGGGGTTCCGAGGGTGCGGCTGCGACGGGTGCAGGGATTGGCGGTGAGGGGATCGGCGGTGAGGGAATTGGCGGTGACGGTGGTGACGGTGGTGACGGTGGTGCGGTCTGGACAGGCGTCGGCTGCGGCTGAGGGACGGGTTGGTCCGGTGCCGATGGGGTCACCGGCGACGACGCGTCCAGCGCTTTTGCCGGGATGCTGGTCTGTGACCTGGCCGGCATGGAGGTCGCGCTTGCGACGGCCTCCGGTGCCGATCGTGCGACAGCCGCCGGGGACGCCGTGACAGGCTTTGGCGTCCGCCGTGTCAGAATCGGAGCCTTGGAGGGCTGCACTTCCACCGGTGCTGCCGCCGGTGGCGATGGAGCGGGATCCAGCAGGTCCAGGGCCAGGCGGTGGTCGCCCGAGGTGGGCCGCACCTTGACGTCTGGTGCAAGGCGCAGGGTCAGGACCGCGCCGTCCTGGGAATAGTCGACCAGGTTGCGGGCCTTGAGCGGCTCGACCGGAAGTTTGACCGGGGCACCGATCGCCACCGAGACGACGTTGCCGGTGTGGATGACGATCGGCTGAGGGCGGTCGCCGAGATCGAGGGTCAATCGGGCGTAGCCTGGATGGTCGTCCGCGCGGAGCAGCACTGGCGCCTCCGCCGGCGCCGCGGCCACGAGGCTCGCTGCGACCACGAGGACGCAGGGCTTCCAGGCAGACCAGGTCCTGTTCCAGGATCCAACCACAGGTTTCACTATTCGAAGCTGGCCAGGAGTCGGTCGATTTCGGACTGGTCCATCGCCTCGGCCGGCAATTGCGGACCGTTCAACAGGGCCTCCTCAGCCGTGAGGGGTGGTGCGGATGGTACCGCCATGTCGTCAGCGGGTCGGAACGTGGTGAGGATCTGGGCCACCTTGTTCTCGATCGTCTTGAGGGTCACGACCACCTTGCTGATCCGCTGCCCGGTGATGTCCTGGAAACTGCAGGCCTCGTAGATCCGCGTCGTGGCATCGTTCAGCTGCTCGGCCTGCTGCTCCGACACCTGGGTGGCCAGGAGATCCAAGGTTTCGCACACTTCAAGGATCGCGTTGGTGGCCGCGGCCGTGTGATCGACAATGGCGCCCAGTTCATCGGTGGCGGAGGGTATGTGACTGTCGGTGATGTCATCCACCTGCAGCGCCGCGATCTCGGCCTTCGCCGCGGCGATCGTCCGTCCGAGTTCTTCGACCTCGGTGAGCAGGCTGGTTTCCTGCACCGTCAGGTCGCCGCGCATCGTGGAGATCACCGAGCGAACGATCTCCTCCAGCTCGCCACGGTCAGGCCGGGGGGGATGATGCAGCCGCTGCGAGAGATCAGCGCGACCGGAGGGCTCGCGCATGCCCGTGCCTCTCTGACCATCATGCATGACCGAGAACCTTCTCGATCTTTTCCTTCAGTGTCTCGGCGTTGAACGGCTTGACGATGTAGTTCGACACGCCGGCCTGCTTGGCTGCGACCACGTTTTCGGTCTTGCTTTCGGCGGTGATCATGATGAAGGGAGTCGATTTCAGCCTGGCATCGGCGCGGACCTCCTGGAGCAGTTGCAGCCCGGTCATCGGCTGCATGTTCCAGTCGCTGATCACCAGCCCGAACTGCCCGGCCCGCAGCTTGGCCAATGCCTCGCCACCGTCAGAGGCTTCCTCGACATTGTTGAATTCGATCTGTTTCAGAAGATTGCGGATGATACGTAGCATCGTCTTGTAGTCGTCGACGATCAGAACGTTCATGGACTTGTCGATACTCATCAGGTTGGTCCTTTGGGTCAAGGGCGGGAGAGGGTTGTTGCAGGTCGGCAGGACGTCACGTCATCCACCAGGTCCCCCGGCGAGGGCTTTGGCGGATGAAGATTGGGGCTTGCCATCGACGCGGTTGGCCTTGAGGCGCATCTGCGCGAGTTCGCTGGTCGCCTGGCGGGCGCGCTCGGGCTGCATCGCGGACAGGATCGGAGCCAGCTTCGCCTCCTTCATCCGGTCGATCACGGGCAGCAGAACCGGCATGTCGAGGTCGTTGAAGATCGTCGCGGCATCGCGTGGCTTCATGGCTTCGTAGGTCTTCACCAGACCGCTCCAGTTGGCTTCATCACGGGCCTTGCGTTCCTTTTCGAGATCTTCCAGCTGATGTTGCAGCGCTGTGAGTTGCTCAACTCTTGACGCGAGGCGGTGATCGACGGCGTTGAGCGTCGCCTCCCGGGCCGCCAGCGCTGCCTCTCGGGCATCGAGCTCCAAACGCCGCTGCCGCAGTTCACTCAGCAGCTTGCGTTCGCTCTCGGTGACCGGGGTAGGTTCGGAATGCTCCGTGGCGAGGGGCGTCTTGGCCGCGTCTGGCAGCGGCGGCGCGGCCGCGCCAGAAGGCGCCATCGGCTGGGCCGCGCCGGCGCTTGGCGCCGGTGGTGCCGGGGGTTGAGGGGCGCGGGGCGGCGCGGGCGGTGCCGTTGGGGCCGGCGGCGAACTGACGGCTGCCAGGTGCAGCAGCGGCTTGGTCATGCGAGGGGGCAGCGGCACAGGACGCTCGGTTGTGGCCGCACGCACGATATCGCCGGACTTGATCACCAGGAGGGAGGCCATGGCAAGGATCGCCAAGGGCAGCAGGCGCGGAGGCGGGATGCGCAGCGGTGTGCGAAACAGGGTCATGTCACTGTGCCATCTTCAGTGCGCGCAGCAGATCTCGCTCAGCCTGGCTGCGCCGGCGTGGCGACTGTTCATCCTCGCGCGCATCGGCCGGGGTGAGCCTGGCGGGCGCCGGCCGCGTTGGCCGGGCCTGGTCCTTGATCAGCACCGGTGCGGACAGCGGCATCTCCGGCGGCTCGGGTGCGGGCGGGGGCAGATCAGATATAGGTGCTTCGGCCGCCATGGGACGCGCCGTTCGGACCAGGCTGTCCAGGCGTTCGGCCAGGCGGTCGCTGCGCTCGCTGAGGAACATCAGGTCGTCCTTGAGACCGGAGGCGACCTCGATCTGTCGGGCGATCTGCCGACCTGCTCCGTCTGCGGTTTGGCGCAGCCGGTCGATCCCCTGCTCGGCCTGTCGTGTGCTGTCGTTGAAGCCGGCGATGAGGGCTTCGAGCTCCCCGCGGTCCCGCTTGAGGACCCCCAGGGCACGCTCCAGCCGCAGCGCGTGGAACAGCGTGATCGCCAGGAGCAGGATCAGGGTGATCTCAAGGGCCCGTTCCATTCAGCGGCACTCCCCAACACGGACGACGGCACAGGTCATGGCGTTCCCGCCGGCTGGCGGATCAGCACGTTGTCGATACGGACGGCGAGCTGGTTCTTGCGGCGCCCCATGCGGCCATCGAACAGAGTCGCGGCGCCGCAGCGCAGCGACACCGGACCGTGCGGAACGGCGTTGAGGATGATGCGGCTGCCGGGCCTGAGGGCGACGATATCGGCCAGCTTCATCACGAGCTCGTCGAGCACCACGTCGAGATCGACGTCGGTGCTCCAGAGCTCTTCGGCGAGATGCGTCTCCCAGATCGAATCGCGGCCGAACTTCTCGCCCATGAACTGCTGCAGCAGCAGCTCGCGCACCGGCTCAAGCGTGGCGTAGGGCAGCATCAGCTCCAGACGGCCGCCGCGATCCTCCATGTCGATGCGCAGACGGGCCAGCACGGCCGCGTTGGACAGGCGCGAGATGGCGGCGAAGCGGGGATTGACCTCGAGCCGCTCGAACCGGAATGTCACCGGGCACAGCGGGTCGAAGCTGGCCGACAGATCCGCCAGGACAACGTGGATCAGCCGTTCGACCAGCGTCCGCTCGATGGTGGTGTAGGGTCGGCCTTCGATGCGCATCGCCGCCGTGCCACGCCGGCCGCCGAGCAGCACATCGACGATCGAGTAGATCATGGCGCTGTCGACCACCATCAGGCCGTAATTGTCCCACTCCTCCGCCTTGAACACCGCCAGCATGGCCGGCAGGGGGATGGAGTTGAGATAGTCGCCGAACCGCAGCGAGAGGATGTTGTCGATGCTCACCTCGACATTGTCGGAGGTGAAGTTGCGCAGCGACGTCGACATGATGCGGACCAGACGGTCGAACACGATCTCGAGCATCGGCAGCCGCTCGTAGGACACGAGGCCGGAGCTGATGATGCGCTGCATGCCGGTGCGGGTCTCGGGCCCGCCGGGACCGTTGTCGAAGCCGAGCAGGCTGTCGATTTCGGCCTGGTTGAGCACACGCGCGGGCTCCACGGGGATGGGCTGGCTGCCGTCCTCCTCCCCCATGGTCTCGGCGCCCCAGGCGGCTGCCAGTTCGTCGTCCGACGGCGTGTCCAGCGCGGATTCGGACGTTGTTTCACCCATGGGCGGGACGCCCGGGCGGTTGCAGAGAGATGTGGTTCATCATTGCACCAGCATCTCCGTGAACAGGACGTCCAGCACCCGGGCGGGGGTGACGGCGATGTTGGCGCGGGCCAGCAGCTCCTCGCGCAGCCGGTAGGTGCCGACGGAGCCGCGCAGCTCCTCCGGGCGGACCTCGCGCAGATAGGTGGTGAACAGGTCCTGCAGGCGGGGCATGGCGGCGGTGACGACGGCCTGGTCCTCGGGGCGGGACAGTTCGAGACGTGCCTTCAGCTTGATGAAGCTGGTCTTGCGCGGGCCCGCGTTGAGGTTGGCGACGACGTCCGGGATGTCGATAAAGACGGGGACCTTGGCATCGGCCTCGGCGCCGGGAGCAGGGTCGCCCGGTGGGGCGGCATGGGCGTTGGCGTCCTGCGCCTTCTCGTGCTTGTCAGCGCCGAGCCCGAGCAGCGGGGGCAGGATGCCGGTGAACCAAAGGCCGGCGCCGGTGGCGATCAGCAGCACCGGCACGAGAAGCAGCACAAGCTTCTTTTTGCCGCTCTTGGCGGGCTTGCCGGACGGATCGGCGTCCTTGGGTTTGGCTTCGGTGTTGGACTTCGCGTCCTTGGGGGCCTTGCTCATGCGAGGCGCTCGAATCGACGGCGGACGGGCATCGCCCAATTTGTGGCAATGTCATCGACGCTCCTGTGACAACACGCTCCATGAGACATCACGATACACCCCGCGCCCGTTCTGGACGGGGTGATGGTGCCGTGTGGGGGTTAAGAAAACGTTGCGGAGGGGGCGGGGAACCGGTCGGGGCAATGGACATGTTGTGCCGGGTTGGCCGATATGGCCCGGCAAAATTTGCCGGGTGACGGGTTGGAGAGGCTGGAAAAGCGCGGTCGGCCGCGATGTGCGGGGTGGCACGGAAGTTGAGTTGAGGGGGCGGGACCCTCACGAGACGGATCGGCAGTCATGGACAACACTTCGACGATCGCGCTGTCACGCCTGGTGGCGCAGTCACGGGCGATGGATGTCACCGCGAACAACCTGGCGAACACCGGCACCCCGGGCTACCGGACCGAGCGGATGGCGTTCAGCGACTGGCTGCTGCGCGAGCCCGGCAGCGCCAGCGGTGCGGGGCTGCCGCCGGGCGGGCGTGTGCTGGCGTATACGCAGGATCGTTCGACCTATCGCGAGCAGCAGGCCGGGCCGCTGACGCATACCGGCAATCCGCTGGATCTTTCGATCAGCGGCGAGGGGTATTTCACGGTGCAGACCGCGAACGGGACGCGCCTGACCCGGGCCGGGCATTTCGAGCGCGCCGCGGATGGCACGATCGTCGATGACAACGGCAATCCGCTGCTCGACACCAACGGTCGCAAGCTGCAGACCGCGCCGGCCGACACCGCGATCAGCATCGCCGCCGGCGGCACCGTCTCCAGCCAGAACGGCCAGATCGGCACAATCGCCGTGGTGACGCCGGACGATCCGAACCAGCTGCGCGCGGAAGGCGGGCGGCTGTTCAACAGCGGCAGCCCGACCACGCCGGTGAAGACGCCGGCGGTGATCCAGGGGGCGATCGAGGAAAGCAACGTGCAGCCGACCCTGGAGATCACCCGCATGATGACCGATCTGCGGGAGTTTCAGTTCACGACCCAGTTTCTGCAGGCCGAGGGCGACCGGCAGCAATCGGCCATCGACAAGATCACCCAGCGCCGCAGCTGAACGCGGCGCCTGGGATTCCGCCATCGCCTGATTTCAACGCCCCGCGGGGCGCAAGCTGCAAGGAGACCATTTGATGCGTGCACTCGACATCGCCGGCACCGGCATGATGGCCCAACAGACCAATGTCGAGGTGATCTCGAACAATCTGGCCAACATGACGACCACCGGCTTCAAGCGCAGCCGGGCCGAGTTCCAGGACCTGATCTACCAGAATCTGCGACGGGTCGGCTCCAACTCGTCCGACACCGGCACGGTGGTGCCTTCAGGCGCCCAGGTGGGGCTTGGTGTGAAGACCGCGGCGATCTACCGCATCAACGAACAGGGCAACCTGCAGCAGACCTCGAACAGCCTGGACATGGCCATTCAGGGCAACGGCTATTTCCAGGTGACCCTGCCCTCCGGCGACACCGCGTATACCCGTGACGGCACGTTCTCGCTGTCACCTTCGGGGGAGATCGTCACGGCCGACGGGTATGTGGTGCTGCCCGGTATCACGGTGCCCACCAATGCCACCTCGGTTGCGATCAATTCGAGCGGCGAGGTGCAGGCGACGGTGTCGGGGGCCGCCACGCCGACCACGGTGGGCGCGCTGCAGCTGGCCACCTTCCCCAACCCCTCCGGGCTCGACAGCCAGGGCAACAACCTGTTCGTGGCCAGTGCCGCCTCCGGCACGGCGGTGACGGGCACGCCGGGCAGTCCGGGCTTTGGGACGGTGCTGCAGGGGTTCGTCGAATCGTCGAACGTCAACGTCGTCTCGGAAATCACCAACCTGATCTCGGCGCAGCGCGCCTATGAGATGAACAGCAAGGTGATCACCGCGTCTGACGAGATGCTGTCCACGCTGACCAACCTGCGGTGAGGCACGCCATGCGCACGATGTTGGCTGTTGTGCTGTTGTTGCTGGGCAGCTTCCCGCTGCAGGCGGCGACGCTGCGGATGGTGACCACGCTGGAGCGGCCGATGGTGCGGCTGGCCGATCTGTTCGACGACGCCGGACCTGCCGCGGAGCGGGTGCTGGGTCCGGGGCCGGCGCCGGGCGAGCGGCTTGTGGTGGAGGCGCCGCAGCTGGCGGCGATCGCGCGGCAGTTTGGCGTGGCGTGGCGGCCGGGTTCGGCGGCGGACCGGGTGGTGATCGACCGTCCTGGGAAGGAGCTGCCGCGCGAGGCGGTTCTGGGACCGCTGCGCGCCGCCCTGGTGGACGCCGGGGCCGGGCCCGATTGCGAGATTCTGCTGCCCGGCTTCACCCCGCCGCTGGTGGCGCAGGAGAGCACGCCGACCTTGTCCATCGAGCAGCTGCAGCTGGACCGGACGACGGATCGCTTCACGGCGACGCTTGCGATCGTCGCGGCGGACGAGCCGGTCAAGCGGCTGCGTCTGTCCGGCGATGTGCAGCAGATGATGGATGCGGTGGTGACCACGCATCGGCTGGCCGCCGGTGCGGTGGTGGGGGCCGAGGATGTGACGGTGCAGCGGATCAGGGTCGTGGCATGGCAACAGGATGTGGCGCGCACGCCGGAGCAGGTGGTCGGGCTGGCGGTGCGGCATCTGACACAGTCGGGGCAGACCTTGCCGCTGGCCGAGCTGGGTCCGCCGGTTTCGGTGCAGAAGGGGGCGCGGGTGACGATGGAGCTGCGGGCGCCGGGGCTTGCGATCAGCGGGGTGGGTCTGGCGGCCGAGGCGGGTGCCATCGGCGATCGGATCCGGGTGCTCAACCCGGTGTCGCATGCGGTGGTGGTGGCGGAGATCGTTTCGAGCGATCTGGTACGGGTTGTGCCGGAGCCGACGCTGCGGTCGGTTTCGGGTCGGGACGGTCTGCGATGAGCCGGCCCCTGCCCTTTCGGCTGGCCTGGGCGATGGTGCTGCCGCTGGCCCTGGCGGGATGCGGTGCGCTGACCCGGCTGTCTGAGGTTGGGCGTCCGCCGGAGATGACGCCGAGCTCTGATCCGACGCGTGAGCCGAATTACCGGCCGATGACGATGCCGATGCCCGCGGCGCAGACGGCGACGCCGCAGGTGGGTTCGCTGTGGCGTTCCGGCAGCCGGGCCTTCTTCAAGGACCAGCGAGCGGCGCAGGTGGGTGACATTCTGACGGTGCTGGTGAACATCGCCGACACCGCCGATGTGGTGAACAAGACCTCGTCGACGCGCAGCAGCAACGAGTCGCTGGGGTTGCCGAACATGTTCGGTCTGGAGGCGAGCATTCCCAAGCTGTTGTCTGGGGCCACGGCGTCCAGCCTGGTGTCTGCCAGCAGCGGCAACGGCAACACGGGCAGCGGCGAGATCAAGCGCAACGATGCGGTGACGTTGCGGGTTGCGGGTGTGATCACGCAGGTGCTGCCCAACGGCAATCTGGTGGTTCAGGCGCGGCAGGAGGTGCGGGTGAACAGTGAGCTTCGCCAGTTGCTGGTGACTGGCGTGGTGCGGCCGCAGGATATTCAGAGCGACAACACGGTATTGCACGACCGGATGGCGGAGGCGCGGATTGTGTATGGCGGTCGGGGTCAGCTGATGGATGTGCAGACCCCAAGGTGGGGGCAGCAGGTATTGGATGTGGTAGCCCCGTTCTAGACTCCACCTTGCTCGTGAAGGGAGCTTCCAACAGATGAAAGTCTTTTGCTTCTTTTCTTCAGAAAAGAAGTGCTTGCTTATAGCAGTTCGGAAAGATGGTGGGGTGCCAAAGCGCGCCCCACCGACGGCGACGACAGGGAGGCGTGGCGTTATGCTGCGAGGTCGCGCATGACCTTGATCAGGTCGCTTTTTCCTTCGAAGCCGATGCCGGGCAGGTCTGGCATGATGATGTGGCTGTCTTTCACCCGCACCCCATCGGGGAACCCGCCATAAGGCTGGAACAGGTCGGGGTAGCTTTCGTTGCCGCCGAGCCCGAGGCCGGCGGCGATGTTGAGGGACATCTGATGTCCGCCGTGCGGGATGCATCGCGCCGGTGACCATCCGGCGATCTTGAGGCATTCGAGGGTCCGCTGGTATTCGCACAGGCCGTAGGACAGGGCGCAGTCGAACTGGAGCCAGTCACGGTCGGGGCGCATGCCGCCGTAGCGCAGCAGGTTGCGGGCGTCCTGGTGGCTGAACAGGTTTTCGCCGGTGGCCATCGGTCCGGGATAGTACTCTGCGAGCGCGGCCTGCAGGGCGAAGTCCAGCGGATCGCCGACTTCCTCGTACCAGAAGAGGTCGTAGTCGCGCAGCATGCGGGCGTAGGCGATGCCTTGCTCCAGGGTCAGCCGGCCGTTGGCGTCGACCGCGAGCCGGGCCTTGCCGTCCAGCTCCTTCAGCACGGCCTCGATGCGCGGCTGGTCCTCGGCGATGCCGTTGCCGATCTTCATCTTGACCACGGTGTAGCCGCGATCGAGGTAGGAACGCATTTCGGCGCGGAGCTGTTCGATGCCTTTGCCGGGGTAATAGTAGCCGCCGGCGGCGTAGACGAAGACGCTGGGATCGGCGGTGCGGCCGTGGCGTTCGGCGAGCAGGCGGAACAGGGGTTTTTCGGCGATCTTGGCGACGGCGTCCCACACCGCCATGTCGATGGTGCCGACCGCGACCGAGCGCTCGCCGTGGCCGCCTGGCTTTTCGTTCTTCATCAGCGTGGCCCAGATCCGGTCGGGATCGAGGTTGTCGCCGGCGTCGTTCAGCAGGGTGGCGGGGTCCGCCTCGCGCAGCCTTGGGGCGAAGCGTTCGCGGATCAGGCCGCCCTGGCCGTAGCGGCCGTTGGAGTTGAAGCCGTAGCCGATGACGGTGCGGCCGTCGCGCACCACGTCGGTGACGACGGCGACGAGGGAGAGCGTCATCCTGGAGAAATCGATATAGGCATTGGCGATCGATGACGCGATCGGCGCGGTCACTTCGCGGACGTCAACGATCTTCATCGGCACTTCCTGTCTTTGTCGGGGCGGCAGGATGCGCAGACGCGGCGCGGGGCGCCAAGGCCGATCATCCGGAATGTCATGCGTTTTCAGCATGACACGCGATGGCGGCGGGGGTGGTGGGGTCAGGTGCTCCGCCGTGGAGGCTTCGTTGCCGGTTGCATCCGGGTGATGGTTGTGATAGGAACTAATCATGAACATCGCGGCTTCCCCGTTTTTGCGCCTGTCTGCCGTGATCCGCGGTTTGCGCGGGTCTGTGGGGGGATGGAGCGGGCTTGGGTGGCTGGGCGCGGCGCTGGGGCTGCTGCTGTATCGGCGGCTGGGTCAGATCAGCGTTCGGATGGAGCGGATGGCGGCGCGGTTCGCGGCGGGGACGCTGCGGCAGTCTGGGGCTGGCGTGACGCGGGCACCTCGGGATGCGGTGGCGACGGGCAGTGGCCGGCGGGAGGCCGGGGTTCGGATCTGGCCGCTGGGGTTTGGGTGGCTGGTGAAGGCGGCCGGCTGGCAGGCGGCGGGGTATGGATCTCAGCTTCGCGCGGTTCTGGAGACGCCTGAGATGGTGGCGTTGCTGGCGGCGGCGCCGCAGGCGGTACGGGTGCTGCGGCCGCTGTGCCGGATGCTGGCGATCGAGACGCGGGTGCTGCGGCCGGGTGCGGCGCGCGAGGGCGGCGCGGACGCGGCGGCGGCACAGCTGACGCGGGTTCGCACGCAGCGGGCGAAGGTGGATTGGGGGCGGATTCCGATCCCGCGCGGGGTGCTGGCGGCGGTGCGGCGGGGGAGATATCGGCTGGGGTGATGGGGCCTCGATGCAGCTGTGGCCATTTTGTTACGATTTCGTAATTTTTGGAAGCGGCGCATTCATGGTTTTGCGTGTCCAGGGTTGGTTTTTTCGAGCTACCGCAGGCGCGGATTGAGGGCGTCACGCAGCCAGTCGCCCACGGCGTTGATGGCCATGACGAGGATCACCAGGGTGAGACTGGGAAAGATCACCTCCCACCACTCGCCGGAAAACAGGTTGCCGTAACCCAGCCGGATCAGCGTGCCGAGCGAGGGCTGGGTGGGGGGCAGGCCGAAGCCGAGGAAGGACAGGGTCGCCTCGCCCATGATGGCGAAGGCGATGTCGAGCGTGGCCAGCACGAACACCGCGTTCAGCACGTTGGGCAGGATCGACTGCGTCATGATCCGCACACTGCCGTGGCCGATCAGCCTTGCGGCTGCGACATAGTCGCGGCCGCGTTCCACCATGGTGGCGCCGCGCACGAGGCGGGCGAAATGCGGCCAGTGGGCGACGCCGAGGGAGATGACGACGAGGGCCAGGGCGGAGGCGGCGCGGGCCTGTTCGTCGAGCGCCATGCGGCTGATGCCGCCGATCAGCAGGGCGAGCAGGATGGCGGGGAAGGTGAACTGCACATCGGCCACGCGCATCACCAGCGCATCGACCCAGCCGCCGGTGAAGCCGGCGCGAATGCCCAGCGTGGTGCCCAGCACCACCGAGACGGTGACGGCGAGCACGCCGACCAGCAGCGAGGCGCGCAGGCCGTAGAGGATCAGCGAGAGGATGTCGGCGCCCTGGCCGTCGGTGCCGAGCCAGAAGCGTGGGTCGCCGCCGGGCAGCCAGGATGGCGGGAGGTGGCTGTCCAGCAGATCGAGACTGGCGAGATCGTAGGGGTTGCTGCGGGCCAGCCAGGGGGCGAGGGCAACGCCGAACAGAATCACCAGCAGAACGAGACCGCCCGCCATCGCCCAGGGCGAGCGCCGCAGGCTGCGCGCCAGCTCCGTGTGCAGCAGCGCTGTCACGCCCGCGCCAGCTGACCGCCGGTGCGCAGCCTTGGGTCGACCACGGCGTAGAGCAGGTCGACGATCAGATTGATGGCCACGAACAGGCTGGCGGCGAGCAGCAGGTAGGCGGAAATCAGCGGCACATCGGCACTGCCCAGCGCCTGGATCAGCAACGTGCCGAGGCCGGGCCATTGGAACACCTGCTCCACCACCACGCCGAAGGCCACGAGAAAGCCGAGCTGGATGCCGCTGACGGTGATGATCGGCACCATGGTGTTGCGCAGGGCGTGGCTGAAGGTGATCAGGCGGGCAGGGATGCCGCGGGCGCGGGCGAAGCGGATGAAGTCGGCCCGCAGCACCTCCACCATCTCGGCGCGGACCAGGCGCGCGACCAGGGCGATCTGGCCGGCGGCCAGCGAGATCGCGGGCAGGATCAGCGACAAAAGCCCGCTGCGGGTCAGCAGGCCGGTGCTCCACCAGCCCAGCTGCACCACCTGGCCGCGCCCGAACGAGGGCAGCCAGCCGAGCGCCACGGAGAACACGGTGATCGCCAGGATGGCGAAGACGAAGGTGGGCAGGGCGACGCCGATGACCGAGAGGGACATCAGCAGCGCGGCGAGGCGCGAGCGGGGGCGGACGGCGGCGTAGAGGCCGAGCGGCACGCCGAGCCCGACCGAGATGACCAGGGCGACCAGGGAGAGCTCCATGGTCGCGGGGAAGCGTTCGGCCACCAGCTCGGCCACCGGGCGCTGGGCGGTGTAGGAGGTGCCGAACCGGCCGTGCAGGGCGCCTTCGACGAAATGGAGATAGCGCAGGGCGACGGGGTCGTTCAGGTGCAGGCGCTCGCGCAGGGCGGCCTGGTCGGAGGGCGTGGCGTTCAGGCCGAGGATGCTGGCGACGGGATCGCCGATGAGGTTGGACAGCGAGAAGGCGATGACGCTGACCACCAGCACCACCGCCGCCGCATGGCCGAGGCGGCGCATCAGAAAGCCGATCATGCAGGCGCTCCCGGCCGGTTGCGAAGTGGCAGCTTCCCCGCAAAGCCATCGCCTGATCAACAGAATTGCGAGCCCCCCGGGCTTGCGCCATCATGCCTGCCGGCGACACCGACAAGGGGTTGGTACCATGGCACGGCACGTGTTCTTCAATGGCCTGGTGTTCGATGGGCTGGCCGAGACGGCGATCGACGGGCTGGAGGTGCTGGTCGAGGGCAACCGCATCATCGCCGTCTCCGACACGGCGATCGACTCCGCCGGCGCGACCCGGGTCGATCTCGCGGGCGGGATGCTGATGCCGGGGCTGATCGACGCGCATGTGCATGTGTTCGCGGTCAATCTGGTGCAGGCACGCAACGAGGCGATGCCGCTGACGGCGATGACGGCGCGGGCGGTGCCGCGCATCCGGGCGATGCTGGATCGCGGGTTCACCACGGTGCGGGACGTGGCCGGCGGGGATGTGGGGTAAGGGACGCGGTGGCGCAGGGGTTCATTCCCGGGCCGCGGCTGTTCGTGGGCGGGCCCGGGCTGACCCAGACCGGCGGGCATGGCGATCATCGGCGCATCACCGACAGCAATGCGCCGCCGGACCGCAATGCGAACGCCCATGTGTTCTTCTGCCGGCTGGTGGATGGTCCTGACGAGATGCGCCGCGTGGTGCGCGACGAGCTGCGCAAGGGGGCGGATCATATCAAGCTGATGGCCTCGGGGGGCGTGGGTTCGCCGACCGACGCGATCGAGAACGTGCAGTTCGACGATGCCGAGGTGCAGATGGCGGTGCGCGAAGCGGCGCGGCGCGGGAAATATGTGGTGGCGCACACCTATACCAGCGAGGCGATCGCGCATGCGGCGCGCAACGGGGTGCGTTCGATCGAGCATGCGAACTTCGTCGATGACGCGACCGCGGCGCTGGTGGTGGCGCAGGATGCGTATGTGGTGCCGACCCTGGTCTGCTTCGATGAGACCGAGCAGCAGGGGGACCGGCTGGGGCTGTCGAAATACGTGATGGAGAAGCTGCGGCTGGTGAACGGTGCCGGCATCGGCATGCTTGACGTGTGTGCGCGGGCCGGGGTGCGGATGGGGTTCGGCACCGATCTGATGGGCGAGCTGGAATACGCGCAGTCGCGCGAGTTCGCCATTCGGGCGCAGGCGCAGCGCGGGGTGGACATTGTGCGGTCGGCGACGTCGATGAATGCCGAGATCCTGCAGCAGAAGGGGCGGCTGGGCGTGATTGCGCCGGGGGCGCTGGCCGATCTGATCGTGGTGCGCGGTGACCCGCTGGCCGATGCCGCGCTGCTGGCGGACCCCGCGCGCAACCTCGCCATGATCATGCAGGACGGGAGACTGATCCGCCAGGAACTGTCCATGCGCGCCGTTTCAGCGCGCACCGTTCTGGCGTGAACCACCCCGCGCCCGGCACCGTTGTGCTGGAGGCGGAGGATCTGGTGGTGGAGCGCAATGGGCCGGACGGTGCGCTCCGGCTGCTCGACGGGGTGAGCCTCACGCTGCGGGCCTGCATGATCCTGGGGGTGGTGGGGGAGTCCGGTGCCGGCAAGTCGCTGACGGGTGCGGCGCTGATCGATCTGCTCGACCCGCCGCTGCGGCTGCGATCCGGCCGGCTGCGGTTTTGCGGGGTGGAGACCATGCCGCGGCGGGGCCGTGACGTCAGCATGGTGTTTCAGGATCCGCTGACGGCGTTGTACCCGCTGTTCCCGATCGGGCAGCAGCTGGTCGAGACGATCCGTGTGCATCACGGCACCAGCCGCGCCGCGGCCGAAGCGCGCGCCCATGACCTGCTGGTCGAGGTCGGCGTCAGCGCGCCGCGGGACCGCCTGCTGCAGTACCCGCACGAGCTCTCCGGCGGGATGCGCCAGCGAGTGGTGCTGGCGCTCGCTCTGGCGCCCGACCCGACGGTGCTGGTGGCCGACGAGCCGACGACGGCGCTTGACGTTTCGGTTCAGGCGCAGATCGTGGCGTTGATCCGCCGGCTGTGCGACGAGCGCGGCATGGCGGTGATGCTGATCACCCATGATATCGGCGTGGTGGCCGAGGCGGCGGACGATGTCGCCGTGATGTATGCCGGCCGTATCGTCGAGACCGGGCCGGTCGCGGAGGTGCTGACCGCGCCGCGCCACCCCTACACCAAGGGTCTGCTCGCCGCGACGCTGGAACTCGGCCAGCGCCGTGAACGGCTCGCGCAGATCGACGGCACCGCGCCACGACCCGGCGCCTGGCCGACCGGCTGCCGCTTTCATCCGCGCTGCCCGGACCGGCTTGCGGTCTGCGCGCGCGAGGCTCCGGTGCTCACGCCGGATGGCCGCGTGTCCATGGCGTGCTGGCATGGCTGAGACCCTGGTGCGGGTGGAGGGGCTGCGCCGGCATTTCGGCGCCCGCGCCGGCTTTGTGGCCCGCCTCGCCGGCACCACACGGCCGCTGCTGCGCGCGGTGGACGGTGTTAGTTTCACCATCGAAGCCGGACGCACGCTGGGTCTGGTGGGCGAATCGGGCTGTGGCAAATCCACCGTCGCGCGCTGCGTCGCCGGGTTGCAGCCGCTGACCGCGGGAGAGGTGCACATCGCCGGCCACGAGATCCGCGCGATTGCCAGCGGTGCCGCAGGCCCGCACGCGCGATGCCAGACGCAGATGATCTTTCAGGACCCTTTCGCCAGCCTCAATCCGCGCTGGCGCGTCGGCCGCACGCTGTCCGATCCGCTCAGCACCTTCGACCGCGACGCCCCGCGGGCGGCCATCGCAGGACGCGTCGCCGATCTGCTGGAGCAGGTTGGCCTGTCCCGCGGCGATCTGGGGAAATACCCGCATGAATTCTCCGGCGGACAGCGGCAGCGTATCGCCATTGCACGTGCGCTCGCGGCCTCGCCGGCCTTCATCATCGCCGACGAACCGACCTCGGCACTCGACCTTTCCGTGCAGGCGCAGATTCTCAACCTGCTGCAGCAGATCCAGCGCGCGCGCCAGGTGAGCTTCCTGTTCATCAGCCACAACCTCGCTGTGATCGAGCACATGGCCGACGAGGTCGGCGTGATGTATCTTGGTCGTCTCGTCGAACGCCGCAGCGCGGCCGCGCTGTTTGCCGACCCGGCTCATCCCTACACGCGGCTGCTGATCGAGACGGTGCCGAGCACGCGCCGCATCGGCCCGCGTCGCACACCGCCGCAGGGTGAGGTGGCGGACCCGATGCGGCCGCCGAGCGGCTGCACGTTTCATCCGCGCTGCCCGATCGCCGAGGCGCGGTGCCGGAGCGAGACGCCGGTGTTGCGGCCGACAGCCGGGGGCGTTGTGGCCTGCCATTTGGATTAAGGAAGGACTTCTTTTCTGAAGAAAAGAAGCAAAAGGCTTTTCAAACGTGAGGGCTGTTTTTTTCAGGAAAGGGCCGCGCCAGCCCGACGAAAGTTTTTTGGTTCTTTTTTTCAAAAAAGAACCGCTTCCCGCCCCCCACCTGCCGCCAGATCGCGCAGGATCGGACACTCCGGCGCCTCATCGCCGTGGCAGGCCGCGATCAGTTCGCCCAGCGTGGCACACATCGCCGTCATTTCGGCAATCCTGTGCTGCAGCTCAGCCACATGCGCGCTGGCGATGCGTTTCACATCCCGGCTGGCGCGCGCGCGATTGTGCCAGAGATCCACCAGCAGCCGGATCCGGTCCATCGATAGGCCGAGATCGCGGGCCCGGCGAATGAAACGCAAGGTCTCGACCTCGTGCGCCCCGTAGATGCGATACCCGGACCCGGTGCGGGGCGGTCGGGGAATGAGACCGATGCTCTCATAATAGCGCAGCATCTTGGCGCTGATGCCCGAGGCCTTCGCGGCTTCACCGATGACCATGCGACTCTCCATCTCTCTGCACGATGAAGGTTGCCGGCGTGGCAAGGTCAAGAGGCAGTTCGGGCTTTACCTTGCCATGATGGGAAGCCCCATCCTTGGCATGTTCACGCCGTCTCGCCCCAAGGAGGCTTCCCATGTCCCGGTTTCCGGTCCTGTCCCTGCTGTTCGTCTGTCTCGCGCTTCCGGCATACGCCCAGACGATGCCTGCCATGCCCGGCATGCCGATGCCGGCCCCCTCCGGCAGCGCCGCCTCGTCATCCCAGGCGTTCAAGGCCGCCAATGACAAGATGATGCGCGACATGGACGTGCCCCTGACCGGCGACGCCGACCATGACTTCGTCGCCACCATGGTCCCGCACCACGCCGGTGCCGTCGATATGGCCAAGGTCGAGCTGCAATACGGGCGGGATCCCGAGCTGCGGGCGCTGGCCACGTCCATCGTGGCGGCGCAGCAGCGCGAGATCGCCGAGATGACCGCATGGGCCAAGGCGCACCCTGCGCCGAAGTAACCGGCGGACGACCGGTCTTGACCTTCCCATTGTGGCAATCCCCATGTGCTTTGGCGTCATACAGGAGGGTCCCATGGACCATGCACCGGCCGAGAGCATCGAACTGACCATCATCGGCATGACCTGCGCGGGCTGCACCGCCTCGGTCAGCCGCGCGCTTGGCAAGGTGGCCGGTGTCACCGCGGTCTCGGTCGATCTCGCCAGCGGGCGCGCGACGATCGAGGGGCATGCCGCGCTGCAGGATCTGGAGCGCGCGGTCGAGGCCGCGGGCTTCGATCTGGCCGCTCCGCATGGTTGAGGTTCTGGCGCCGCCACGGTCGCCAGCGCCGATCCGCACGCCCGCCGCGCCTCCGGCGGCGCCCATGCAGATCCCGCTCGCCATCGGCGGCATGACCTGCGCCACCTGCGCGGGGCGGGTGGAACGGGTGCTCCGCCGCGTGCCGGGGGTGGGGTCGGCCGAGGTGAATCTGGCCACCGGGAAGGCGATGGTCGAAGGTGTCGCCCTGCGCGCCTCGACCCTGATCGGCGCCGTGATCGATGCCGGCTACACCGCCGATCTGCTGACCGGCGCGCCCGATGAAGACCGTGCCCGCGCCGCGCAGGAGACGCAGGCGGCGCGGGGCGATCTGATCCAGGTGGTCATCGCCGCCGTGCTGACCGCGCCGCTGCTGCTGTCCATGGCCGGGCTTGCCCTGTCCGGCTGGTGGCAGCTGGCCCTCGCCGCCCCGGTGCAGCTGGTGCTGGGACGGCGCTTCTATGTCGCTGCCTGGAGCGCGCTGCGCGCCGGCAGCGGCAACATGGATCTGCTGGTGGCGCTAGGCACCAGCACCGCGTTCGGCTTCAGCCTCTGGCAGGTGCTGTCCGGCCGCCATGCCGAGACCTATTTCGACGCCTCGTCCGGCGTGATCACCCTGGTGCTGCTCGGCAAATACCTGGAGCGGCGCGCCACCAGCGCCACCGGCTCCGCCATCCGCGCCTTGACCGCGCTGCGGCCGGAGCGCGCCCGGGTGGCGCGCGACGGCGGGGAGATCGAGCTGGCGGTGGCGGCGGTCTCGCCCGGCGACGTCGTCATCGTCCGTCCGGGCGAGCGGATCGCCGTTGATGGCATCGTCCGCCACGGCAGCAGCGCGGTCGATGAAAGCCTGCTCACCGGCGAGAGCCTGCCGGTGGAGAAGCATGAGGGCGACAGCGTGGTCGGCGGGTCGATCAACGGCGCGGGGCTGCTGCGGGTGGAGACCACGGCCACCGGCGCCGCCAGCACGCTCGCGCACATCATCGCCCTGGTGGAAGGCGCCCAGACCAGCAAGGCGCCGGTGCAGAAGCTGGTCGACCGGGTCTCCGCCATCTTCGTGCCGGTGGTCGTCGTCTGTGCCCTGGCGACGTTTGCGGCCTGGTATTTCCAAACCGGCAGCGTCACCGCGGCCCTGCTGCCCGCCGTGGCGGTGATGGTGATCGCCTGCCCCTGCGCGCTGGGCCTCGCCACCCCGGCGGCGCTGATGGTGGGCACCGGCGCTGCGGCGCGCGCGGGCATCCTGATCCGCGACGTCGCGGCCCTGCAAGGGGCCCGCCGTGTCGACACCGTGGTGTTCGACAAAACCGGCACGCTCACCGAAGGCCGGCCGGTGGTGACCGACATCCTGCCACGGGGCCTGACGGCGGACGATCTGCTGGCGCTCGCCGCCGCCGCCCAGACCGGCAGCGAGCATCCGCTGGCGCAGGCGGTGCTGACCCGCGCCAAAGGGCTTGCGCTGCCGCCTCTCGTCTCGTTCGCAAGCGTGCCGGGTGCGGGGCTGCTGGCGCGGGTGGGCGACCGCTCGCTGGTGATCGGCAACGCGGCTCTGCTGGAGCAGCACCAGGTGACGCCGGCGCTGCAGCGGCAGGCCGAGGATCTGCAGTCCCACGGCAAGACGGTTATGTGGGTGGCCGAGCTCGGCGCCACGCCACGGCTGCTTGGCCTGATCGCGGTGGCCGACGCGGTGAGGCCGGATGCCGCCGCCGCCCTGGCACGCCTGTACAAGGACGGCATCGCGACCGTGCTGCTGACCGGCGACACCGCGCGCGCGGCCCAGCCGATCGCGGCCACGCTGGCCATCGGGCGCGTGGTGGCGGGCGTGCTGCCCGCGGGCAAGGTCGCGGAGATCAGACGGCTGCAGGACGAGGGCCATATCGTCGCCATGGTCGGCGACGGGGTGAACGACGCGCCGGCGCTGGCCCAGGCCGATGTCGGCATCGCCATGGGCACCGGCACGGATGTGGCGATGCAGGCGGCCGGGATCACGCTGATGCGCGGGGATCCCGCCCTGGTGGCCGACGCGCTGCAGGTGAGCCGTGCCACCTGGCGCAAGATCCAGGAGAACCTGTTCTGGGCGTTTGCCTACAATGTCGTGGGCATTCCGCTCGCGGCCCTGGGCCTGCTGAGTCCGATGCTGTCAGGCGCGGCCATGGCGCTGTCCAGCGTGAGCGTGGTGGGCAACGCCCTGATGTTGCGGCGCTGGCGGGCCAGGCCGGCCAAGAGTGTTCCTTTTTGAAAACCGGCCGCCGCGGCGCCTTCCGGACCGGGCACGCGCCAGCGGATGAAAGTCTTTTGCTTCTTTTCTTCAGAAAAGAAGACCTCGCTATCCTTCCTCACCAAACTCGGTCCGGCCGTCAAACCCCATGAACACATATCCCCGCCCGCGCACCGACCGGATCGCCGTCTCGCCGGACATATAGGGCTCGATCGCCTTGCGAATGCACGACAGCATGTTGTCCACGGACCGATCAAGCAGGGTGAACGGCCGGTTGAGCAGCGTGGTCGACAGTTCGTCGCGGCTGATCAGCCGGCCGGCATTCTGCGAGAGCTAGACGAGCGCCTCGAACTCGGTGCTGGTCAGCTTCATCGGCGTGCCGTCGGGGGCCACGAGCAGGTGGCGACGCGTGTCGATCACCCATCTGGCACTGGGCGGCGGGGCCGGCTGCACGCCTGGCCCGACCCGGCGCAGCACGGCGCGCAGCCGTGCCAGCAGTTCGCGCGGGCCCAGCGACTTCGCCACGAAGTCATCCGCCCCGGTCTCCAGCGCCACGATGCGGTCCACCGGGTCGGTGTTGCTGGTCAGCACCACCACGCCGCCGGGATAGACGCGCCGCAGCTCGGGCAGCAGGGTCAGCCAATCATGGCCGGCGACGAGCTGGTCGAGCACCAGCAGGTCGGGCTGCAGCTGCACGATCTCGGCGATGCGCCCGCTCATGCCGGGAAACCAGATCGTTCTGAGGCCGTGCGCGGTGAGAAACTCCACGAGCTCCTCGGCGAACGGGGCGTCATCCTCGACCAGCACGATGGTGGACATGTCGGACACGGTGATGGAGCCAGGAATTTCCGCACATAACGCCCGGCCGGCGACAGAAATGTCAATCAGGATGCCAAGAGGCCGCCTCCGGACAGCAGCGGTTCGGCACTGCAGCGCGACAAATTTTTGCAAATCCGTGCATCGTTCCAGTTTCGGACGAACTACGGTCGTCGCAGCGACGTTTTCCTGCAGCCATGGGCGCCCCGTATGAACGTGACGATCAAACCCGACATCCGGCCCTTCCCGCTGCAGGTTCTGGTGGTCGACGACGAGCCGGTGATCGTCGAGGAGCTGATGGATTTCTTCGCCGAGGAAGGCATCTCCGCCCTCTCCGCCGGTGACGCCGCCGCCGCCCTGCGCACGCTCACGGATGCCGGCCCCGGATCGGTCAGCGTGATCCTGTCCGACGTGAAGATGCCGGGGCAGGACGGTTCCCTTCGCGCAGAGCATCCTTGGCATCATTCCCGAACGTGACGCGGTCGAAGTGATCGTGATGACCGGCCATGGCAGCTTCGGCATGGCGATCGACGCGCTGCGCAGCCGTGTGTTCGATTTCCTGCGCAAGCCGGTCAAGCTCACCGAGCTCAACACCTCGATCGGCCGTGCCCATGTCTCCGCCATGGCGCGGCGCACCCGGGCACGCGAGGACGAGGCGAACGCCATCAAGCTGCGCGAGATGACGCAGGCCCTCTCCACCCGGGCCGAGGCGCTGAGCGAGCATGTGCGCAACACGACCGACCTGCCCAACGCCGACGTGCTCGAGGCGATCACCCGCGAGCTGCGCAATCCGCTGGTCCCTGTCGTGGGCCTCGCCGAGCTGATCGAGGAGAACGCGGCGGCGCTGCGGCCGGCGCAGATCGTCGAATATGCCGGTCTGATCCGCCAGGCCGGCTGGCAGCTTTCCAACCTGATCGAGGCCATCGAGGTGGCATCGGTCTCGGCCAGGGCCAGCGGCACCATGGCGACACCGCAGAAGGTCCGCGACATCACCGCGGCCCTGGCGCTCACGCATGGTCCCGAGGCACGCCGGTCGGGTGTGACGCTGAGCATCGCGTCGCCACCGCCGGTGGAGATCGCGATCAACCGGGTGTGCCTCATGCTGGCGCTCGATCAGATGATCAGCGATGCCATCCGCCGCTGCCGGCCGGGCCAGACCATCCGCATCGACAGCGCCGTGATCCTGGAGGACCTGATGTTCCGGGTGACCGATGAAGGCCATCCCAACGCCGTGCGGCAGATGTCGCGCGACCCGGGCAGCCTCGCCCCCCCGCGCGGCGCGGTGGATGGCTACGGCCTCACCCTGCGCCTGGCCGATCGCATGGCCCAGGTGCTGGGCGGCTCGCTGGTGCTGCACAGCCCGCCGGGCGGGCCGAACACCGCAAGCCTGGTGCTGCCGCTGCGGGCCGGCCCCGCCGGCGCATGAACGCCGGAGCCGTCCCGGCCGACCGACGCTCGATGCTCGCCCGCCGCCGGTCCGAGCTTGTGATCCTGCTGCTGCTGGCGATGGCGCTGGGCGGCATCTATGTCCGTGTCCAGCACAACATCGCCCGGACACGGGCCCATGCGGAGATTGCAGCGCTCGCCTCGGCCAACACCCTCGCCCTCAACGTCGCCGTGCAAAGGGGCGAGACCATGCGGCGTGTCCGTGACCTGGGGGATCTGGCACGGATGGTCTCGCGCGGTCTGATCAACCAGATGCCCGGCACGGCGGAGCGTCTGGCCGAGCTGCACGGCGCGGTGCACGTGGCGGGCCCCGACTTCATCCAGGTCTCCGCGACCGATGAAAAGGGCGTGCTGCTCTGGTCCACCCTGGGTCCGATCCCCGGCGCGATCGACCTGACCGGCAGCGAACCGGTCCATGCCATCATCGCCGACGGCCAGGACCGCTGGGTCGGCAAGCCGGAGCTCGGCCGGCTCAGCGGCCGGTGGAGCCTGCATTTCAGCGAGGCGGTCCGCGACCCCGATCGCACGCTGCGCGGCATCACCACCGTGACCCTGGACGCCGGCATCGCCGAAACCTGGGCGCGTGACATGGACGGGCTGGGCCACACGGTCCTGACCATCATCCGCGACGACGGCACCGTGCTGGCCCGCAGCGACCAGACCTTTATCGGCACGCACATGCCGACCCGGTCGCGCGTGTTCAGTCAGGCGCTGCAGAGTGGCAGCGCCGCCGCGCACCTGAGCAGCCCGCTGGATGGGGTCAGCCGCTTCACGGCGATCCGCAAGGTTCCGGGTTCGCAGATCCTCATCGCGATCTCGCTGGACTCCGCAGCCCAGCTCGCCATGACCGCGACCGAGATCGCCGGGGCCATCCAGTCGAATGTTCTGCTCGGCGCGGCCTTGATCGCGCTGGCCGGAGCGGCCCTTGCGGTGCTGCGCCACCAGCGGGCACTGGCGCGCGAACGCCATCAGCGCGTGCGCCTGGAGCAGCGTGACCTGCTGCTGCGCCAGATCGGCGAGCAGGCCAGCGACGTCATCTGCCTGCTCGGTGCGCAGGGCCGCTATCTCTATGTCAGCGAAGCGGTGCGCGCGGTGTCGGGCCAGGACCCCGCCAGACTGATCGGGCGTGACTTCGGCGGGACGATGATCGCCGAGGACCGCCCAATCCTGGAAGAAGGCTTCCGCCAGCTGCGCCGCGACGGCAGCGCCTGGCGCGGCAACGGCCGGATCCGCCACAGAGATGGCGCAATCCACTGGCTGGAAGCGGAGCTGGTCGCCATGGAGCCGGCCGAGGCCGGTCTCGAGAGCGACAGCACCTTCCTGGCCATCGTGCGCGATGTCACCTGCCGCGTGGCGGGCGAGACGGCGCTGCGACAGGCGACCGAGCAGCTCGAAGCCGCCCTGCGCCTTGGCCCCGGCGAGCTTTACCGCATGACCTTCGACCCATCCGACCACCCGCACGTCGAGTACCCGTCCGACGCGCTCGACCTGCAGCGCGGCCTGGCGGCACAGCCGGCGTGCCGCCGCGTCATCCGCGCCGCGGCGTCGCGCGTGACGCCGGAGTTGACCGCCGCCATCGATCGGTGCCGTCGCACCGGCGACGCCGTCCTCGAATCCAGCCTTGCCGAGCCGGATGGCACGATCGTCTGGATCCGCAACGAGATGCGCCTCGCCGAACCGTTCGACGCCTCCATCGTCGGCTATCTCACCGATGTCACCGCCGAGCATGCGCTGCGCCAGCGGCTGCTGCTGGCCGAGCGGCTGGCCACGCTGGGCGAGGTCACCTCCGGCATCGCCCATGAGATCAACCAGCCGCTGGCGGCGATGGCGCTGGCCGCCCAGAACGGTCTGCGCGCGCTGCAGCGCAGCCCCAGCAACACCGCGCTGGCGCAGAGCAAGTTCGCGGTGATCGATGCGCAGGCGATGCGGCTCGGCAAGGTGGTGCACCACATCCAGACCGTGAGCCGCGGCGAGGAGGTTCCCCTGACCCGCCTCCGGATCGCCGATCTCATCGCCGACTCGCTCGATCTCTGCACCGCGCGGCTCACCGCGTCGAAGGTCGATGTCGCGCTGCAGCTCGCGCCGGACCTGCCGGCGCTGCACGCCAGGCGCGTGCTGGTGGAGCAGGTGCTGATGAACCTCATCGTCAACGCGTGCGACGCCTATGACGATCAGCCGCCGGGCGGCGCCCCGGCGCGGCTGGTGATCGCGGCCGGCGCGGATGCCAACGGGGTTTCGATCACCGTGGCCGACCAGGCCGGCGGTGTGCCGCCAGGCGTCATCGCGCGGGTGTTCGATCCGTTCTTCACCACCAAGCAGCCCGGCAAGGGCGTGGGGCTCGGCCTGTCGCTGAGCTTCGCCTCGATGGCGGGCATGGGCGGCAGCCTCGGCGTGCACAACGCCGGCGGCGGCGCGGTCTTCACCCTCGGCTTCCCCCCGGCAGGCTGCTGCACCCTTGCTGAACCCGCCCAGGTCTGCGCGTGAGCGGCGGGCTGGCGCGGTGGTGGGCGGCCCGGCACCAGCATGCACGGGGCCCGGTGGCGCGGCGTGTGCGCCTGGCCCTGGCCATCACGGTGATCGCCCTGCTGGCGGCGTCGCTGCTGGCCAGCATGCTTGCCGCCGACGAGGCCCGGCGCAGCATCGATGCGGGCTTCGAGGACCGTCTGGCCAACCTGTCGAAGGCCGCTTCCGAACAGCTCGATGCCAGGCTCTCGCTGCTCCGCGTCGCGGCCGAGGTGCTCGGCAGGTCGTCCGAGCTGCAGCCGGGCGGAACGCCGGGCGCGCTGTATCAGAGCCCCTGGGAGATCGGCCGGCAGTTCGGCGGCTGGGTCACCATCCTGTCCGCCGCGCCGGGTCAGCCGAAGCTGATCGACACGGCGCATGCCGGCCCGGTGCCGCTGGACGTCCATGACGGCCTTACCGCCCGGCCCGGCGAGCGATCGCTGCGCACAGGGCGGCCGGAGGTGAGCGATCTGCTGATCGGCCGTCACTCCGGCAAGCCGCGCATCACGGTCTCGGTGCCGACGGTGCAGAACGGGGCTGCGCGCTACGTCGTCAACATCTCGGTCACGCCCGCACAGCTCTCGGACGTGCTGGCCGAACTGCCGTTGCCGGACGGTGCGTTCGCAACGCTCGCCGACGGCCACGGCATCATCGTCGCGCGGTCGAGCGATCCCGACCACCGGATCGGCAGGGCCTCCTCCGGCTGGGACAGGATGCTGAAGGGCGGCGGCGCAGGCTTCGTCAAGGATATCGGCCTGATGGGGCGCGAGAATCTGTTCGCCGTGCATGGCGTGCCCGCAGCACCGTCCTGGCGGGTGGCGGTGGCGATGCGCAGCGATGCGGCGGCCTCGGTCGCCGAGATGCCGTTCCGCTGGGTGTCCGCCACACGCACCGTGATCGGCGTGCTGGTGCTGCTGGGCTGCCTGCTGGCCTGGATCAACTGGCGCGAGACCCGCGATTCCTGCCGCCAGCTCTCGACCGCGTGCTGGCGCAGGCGCCGGCGGTGATCGGCGTCACCCGCGTGTGGCCGGACGGACGCTTCCGGCGTGAGTTCCTCAGCCGCAGCGCCGGCGCCGTGATCGGCTGGCCGCATGAGGAGCTGCTGCGCCTGGGTACCTTCGCCCCGTTGATGGAGCCGGAGGACGTGGTGGCCCTGCGCCGGGTGATGATCGAGACGCTGAGCGAGCAGAACGCGACCTTCGAGCATCAGATCCGCCGTGCCGACGGCACGCAGCGGCGGGTGCACGCCTTCATGACCCTGGTGCAGCGCCACCCGGACGGCAGCGGCTCGGTGGCCTCGTGCATTCTCGACATCACCGAGCTGCACCTCTCGGAGCAGCGGCTGCGGCTGCTGGAGAAGCTGGCGGTGCTGGGCGAGGTGTTGAGCGGCATCGCCCATGAGCTGAACCAGCCCTTGGCCGCGATCGCCATGGCGGCCGAGAACGGCGACCGCGCGCTGTCCCGCGATCCGCCGAACCTCAGGACCGCGCGTGAGAAGTTCGTGCGCATTAGCCAGCAGGTGCATCGCGTCAGCGCCGTGATCGACCATGTCCGTGCCTTATCGCGCGACGATGCCGGCAAGACCGAGCAGCTCGACATCGCGACCGTGCCGCACGAGGTGCTCATCCTGCTGGAGACGAAGCTGACCGCAGGCGGTGGGCGTGCTGCTGGAGCAGGCCATCCTCAACGTGGTGGGCAACGCCTGCGACGCCTGGCAGGACGCGGTGACGGCGGGGGAGCGGGTGATCCGCATCCGCGCGCGCGACGAAGGCGCCACGCTGCGGCTCAGCATCGCCGACCAGGCCGGCGGCATTCCCGAGGCCTTCCTGACCCGCATCTTCGACCCGTTCTTCACCACCAAGCCGGTCGGCAAGGGCACCGGGCTGGGGCTGTCGATCAGCATGGCCTTGGTCGTGGAGATGGGCGGACAGATGACGGTGCGCAACGAGAACGGCGGCGCGTGCTTCGACATCGTCCTGCCCCGGGCGGAGCTGGCCGCGGCGGACCTGACCAGGACAGGTTCAGGCTTTACCGGCGTGAGCGGATGACGATCGCAGGATGACAGCGCCGATGGACGCCAGACCGGACCCGGACGCAGCCACGCGTGTCGCGGCGCTGGCGGAGTACGGCATCCTCCACACCGCGCCCGAGGAGCCGTTCGACCGCATCGCCCGCATCGCCGCGCGCGAGCTGGGCATGCCGATCGGCCTCATCACGATGCTGGATGCCGAGCGCCAGTGGTGCAAGGCGCATTGGGGCCTGGACCTGACGCAAACCCGGCTGGCGCAGGCGTTCTGCCGCCACGCCATCCGGCAGGACGGCCTGATGGAGGTTGACGACGCGCAGCACGATCCGCGCTTCGCCGACAATCCGCTGGTCACCGGGCCGCCGCATATCCGCTTCTACGCCGGCGCCCCGCTGGTGACGCCCGAGGGTGTGCGGCTGGGCACGCTGTGCGTGATCGACACGCTACCGCATGCCGGCCTGCCGGACAGCGCGCGCGAGACCCTGCAGGATCTCTCGCGGCTGGTGATGGACCGGCTCGAACTGCGCCGCCAGCTGCGCGCCCATGCCGCGTTGCTGGAGCAGACACGCCTTGTCGCGCAGCTCACCACCCTCGCCGCGGAGGCCCCGAACTTCGCCGCCGCCATCCGCGGCACCTGCGACATGCTGCTCGCGGCCACCGGCGCCCGCTCCTGCCTGGTGCTGCGCATGCACGAGAGCGGGTCGCAGCTGCGCATGATCCATGGCACCGATATCGGCCGCCAGAGCCCGAACTCCTTTGCAGCGCGGATGCGTCCTCTGGCGATCGATCCCGAGACCTCGCTGTCGGCGTGCGCCATGCACAGCGGCCTGCAGCTCTGGACGCGCACCGGCCACGACGACGGCAGGAACGACGCGGCCCGGCAGCTGGCGCGTGAGGCCGGCATCGACGTGACCTTGTTCACCCCGTTCCGCCTGCTCGACCAGCATTACGTGTTCTCGCTGGGCTTTGACGACAGCGTCGCGGACCGCCAGCAGGTTGCCGGCGCGATGCAAGGCGCCGTGGCGGCCCTGCGCCCGCTGCTGCGCCGGCTGCTGGACGAGGAACGGCTGACGCTGTTCCAGCGCGCGGTGGAGGCGAGCACCGATGCGGTGATCATCACCGAGGCCGAGCCGCTCGACGCGCCGGGGCCGGTCATCGTCTACACCAACCCGGCGAACGAGCGGACGACCGGCTACGCGCTGGCCGACGTGCTGGGGCGTTCGCAGCGGATGTTCCAGGGCCCGCAGACCGATCCCGCCGCCCGCGCGACCATTCGCGCCGCCCTCGCGCAGTGGCAGCCGGTGCGCCAGACCCTGCGCAACTACCGCAAGGACGGCACACCGATCTGGATCGAGCTCAACATCTCGCCGGTTGTCGATGCCGATGGCTGGTGCACCAACTGGGTGTCGGTGCAGCGCGACCTCACCGAGGAGCGCGCCCTGGCCGAGGAGGCCGAGGCCACGAGGCGCGACCTGGCCGCCCTGATCAACGCCATACCCGGCGTGCTGATGCGCCACCGCCCCCGCACCGACACCAAATGACGACGCACCTTCATCGCCCCCACGGTGTTCGGCCTGACCGGCTACACCGTTGAGGAGGCCATGAAGGATGGCTGGTGGCTGTCGAGCATCGACCGCTCCGACATGGTGCTTCTGCATGACGCCCTCGGGCGCGCCATCACCGGCCAGGCGGCGACGGCCACCTTCCGGTTCCGCCGCAAGGATGACAGCTGGATCTGGATCCGGCTGCTCCTGAGCCGCCATGTCGACCGCGCCAGCGTGCCGGAGGTGATCGGCATCTGGATCGACGTCACCCACGAACGCGCGCTCGCCGAGCAGCTGGCGCAGGCGAACAAGCTCGCCCAGCTCGGCGAGATGGCCACCGGGATGGCGCATGAGCTGAACCAGCCGCTGGCCGCGATCAGCCTTGCCGCCGAGAACGCGCAGCGCGAGATCGCCAGGCTCGATCACCCCTCGCCCCGGCTGGTGCGCCGGCTCGATGTGATCGTCGAGATGGCCGGCCGCGCCTCTGAGCTGATCGACCATATGCGGGTGTTCGGTCGGATCGGCCCGGAGTCGAGCGGCCCGGTTGATCTGGCCGAGGTGGTCGCCAAGGCTGCGAGCCTGATCAGCGGCAAGCTGCGCGGCACCATGGTGCAGGTGCGCACGGATCTGTCGGAGACGCTGCCGCCGGTGCTCGGCCGCACGGTGCCGCTGGAGCAGGTGCTGATCAACCTGTTCAGCAACGCCTGCGACGCCTATGCGACGCTGGCCGAGGCGGACGCGGCGCGCGAGATCATCGTCAAGGCGCGGGTGGCCGACGCCATGATGCAGGTTTCGGTGGCGGACCGGGCGGGCGGCATTCCCCACGCGGTGCTGCCGCAGATCTTCCAGCCGTTCTTCACCACCAAGCCGGTGGGCTCCGGCACCGGGCCCGGCCTGTCGATCAGCTACGGCATCATCACCGAACTGGGCGGCACGATCGATGTGTGCAACCGGGACGGCGGGGTGCAGTTCATCATCCACCTGCCGATTGCCCAGGCCCCGTGATCGGGGCCGCATAAGTTAGGGCCCCGTGATCGGGGCCGCACAAGTTAGGGCCTCGTGATCGGGGGACCTACGACGCGGCGCGGGCCGCCCTGCGCCGTGCCACGGCGCTGGCCCGGCAGCGCTCGAAGCTGGCGAACAGCTGGTCCAGCCGGAACGGCTTGCGGATCAGCACCGCACCGCCGATCCGGGCCAGGATCTCGGCGTCGTCGCCGATGGCATGGCCGGTGATGAAGATCGCCTCCAGCGCCTCACGCTCGGAGCGGGATTCCAGCGCCCGGCGCAGCAGCGTGGGCCCGTCGCATTCGGGCATGCGGATATCTGAGACCAGCACGACGATCTCGGCATGGGCCTGCAGCAACGCCAGGGCTTCGGCAGCGACAGTACAGGCGTAGGCAAGGTGCCCTTCGTCGCGAAACGATTCGACCAGCTCCGTGACCACCACCGCCTCGTCATCCACAATCAGAACGGCGTGTTCTTCCATTCCGGTGCCTCTTGGCGTCCCCTGGCTGGCGCGACGTGACGGGTCTCTCTGCCGTTGGTTGGAACGGCCGTCGCAGCTTAGTCGCACAGCACATCCGTTGCAATTTTGGAATGGGCTGATCTCGCAGCGCGCCGGTGCGGGTCCGGCGGTCCGGGCCTGGCACGCAACCCTGGCAGGACAGGAGGCCGCTGTCACGCACACCGACCGATTGGTTACGAATATTTACACTTCTTGGCAAATATGCCCAGAAAGCGACGCTCGATTGCCAGCGAGGATGCTATTGCTTGCGACCGATCACATCAGGAGCCAACCGTTGGCGGAGCCTGCACGCGCCAAAGATCATGTGGGCTGACATCTCCGAAGAGACCGGCCGGCTTGCCACGCACGATCGCTTCGGGATTCTGGATCCCCGCTCCGAGGATGACCATGCCACGATCCTGTCCGTGGCGGCGCAGACCCTGGCCCTGCCGAGCTGCTTCATCACCGTGGTGGACGCAGGGCGGCGATGGCTGCTGGCGCATGACGGGCACGCCAGCGCCGCACAAGGCTGGTGCACGTCCCTGGTCGACATCGTCATCTCCACCGCCGCCCCGCTGGTGGTGGCGGACACCTGGCAGGACCCGGCCACCGCCGGCTGTCCCGCCGTGAGACAGAAACCGCACCCGCGTTTCTTCGCCGGCGTGCCGCTGACGCTCGCCAGCGGCGAGACGATCGGCACCCTTGCCGTCGCCGATGGCGTCCCCCGCCCCGATTTCGGCGCCGACGCGCCGGCCAGGCTTGCGGCGCTGGGCCGGCTGATCGTCACCCGCCTGGAGCTCGCCTGCCAAACACGCCGCAACGACGCGCTGATGGCCCGCGCCGCCATCATCGCGCGGCTGCTCGCGGTCGCCGCCGAGGCCGGGGATTTTCCCGCCGCCATCGCCGGCGCCACAACGGTGCTGCTGCAGGCCACGCAGGCGCTGTTCTGCCATGTCTATCGCCAGAGCCCCGGCGGCGGCGGCGATTCATCGGCGGTGCCGGGCGCGGGCGGTTCGGCGACCCCGCGCATCTGAACCGGCTGCGCGCGCTCACGCTGACGCAGCCGGGCTCGACCGTGGCGGACGCGCTGCAGGCGGACCGGCAGGTCGTCAGGCGCGCGGCATTGGAGCCGGGGTCGACAGACGGGCCACGCTCGGAGCTGGACGCGGCCGAGGCGGCGGCGGCACAGCAGATCGCAACGCCGTTTCGCGTGCTCGAGGCGCGCTATGCCTTCTCGATCGGCTTCGCGCAGCCGCACCCCGAGATCGACATGCTGGCAGCGCTGAGCGCGGACGCCACCGCCGGGCTGCGCCCGCTGCTGCGGCGGTTCCAGGACGAGGCGACCGCCCGCCTGTTCCGCCGCGCCGTGGAAGCCAGCTCCGACCCGATCCTGATCACCGAGGCCGAACCGATCGATGAGCCCGGACCGCGCATCGTCTTCGCCAACGAGGCCTTCGAGCGCCACAGCGGCTACCGCCTCGCCGAGATCGTCGGCCGGTCCCCCCGCCTGCTGAACGGCCCGGACACATCAGCGGAGGCACGTTCGCGGATTTGCGCGGCGCTGGCGCAGTGGCGCCCGGTCCGCGAGGAGCTGCTGAACGACCGCAAGGACGGCAGCCCGTTCCAGGTCGAGCTCAACATCGCACCGGTGGCAGATTTCACCGGCTGGTACACCCGCTGGATCAGTGTTCAGCGCGACGTGACGGACCAGCGCAGGATGGAGCGCAAGCGCGAGGCTGCGGCCGCCGAGCTGCGCGCGCTGATCGCCGTGATGCCGGGCACCCTGCTGCGGGTCAATGTCGGACCCGAGGGGGGGGCTCGGCAGGGTCGCCTATGTGGCACCGTCGATCGAGGTGCTGACCGGCTATACCCCCGAGGAGGTGATGGCGCCCAACTGGTATGCGGAGCGGCTGAGCGCCGCCGATGCGGCCGATATCATGGCCAAGCGGCAGCAGGCCTCGGTGCAGGGCGAAGCGACCTGCGAGTTCCGCTTCCGCCACAAGGACGGGCGCGAGCTGCTGATCCACGCCCGCATCCGCAGCATCACCCGACGTGACGGCGGATCGGAGAATCTCAGCCTGTGGTCGGACGTGACGCAGGAGCATGAGACGCGTGCCCTGAGGACCCAGGCCGCCAAGATGGCCCAGCTCGGCGAGCTGGCCACCGGCATGGCGCACGAGCTCAACCAGCCGCTGGCCGCGGTCAGCCTGGCCGCTGAGAACGCCTTGCGCAGGCTGTCGCGTCTGCCGGACTCGGCGGGGCGGGTGCGTGGCAAGCTTGAGACGATCATGGCCATGGCGCGCCGCGCTTCGAGCATCATCGATCATATGCGGGTGTTCGGACGGGTGAGCTCCGCCGAGCGGAGCACGCTGTCGCTGCAGGACGTGGTCGCCGACACGACCCGCCTGGTCGGTGCGCGGCTGCGCGATTGCGGCGTGCGGCTTGAGACCGACCTGCCGGCGCGGCTGCCGCTGATCATCGCCCAGGCGGTGCCGCTGGAGCAGGTGCTGATCAATCTGATCACCAACGCCTGCGACGCGTATGATACCAACGGCCTGGATCGATGACTCTTCCATCGATCAAGGCCGTTGGTATCGCGCGCCGGGTTGGCCGGCGGCGGCGCGCCGGAGGCGCTGCCGCGGGTGTTCCAGCCGTTCTTCACCACCAGGGCCGCGGGACGGGGCACGGGGCTGGGGCTGTCGATCAGCTACGGGATCATCACGGAGTTCGGCGGGACGATCACGGCGGAGAATGGCGGGGGCGGGGCGCGGTTCTTGATCGTGCTGCCTTGTGAGCAGAAGGAAGAACTTCTTTTCTGAAGAAAAGAAGCACAAGACTTTTATCCGTGGAGCGGACCTCTCTCCGGAGGAGGGCGCCAGCCGATCAAAAGTTTTTTGGTTCTTTTTTTCAAAAAAGAACCGCTTCACTGACCTCCTGCGGCATCACCGGCAAAGCCCGCACCCTCACCCCGCCCCCGAGCGCCGCATCCACGGCCGCCGCGATCGCCGCCCCCACCCCGGTGCAGCCGGATTCCCCCACCCCCTTGATGCCCAGCGGATTGCTCGGGCTCGGCGCATCCTGGGTGATCAGCACCTCGATAGCGGGGATCTCCGCCAGCGTCGGCACCAGATACTCCGCGAGTGTGGCCGACAGCGGCTGGCCCTCGCTGTCATAGCGGAACGCCTCGAACAGCGCGCCGCCAAGCCCCTGCGCCACGCCGCCGGCGACCTGGCCTTCGATCATCATCGGGTTGACCGCGCGGCCGACATCGGTTGCCACGCAGTAGCGCTCCACCGCCACCTGGCCGGTGCCGGGATCCACCCGCACCACGGCGAGATGCACGCCGTACGGAAAGGTCAGGTGCGCGTTGTGGAACCAGCCTTCGCTGTACAGCCCAGGCGTGCCGCTCGCCGCCGCCTCCTGCCCCGGCGCGCAGGCGCGCGACAGGGCGGCGAGCGTGACCGAGGCGCCGCCGGGCGCGTCACGCCGGATGACCACACCGTCCACGATGTCCAGCGCCGCCACGTCGCTCTGCAGCAGCAGCGCCGCCTGCTCCAGCGCCTTGCGCCGGACCTCGGCTGCTGCGACATGCACCGCCGCACCGGTCATCACCGTGGCGCGCGAGGCGTGCGCGCCGATGCCGAAGCGGATGCGGTTGGTCTGTCCGTGCACCACGCGGATGCGCCGGTAATCGACGCCGAGGGTCTCGGCGCAGATCTGCGCCATCGCCGTCTCGAACCCCTGGCCGACCGAGGCACCGCCGGTGATGATCTCGACGAAGCCCTGGCCATCGACGGAGACGAGGGCGGAATCAGACGGCCCCTGCCCGCCTTTTTCCAGAAACACGGAGACCCCTGCCCCCACCTGCTCGCCGGCCGCGCGGCGGGCCTGCAGTTCCTGCTCGACCTGGGACCAGCCGAACGCGGCCAATGCCTGGTCCAGCAGACCGGCATAGTCGCCGGAATCGATGACGATCGGATGTCCGTTGGCCTCCAGCTTCTGGGCGTAGGGCATGGCGGCGGCTGGGATGAGGTTGCGGTGACGCAGCGTGATGGGGTCGATGCCGAGCCGGCCGGCCGCGGCATCGAGCAGGCGTTCGCGCACGAAGGTGCTCTCGTAGCGGCCGGGCGAGCGGTAGGTGGCGGCCGGGGTCTTGTTGGTCAGGCGAAACCGCCCGACGGCGCGGAACGCCGGCACCACGTACGGGCCCGGCAGGGTGCTCAAGGTGAGGTCCAGCACCCGCGCGCCATGGGTGCGGACATAGGCGCCCTGGTCGAGCGCGAACACATCGTCCATCGCCAGGATGTGCCCGTCCGCATCGAGCGCCATGCGGGCCTCGTGATGCTGTTGGCGGGAATGATTGGCCGCCATCATGTGCTCGCGCCGGTCCTCGATCCATTTCACCGGCCGGCCGAGGCGCTGGCTTGCCACCAGCACCAGGAAATCCTCGGGATACAGCTCGCCGCGGATGCCGAAGCCGCCGCCGACATGGCATTCGTGCAGATGGATGCTGTGCACCGGCCGATCGAGAAACGCGGCCAGCGCGTCGCGGTTGCGATGCGGCACCTTGGCGGCGCCCCACAGCTCGATCACGTCATAGGCGGCGTCATAGCGGCCGATGGCGCCGCGGCATTCCAGCGGCATGCCGGTGTGGCGGCCGATGTCGAGCGAGAGTTCCACCACGCAGGCGGCGTCGCGGAAGGCGGCGTCGACGTCGCCGTACTCCTGGCGCAGCACCAGCGCCTCGGTGCCGAGGCCGGGCGCGAAGGACCCGGGCGGTGCCGCGGCGTCGAGCAGCACCGGCAGGGCTTCGACCTCGACGGTGACCAGCTCGGCCGCGTCCTCGGCGATGGCGGCCGAGCGGGCGAACACCACGGCCACGGGCTCGCCGACATAGCGCACCCGATCTCCAGCCAGAAGCGGCTGGCGGTAGGGTTTCAGCGCGTCGGCGGCGGCGTCGCGGAAGTTGATCGGCGGGAGGTCGCCGATATCGGCATGGCGCCACACCGCGACGACGCCGGGATGGGCGCGGGCGGCCTCGACATGCACGGCGTGGAGCACGCCGTGGGCGACGTCGGAGCGGACCACGCGCATGTGCAGCTGGTGGGGAAAGTTCATGTCGCCGATGTAGCGGCCCTGCCCCGTGACCAGCGGGCGGTCTTCGAGACGGGGCACGGAATGGCCGAGCACCCTTGTGCGCCCCTTCTCGAACACCGGCGTCTCATACAGCGTCATGCCCGGCTGGCCTCGAGCGCGCGCAGGGTGACGGTGTGCACCAGCCGGCGGCGATAGTCCGGCGGGTTCTGGCCGTCCTCCATCGGATCCACGGCGGCGGCGGCGGCTTCGGCGGCGCGCCGGAACAGGTCCGCCCCGGGTGCCTCCCCCTCCAGCACGCGCTCGGCTTCGCTGATCCGCCGCGGATGCGGCTCGGCGCCGCCGACGCCCACGCGCACGTCACACAGCAGGCCGGACGCCAGCCGATACGTGACCAGCCCCGCCGCCATCGCGAAATCGCCGGCGCGGCGGCTGACCTCGTTGAAGCCGAAACAGGCGTCGTCGGTCAGCACGGGCAGGCGCGCCTCCACCACCAGCTCATCCTCGTCCAGCGCCGTGGTCATCACGCCCTGGAAGAACGCGGCGGCGGGCACGCTGCGTTCGCCGCGTGGGCTGCGCAGCACCAGATGCCCGTCCAGCGTCGCCATGGCGAGACACCATTCCGATGACGGATCGGCGTTGACCAGGCTGCCGCAGAACGTGCCGCGGGTGCGGATCGGCCGGTGCGCGACGTGCCCGGCCATCGCCGCCAGCAGACGCCCGAGCGGGCCGGGCGCGGCACCGTCCTCGATGGCGGCATGGCGCACCAGCGCGCCGATCCGCAGCATGCCGGCCTCGACGGCGATGGTCTGCAGCGGGGCGATGCCGTTGATGTCGATGAGGTGGCCGGGCCGGGCCAGACGGAACGCCATCATCGCCACCAGGCTCTGGCCGCCGGCGATGATCCGCGCGCCGTTGGCGGCAAAGCGCCCGAGCAGATCGACGGCCTCATCGACCGTGGCGGGCGCGTGATAGGTGAACGGGGCGGGCTTCATGCGCGGTCTCCGCTGCCGGCGATCACGCCCGGAGGCAGCGCGGTCGCGTGGCGGACGATGTCGCCCGGGCGGGTGAACCACACACGCGCGCGCTGGGGATGCTCGGTGATATGGCGCAGCGCCTTGCGCAGCTGGGCGAAGCGGAACGGCTGGCCGACGACGAAGCTGTGCAGCGACACGCCGCAGATCAGCGGCGCCTGCGCCGACTGCTCCAGCATCACCTCGAACTGGTCGATGATCATCTGGCTGAAATCGGTGGCCGACTGCATGCGGCTCAGCATGGCCGGGCTGTCATTGACCTCGATGGGATAGGGCATGCCGAGGATGGGGCCGGAGCGGGTGCGCATCCAGAACGGCTGATCGTCGGCCGGCCAGTCGAGATTGTAGGTGTAGCCGGCCTCCTTCAACAGATCGGGGGTGACGGCGCTTTCCGAGATCCACGGGCCCATCCAGCCAAAGGGGCGTGTGCCGAAGACGCGCTGCAGGGTGCCGGTCGCCTCGTGGATGAGGGCGCGTTCCTGATCCTCCGGCACATCGGCCTGGCGTTCGGAGTTGGTGCGGCCATGGCCCACGATCTCGTCGCCGCGGGCCTGGATGCGGGCGACGATCTGCGGGTAGCGCTCGGCGGCGGCGGAGTTGATGAGATGGCACAGCGGCAGGCCGAGCTGGTCGGCGAGGTCGAAGATGCGCCAGATGCCGACGCGCAGGCCGTAGTCGCGCCAGGCGAAGTTGCGCGGGTCGGGCGGCGGGCCGAGCGAGGTGGGCGTGTGGCCCAGCGTGCCGCCGAAGGCGAAATCCTCGATGTTCAGCGCGAGATAGAAGGCGAGGCGCCGGCCGCCGGGCCAGTCGAAATCCGGCCGTTCCGGCAGGGCGGAATAATCGTATCGGTTGTGATGCGCGAGATGCATGCTCATTCCGCCCGGGTCGTCGATTGAAAGGTCATTCTGCGCCTATCGTTCCAGCACGGCACGCAGGAACTGGCGCGTGCGGGGATGGGCGGGGTCCTTCAGCACCTGCGCCGGCGGTCCCTGCTCGATGATGCGGCCGGCATCGAACATCAGCACACGGTCGGCGATGTCGGCGGCAAAGCTGATCTCGTGGGTGACGATGAGCATGGACATGTCGGTCTCGGCGGCCAGTTCGCGCACCACGCGTAGCACCTCGCCGACCAGCTCGGGGTCGAGCGCCGAGGTCACCTCGTCGAACAGCATCACCTTGGGCTGCAGGGCCAGCGAGCGGGCGATGGCGACGCGCTGCTGCTGGCCGCCGGAGAGCTGGGCCGGCCGCTTGTCGACATGCTCGCGCAGGCCGACGCGGGTGAGCAGATCGATGGCGCGGTGGTCGCTTTCCGCGCGCGACAGGCCCAGCACATGCAGCAGCGGCTCGCGCACGTTCTGCCGCGCGGTCATGTGCGGGAACAGGTTGAAGTGCTGGAACACGAGGCCCACCGCGCGGCGCACCTGGCGGGCATGGGATTCGCCGGCGGGGCGCAGATCCTCGGTGTGCCAGAGGTAGCGGCCGTCGATGCGGATGGTGCCGGCATCGGGCTTCACCAGGCCGATCAGCAGCCGCAGGATGGTGGTCTTGCCGGAGCCGCTGGGGCCGATCAGCGCCACCTTCTCGCCGGGGGCGACATCGAGGTCGATATCGTCAAGGATCCTGCGCGTGCCGTAGGATTTGCCGATCCCGCGCAGGGCTGCGGCCGGCTCAGCCATGCCGCACCTCAAGCCGGCGCAGTGCGCTGGCGGCGGCGAAGCTGATGACGAGATACAGCGCGCCGGCCAGGGTCAGCGGCTCGACGAAGCGGAAATCGATCGAGCCCGCGTTCTTTGCCTCGGCCATCAGTTCCATCACCGTGATGGTGGACAGCAGGGCGGTCTCCTTGAACATGGCGACCACGAGATTGCCCAGCATCGGCAGCACCGCGCGGATCGCCTGCGGCAGGATGATGCCGAGCCACAGCCGGCGCAACGGCAGGCCCAGGGTGAGCGCCGCTTCCCATTGCCCGATCGGAATGTCCTCGATGCCGGCGCGATAGATCTCGCTGGCCGAGGCGCTGTAGAACACGCCGAGCCCGACGATGCCGGTGGCCAGCGCCGAAAGCGACACTCCCCATTTCGGCAGCACGTAGAACACCACATAGAGCTGCACCAGCAGCGGCGTGCCGCGGATGAACAGCACGAAGAGATCCACCGCCGGCGAGATCACCGCGATACGGCGCAGGCGCAGCAAGGTCCAGACCAGTCCCAGCACGAACGACACCGAAGAGGCGGCGATCGTGGCGATGACGGTGATGCGCAACCCGTGCAGCAGATCGGGCATGACCGACCAGGCAAACGCCCAGTCCCAGTCGAGCCCGTTCATCCGCCGCCTCCCAGCGCCCAGGCCGGCACCGATGAACGCCGGGCCACGACCGGACGCCCGGACCTTCGATCAACCAGTGTCTCCAACCGCCGTGCCCCGGCGCCGAGCAGCAGCGACAGCGCGAAATAGATCACCAGCACAACGGCGAACACGCCGGCGCTGTCGCCCAGCGTGGTGGCCGCCATGTTGGCGCGAAAGGCGAGATCCTGGATCGTCACCAGCGACACCAGGGAGGTGAATTTCAGCATGGTCACCAGCGCGTTGCCGAAAGGCGGGATCATGATCGGCAGCGCCTGCGGCAGGGTGATGCGCCAGAACCGGTAGCTCCGCGAGAAGCCCAGCGCCACCGCGGCCTCGCCCTGCCCCGCTGGCACGGCGGCCAGACCGGCGCGCACCACCTCGGAGAAATAAGCACCCTCGTTCAGCCCCAGCACCAGCACCCCGGCCAGCAGCGGCGCCAGGTTCAGCCCGAAGAACGGCAGCACGTAGAACGCCCAGAACAGCTGCACCAGCGACGAGGTGCCGCGCAACAGCTCGACGATCATTCCCGCGGGAAGCCGCAGCGCCAGCAGGGGCGAACGCCGCCCCAGCGCCAGCACAACCGACACCGGCAGCGCCACCGCCATGGCCAGCACCGTCACCTCCAGCGTGACCGGAATGCCCATCAGCAGAAAGGGCAGGAAGTCGCCCAGCAACGGCGGAGCCTTCATGCGGAGCAGAGCATCGCTGTGGTGAGGTCGGTAGCACCCGGCGGCGTTTCGAAACCGAATTGCTTCAGCATGGCGGCGAACGCGCCGGAGGCCTTCAGCGCGTGAAACTCACGCTGAAACGCGTCATAAAGGTCCGTGTCCTGCCGGCGGAACGCGCAGCCGGAGCCGCGCGTCTCGGCCCCTTCGACGGGATAGACGGTGGCCAGTTCGATCTGCCGCGCCTGCAGCAGCGTGTGCATGGCGGCGTAGGCCATGATCGCGTAGTCCACCCGCCCGGCCAGAATGCCGTCGACCATCGCGGCGTCGCTGGGGAACTGCCGCAGGTTGGAGGAGGATATGCCAGCCGCCAGCGCCGCCCGCAGATCGGCCCCGCCGGCCTGCACGCCGACGACGGCCCCGCGCTGCGCCAATTCGGCCACGCTCCTCGGCATCGGACCCGCATGATCCTGCCGGCCCGCGATGGCGATGCCGTCGAACACCAGCGGATCGGAGAACGCCACCTGCGCGCAGCGCGCCTTGGTGATGGTGAGCGAGGCCGCCACGAAATCCCATCGCCCCGCCATCATGCCGGGAATGAGCTCGCCGTAGGTGCCCACGAAGCCTTCCATGGCGGGAATGCCCAGCCGCCCCAGGATGGTCTGGCACAAGGTGGGCGCGATGCCGGTCATCGAACCATCGGGGTTGAGTTCGCTGTAGGGCGGCTGGTTGGCCAGCCCCACCCGCGCCTTGCCCGCCGCCTGCAGCTGCGCCAGCAGGCCGGGTGCGGCGAGGGCGGGCCGTGCCAGCAGCAAGCCGGCACCCGCCAGCACGCAGCGTCGCGACAGCACCGGCGTCACGCGCCGTAGTACCACAGCCGCAGCTTGCGGTAGGTGATGGGCTCGTACAGCGGCGGCCGTCCGGGCCCGGTGCAGGTCGGCAGGCATTCGATCACCGCGTCCCCGCTGGGGCCGAAGAACACCGGCAGCGAATACCGGTCGACGTCGTTGGTGTTGATGACGCGATGCTTGGTGGAGAGGTATTCGCCGTTGGTCCAGCGCACCATCAGGTTGCCGGTGTTGACCAGCAGCGTGCCGGGCACGATGTCCACCATCCGCCAGTGCCCCGAGGGCATGCGCACCGCGAGGCCCGAGACATTGGCCTGGGCGAGGATGGTCATCAGGCTGTTGTCGGTGTGCGGGGCGATGCCGTATTGCCGGTTGCCGATCTCCTTCTGCGGCGGATAGTGCAGCATCGACAGTGTCACATGCGGCGTGTGGAAGAACGGTGTGAAGTAACCGGGCGGCAGGCGCAGCGACGTCGCCCACAGCGGCAGCATCTGCCGGCCGAGGGTTTCGATGCGGCCGTGATAATCCATCACCACCTCCTTGAAGCCCGGCAGATCGGCCGGGAACGGGTTGCGGTCGATGGCGCGTTCCTCCGCCGTCATGCTGAGCCCGCCGGAGCCGCCTTCGCGGTTGACCGAGAACTTGGAGAGCAGGTTGGGCCTGGCGTCGGAGATGATGTTGACATTGGCGCGCCGGCGTTCGCGCTGGCCGGGCTGGTAGCCGGATTTGAAGCTGTCGGTGTCCTTGTAGGGGATGAGGTCCTTCACCGCGTCAGGCAAAGCGTGGAAGCGGCGGGACTGGGCGAACACCTCGTCGATCACCGCCTGGGGAATGCCGTGGCCTTTGAGATAGAAGAACCCCACGGTCATGGAGATCTCGCGCAGATGCGCCGCCACCGCCTCGCGCGCGCCGGGCGCACCTGCGAGATAGGGCGCCATGTCCAGCGTCGGGATCTCCTCGATGGAGTCCGGATGGTCCATCAGATAGATCGATTCCGCATCGTCCTTGATTTCGCCGCGCAGATCGGCGGTTTTGACATCATCCATCGGTTGGCTCCCGGGATCGCGAAGTGTCAGGGGAAAGGCTAGGCCCGGCCTTGCCTGGGGTAAAGCGTGTTCGCCTCATTCGACGCTGCGCCCCATGGCGTAGAAGCCGAAGATGGTGAGCGACACCGCGGCCCCCGGGCCGAGGCACAGCCAGGGATTGAACGCCAGGCCATCGAAGCCGCCCTGCACCATGCTGCCCCAGTCCGGCGTGGGCGGCGGCAGGCCCAGGCCCAAAAAGCTTAGGCTGGCCGAGGTGAAGATGGCCACCGAAATGGCCACCGCGAACTGGGCCGCCACCACCCGGGCGATGTTGGGCCAGATATGACGAAACAGGATCCAGCCCACCGAGCCGCCCAGCGCCTGCGCCGCCTCGACGAACGGCGTGTCGCGCAGCGCCAGCACCTGGCCGCGCACCAGTCGCGCGATGCCGGGCCACTGCACCAGGCCCAGCACCAGCATCAGGTTCCACAGCGTGGGCCCCACCACCACGGTGATGACCAGGGCCAGCACCAGGCCCGGCATGGCGATGAACAGGTCGATCAGCTGCACCATGCCGACCGACAGCCAGCCTTTGGCATAGCCCGCCAGCAGCCCTGCCGGCACACCGACGCCACAGGCGATGCAGGCGGCCCCCACGCCGATCAGCAGCGACACGCGGCCGCCATACAGCACCCGGGTGAACACGTCGCGGCCGAGATCGTCGGTGCCGAACCAGTGTGCGGCGGACGCGGGCGAGAGCATGTCGTCACCCGACGCGTTGGGGTTCTGCGATGACAGCAGCGGCGCACACAGGCTGGCCAGCACGATCGCCAGCACGATCAGGGCGCCGAGCACACGACCCGGCTTTCGGATCATATCCGAACCAACGGATTGACCCTGGCATAGAGCAGGTCGGCCAGCAGATTGGCGAGCGCCACCGCGGTCAGGATCATCATGGTGATCGCCAGGATCAGCGGATAATCCGAACTGCCGATCGCCGCGACCAGCAGCCGGCCGACACCGGGGATGGAGAACACCGTCTCCGTCACCACAGCACCCCCCACCAGCTGGCCCAGCGACAGCCCGGCCTGGGTGATCACCGGCAGCACCGCGTTGGGCAGGATATGGCGGAACGACACGCGGGTTTCGGACAGGCCCTTGGCCTGCGCCACGCACACGAACAGCAGGCGCGCGGTGGCACGGTATTCCGCGCGGTACACCATCGAGAACGCGCTGGTGTAGAACGCGCACAGCGTGATGACCGGCAGCAGCAGATGCAGCACATGCGGCCCCACCCCTTGCTGCCACGGCACCCAGCCGGTGGTGGGCAGCAGCCGCAGCCGGATCGCGAACAGATAGATCAGGGTGGCGCCGAGCATGAAGTTCGGCACCGTCACGCCGAGGATGCTGGCGGCGGTGACCATCGGGGTGATCACCCGCCTTGCAATGGTGAGGCTGTTGACCGAAACCGCGGCGGCGAAGGCCAGCAGGATCGCGGCCAGGCTCAGCTCCAGCGTCACCGGCACGGCCGGCGCCAGCAGGGCGGCCACAGTTTGCTGGCTGGCGAAGGAGCGGCCGAAATCGCCGGTGGCGGCATGGCCGATCCATCTGGCGTACTGCACCAGGACCGGCTGGTCGAAGCCGTAGCGGCGGTCCATGTCCGCCACCGCCTCGGCGGTCGCGTCGCGTCCCAGCATCATCGTGGCGGGGCTGCCGAACCAGGAGGTCATCACCGCGAACATCACGAAGGTGAGCAGCACCAGATTAGGCAGCAGCAGCAGCATCCGCCGGAGGATGAAGCCGATCATGCCCAGGCTCAGGCCTTCCAGACCCGGCGGTAACGCGGGATCTGATCCGGCGGCCAGACGAAGCCGTGTACCGAATTCGCATAGGCCGCGTATTCCGCGGCGAAGAACAGGGACACGTAGGGAAGGTCCTGCTGGATCAGCGTCTTGACCTCGGCATACAGCGCCTTGCGGCGGTCCTGGTCGAGCAGCTGGCGCGCCTCTTCAAGCCGCCGGTCCACCTCGGGATTGCTGTAGCCGGTGCTGTTGGCGAAGCCCTTGCTGTCGAACAGGATGAACAGCAGCCCGTCCGGGTCGGCGCGCTGGGTCCAGTTGATCGGCGTGAAGTTGATGGCGCGCTTGACCACGCGGGCATAGGACTCCGCCTCCGACACCGGCTGCAGCTCGACGGTGAGGCCCACTTCGGCCAGCTGTTCGGCCACCAGCTGGTCGATCTTGCGCAGCACCAGGTCGCTCGAAACCGAAAGCTGCAGCTTCGTGCCGGGGGCGATGCCCGCCTCGCGCAGCAGGGCGCGGGATTTTTCAAGGTCGGTGTCATACACCACCGTGTCCGGCGAGGACCACCACAGTCCCGGCGGCGTCGGCCCGTTGGCGATCACCGCGCGGCCGCGCATGCAAAGCTCGTTGATGCGCTTGCGGTCGAGCGCATAGGCGATGGCCTGGCGCAGCTTCGGATTGTTGAACGGCGGCTTGTCCACCTGCCATTGCAGGCTGTACCAGCGGCCGATGCGGGCGCGTTCGGTGGCGATGGCGTCGTTGCCTTCGATCTGGCGCAGATCGTCCGGCGACAGCGAGGTGATGATGTCGATCTCGCCCACGCTCATCCGCTGCAGGCCGATGACGTGGTTGGGGATGTCGCGGAAGGTGATGCCGTCGAGATAGGGCAACCCTTTCTCCCAGTAGTCCTGGTTGCGCACCAGCGCGATGCTGCTGCCCTGGGTCCAGGCCTTGAACCGGAATGCGCCGGTGCCGATCGGGTTGCGGCCGAAATCGGCCCCATATCTGGCAAACCCGGCCGGCGACATCATGAACCCCGCGCGGTCCGCAAGGTCGGACAGCAGAGCGGGATGCGGCGCCTTGAGGTTGAACGCCACGCTGTGCGGGCCCAGCACCTCCACATCGGCGATCACCGGGCCGAGCAGCGAGCGCTGCGGGCTGGCGTTGGCGGGGTCGAGCCGGTGATCGATGTTCCATTTTACCGCTGCCGCGTCGAACGGCGTACCGTCATGGAAGCTGACGCCCTCGGCGAGCTGGAACACATAGCGCAGACCGCCCTGCTCCACCGTCCAGGACCGCGCCAGTTCGGGCTTCACCGAGAAATCGACATCGATGGCCAGCAGCGTGTTGTAGACGCAGTGCAGCACCTGGCGCTCGGAGAGCTGCACCGACAGCGCCGGATTGAAGGTCTTGGCGTCATCGTCGATGCCGACCGACAGGGTGCCGCCGGTCTTGGGCGCATCGGCGCGGGCGGGGACGGCGGCCAGGGCGGCGGCCGAGGCCAGCAGGGTTCGGCGGCGGAGCAAAAGACCGGTCATGCGGAGACTCCTTGCGACAGGCGGATGTTTTCGCGCAGCGTGCGGCCGCGATACGCCGTGCGGAACAGGCCGCGCTTCTGCAGGATCGGCACGACGGCGCGGCAGAACTGCTCGAACATGCCGGGATAGACCGCCGGCGAGACCACGAACCCGTCACAGGCGCGCGAGACGAACAGATCCTCCAGCCGGTCGGCGATGCCTTCGGGGGTGCCGATGATGAGGTCGCGCTCGCCGCGCTTCGCCGCCTCGATGAGGCTGAGATTCTTGGCCTTGGCGGTGGATTTCAGCCGGTCCAGCGAACCCTGCATGCCCTGCGTGCCGCGCGCCTCGTCAATCGACGCATCGGGCGGCAGGGCGGCGAGATCCACCCCCAAAGCACTCGACTGTGCGGCCAGCACCAGCTCCGGATCGACCAGGCTGTCGAGGAATTCCGCCCGCTCCACAGCCACCGATTCGGTCTCGCCCACCACCACCGTGATCTGCGGCATGATGGCGCAGTCATCCGGGCCGCGGCCCAGCCTTTCCATGCGCGTTTTGATGTCGATATAGAATTCCTGCATGTCCGCCTTGGTGTGCTGCGGACAGAAGATCAGCTCCGCCCAGCGCGCCGCGAAGTCCCGCCCGCGGTTCGACGAGCCGGCCTGCATGATCACCGGGCGGCCCTGCGGGCTGCGCGGAATGGTCAGCGGGCCCTTGGTCCTGAAGTATTGGCCTTCATAGTTCGCGTAACGGACCTTGCTGGCATCGACGAGCCGGCCGCTCCCCTTGTCCAGCACCAGCGTGTCCTCGCCCCAGCAATCCCACAGCGCGCAGCAGGCCTCGACGAAGTCGTCGGCCATGTCGTAGCGCAGCTCGCGCGGCGGCAGCGCCGCCATGCCGAAGTTGCGGGCCTCCTCGTTGCGGGTGGAGGTCACGACATTCCAGGCGACGCGGCCTTTGGTGAGGATGTCGAGCGAGCCCAGCATGCGCGCCACGTTGTAGGGCTGGTGGAAGGTTGTGGAGAGGGTGGTGCCGATGCCGATATGGCGGGTGACGCGCGCCATCAGCGGCAGCACCATCATCGGGTCGAGAAACGAGATCTGCCCGCCCTTCTCCAGCCGCGTCTCGAAGCCGCCTTTGTAGATGTCGTGCAGCCCCAGACCGTCGGCGAAGAACAGCCCGTCGAAGCAGGCGGCCTCCAGCACGCGGGCGATGTGCTCGTAGCGCGCGGGCTCCAGCAGGTCGCCCAGCTCGGATTCCGGATGCCGCCAGCCGCCCATGTGGTTGGCGGTCGGGCCGGTTTTCAAATACGCGAGGAGGTGGATTTCCCGCCGGGCCGCCATGGCGCGTCCTTGTCAAAAACGGCTCAGATCGCGCGAACCGTGCCAGAATTGGGCCACGGTCCGGAAACCTCTGTCAATCGCCGCGGGCGGTCCGGCGCAGCTCGGCTGCGAATCTTTCGCGGAATTCCCCGCCCATGCGGCCGGCCGGCGCACCGGAGTCCAGACCGAGATAGCGCGCCTGCACCTCGGGCGAGCGCAGCAGATCCTGCGCGGGACCGGCCAGCACGATGCGCCCGTTCTCGATCACCACGCCGCGGTCGGCCACGCGCAGGCTCATCCGCGCGTTCTGCTCGGACAGCAGGATGGCGATGCCCTGGGCGCGAAGCTGCGCGATGCTGCGAAAGATCTCAGAGACCAGGTTTGGCGCCAGGCCCAGCGAGGGCTCGTCGAGAATGAGCAGCTTCGGCGCCGCCATCAGCCCGCGCGCGATGGCCAGCATCTGCTGCTGCCCGCCGGAGAGATTGCCGGCCGGCGCCGCCATGCGCCCGGAAAGCGCGGGAAACTGCGCGGTGACGTCGCGCACCCGTGCTGCGTCGGGGTGGCTGAGATAGCCGCCCAGCGCGATGTTGTCGGCCACCGAAAGCCCCGCGAACACCTGCCGCCCCTCCGGCACATGGATCAGCCCGGCCCGCACCCGCGCGGACGGCGCCGCCTGGGTGATGTCCTGACCGAGAAACCGGATGCTGCCGGACAGCGCCGGCAGCAGGCCGGACAGGGCGCGCGCCAAGGTGGACTTGCCGGCCCCGTTGGCGCCAATCAAGGCCACGATCTTGCCGGCACCGACCTCCAGGCTGATGCCCCCGATCACCGCGCGCCCGTCATAGCCGGCCGAGAGGGATGCGATCTCAAGCATCGTCGCGCCCCATATAGGCCGCGATCACCGCCTCGTTGACGCGGATCTCGGCGGGCGTGCCGGTGGCGATGACGCGCCCGGCGTCGAGCACCACGATCTGATCCGCCACCCCCATCACCAGGGACATGTTGTGCTCCACCACCAGAATGGTGATGCCGCCGTCGCGGATGGCGCGCAGCATGTCCGACAGTTCGGCGGTCTCGGTGTCGTTGAGCCCGGCGGCGGGCTCGTCGAGCAGCAGCAGGCGCGGCTGGGCCATCAGCGCGCGCAGAATTTCGAGCAGCTTTTGCGCCCCCATCGGCAGCTCGGTTGCCGGGCGATGGGCGAACGGCAGCAAACCCGCGAGGTCGAGCAGCGTCTCGGCGTGACGGCGCAGGCTGCGTTCCTCGACGCGGGCGGCCTGGCTCCACAGCATCTGCCGCCAGGGGGCGACGCGCACCCTGGTGTGGGCGCCGGTCAGCACGTTCTCCAGCACCGTCATGCCGGGAAACACCCGGGCGGTCTGAAAGGCGCGGATCAGGCCGCGTGCGGCGATGCGCTCCGGCGCCAGCCCGGCCAACGCATCGCCGAAATACCGCACGCTGCCGGCACTCGCCGGCATCAGATTGGTGACGAGGTTGAACAGCGTCGTCTTGCCTGCCCCGTTCGGCCCGATCAGCGCCGAGATGCTGGCCGGCGCCACAGCGAACGAAACATCGGCCACCGCCTGCACGCCGCCGAATTCCTTCGACAGGCCGAGCGCCTCCAGCGCCGGGGTCATGCGGCAGCCTGGCGCGGGCGGGCCAGCCGCGCCAGCCCGCCGAACAGGCCGCTCGGCAGATACAGCGAAAACAGAATCAGCAGCAGCCCGCTGCCCAGCGTTTTGAACTGGGCCAGCGGCTGAAACACCGTCGGCAGCAACGTCAGAATGGCAACCCCGAACAGCGGGCCGAACAAGGTGCCCTCGCCGCCCACCACCAGCATCGCCAGCATCTGCAACGAGAGCGGCGTGCCCACCATGTCGGGCGAGAGGAACTGGAAATAGAAGGCGTAGAGCGAGCCCGCGATCGAGCCCAGGGCGGCCGCGATGCAGAACACCGCGACCTTGTGGCGCGGCACGTTGATGCCGAGCGCGGCGGCGGCCACCGGATCGGCGCGGATCGCCATCAGGGCGCGACCGAAACTGGCCCGCTTAAGGCCACACAGCAGAGCGAGCGCCACGGTCAACACCGATGCCACGAGGTAATAGGCGCGCAGCGGCGTGTTGAAGCCGAACCCCGCCACCGAGAACGGGGGAATTCCCACCAGCCCCGAGGGCCCGCCGGTCAGCCCTTCCAGCCCCACGGTCAGGCTGTCCACCAGCAGGCCGAAGGCCAGCGTGGCGATGGCGAGATACAGGCCGCGCAGCCGCATCGTGCCCAGCGCCAGCACCGCTGCCGATGCCAGCGAAATCACCAGCCCCGCCAGCACGCCGACCAGCGGCGGCAGATGATACGACACCGACAACACCGCCGCGACATAGCCGCCGATCGCCATGAAGCCCGCCTGCCCCAGGCTCACCTGGCCGGTGACACCCATCAGCACATCAAGCCCCAGCACGGCGAGAAACACGATCAGCGTGATGATGGCCGAGCTCATCAGCCCCGAGCCCTGCAGCGTCAAGGGCACCACGCCGAACAGCAGCGCCGCGCCCGCCACGGCCAGAAACGGCCCGGAGCGGCCGCCGAGGCGGATCACCGCGCGCTGCACCCGCGGCTCGTCGCGCACATCCTGCCGCCGGGCGGGGCCGGCCGCGAACAGGCCGGCGGGGCGCCACACCAGCACCGCCAGCAGCAGCACCAGCGCCAGCGCGTTGCTGAACAGCGAGGACACATAGGCCGCCGCCAGCTGCGTCGCCACGCCCAGGAACAGCCCGCCCGCCACCGCCCCCAGCGGCGAGCCGATGCCGCCGATGACCGCCGCGATGAAGCCGAAGATGGTGTACATCCGCCCGGTGTCGAACTGGAACGAGGTGATCGGCCCGATCACCACCCCGCCCAGCGCGCCGATGGCGGCCGCCAGCACGAAGCTCAGCCATTGCATGCGCCCCACGCCGATGCCCATCAGGGCGGCGGCCAGCGGATTTTCCGCGCATGCGCGAAACGCCCGCCCCGCCCGTGTGCGCGCCAAAAGCACGCCCTGCACCAAGGTGACGGCGAGCGTCAGCCCCACCAGCCAGATCCCCTGCGGCGGGATCAGCAGCCCGCCCAGCACGATCGGCCGCTCGCCGGAGAACGCCGACAGGGTGGTGGACTGGCTGCCCCACACCACCAGGCTGCCGCCTTCCAGTAGGGTCAGCATCCCCGCCGTGAGGATGAACATGCCGCTGGTCGGCAGCTTCCGCAGCCCCGGCACGAACACCGCGGCCCCCAGCCCGCCCGCCAGCACAGCGGTGACCGCCACCGAAATCAGCCCGCCTTCGATGACCGGCACGTCCATCGTCTCCAGCGTCGCCGTCAGCAGGGCGGCCACGATGCAGAACGCGCCCTGGGCGAGGTTGATCGCCGAGGTGACGCGATGGACGAGCGAGAAGCCGATCGCCAGCAGCGCGTAGATGCAGCCCTGCAGCACGCCGCCGATGACGATCTGGACGGCGTCAAGCATCGGTCAAAGCGGCGCGCCGCCCGGCTTGCTGACGATGGTCCAGATTTTCCGGGACGGCTGCCAGCGTGTGACGACGGCGCCGGTCTCGTCCAGTCCGCGCTGCGGCGTCGTCACGAAATCATACACGCCGTTCACGCCGCCCCAGCCCTTCACGCCGGACAGCCAGGCGCGCACCTGCTCAGCGGTGGCGGCTGTGCCGAGCTCGCGCAGCGCGGCGGTGGCCAGCATCGCGGGGTCCCAGGCATGGGCCAGCGCGATATCGGGCGCGACCCCCGCCGCCGCATACGCCGCGAACATCGGCGCCTGCGCCGCGGTCACGCGCGGGTCGAGCACGATCTCCGGCCCGTGCGGCGGCCACTGGGTGGACATGAACAGCATCTCCGTGGGCATGAAGCCCTGGTATTGCTGCATCTGCGCCACCGTCATGTTGGCATCGGTGGTGCCGACCGGCACATCGAGCCCGCCCTGCACCAGCCCTTTCAGCACGGTGCCCATCGGCGCGCCCGAGGTCCAGGCGATGACCGCCTCCGCCCCGGCGCTCTTCATCTGCTGGATCAGGGCGGCCACGCTGACATCGGACGGGTTGAACTGCACCGCGGCCGCGAGCGTCACACCGGCATTCTCGGGCAGTTTCATCGCGTCCTCGAACGCGAGCCGCCCATCCTGCCCCGACGCATCGGTGCTGGTGATCAGGCCGAGCTTCGTGAAGCCGCGGCCGCGGTAGTAGCGCACCAGCGCGGGCGCCAGATCATGCGTCGAGATGAACGCCGAGAAGATCCGGCTGCCCGGCGCCGGATGGATGCCCGGCGAGAAGCAGTAGGTCACCGGCCCATCCGCCATCACCGGCGCCATGGCGTTGCACATGGCCACGATCGCCGAACCCAGCACGATCGGAGGCTGTTTCGCCTTGATCTGGTTGGCCAGCTGGACTGCGACCGCCGGGCTCGACTGGTCGTCGTTGAAGGCGAAATGCACCGGCGTGCCCTTGATGCCGCCTTCGGCGTTGATCGCCTTCTCGGCGATCTCCAGCGAGCGGCGCTCGCTCTGGCCGAGGAAGGCCGCACCGCCGGACAGCGGCAGCACCACCGGGATCTCGAACGGCGCCTGCGCCCAGGCCAGCCCGGGGATCAGCAGCAGGGCGAAACCCAGGGTGCGGATCACAGCGGCGCTCCGCCCGGCCTGCTGACGATCACCCAGGTCTTCTTCGCCGCCACCCAGCGTGTCACCACCGAATCGTTCTCGTCCAGCCCGCGCTGCGGCACGGCGGTGAAGTCGTAGATGCCGTTGATGCCGCCCCAGCCCTTGGTGGCGGCCAGATTGGCGCGAACCTGCTCGGGCGTGGCCGATGCCCCCGCCTTGCGCAGCGCATCGATCGCCAGGATCGCCGGGTCCCACGCCAGCGAGGCCGCAATGTCAGGCGAGATGCCGGCCGACTTGTAGGCCGCGAACATCGGCGCCTGTGCCGCGACCACCTGGGGATCGAGCGTCACCTCCGGCCCGTGCGGCGGCCATTCGGAGGACATGAACAGCATCTCCGTCGGCATGAAGGCGGCGTATTGCTGCATCTGGGCGAAGGTCATGTTGGCATCGGTGGTGCCGACCGGGACATCGAGCCCGCCCTGCACGATGCCCTTCAGCACGGTGCCCATCGGCGCCCCCGAGGTCCAGACGATGACCGCCTGGGGGTTGGAGGACTTCATCTGCTGCACCTGGGCTGCGACGCTGACATCGCTGGGGTTGAACTGCACCTCCGCCGAGAAGCCGATGCCGGCGTTCTCCGCAAGCTTCATCGCCTCCTCGAAGCCCAGCCTGCCATCCTGGCCCGAGGCATCGGTGCTGGTGATGAGCGCAATCCGTGAAAAGCCGCGCAGCCGGTAGTAGCGCAGCAGCACCCGCGCCAGATCATGCGTGGAGATGAACGAGGTGAACACGCGGCTGCCGGCGGCGGGATGGATGCCGGGCGAGAGGCAATACATCACCGGCCCATCGGCCAGTGCGGCCGCCATCGCGTTGCACATGGCCACGATCGCCGAGCCCAGAACCACCGGCGGCTTCCGCGTCGCGATCTGGTTGGCCAGCTGTACTGCCACCTGCGGGCTCGACTGGTCGTCGTTGAAAGTGAAATGCACCTTCAGCGGATCGGCGGCCGCATTGGCCACCGTCTCGGCGATCTCCAGCGCGCGGCGCTCGCCCTGGCCGAGGAACGCAGCGCCGCCGGTGAGCGGCAGCACCACCGGGATCTCGACCGGCTCGGCCGCCTGGGCCGCAATTGCCAGGCCGGACGCCATCAGCAAGCCAAGCCAGAAACCGCGCGGCACCATGTTCATCTCCCTCACCCCGTTGCGTGATCCGGCAGCAGCACCACGCGCCGCCCGCCGGAGGCACGGTCGCGCACCATCGCCAGCCCCTCAGCCGCCTGCGCCAGTGGCAGCGTCACCGCTTCGGGCGGCGCGATCAGGCCTTGTTCGTAGAAGCCGAAGATCTCGGCGAAGCATTCCGCCACGCGATGTGGCCGGCGTTTGCGATAGTCGCTGATCTGCAGCCCGCTGACCTCGATGTTCTTCACCAGCAGGTAGTTGGCCTTCACCGACGGTATCCGCCCCGCGGCGAACCCCACCACCACCAGCCGCCCACACCAGGCCAGCGCGCGCAAGGCGGCATCGAATGCATCGCCGCCGATCGGGTCGATGACGATGTCGGCCAGCGCCCCGCCGGTGGCCGCGCGCACCTGCTCCCGCAACCCGTCACGCAGATACGGCACCGACAGATCGATCACCGCCTCGGCACCGGCCGCCAGCACGTCCGCCGCCCGCTCGGGCCGCGACACGCCGGCCAGAACCCGCGCGCCCATCGCGCGGGCCAGCTGGATGGCGGCGATGCCCACCGCGCCGGACGCACCGAGCACCAGCACGATCTCGCCCGGCGCCAGCCGCGCCCGTTCGCGCAGCGCGAACCAGGCGGTGTCATAGGCCAGACTCATCGACGCCGCCTGGATGGCGGACATCCCCGCCGGCCGCCGGTAGACCTGGCTCGCCTTCACACAGACCTGCTCGGCGTAGCCGCCTTGCTCCGCCATCGCCAGCACGGCATCACCCGGCTGCAACCCACCGACTCCGGGCCCGCACGACGCCACCACGCCGGCCGGCCCCTTGCCGGGCACGAACGGCAGCGGCGGCAGAAACTGGTAGGTGCCGCCGATTACGAGCAGATCGACGAAGTTGACCGGTGCCGCCTGCACCGTCACCAGCACCTCGCCCTCGCCCGGCACCGGGGTTGCGACGTCACCGAGCGCCACATCCGCGATGGCGCCGAACGCCCGCACCACCGCCGCGCGCATCACGCCGAAACCCCGGCGAAGCGCACGGGCACCGGCTGCAGCACGCCGTCACGCACCAGGGTCTGCAGATCCCGTTTGACGATCTTGCCGCTCGCCGTCATCGGCAGCGCATCGACCACCAGCAGATATTCCGGCATGTCGAAGCGCGACAGCCCTTCGGCATCGAAATGCGCCAGGATCTCCGGCGCTGCGAAAAGTGCCCCCGCCCGCACCACCATCGCGAGGCACACACGCTCGCCCAGCCGTGCGTCATCGACCGGAAACGCCGCCACCTTGTCGATCGCGGGATGGCGCATCGCCAGCGCCTCGATCCGGGCGGGGTAGATATTGTGGCCGCCGCGGATGATCAGATCCTTCTTGCGGCCGACGATGCGCAGAAACCCCTGCGCGTCCATCCAGCCGAGATCGCCAGTCATGAACCAGCCTTGCGCGTTGAACGAGGCCTCGGTGGTGGCCTGGTCGTCGAAATAGCCCAGCATCAGGCTCGCACCACGGCTGCCGATCTGGCCGACCTCGCCGATCGCGGCCTCGGTGTCCGGATCGTCCTGCGACCAGATCTTCACCTCGTAGCCCGGGCAGGCGCGGCCGCAGCTGTTGGCGATCAGCTCCGGATCGTCCGTCGGCAACGTATATTGATGCGAGCAGGTCTCGGTCATGCCGTAGCCGCTCTGCGGCGTGACACCGTAGCCCATCAGCGCCGCGATCACCTCGGCGGTGGCAGCGGCCCCCGAGATGCGAAAGCCGGTGACGCGGCCGAGACGCGTGGCCTTGCGCGCCCGCAGTTCGGTCAGCAGATCGATCGCATGGGTCGGCACCCCGAACAGGAAGGTGGCCCCGGTTTCCACCAACCGGTCGAGCAGGCTGGCGCCGCGGGCGATGTCATGCACCACCAGTTCGCCGCCGGCGACGATAGAGGTGATCAGCGCGCCAAGGCCCAGATTATGGCTCAGCGGACTCAGCGTGTACGTGACGGAATGCGGACCGAACCCCCAGTCCTTCGCCATGGCGCGGGCGTTGGCGAGCAGCGTGTTGTCGCTGTGCATCACGCCCTTGGGCTGGCCGGTGGTGCCCGAGGTGAACGGCAGATAGATGATCCGGTTCGGGTCGGCATTGGCCGCGACATCCGGTGCCGTGGCATCGACCTCGAACCCGCGCGCCGGCGCGAGCCGGTAGACATGGCGCAGCGAGGCGAGCGAAGCGGCTGACGCGAAGATGTCGGCCCGCGCGGCATCGGCGCCATAGCCGGGCTGGGCGATCAGCACCGCGGCACGCATCCGCGCGCACAGCGCCACCACATCGGCCACCGTGTGATCGCGATGCAGCGACAGGCAGCACACATAGCCGTTGCGCGAACAGGCCAGCAGGGCGATGGCCGTCTCGACCCGGCTGGGCAGCCACACCGCCACACGCTGCCCGGTGCGCACGCCGCGCGCCGCCATGTCCCGCGCCAGCGCATCGGCGGCGGCGGCGAGCGCGCGATACGACATCGCCCCGTTGCGATCCCGCACCGCCACGGCCTCCGGCATGACAGCCGCATGCCGCGCGGCCAGGGCATAGATCGTGTCGTCCCCCCAATGCCCCGCCTCGGTGTAAGCCTGCAGCATCGAGCGGCTCAGCAGGCTCAGCATGGTGTTGCTCATGCGCGGCCGATCAGCCGGCCCAGCCAGTTGCGCAGGGCCGACCACAGCAGCGACAATGCGGAAATCGGCTTTGCCGGCGGCGGCGCTGCCGCCTCCGTCTTCGGCTCGGCATCGATCATCGCCCGCAGATTGGCCGCGAACTGGCCGATCAGCTGGGCCGCCACCTCCTGGATCATGCCCGCACCGCGCCCGTACTGCGCCACCGCGCCGGACAGCGTCAGGCTGGTATGGATCACCACGCGCGACCCGGCCGCACTCGGCTCCAGCCGGAAGCCCACCACAGCGCTCGCCCCGCCACGCCCCTTGGCGTCGGTACCCGCCGCCTTCACCCGCGCCGTCTGCGCCGCATCGTCGATCGCCTCGAAAATCGCCGAGCCGGCAAAGCTCAGCGCCACCGGCCCGAGCTTCACGCCGACGCGGCCCTTGTAGGTGCGCTCATCCACCCGCGCGGTCAGCTCGGCGCCGGGCATGCACGGCGCGATCCGCTCGATGTCCATCAGCACGCGCCACGCCTGGGCCGGCGGCAAAGGGACCTCAAACGCGTTGTCGAACTCCATGCCGCCTCCGGACCTCTGCCAAGCACGTTACGGTCGGGCTCCAGGAGCGACAAGGTGGCATTCGGTCAAAATCGGCACGCCATGCCGATTCTGGCGCATCACGCCGGCGTGCGACGCACCACCCGCAGCCGGCTGCGCGGCGCCGGCGGCGCTTCCGCCTCGGCCCGTTCCAGCAGATCGCGCAGGAAGCGCAGCGCCGCGCCCCCCTTCATCGCCCGCTTCCACATCTCGTTGAAGGTCTTGCGATGCAGCGCCAGCGCCTCCGGCGCCTGGGTGATCATCGCAACCCCCACCCGCACATTCGGATGCTCGCCGAGGCGGAACGGGCTGATCGTCAGCACCTGGCGCTGCGGCTGGCGGAAGATCTGAAACCCCATATGCGGCAGCGTCTCCGGCACGATGCCGATCTGAATGCCGATCGCCTCCTCCTCGATCACGGAGGCGAAATGCCGCATCTCCTCACGCGCCCGCGCCCGCCGCTCGCGGCGGATCTCCTCCGGCAGGTCATAGCGCCCCACCATGCCGTTGCGCAGGAACCGGTCGATCTCAAGGCCGGACATCAGGTTCACAATCGAAGGCTGCCGCGCCCGATAGGTCTCCTTGCGCTGGCGCAACACCGCGGTGATATGGTCGATATCGGCGAACGCCCGCTCCCGCTCCGGCAGATCCGCCGGCACGCTCTCCCGCAGCGTCGTCTCCAGCGTGCGCTCGAACTCCGCCGAGGCCAGCAGGAACGAGATCGGCCCGGCGATCACCGTGATGTGCTCGGCCGTCTCCTCGATCTGGCGCATCCGCTCGAAATACGCGACGGCGGAGGCGATGTATTCCACCCCCACGCCCAGCAGCGTCGTAATCGAAACGCCGAGCAGCTCGGCCAGCTTCTCCAGCGTCTCCAGCTTCACCAGCTCGCCGCGTTCGGAGCGGTACAGCGCGGTGCGGGAGATGCCGGCCTGGCGGGCGACTTCCTCGGCGCTGAGGCCGGAGCCGAGGCGGAAGGCCTTCAGGCGGTGGCCGATGTCGTCGTAGCGCATCGTCAGATGCTCCTCAGATCACATAAAAAAGGAAGCACTTCTTTTCTGAAGAAAAGAAGCAAAAGACTTTTTATTCGTGGGTCTCGTACTTGTTCGGACAGTCACGTCAAACGATAGAAAGTTTTTTGGTTCTTTTTTTCAAAAAAGAACCGCTTGACGCTCCCCAAGCACCGCACCCAATGTAACCCTATGCCCGACCACCACACCATCACCCTCCTCCTCAACGGCATCCCCCACACGATCGCGGTCGAGCCCCGCCGCACCCTCATCGACGCCATCCGCGAGGACTGCGGCGCCACCGGCACCCATACCGGCTGCGAACACGGCGTCTGCGGCGCCTGCACCGTGCTGCTCGACGGCGAACCGATCAGATCCTGCCTCATGTTCGCCGTCCAGGCCGACAACCGCCAGATCCGCACCGTCGAAGGCCTGGCTGACGGCGCCACCCTGCACCGCATGCAACAGGCCTTCATCGACCATCACGCCCTGCAATGCGGCTACTGCACGCCGGGCTTTCTGATGCTCGCGGTGAGCCTGCTGGAAGCCAACCCGAACATCACCGACGACGCCCTGCGCGACGGCCTGTCTTCCAATCTCTGCCGCTGCACCGGTTATGTGAACATCCTGCGCGCCGTCCGCGCGGTGGCGGCGGAACTGCGCGCGTGAACATGCTGACCCAGGCCGGCGTCATCGGCCGCAGCGTCCCCCGCCTGGAAGACGCGCCGCTGGTGCGCGGCAACGGGCTGTTCGCAGCCGATGTGAACTTCCCCCGCCAGCTCGCCATGCGCGTCGTCCGCTCCCAGGTCGCCCACGGCACGCTCCGCACCATCGACATCGCGGCCGCCCAGGTGCTCCCCGGCGTGATCGCCGTCTGGACCCACGCCGATGTCGCCGACATCCCGCCCATCCCGTTCCGCGCCACCAAGCTGCAGGGGCTGGAGCCGTATTGCCAGCCGATCCTGGCCAACCGACGCGTGCGCTACGTGGGCGAGCCCATCGCCGTCGTCTTCGCGGAGACCGCTTATATTGCTGAGGACGCGGCCGATCTGGTGCTGCCCGAGATCGACGATCTGCCGGTGGTGCTCGACGCGAAGGCGCCGCCCAGCGATTTCGCCCCCGGCATGTCCACCGAACCCGCCGTGGTGCGCAAGGAATTCGGCGATGTCGACGCCGCCTTCGCCGCCGCGTTCGACACAATCACGCTTGATCTTTCGGTCGGCCGGCATTCCGGCGTGCCGCTGGAATGCCGCGGCGCCATCGCCCGCTATGACGCGGCGCAGGACGTGCTGGAGCTGCACGGCACCGCCAAGAAGCAGCACTGGAACCGCGACGAAATCGCCCGCCTGCTGAACCGACCGCCGCATGGCGTGCATCTGTTCGAAGGCCATGTCGGCGGCGGCTTCGGCGTGCGTGGCGAGCTGTATCCGGAGGATCTGCTGGTGTGCCTCGCCGCCCTGCGCCTGGGCCGGCCGGTAAAATGGATCGAGGACCGGCGCGAGCACATGCTCGCCACCAATCATTCGCGCGAACAGCAGCACCAGGTGAGAGCCGCCATCGATGCCGACGGGCGCCTGCTCGCCATCGACGCGGTGTTCTGGCACGACCAGGGCGCCTATGTCCGCACCCACGGCGCCCGCGTGGCGGATCTTGCGGCGGCGATGCTGCCCGGGCCGTACCGCCTGCCCGCCTACCGCGTCGCCGGGCATTTCCGCCTCACCAACAAGACCCCCGCCGCCACCTACCGCGCCCCCGGCCGGTTCGAGACCACCTTCGTGCGCGAGCGCCTGATGGACGCGATCGCCGCCAGGCTGAACCTCAGCCCGATCGAGCTGCGCCGCCGCAACCTCATCGCATCTGCCGAAATGCCCCACCCTCGCCCGCTCGATGCGCTGGGCACCGATGTCGTGCTGGATTCCGGCGACTATGCCGGCCTGCTCGACCGCGCCCTGGTCCGCATCGGCTGGAACGCGCTGCAAACCACGCTGCAACGCCGCCGCGCCGCCGGCGAGCGCGTCGGCGCCGGTCTTGGCTTCTTTGTAGAGAAAAGCGGCCTCGGCCCGTCGGATGGTGTGCGCATCTCCATCGACCACACCGGCGGGGTCGAGCTGGTCAGCGGCGCCGCCTCGGTCGGCCAGGGTGTGGAGACGGTGCTGGCGCAGATCGCCGCCGACACGCTGGGGGTGGAGTACCGCCGCATCCGCGTGGTGCGCGGCCGCACCGACCGGATCGAGTTCGGCAACGGCGCCCATGCCTCCCGCGTCACCGTCATGTCCGGCTCCGCCACCCATCTGGCGGCGCAGGCGATCCGTGCCATGGCGCTGGCCACCGCAGCGCCCCTGCTGCAGGCACGGCCGGAGGAGCTGACCCTGGCCAACGGGCATGTCGCCCGGCTGGACGCCGCCGGCATCGGCCTGATGTCGCTGGCTGAGGTGGCCCGCCACATGGGGCCGGGCTCCAAGCTGATGATCGGCCGCACCCCGGGACTGACCGCCGAACGCTGGTTCTACAGCGACCACATGACCTACCCGTACGGCGTGCACATCGCCGTCGTGAGGCTCGACGAAGGCACCGGCCAGGTCCGGGTGGAGCGCTATCTCGTGGCCTATGATGTCGGCCGCGCGGTGAACCCCATGCTCGTCGAAGGTCAAATTGCCGGCGGTGTGGCGCAAGGCCTCGGCGGCGCGCTGTTTGAGGAATTTCGCTACGATGCAACCGGCCAGCCCCTCTCCACAACCTTCGCCGACTACCTGATCCCCACCGTCTCCGAAATCCCGGAACTCGATGTGCTGATCACCGAGGACGCGCCGAGCCCGCTGAACCCGCTCGGCGTCAAGGGCGCCGGCGAGGGCGGCATCAACGGCGTGGGGGCCGCCATCGCCGCGGCCGTCGATGATGCGCTGGGCCGGCCCGGCGCCATCACCGCCCTGCCCATCCTGCCGACCACCGTGCATGGGCTGCTGCACGCATGAAGCCGCCGGATTTCACGTATCACGCACCGGAGACGGTGCCGGATGTGCTGGGCCTGCTCGCCACCTTGGAGAACGCCCGCCTGCTCGCCGGCGGCCAGTCGCTGATGCCCATGCTCGCCATGCGCTTCGCCTTCCCCGACCATGTCATCGACCTCAACCGCGTGGCGGCCCTGGGCTTCATCGAGCACCACGGTGCGACCCTGCGCATCGGCGCCATGACCCGTCAGCGCGATCTGCTGAACCATCCCGCCATCCGTCGCCATGTGCCGCTGCTGACCGAGGCGCTCGCCCATGTCGGCCACCGCCAGACCCGCAACCGCGGCACCATCGGCGGCTCGCTGTGCCATCTCGACCCCGCGGCCGAGCTGGTCTCGGTGGCGACCGCGCTGGATGCCGTCATCGAGATCGCCGGACCGAGCGGCACGCGCGACGTTCCCATGGCGGCATTCCCGCTGGGCTACATGACGCCATCGATCGGCCCGGACGAGCTGGTCACCGCCATCCGCATCCCTCTGCCGCCAGCAGGCCACGGCGCCGGCTTCCTGGAATTCAGCCGCCGCCATGGCGACTTCGCCATCGTCTCCGCCGCCGCGCTGCTGACGCGGAACAGCAGCGGCCGCATCGCCAGCGCGGTGATCACCCTGGGCGGCGTCGGCGCGGTGCCGCTGCGCCTGGCCGAGGCCGAGGCCAGCCTGATCGGCGAGACCCCGACCGCCCCCGCCTTCGCCCGCGCCGCCGCCGCAGCCCGCGGCATCGATGCGATGGAGGACGCGCTGATCCCCGCCTGGTATCGCACCCGCCTCGCCGTCACCCTCACAGGCCGGGCGCTGGCCGCCGCGGCCGCGCGCCTGTCATGACCCGCAAAGTCACCCTCACCGTCAATGGCACTGTTCGCAGCGCCAGCTTGCCCGACCGCAAGACCCTGGCTGATCTGCTGCGCCAGGATCTCGGCCTCACCGGCACCCATCTCGGCTGCGAGACCGGGCTGTGCGGCGCCTGCACGATCCTGCTCGACGGCCGCGCCGTGCGGTCCTGCCTCATGCTCGCCGTGCAGGCCGAGGGCCACAGCATCATCACCGTCGAAGGCCTCGCGCCGTCGGCCACCGAACTGCACCCGCTACAACAGGCGTTCTGCGACGAACACGCCCTGCAATGCGGCTTCTGCACGCCGGGCCTGCTGACCACGCTGGTGGAATTCCTGCACGACGTGCCCGACCCCAGCGCGGCCGAGATCCGCGAGGCGATCTCCGGCAATCTCTGCCGCTGCACCGGCTACGACACCATCGTGAAGGCGACCCTGTCCGCCGCCGCCCGGATGCGCGCGCCGTGAACGGCTTTCCGGACGCGCGCCTCCTCGGCCGCGACATCCCCCGCCAGGAGGACCCGAAACTCATCCGCGGCGCCGGCCGCTTCGTCGATGACATCGACCTGCCGGGTCTGCTCCACGCCGCCTTCGTCCGCAGCCCGCACGCCCACGCCGCCATCACCTCCATCGACACGGCGGACGCCGCCGCCCTGCCCGGCGTTCACGCCGTCTGGACGCTCGATGACCTGGCGCCGCATCTGGCCGACACCCGCCTCGTCGTCGCCATGCCCAGCCCGAGCTACCGGCTTGAACTGCATCGCCCCGTCCTCGCCCGCACGGAGGTGGTGCATGTCGGCGAACCCATCGCCGTCGTCATCGCCGAGAACCGCTACATTGCCGAAGACGCCGCCGCCCTGGTCGCCGTGGAATACGACGTGCTGGACGTCGTTGCCGACTGCGCGGCCGCGCTGCAGCCGGGCAGCCCGACCGCCCATCGCGACGCCCCCTCCAACCTCGTCGCCGACATGACCATCGGCTACGGCGCGGTGGACGACGCCTTCGCCACAGCCCCGCATCGCGTGCAGGAACGGCTGTGGATTCATCGCGGCGGCTCGCACTCCATGGAATGCCGCGGCCTGGTCGCCGTGCCCGACCCTCTGGAGGACCGGCTCACCGTCTGGAACTCCACCCAGATGCCCCACGCCGCCCGCCGCCTGCTGTGCGATATCCTCGGCCTGCACGAACGCCAGATCCGCGTGGTGACACCGGATGTCGGCGGCGGCTTTGGCCCCAAGCTGATCTTCTATCCTGAGGATGTCGGCGTCTCTCTCGCGGCACGCCTGCTGCAGCGTCCGGTGAAATGGATCGAGGACCGGCGCGAGCATTTCGTCGCCACCACCCAGGAGCGCGACCAGGCCTGGGACGTGGAGATGGCGACCGACGCCGAGGGTCGCATCCTGGCGATCCGCGGCACCGTGATCCACGACCACGGCGCCTGGACCGCCCGCGGCGTCAACGTGCCGCAAGGTGCGGTCTCCGCCATGCCGCTGGCCTATGTCGTCCCCGCGTTTCGCATGCAGATCCTCGCGGCCTCCACCAACAAGGTGCCGGTGACCCCCGTGCGCGGCGCCGGCCAGCCGCAGGGCGTGTTCGCCATGGAACGCCTGCTCGACGCCGCTGCCCGCACGCTGAACATCGACCGCGCCGAGATCCGCCGCCGCAACCTCGTGCCGTCAGCGGCGATGCCCTACGAGACGCCGATCCGCACCCGCGGCGGCATCGCCGTCACGCTCGACAGCGGCGACTATCCGGCCTGCCAGCAGATGGCGCTGGACGGCGCCGACTGGGACGGCTTCCCCGCCCGCCGCACCGAAGCCCGCACCAGGAATCTCTATCGCGGCATCGGTCTGGCCAACTATGTCGAGGCCACCGGCCGTGGCCCGTACGAGCATGTCTCCATCCGCATCGAGCCCTCCGGCCGCATCTTCGTGGCCACCGGCGCCGCTGCCATGGGGCAGAGCACCGAGACCATGCTGGCGCAGATCGTGGCCGAACAGCTTGGCGCCGATCTCTCCAACATCACCGTCACCACCGGCGACACCGCAGCGGCACCCGCCGGCATCGGCGGCTCCAACTCCCGCCAGGCCGTCATGGCCGGCAGCTCCGCCCATGCCGCCGCCCTGCGCCTGCGCGAACGGGTGCTCGACATCGCCGGCGAACTGATGGAGGTCGCCCCCGCCGATCTCGACATCGTCGGGCGCGAGGTGCAGGTGAAAGGGGTTGCGCAGATGCGCCGCAGCCTCGCCGAGATCGCCCGCAGCGTGGCGGGCACCGCAGGCTTCGTGCTGCCGGGCCAGGCCGGGCCCGGGCTTGCCGCCAGCGAGGAGCTGGTGATCGACGCGATGACCTATGCCAACGGGACCGCGGTCGCCGAAGTCGAGATCGACATCGAGACCGGGGCGATTTCGGTTGTCAATCTTGTGTTCGGCCATGATTGCGGCCGGGCGCTGCAGCCGCGGCTGGTGGAGGGCCAGCTGATGGGCGGCATCGCCCACGGGCTGGGCAACGCGCTGTTCGAGTTCATGGCCTATGACGAGAACGCCCAGCCGCTCACCACCACGCTGGCGGAATACCTGCTGATGACGGCCACCGAGATGCCGCGCGTCACCATCCTGCACATGGAAAGTCCCAGCCCGTTGAACGCGCTGGGCATCAAGGGCGTGGGCGAGGCGGGGGTGATACCGATCGGCGCCGCGGTGGCCTCGGCGATCGATGATGCGCTGGCCGGGTTCGGCGTGACGATCGACCGGCTGCCGATCAGCCCGGTCGATCTGCTGAAGCTGCTGGATGCGGCGCGGGAGCGATAACGGAGGGACCTTGGCCGCCTCGCTGCCTCACTCCGGCGCGTGAAAGATCCGCCAGGCGTCATCGACCAGCGAGGCGAAGGCGTTGGAATCGTTCTCCGGCAGGTTGCGCTGCGGGAACTTCATCCAGCTCACCACCTCGATCTCATCCAGCGGCAGCTGCTCCTTGCGTGCCAGTTCCATATGGTCGCGCACCATCGCCATCCAGGTCGGCAGCGTGACCTTGTCGCGGCTGATGACGCTGCCGTCGGCGGACTGCACGGTGTCGTCCTCGGCATCCATCAGCAGGCCCACCTTGAGGCCGTGGGCGTGGGCAAATCCGGCCATCTGGCGGGTGGCGTCCACCCAGCGATAGCCGCTGTGCCACGCATCGGTCCAGTGCATGTCCAGCGACAGGCGGGTGATCGGCCGATGCGACTGGGCGTTGAAATCCTTGAGGAAGATCGCGTAGTCCGCCAGGAATTTCGGCACCGGCACCGGGCCGGGGCCTTCGGTGTCGAGGATCTCGACCTGCGGATACCATTGCAGGATCATATTCACCGTGGCCGCGGCGCGTCTTGCCACCTCGGTGATGGAGAAATGGCAGTCGGGTGCCGCGTAGAGGCCGAAGAAGAACGGGCCGTCCATCGAGAGCGTGTCGAGCCGGCCGCCCTTTTCGTGCCAGGTGCGCAAGGTCAGGGCGTTCTCGTGCTCGAAGTCATGATCGCCGTTCATGCCTTCGTTGGGCTTGCATTCGCCGTTGCTGAACAGCACCGAGCCACCGCCGATGACCTTGAACCCACCGGCCTTGACCATGCCGATCACCGCCGGAATGTCGGGATAGGCTTCAACGATGTGCTTGGTGTTCAGCTCGATGGCGGTGATGTGGTGGGCGGCGTCGTTCCAGCCGTCGAAGGAGCGGACCATTTCGGGGAAGTCGTGGGTGGTGAAGCTGACGCCGCGGCCGTTGGCGTTCACCGCGTCCTGCATCGGCGCGAACCAGATCTCGGGCGCCGCCGCTGCCTGCGCGGCAGGGGCGACCAGAGTGAGCAGCAGGGCGAGCCCGTGCGGCAGGATGCGATTCATGTGGCGACCCCGGCGGTGTTGCCGGAGCTTTCCACACGAGCCCGACGCAACGCCAGTGACATCGGGGAGAGTCAGCGCCACTCGCGCAGGCCGCCGGCGGTCAGGGCGCTCACCACCAGCAGCGGCAGCAGCGCCGCCAGCCCGATCCGCAGGCTGCTGGACTGGGCGATGAAGCCGATCAGCGGCGGTCCCACCACGAAGCCGACCAGGGCCACCTGGGCCACGGCGGCGATGTTGATGGCGGCCGGGCGGTCGCCCATCGCACCGGCGGCGCTCACCGCCAGGGGAAACCCCACCGAGACGCCGAGCCCCAGCACACCGAAGCCCGCAATCGCCACCGCGCTGGTCGGGGCCCACAGCACCAGCGTCAGGCCCAGCAAAGCCACCAGGATCGCGCCCAAGCCCAGGCGATGCGCGCCGTGGCGCGCCTTCAGCCGGTCGCCCACAAACCGCCCCGCGGCCAGCAGACCGGCGAACGCGGTGTAGCCGAGCCCGCTGACCGAAGGCAGGGCATGCAGCATTTGGCGCAGATACAGTGCCGACCAGTCGGCCACCGCCCCTTCCGTCAGCGTGGTGCCGAACACGAAGGCGCAGGCGCCGGCCAGCGCCCGCGTCGGCAGGCTGAACAAGGGAGCCGAACCGTCGGCCGGCAGGGTGGGCAGGGACGGCAGGCACCAGCTGACGAAAATCGTCACCGGCAGCATCGCGATACAGCCGATGGCGACCGCGGGGCCGGCCGCAAGCCCGGCGAGCAGCACGCCCAGCAGGCTGCCGGCCATGATGCCCAGCGCCCAGAAGCCGTGACAGGACTGCATCACCAGACGCCGCGCGCCCGCCTCGTGCCGGTCGGCGGCGACGTTGAGGCTCAGCTCCATGGTGGACAGGGCGACTCCCACCAGCAGCAGGGCCGCGAACAGCAGCGACGGCGTGGGTGCGAAGCCCGGCAGCGCCACCAGCAGCAGATACAGCGGAAACCCCGCCAGGAAGGTGGCACGCGGGCCGATGCGCGCCACCAGCCGGCCCGCGAACGGCAAGGTCAGCACGATGCCGATCGGCAGGCCCATCAGCGCCAGAGCGAGATCCGACGTGTCGAGCCCCAGCGCGTGCTGCACGTCGGGGATGCGGGTCAGCCAGGCGCCGAAGGCGATCGGCTGGACGAAGAACACCGCCATCACCCGGGCGTCGCCCCGCCAGCCCGCGCGGGTTTCACCCATACAGCGTCGGCATGAACGGGGCGATGGCGGCGAAGCCCTTCCAGGATTTGCGCGAGGGTGCCGTCCAGCCGGTCTCGGCGACGGCGGAGAGGCGGGGGAACACCAGACGTTCGAACACACGGCGGTCGCGCATCGGCTCGCTCCAGATGCAGCATTGCACACCGCGCAGGCGGTCGCGGTGGGCGGGGTCGAAGCCGGTGGTGGGGTCGTAGCGATAGGTATGCTCGACGCTGGAGCAGCCGGCCCAGGCGGCACCGGGCTCCCACCAATCCGGCGACAGCGCCATGTCGAGGTAATAGGCCTGGCCGGGGGTCATCACCACGTCATAGCCCGCGGCGGCGAGCCTGCCGCCGATCGCGGTGTCGCGCCAGGCGAACATCAGTGACGCCTCGGTTGAGATGCCGCCGGCCTCCGCCCCTTCCTCCCAGGCGCCGGTCACCCGCCCGGACGCGGCGAGCCTTGCGTGCAGACGGCAGAGGAAATCGGCCTGCAGCGCGGCAGCCCCCGTGCCGCCGCGTTCGGCGAGGCGGGCGCGTGCCAGCGGCGAGCTGCTCCAGGCATCGTCGGGCACCTCGTCGCCGCCGACATGGATGTATCTGCCGGGGAACAGCTCCATCAGCTCGTCGAACAGCGTGTCGATGAAGGCCATGGTTCGCGGCACGGCGGGGCTGAGGCAGTTGTTGGGGAAGCCCTGGGTGGAGCGGTATTCGCCGTTCTCGCCGGGGTCGCGCAGCCAGGAGAGCGCCTGGACGGCGGCGTAGCAATGGCCAGGCACGTCGATCTCGGGCATGATCTCGATGTTGAGACTGGCGGCGAAGGCCACCAGCGCGCGCAGCTCGGCCTTGCTGTAGGAGCCGCCATAGGGTTCGGCGCCGGAGCCGAGCAGCGGCGGCAGGTCCAGGCCGTGGCCACGATAAGCGCCTTTGGCGACCAGATCGGGATAGGCCGAGACCTCCCAGCGCCAGGCCTCGTCCTCGGTCAGATGCAGATGGAACCGGTTCATCTTGTTCCACGCCATGACGGCGAGCAGGCGGTGCAGCTCCGTGATGTCGTAAAACTGGCGGGCGACGTCGAGATGCGTGCCGCGCCACGGGTATTCCGGGGCGTCCGCAATGCTGCCGGCGCTGGGCATGCGGGCGCGCGCGGGATCGGCGATGGCGGCGCGCAGCGCCTGGCCCAGGGTGATCAGGCCGTAGAGGAAACCGCCCTGCCCGCCAGCTTCCAGATGGACCACGCCGGTTTCGTAGCGCAGGCGATAATGCTCGGCGGGCATGTCGGCCGTCCGCAAGCGGACCTGCAGGCCGGTGGGCGACAGCAGGGTCTCCGCCGGAAACAGCAGCGCTGTGAGCGTTTCGAACGCGGCGATGGCGGCCTCGGCCTCCGGCGTGCCGGCGCGCAGGGCGAGTGCGGTCGCGAGCTGCGCGCCGCTGACCGAGACGTGCAACGGACGTGGGATGACCGCGATGCCCTGCTCGATCGGGCCGTCGGCGTCGCGCAGGTCCAGGCCCAGGATGGGTTCGCCGGGGGCCGGGCCGAAGCTGCAGATGCCGACCGCGACCGGCAGCGTTGTTCCGTCCGCGGTGATGACGAAGGCGGCGCTGGCGGCGTCGGTCCAGTGGCGGATCGGCTTGGGGGTGGCGCGAACGACAAAGTGCCAGGCCGCACCTGGGGCGAGCACGAAGCCGGGCGGCGGCGCCACCTCGTTGTAGTTGGAGATGCTGCGCTGGAGCGTCGCGTTGTCGATGGGCGTTTCGCGGTCAATGCGGCCATGGCCGCTCCAGGCGAGGGCGAAGCCGGACAGCGCCGTGTCGCAAGTGTTGGTCAGGGTGAAGCTGTAGCGCAGCGCCTCCGTTTCGGTTGCAGGCCAGAATGCGAGGTCAAGACGCAGGTCTTGCGGGGTCATCAGCAATGCTCCGGTGGAAGTCAGGCGCCGTGGCCGATGCCCTGGCTGTCGAACAGCATGACGCTGTCGGCCGCGAAGCTGGCGGCAAGCGGGGTGCCGACGCTGGCCGCGGCGTCGCCATCGAACAGGGCGGAGAACAAGGCGCCGCTGTCGTTCTGCACATGATGGACGATGGTGTGCAGGCCGACGCGTTCGACCACGTCGGGCAGCAGGGTCAGGCGGCAGGGTCCGTCACCGGGCCGGACATGTTCGGGGCGCAGGCCGATGGTGACGGTCTGGCCCGCGAGGCTGCCGGGCACGGTGATCGGCAGGGTGACGGTGCCGAGCATGGGGCAGCGCACGGTGGTGGCGTTCGGTCTGGATTCGAGACAGTCGGCGGACAGGAAGTTCATGCGGGGGTTGCCGATGAATCCAGCGACGAAGAGGTTGGCGGGGCGGTGATACAGCTCCAGCGGCGCGCCCACCTGTTCGATGCGCCCGGCGTTCATGACCACGATGCGGTCGGCCATGGTCATGGCTTCCACCTGGTCGTGGGTGACGTAGATCATGGTGGCCTTGAGGCGTTCGTGCAGGCGTTTGAGCTCGATGCGCATGTCCGAGCGGAGCGAGGCGTCGAGGTTGGAGAGGGGTTCGTCGAACAGGAAGATGCCCGGCGCGCGGACGATGGCGCGGCCGATGGCGACGCGCTGGCGCTGGCCGCCGGAGAGGGTTCCGGGCTTGTGCTGCAGGCGCGGGTCGAGCTGGAGGATCCTGGCCGCGTCGGTGACGCGTCGGGTGATCTCGGCCTCTTTCAGCTTCTCGACGCGCAGCGGGAAGGCGATGTTCTCGAACACCGTCATATGCGGGTAGAGCGCGTAGGACTGGAACACCATGGCGATGCCGCGTTTGACCGGCGGCAGGTCGTTGACGCGTTGGTCGCTGATGTAGATATCGCCGGATGTTGCGGCATCGAGTCCGCAGATGATGCGCAGCAGGGTGGATTTGCCGCACCCTGAGGGACCGACGAAGACGACGAACTCGCCCTGCTCGACCGCGAGGTCGATGCCTTTGAGCACCTGCATCTCGGCATAGGCCTTGTGCAGTCGAGACAGGACGAGCCGACTCATCGTGGTTCCTTTGGAGTGGAAAGTTTTTTGGTTCTTTTTTTCAAAAAAGAACCGCTTACTTAAACGCCTCCAGATCCTTCGAGGCCTTGGCCAGTGCATCCGCCGGCTTCGCCTTCCCGGTGACCACAGACTGCACCATTTCGATCATGGTGTTCTGGAATCCCTTCCAATCCAGAAACAAAGGCTCCGGCCCGCCATAGGCGATGCCGTCGAGGAACGGCTTCCAGGTCGGATCCTTGGCGACCAGCGTTGCCACGCCGGGGACGGGGCGCAGCGGGGTGAGTCCCTCGTTCAGTTCATAGGCAAACTGGTTATCAGGGCTGGTGATGAACTTGGCGAGGCTGATGGCCTGGGCTTCGACGCCGGTGCCTTTGAAGACGGCGAGGCTGTCGGTGATCAGCAGGGTGCCGGGGCCTTTGGCTTCGGGGCCGAGCGGCAGCGGGGCGACGCCCCATTTGAACTTGGAGTCCTTGAGCCGCACCACCGCACCGGCGGAGGCATGGATCATGCCGAGCTTGCCGTCGAGGAAGATGGCGCGGACCTCGTTCTGCTCATAGGCGGTCGGGCCGTCCTCGGCGTAGGGCACCATGGCGCCGAGGGCGGTGAGGGCTTCGAGGTTGTTCTTGCTGTCGAGCGTGATCTTGTTGTTGGCGTCGATCACGGTGCCGTTGTTGGTGTACACCCAGTGCAGGAACTGATGCATGGTGTTGTCAAAGGTCTTGGCGACGACGCCGAAGCCGGCGATGCCGGTCTTTTCCTTGATGGCCTTGGCGTCGGCGAATTCCTCGGCCCAGGTGGTGGGGGGCTTTTCCGGGTCGAGCCCGGCCTTGGCGAACAGGTCCTTGTTCCAGAACAACGCCTTGGTGGAGAAGGCGACCGGAATGCCCCATTGGGTGCCGTTGAAGGTCACGGTCGAGGGGATGTTGGGGTAGTAGGATGCCTTGTCCGCATCGGTCATCGGCACGGGGACGATGAGGTCGTTGCTGGCGAACTGCTTGAGGGTGCGGCTGCCGACATAGGCGAGCGCCACCGGCGTGCCGGCGGCGGCGAGCAGGGTGACCTTGTCCTGGCACTGGTCCCAGCCGACCGTCTCTGGGGCGACCTTGAAGCCGGGATTGGCCTTTTCCCAGGCGGCGATGTAGGGCGGCCAGGTCTTGTCCATGGAGTCACCACAGACGATGAAGCTGATCTCCTTGTCGGCGGCGTGCGCGGCAGGGGCGGCGAAGGCTGTGAGGGCGGCGAGCCCTGTCATGGCAAGTCTGAGACGAAGCGACATCTTGTTGGCCTTTCCTGGGCGTTATTGCTTCACGGCGCCGGCGGTGAGACCGGCGACGAGATAGCGTTGCAGAAACGAGAAGAGAATCATCACGGGCAGGATGCCCACGAAGCTGGCCGCCATCAGCTCGTTCCAGGCCACCTCCTGGCGGCCGAAGAAGGCGAACAGACCGACCGAGAGCGGCATGTAGTCGGACTTCGAGTTGAAGGTCAGCGCGAAGATGAACTGCTGCGAATACGCGGTGAGGAAGCAGTAGATCGCGACGACGAGGATGCCGGGGGACGCCAGCGGCAGGATGACGCGGCGCAGGATCATCAGGCGCGAGGCGCCGTCGACCCAGGCGGCTTCATCGAGATCACGCGGGATGCGCAGCAGATAGGCGCGCAGCAGCCACACGCCGGTGCCGATCATGAAGGCGGCGCCGGGGATGATCATGGCGAAATAGGTGTTGAGCAGGCCGAAGCCGCGCAGCAGGCGATACAGCGGGATCAGCAGCACGCCGCCTGAGAACATGTTCACCATCAGAAAGCCGCCAAGCACCGTGCCACGGCCGCGGAATTCGAAGCGGGTGAGCGCGTAGGCGGCGGGGATGACGAGGCACAGCGCGAGGATGGTGGCAGCGATGGCGATGACGATGGAGTTCAGCATATAGCGCCACAGTAGCGGCACGCTGCTCCAGATGCTGACGTAATATTCGAGCGAGCCGTTCTCCGGCCAGAACCGGTAGGGCGAGGAGAACAGCAGGGACAGCGGCTTCAGCGAGACCAGGAAGCCTTCGATGAAGGGGGCGAGGATGAAGAACAGAAACACTGCCATTCCGACATAGAGGCCGAGCTTCTCATACCAGCGGAACCTGTCGATCATCTCAGCCTCTCCAGCTGGCGCGCGAGATGCGGGCGATGACGCGGAAATAGGCGATGCAGAACGCGCCGAGACACAGGCCGACCAGCACGGCGCGGGCCGCACCCTCGCCGTAATGGTAGGAGCCCATGGCGGTTTTATACGTGTCGATGATCATGGTGGTGGTGGCGCCGGACGGGCCGCCGCGGGTGAGGATCCAGATGATGTCGAACGAGTTGAAGGTGGCGATCAGCGAGAGCAGCGACATCGTCACCATCGCCGGCACCATCATCGGCAGGGTGATGCGGCGGAAGCGGTAGAGGCGGCCGGCGCCGTCAGACCAGGCGGCCTCGTGCAGATCTTTCGGGATCGATTGGATCGCGGCCAGGAAATAGAACGTCACCATCGGCACGCCGATCCACACATCGGTGAGGACGGTGGCGAAGAAGGCGGTGTCCTCATGCGCGAGGAAGGCGATCGGGCGGTCGGTGAGGCCGAAGCGCTGCAGCAGGCCCGAGATCATGCCGAACTGGCCGTTGTAGAGCCAGCCCCACATGAAGATGCCGATGGCCATCGGCACGATCCAGGGCGGCATGGTCATGACGCGGAACAGCGCGCGGCCGGGGATGGCGGCGTTGAGCAGGCAGGCGCCGCACAGGCCGATCACCATCTTTGTCGTGACGGAAAGAGCCGTCCAGATGACGGTGCGGATGATGATGTCGCCGAAGCCGCTTCGGAAGATCCTGACATAGTTGTCCCAGCCCACCCAGTCCGGGATCGGGCGCAGGCTGGCATTGGTGAAGGACAGGTGCACCGTGTCCACCAGCGGCCACGCGACGATGGCGAGCACATACAGCAGGGCCGGCGCCAGCAGGGCAAAGGCGAACAGGCGGGCGCCGAGCGTGGAGGTCATGCGGCGATCGCCTCGCCGGCCAGGGCTGCGTCGAACCGCGCCCAGGTCGGGCGCATGTCGATCATCTGGCGGGTGTGGCGGCCCTGGTCCATGGCCATGGCGAGCAGGCCCGCCTCCATCGCCTCGGTGACCGAGACCGGCAGATCGGCATCGCCGCGCAGATGGGCGAGGATGTCGCGGGCCATCGGCTCATCGGCGCCGTAATGTTTCGAGGGGCCGGAGATGTCGAACGTCGTGTCGATCAGCTTGCGGCCGGTGCGGGCCTCGTGCACCCAGAGGAAGTTGCGGATGAAGTCGCCCTCGGCCATGCCGTGCGAGCCCACCACGCAGAACCGCCTGAACTGATCCGGCACGTTCATGTTGGTGTGAAAGCTCATGGCGACACCGTTCTCGTATTCGACCATGGCGGTCTGGTAGTCGACGATGTCGGCATCGCTGTCGAACACGCGGTCGGTGCCCATCCAGCCTGACGGCTTGCGGTGATAGACCTCCATGTCGTTGATGCCCTGGCTGGTGGGGGCATGGAGCGGGATGAAGCTCTTGCGGCCGCCGAAGCTTGCCACCAGACGCGGCCGGCTGCCGACGACGCCGTTGTAGAGATCGAGATCGTGGCAGCATTTCTCCAGCATGAAGCTGCCGGAGAGCTTCTCGTAGCGCCGCCAGTCGCGCATGAAGAAGGCGCCGTGATAGGGCTGGATATGCTCGGACGCCTCGATCGAGACGACGGTGCCGAGCATGCCTTGCGCCTGTGCCGCCCGCAGCGCCGCGTAGAGCGGGGAATAGCGCAGCACGAGGCCGACCATCACCCGGTCGGAGCCGTGCCGGGCGATGAGCCGGGCCAGAGCGATGGTCTCGTCCTCGGTGGCGACGACCGGCTTCTCGGTGAACACGCGCACGCCGTGTTCGAGGGCGATGCGGATATGCTCGAAATGAAACACGTTGGGCGAGCCCACCATCAGCAGGTCGAGCCCGGCCTGGTCCAGCATCGCCTCGAGCGAGGGATAGGATGTGCCGGCGGAGATGCCCTGCTCGGTCATGGTCTCCAGACCCGCCGGCGCGTCGTCGACATGGCCGACCACCTTGAAGTCCGGGCTCACCGCGCTGAACACGGTGGCGAGGTAGCCGAGACGATAGCCCAGTCCGATGATTCCGACCTTCATGGCGTGAGCACAACCTTGTTGAGATGACGGGGAGCGGTGGAATCCAGCCCCCGCGCCCGCGCCACACGCTCGCCCAGGATCTGCAGCGCCGGCAGCACCACCAGGCCACGGGTCAGGGGATCGGGCGGCAGGTCGAGCGTCAGGCTGCCGGGGCCGCCGAAGCCCACCACGAAGGCGCCCAGCGTCTGCAGTTCGCGCGCCAGCTTCGCCTCCTCGTCCGCCGTGTCAGGATGATACAGGAGCACAACAAAGGAGCCCTCATCAATCAGGCTGATCGGGCCGTGGCGATATTCCAGCGGGTGATGCGCCTCGGTGTGGCTGAGGCTCATCTCCTGCAGCTTCAGCGCGCCTTCACGGGCGATGCCGTACAGCGCGCCGCCGCCGAGCAAGACGAAATGGTCGCGGCCCGCCAGTGCTGTGCCGAGGCGCTCGTCGAAGTCCTGCATGATGGCATCGGCGGTGTCGGCGATGCTGCCCGGCACGGAGAGGCCTGCGAAGCGCAGGCCCATCAGCAGCAGCAGGCTGGCGCTGGAGGTCATCACGATGTCCTCCTCGGGATGGGTTTCGGCGAACACCACCTGGTCGGCATGGCGGGTGAGCGCGCTGCCGGCGGTACAGGTGAAGCCGGTGACAGTGAGGCCGGCCGCGCGGCTGACGCGGGCGGCGCGGACGGTCTCGCTCGATTCGCCGCTGCGCGAAATCGCCAGCACATGCGGGGCGGCGCCGGGGAGGTAGTCGCCCGGGCGCACCGCCCATTCATGGCCGGGCACGGCGCGGGCGGCGATGCCGAGATGGCACAGCGTGGCTGCGATGCTGTCGGCGATGTGCACCGAGGTGCCGCAGCCGACGACGGCGTGCGTTTCGCCGTGCCGTGCGGTGAATGAAGCCGGCGGCGCCTGGCGCCAGAACGGGAACTGGCCGCGGATGCCGCGTTCGGTTGCGTTGATCATGCAAGGGCTTCCTGAGAGGCGAGGGATCGGGCGAGGCTTGCGGTCCAGTCCGGCGTGACGGGCCAGCCGGCCAGGGCGGCGGCGCGGCACAGGGCGCCGCCGATCGGCGGCAGCGCCGGCGGCACCGGCGCGCCGAGCCGTGCGGCCATCGCCGCGCGCAGGCTGGGGCTGGCGAACACGCCGCCGGCGAAGCTCCAGGGCGCCGCCGGCAGGGCGATGCGGCGGCGGGCGGTCTCCACATGGTGGCAGAGCTGATCGGCCGCTTCGCCGAGCAGGGCGAGGCAGACCGGCTCCCCCTGCCCTGCCAGCGTGTCGACCACGCGCGACAGGCCGGCCACCGACGAGCGCATATGCGGGCGGGTGCTGTGCCAGTCGAGCAGGCCCGCGGCAGGATCGCCGGTGACGCCGATGGCGGCGAGCATGGCATCGGCCAAAGCGCGTGCCGCGGAGCGACCGTCGAGCACCTGCGACGTGAGGCTCAGCGCGCGGTTGCCGATCCAGTAGGCGCTGCCGTCATCGCCGAACAGGTGCCCCCAGCCGCCGACGCGGACTTTTTCGCCGTGATGCTCTGCCCAAGCCATCGAGCCGGTGCCCGCCAGGATCAGCACGCCGGTGCCTGCGGGAAACGCGCCGTCGAAGGCCAGCTGCACATCGTTGTGCACGCTGTGCGGGGCTGGCAGCAGCTGGCCGATCGCCTCCTCCAGCGCCTGGGTCAGCGCCGGCACCTCGCCGTAGCCGGCCAGGCCGACCGCGCCGGCCTGCACCGGGCCGATGCCGTCGAACAGGGTGGCGAGATGGGCGCGCCACTCCGGCTGGTCGAACGGGTTGGTGCCGGGCACCGAACGCAGGCATTCGATCCGACCATCGCGCGTGGCCAGCGCCAGCAGCGTCTTGCTGCCGCCGCCATCGACGCCGAGGATCAGGCCGTCAGACATGGGCTGGCTCCGGCACGTTCTCGGCCAGCGTCACGCGCACGCCGGCGCGGCGCAGCCGGTCCTGCCAGGACAGCGGCAGGTCCGCGTCGGAAATGACGTCGGTCACCGCGTCCATCGCGGCCACGCGGTGGGTGGCGGTGAGGTCGAACTTGCTGCTGTCGGCCAGCACGCAGCGGCGGGTGGCCCGGCGGAGCATGCGGGCGTTGAGGCTGGCCTCGGCGGGGTCGAAGGTGGTCAGGGTGAAATCGGCCTGGATGGCGGTGGCGCCGAGATAGAGGAGATCGCACCACAGCGTGTCGATGGCGGCCTCGGCCAGCGGGCCCACGGCGGAATGATTCTGCGGGCGCAGCTGGCCACCGAGCAGGGTGACATGGATGTCCGCCACACCCAGCAGCAGCTGCGCCACCACCAGCGAGTTGGTGAACACCGACAGCGGCAGCGGTGCCATGCGGAGGTAGCGGGCGAATTGCAGCACGGTGGTGCCGGCATCGAGAAACACCGCCATGCGCGGCTGCAGCAGGCCATAGGCCGCCGCCCCAATCGCCCGCTTGGCGCCGATATTGTGCTGGGCGCGTGCCTCGAACGCGGTCTCCACCGTCAGCCCGCCGGCCATGCGCGCCCCGCCATGGGTGCGCTCCACCACGCCGCGCTCCTCGAGCCGCTGCAGGTCCCGCCGCACGGTCGCGATCGACGCCTGCGTGACATCGGCCAGGTCCTGAATCGTGGCATGGCCGTTGGCATAGAGGTGCTGGCGGATCAGGGCCTCACGGTCGACATGCATGCTTGCGATGCGCTCCTGGTGTGGTCTGCACGCATGAAAGAAGGTTAAGGCTTCACAGTCAATCAGGTTTGTGAGCGAATATGCGCGATTTCGCGCAGGGAACAGAGCGGTGATGGAACTCTCAGGGCAGATCGTCACACCGGCCGGCATCGTGGCGGGAACGCTGGCCTTCACCGACGTGATCGGCGCGGTCACCGCCGGGCCGGCGCCGGCGGACTGCTTCATCCTGCCCGGCTTCATCGACCCGCATGTCCATGGCGGCGACGGCGGCGACACGATGGACGGCGCGGAGGGCATCGCGAAGCTGGCGCGCTTTCATCTGCGCCACGGCACCACCACGCTGCTGCCGACCACCATCACCCGCCCCTGGGCCGAGGTGATGGCGGCGCTGGACGCCATCCGAACCGCGCGCGCCACCGGAATCGTCGGCGGCGCGCGCATCCATGGCGCGCATCTCGAAGGCCCGTTCATCAACCCGCACCGGCTGGGCGCGCAGCCGCCGTTTGCCATCGAACCCGCGCCCGCCCTGGTCGAGGCGGCGCTGGCGCCGGACGTGGTGCGGGTGGTGACGCTGGCCTGCGAGATGCCCGGTGCGGATGACGCCATCGAACGTTTCGCCCGCGCCGGCGTGCGGGTCAGTCTCGGCCACTCCGCGGCGGATTTCCCCACCGCCACAGCTGCGCTGAACCTTGTGCGCGCCTGCGGCTGCATCGCCTGCGGCACGCATCTGTTCAACGCCATGGGCGGCATCGAGGGACGCAGGCCCGGCCTCGCCGCCGCCCTGCTGGCCAGCCCGCATGCCTACAGCGAAATGATCCTGGATCTGCATCACGTGGCCCCCGGGGCGCTGCACCTGGCCCTGGCCGCCATCGGCCCGCGCCTGCTGCTGATCACCGATGCCATGCGCGCCACCGGCCAGGGCGACGGCGAGAGCGAGCTCGGCGGCCAGAAGGTGATCATCGCCGAGGGAGCGGCCCGGCTGGAAGGCGGCTCGCTCGCCGGCAGCGTGCTGACGCTGGATGTGGCGCTGCGCAACGCCGTGGCCTGCGGCGTGTCGCTGGAGGCGGCGTCACAACTCGTCTCGACCTCCGCCGCCGCCTATCTCGGCCTCGCGGATCGCGGCGCCATCACCCCCGGCCGGCTGGCGGATTTCGTGGTGCTCGACGGCGCGCTGACCGTGCAGGAAGTGTGGCTGGGGGGACAGCGCCATGTCTGACATGCTCTTGAACCTGGCCGCGTCGCGCGCCGCGGGCGGCACGCCCTGCATCGCCTCGGTGTGCTCGGCCCACCCGATCGTGCTCGAGGCGGCGCTGCGCCACGGCGTGGCACACAGCGCCTTGGTGCTGATCGAGGCGACCTGCAACCAGGTCAACCAGGACGGCGGCTACACCGGCCTCACCCCCGCGACGTTCCGCGCCCAGGTGCAGTCCCTGGCCGCACGCTGCGGCCTGCCGCCCGCGCAGCTGCTGCTCGGCGGCGACCATCTCGGCCCCAACTCCTGGACGAAACTGCCCGCCGAAGCCGCCATGGCCAAGGCCGAGACGATGGTCGCCGCCTATGTCGCGGCCGGGTTCACCAAGCTGCACCTGGACACCAGCATGCCGTGCGCGGACGACCCCGCGTCCCTGCCGGAGACCGTGATCGCCGCCCGCGCCGCCCGCCTCGCCGCCATCGCCGAGCACACCGCCCGGGCGGCACAGCTGCCCCCGCCCTGCTACGTCATCGGCACCGAAGTGCCGCCCCCCGGCGGCGCCCGCGAACGCATCGACACGCTGGAACCCACCGACCCCGCCCGCGCCGCCCAGACCATCGCAGCCCATCGCGCCGCCTTCGCCGCCGCCGGACTGCCCGACCTCATGGCCCGCGTCATCGCCCTGGTAGTGCAGCCCGGCGTGGAATTCGGCACCGACAACGTGGTGCCCTACAACCAGGCCGCCAGCCGCGCCCTGGTCCGCCTGCTCGACAGCCAGCCCGGACTGGTGTTCGAGGCGCACTCCACCGACTATCAGACGCCTTCCGCCCTCGCCGCCCTGGCCCAGGATGGCTTCGCCATCCTCAAGGTCGGCCCCGGCCTGACCTTCGCCCTGCGCGAGGCACTCTACCGGCTGGACGCGCTGGAGGCGGCGCTCACGCCCGATCGTGCAACGCCGTCGCTGCCCGAGGTGATGGAGCAAGCGATGCTGGCCAGCCCGGGCCACTGGCAGGGCCATTACCACGGCGATGCCAGCCATCAGCGCCTGCAGCGCCATTACAGCTACAGCGACCGCATCCGCTATTACTGGCCCGATCCCAGAGTGCAGGCGGCGGTGACGTCGCTGCTGGCACGCCTCGGTCAGGCCGCACTGCCGGAGACGCTGATCAGCCAGTTCCTGCCGATGGCGCTGGATCGCGTTCGTAGCGGGGCACTTGCGGCTGAGCCGCAGGCGCTGCTTCTGGCGGCGGTTGCGGATGTGCTGGCGGGGTATCCGATGGAGTAATACCAACGGCCGTGATCGATGACTCTTCCATCGATCACGGCCGTTGGTATCGCGCGCCGGGTTGGCCGGCGGCGGCGCGCCAAACCAGGACTTATACCAACGGTCATTCTTCATGAACGTTGGTATAAGACAAGAAAGGACTTCTTTTCTGAAGAAAAGAAGCAAAAGACTTTTTGTTCGTTTGAGCGGACTTCTCTCCGGAGAAGGGCGTCAGACGGTTGAAAAAGTATTCAAAAAGCAACCGCTTGCAGCCACGCCCGCACGCCCGCCGGATCACCGAACGCCTCCTGCACCCGCAGACCCAGCCCGCCGAACCGCCGCGCCACACGCATCCCGTCCTCGTCCGTCACGTCATCGCCGATGAACACCGGCACCCGCCCGGCGAACGGCGCCCGCCGCATCAGCGCCGTCACCGCACCCCCCTTGTCGATGCCAACCGGCTTCACCTCCCACGCCATGTGCGACGCCGAAAGCCGGTGATGCGGCCAGTCCCGCAGCCCCTCGTGCAGGAACGCCTCGAACACCGGCCCCGCCTCCGGCACACGGCGGAAATGCAGCACATAGCCGCGCGACTTGCGCTCCAGAATCGCCCCGGGATAGCGCGCCACCAGCGCCGCCGCCGCATCGAGCAACGCCTCCGGCACCGCCGCGCTGGCCACGCGCTCGATCGCGGCCTCCGGCGCGAAACGGATCGTACCGCCATGCTCGCCGGCGACAGCCGTCGCCACGTCCGGCAGCAACGCATCCACCTGCGCAATCGGCCGGCCGGTGACAATCGCCAGCGCGCCATCGAGCCGGTCACGCACCGTGGCCAGCACACGCGGCAGATCCGCCGGCACCACCACCTCATCCGGCGTCGGCGCCAGATCGATCAAGGTGCCGTCAAGGTCCAGAAACAGCGCCGCACGCGCCGGCAGAACGATCACGCGTGGCATCCCGCCAGGCGGATGTCATAGACCGGATGCTGCAGCATCGACAGCGCCGGCTCCGCCAGCAGCATCCAGCCATGAAAGTCACGCTCGGGGTCGCGGCTGTCGGTGATGTCGAGAAACACGGCCTGGTCCCCCGGCTGGTCCGGTCCGCGCACGAGGCAGGCCCGCACCGCGATGGAAAGCGTGCCGAAGCTCAGCGTCTGCCCGACCCGGCCGGACAGCGGCGTCACCCGCGCGGTGATCTTGTCGAGTGCGATAAGGTCGACGGCCGGGCGCGGCAGCCAGGTTTCGGGCGCCGGCACCGGGGGCGCCGGGACGGCGGGCGCGGCAGAAGGTGGCTGCGATGTCTGCGCCTGGGCCGGCGTCGTCAGCAGCAGCATGGCCAGGGCGAGCCACCTCATGGCGCGGATGTCAGCGGTGACTCCAGCCGCGCCACCAGATCGGCCAGAATCCGGCGCATCGCTTCCGCGTCCACCCCCATCAGCACCGCATCCTCGAACGCGTCCTGCATCACCTGCGCCAGGTCGGCGTGGTTCTCCTCGAGCACACGCAGCTTCTCGCGGCAGGACACCGGCGCACCGTCAGGCTGCGGCCAGATCAGGCTCATTTCGGCGCCTGGTTTTCCTTGAGGGATTTCTGCACGTTGCTCGACAGATCGCCCACCGAGAAGATGAACTTGCCGAGCAGCTGCTCCAGGCTCACCGCCGACTGGGTGATGGTGATCCGCCCGCCGCTCGGCAGCATCTTGTCCGCACCGCCCGGCACCAGCGCCAGAACCTTGCCGCCCAGCAGCCCATCGGAGTCGATCTCTGCCGAGCTGTCGGTCGGCAGCTTGATGTCGTCCTGCACCGTGAAGTCGATCTGCGCCTGGTAGGTCCTGGGGTCGATCCGGGTGGAGGTGATGCGCCCGATCTTCACCCCGGCCAGCTGCACGTCCGACCCGGGGCTGAGCCCGTCGATGCGCTCGAAATTGGCGGTCAGCGTATAGCCGGAGGTCGCGGTGCGACCGGTGTTGACGACGGCATAGCTGAGGAAACCGGCGGCCACCGCAAGCACCACGGCACCGGCGATCAGTTCGGAGGCGTTGCGCTGTGCCATGCCGGATTCAGCTGCCCGGGGTCCACGCCTCGTAGTCGCCGGTGGCGGGCGCGCGCGCGCCGCCGCGATAGTCGTGGCCCGGCGGGCGGTAGCTCGCCTCCGTGCCGGTGGCGTTGGGCAGATGCGGCTTCTGCCACGGCTTGCGCCCGGCCTCCGGCAGCGGCGCGTCCACGGTGTAATGCAGCCACATATGCCACTCCGGCGGCACCTTCGAGGCGTCGGCCACGCCGTTGTAGATCACCCAGCGCCGCGCGCGCCCCACCGGCCGCGGCTTGCGCTCGATGAAGTAGCGGTTGCCGGCCGGATCGGTGCCGATCTGCGAGCCGTTGAACCAGGTGAACAGGCGGGTCGAGATGTCCATTCCTCTGATATAGGACAGAGCGGCGAGGTGGTCCACCTTCCGCAGCCCTGCCCGGTTACCCACAGGATTTTGTGGTGCGAGCTGGACTGACCCACAAAATACCCTTCCCGAGTCGCACCCCCTCGCCCTAGTCTGCCCGGCATGGCGAACCAATCCCCCAAGCTCCGTGCCTGGCACGGTCTGCGCACCCGCAAGGCGCAGGCTGCCCCCGATCCCGACAGCGCGCCCCGCCCGGTGGTGCTGCCGGCGGTGTGGGACGACCGCGCCGCCCAGGCGCTGGCGGCGCTGGCCCCCGGCGAAGGCCGCGCCGTGCTGCAGGACGTGGCCCAGGCCTGGATCGGCCCGATCGCCGCGCGCGCCAGCCGCGCCGGCATCGAGCGCCCGCTCGACCAGGAGCTGCACGCGCTGCTGGTCACCCGCCGCGGCACCGCCGAGGACCGGATCTGGCGCGGCGGCGGCTTCCAGACTCCCGGCTTCGTGCTGAACCTGCCGGCCTTCCACGACCCCGAGCGCGGCTTCGACGCCGAGGCCTTCGCGCAAGCCGTCGAGACCGCGACGACGGCGATGGCGCTGCTCTCCCCCTCCGCCGCCACGCTGCGTGTCTCGATCGCCGATCTCGCCGGCCTGCTCGCCGAGCTCGGCCTCGATTATGACAGCGACGCCGCCAGGGCGTTTGCCGCCAACCTCGCCGTTACCCTGCGCGCCCATGCCGACGCCGCGTCCGCCCAGCTCGCCGAGCGCTTCGGCGCCAACGCCGAGGCGGCGGCACTTCCCGCCCCGCCGCCCTCGCCGCTGCTGCACCCAAGCCGGCCGGTGCCGGCCGGCGTGCCCTTGCGCCACAGCGCCACCACCGCCGTGCTGCCGCCCGACCACGCCAGCGCGCTGCTCGGCGTCGAGACCGGCGGCATCGCGCCCGCCTTCTCCCCGCTCGACGATGCCGGACGGCTCACCGCCACCGCCCGCGCCACGTTGGCCGGGCGCGGCATGACCACCGAACAGGCGCTGGCCGCCACCCTCGCCGGCCAGTCCCCCTTCGCCCTGCCTGGCTCCGCCGCCCACGCCGCGATGCATGACGCGATGACGCCGTACCTCCACGCCATGCCCATCCGCCCTGTCCAGCAGACAAGCACCGCCCCGCAGCGGCGCGACCTGCCGGCACGGCGCCGCGGCTACACCCAGAAGGCGGCGATCGGCGGCCACAAGCTGTTCCTGCGCACCGGCGAATACGCCGACGGCCGGCTGGGCGAGATCTTCATCGCCCTGCACAAGGAAGGTGCTGCCTTCCGCGGCCTGATGGACAATTTTGCTGTGGCCGTCAGCCTCGGCCTGCAGCACGGCGTGAAGCTCGAAGAATTCGTCGAGGCCTTCACCTTCACCCGCTTCGGCCCGGCCGGCGCCGTCGAGGGCGATCCCGGGGTCAGCCACGCCACCTCAATGCTCGACTATGTCTTCCGCACCCTCTCCCTCACCTACCTCAACCGCGAGGTGGCGCCGGCCGAGGACGAGGCGTCCGACACGCTGGGACATGGCGAGGCCGATCGTGCCCCCTTGCTTCCGCTCGACCTGCCCAGCGAAGATGCCGGCCGCACGCGTCGGCGCGCGCTGCGCCTGGTCTCGAAATAGGGGTTCCGCATGATCCGCATTGAAACACGCCTGCGCGAACTCGGCATCACCCTGCCAACCCCGATGGCGCCGGTGGCCAACTACGTGCCCTTCGTCATCACCGGCGACCTTGTGGTGATCTCCGGCCAGATCCCGGCGCGCGACGGCAAGGTCGCTTACACCGGCAAGCTCGGCGCCGATGTTTCCGTCGAGATCGGCACCCAGGCCGCCCAGCTCTGCTTCATCAACGTTCTGGCCCAGCTGAAGCTCGCCTGCGGCGGCGATCTCGACCGGGTGCGCCAGGTGGTCCGCCTCGGCGGCTTCATCGCCGCCCTGCCGGAGTTCACCCAGCACGCCCAGGTGATGAACGGCGCCTCCGACATGGCGGTGGCCGTGTTCGACGAGGCCGGCCGTCACGCCCGCTCCACCATCGGCGTGCCCTCGCTGCCGCTGGACGCCGCGGTCGAGGTGGAAGGCATGTTCCGGATTGTCTGACCGCCCCGCGCACCCATCTGCGGATCATGCCTGATTCCACCATCAGCCTGACCCTGCACCGCGCCATCGGCGAGATCCCGGCCGGTGACTGGGACACCTGTGCCGGCCCTGACAATCCCTTCGTCAGTCACGCCTTCTTGTCCGCCGTCGAGGACAGCGGCTCCGCGGGTCCGCGCACCGGCTGGCTGCCGCAGCACGCTGCCCTGCGCGACGACACCGGGCGCCTGCTCGGCTGTGCGCCGATGTATGCGAAATCGCACAGTTACGGCGAATACGTGTTCGACCATGGCTGGGCCCACGCCTTCGAACGCGCCGGCGGGCGCTACTACCCCAAGCTGCAGGTGGCCGTGCCGTTCAGCCCGGTGCCAGGCCCCCGCCTGCTGATCCGCGACGGCGCCCAGCTCGATGTCGCAAGCTTCGGCCGCGCCCTCGCCGAGGCCGGCGACGAGCTCAGTGTTTCCTCGGTGCACGCCACCTTCTGCACCGAAGCCGAATGGACCGATCTCGGCGCCGCCGGCTGGCTGCAGCGCATGGGCATGCAGTTCCACTGGGACAATCACGGCTTCGCCTCGTTCGACGACTTCCTTGCCGCCTTGTCCTCCCGCAAGCGCAAGAACCTGCGGCGCGAACGACGCGATGCCAACAATTGCGGCCTGGAATTCGTGGCCCTGCGCGGCTCCGAGGTCACCAAGGCGCAATGGAAGGCGTTCTTCCGGTTCTATTCCTCCACCGTCGATCGCAAATGGGGCAGCGCCTACCTCACCCCCGAGTTCTTCCCGCTGCTCGGCCAGCGCCTTGGCGACAAGGTGGTGCTGATGCTGGCGCTGCAGGAAGGCCGCCCCGTGGCCGGCGCCCTCAACCTTGCCGGCACCACCACGCTGTACGGCCGCAACTGGGGCTGCGACAGCGATTTTCCGTTCCTGCATTTCGAACTTTGCTACTACCGCGCCATCGACTTCGCGATCGCCCACGGCCTGCAGCGGGTCGAGGCCGGCGCCCAGGGCGAGCACAAGATCCAGCGCGGCTATCTGCCGACGCCCACCTATTCCGCCCATTGGATCGGCCATACCGGCCTGCGCCGGGCGGTGGGCGCGTTTCTGGAGCAGGAGCGGGCGGACAAGCTTGCGGAAATGGCGGCGCTGATGGAATACAGCCCGTTTCGCAAGGCAGGCGAGGCGGAGTGAGTGCCGGCTACACGGCACGCGTGGCTGATTTTCTGGCGGCCGACAAGCCGAGCCTTCTTGCAACCCTCAGCCTTCACCAGGCCGCCGCGTTTCGCGTCAACGAGGCACAGCAGCTGCGGGCCTGGTCCATCACTCTGGCCGTTCTGCAATCGGCGCTCGACGGCTGTGCCGAGGCTCAGTCCTGGCGCCTGATCCTGGAATTTCCCATGCGGCGCCTCGGGCGGCGGATCGATGCCTTGCTGATCACGCCTCGCGGCTCTCTGGTGCTCGAGTTCAAGGCGGGCGCCACACAGTTCACCCTCGCCGATCGCCGGCAGGTGGAGGACTACGCGCTGGACCTGCAGGATTTCCATGCGGCCAGCCGCCGTCATCCGATCGTGCCGCTCCTGGTGGCGACCGCCGCCCGCCCCGGCGTGCCGCAATGGCCGCTGTTGCTCGACGGTGTGGCCGGCACGGTGCTGGAGACCGATGCCGCTTGTCTCGGCGACATGCTGCGAGAGCTCTGGCACCGGTTGCCGGACCCGGCGGAGGCCCTCGATGTCGATGCCTGGGAGCACGGCGCCTATCGGCCGGTGCCCGGGATCGTCGATGCGGCCTGCACGCTCTACAGCCACAACGGCGTGGCCGACATCGCTTCCGCCCGGGCCGATGCCATCAACCTCTCCGCCACCACCAACGCCATTCTGGCGGCGATCCGGGATGCCCAGAATTCCAGTGCGCATCTCGTGCTTTTCATCACCGGCATTCCCGGGTCCGGCAAGACATTGTGCGGCCTCAACGCCGTGTTCGGCACCGGACGCGACGCCGGCGCCGTGTTCCTCACCGGCAATCCCGCCTTGGTGCATGTCCTGCGCGAGGCCCTCGCCCGTGATGCGGCCCACGGCGACCGCGCCGCACTCCCGGCCAAACGACGCCAGACCAAGGCCGCGATCCAAGCCCTTCCCGGGTTTCGCGATTTCTATGTGCCGAGATCCGAACCGCCCCACGAACACGTCGTTGTCATCGACGAAGCGCAACGCGCCTGGTCCAAGGCCCATGCCGTCCTGAAAAGCCGTGACCGCCCGGTGGCGCTGCATGATTCCGAACCTGGCCATCTCCTCGCCATCATGGGCCGCCATCCCGACTGGGCCGTCATGGTCTGCCTGATCGGCAACGGCCAGGAGATCCATGACGGCGAAAGCGGGCTTGCCGAATGGGGGGAGGCGCTGCGGGCGCAGCCGAACTGGCGCGCCCACGCCGCCCCGGCCCTGCTCGGGCCCGATCCGCGACAGACCCTGCCTGCGCTGGAGGGCCTGCAGACACGCCGGGAGCTGCATCTGGATGTGCCGATGCGCAGCCTGCGCAACGACGCCGTGTCTGACTGGGTCGACGCCTTGCTGCGGGGTGACACGGCCCAGGCGCAGGAGATCGCAAAGACCCGCGGCCCGATTCCGTTCCAGGTCACGCGGGATCTGGGCGCTATGCGCCGGCATCTGCGCGCCGCTGCCCGCGGCCTGCGCCGCGCGGGATTGGTGGCCAGCTCCGGTGCCCGGCGGCTGCGGGCGGACGGGCTGGGCAGCAAGGTGCCGCACATGGATGCCGGTGCCGTCGCCTGCTGGTTTCTCGACCGCTGGCCCGACGATGTCCGTGCCTCCGACGCGTTGGAACAGGTCGCCACGGAGTTCTCCTGCCAGGGCCTGGAGCTTGACCATGTCGGGCTGTGCTGGGGCGGCGACCTGATCCGCGGCCAGGGCTGGCACGTGCGCAACTTCGCAAGTACTGACTGGCAGATTCGCCGCAGCCCGGAAGCGATCGCCAACCGGCTCAACACCTATCGCGTTCTGCTCACCCGCGCCCGCTACGGCACCATCATCTGGGTGCCGCTGGGTGACCCACAGGACCGAATCCGCGCGCCCGTGGAACTCGACGCCATCGCCGCCTATCTGCTGCGCTGCGGCGCCGTTCCGCTGCAGCCGATCGACGTGTCACCACCGCCATCAGAACCCGCCCAAGCCGCGCTGCTGTGATTCAACACGAGCCCTACTCCCGAAGCCCCGCTTCCTTCAGCAGCGGCAGCACCTCGGCCGCGAAATACGGCAGCTCATCGGCGAAGTTGACGAACGACACGGTGGTGCCGGCGAACCCGGCCGCGCTCATGCGGATCATCTCGTCAGCGATATGCCGCGGCGTGCCGACCAGCTGATAGGTGCCGGCCCCGCCGGCAAAGCGCTTGCGATGCAGCCGATACGCCTCCGGGTCATGCGAGGTCGAGTTCTTCTCTTTCGCCTGCATGTAGAAATCCACGCTTGCCGTGTCCTGCATCGTCACCGCGTAATATTCGTAATACGCCTCCGCCTCCGCCTGCGTCGGCCGGCAGACCACGTGGCAGGTGGTGAACACGCCGATGTCACGCCCCAGCGCCTGGCCGCGCGCCTTCATGTCGGTGATATGCGCACGGCCGCTTTCGATATCCATGAACGTGGTGAACAGGAAATCCGCGGCATGTGCCGCAAAGTTTCGCCCCACCGGCGAGAACGCGGCGTTCAGCGTCACCGGCCGGGGGCGCTGCACCGGCAACGGCTTTCCCGAGACGTTGCGGAGCTGATAGTAGCGGCCGTCATGGTCGAACGGCTCGGGCTCAGTGTAGATGCGCCGGATGATGTCGGCCCATTCCAGCCCCTGGGCGTAACGGTCCTCCACCACGGTGAGGCCGAACAGATCGAACTCCTCGGGATTCCAGCCACAGACGATGTTGAGCCCGGCCCGTCCGCCCGAGGCATGGTCGATCGTGGCCAGCGCCTTGGCGGCAAACACCGGATGCACCATCGGCACATGCACGGTGGAGAACACCGCAATGTTCCGGGTGACACCGGACAGGGCGGCGGCGAAGGTCAGTGTTTCATAGCTGGTCTCGCGGCTGTTAAGCGCGCCGCCGAAGCCTTTCCAGCGCGCGATCGGCAACAGGAACTCCAGGCCTGCTGCGTCGGCGATGCGGGCGGTGGCGGCAATGCCCTCCCATGTCGCGGGCCAACGCTCCGGCACACGGGTGATGGTGAGGCCGCCATCGGCGTTGAAGGAGAAAACGCCCAGCTTGAAGCGGTTGGGGCCGTGCATGGGGTGGGGCATGAAACTCACCTGATTCGTAGGAAAGAAAGGCCTTCTTTTCTGAACAAAAGAAGCAAAAGACTTTCATTGGTTTGAGCGGGCCTCTCTCCGGAGGAGGGCGTCAGCCGATAGGAAAAGTTCTTTTTTTCAAAAAAAGAACTTCTTACTCGGCCAACACTGCTCTTCCAATTATCATCTGCTGCACCTCCGTCGCCCCTTCGTAAATCCGCAGCGCCCTCACGTCACGGTACAGCTGCTCGACAATATTGCCCTTTTTCACACCGAGCCCGCCGAAGATCTGCACCGCCGAGTCGATCACCTGCTGCGCCGCCTCGGTGGCGAACATCTTGGCCATCGCCGCTTCACGGGTGATCCGCCCGCCCTCGCGATCCCTTGCCCAGGCGGCGCGATAGACCAGCAGCGCCGCCGCGTCGATCGACGTCGCCATGTCGGCGATCTTGGCCTGGGTGATCGGCATCTCCGCCAGCGGCTTGCCGAACATCATCCGGCTGCGCGCCCGGGCCACCGCCTCATCAAGCGCCCGCCGCGCCATGCCGAGCGCCGCCGCCCCGACGGTCGGGCGAAAGATGTCCAGCGTCGCCATGGCGATCTTGAACCCCTGCCCCGCCGGGCCCAGCAGCGCATCCTCCGGCACCGCACAGGCGTCGAAGACCAGCGTCGCCAGCGGGTGCGGGGCGATGATGTCGATGCGTTCGGCGATGGAAAGGCCCGGCGTGTCGGCGGGCACGATGAAGGCGGACAGCCCCCGCGTTCCCGGCGCCTCGCCGGTGCGGGCAAACACCACGTAATGCCCGGCGATGCCGCCGTTGCTGATCCAGGTCTTGGTCCCGTCCAGCCGCCAGCCCGCGTTGGTCCGCCGCGCCGTCATCGCCATGGCCGCGACGTCCGATCCCGCATCCGGCTCAGACAGCGCGAAGGCGGCCAACGACGTGCCGCTGCGCGCCGGCGGCAGAAACCGATCCTTCTGCGCCGGCGTGCCGAACAGCTGGATGGAGGCGGTGCCGAGGCCCTGCATGGCGAACACGAAATCGGCCAGCGGATCGGTGCGGCCCAGAATCTCGCGCAGCAGGCACAGCGAGCGGACCTCGAACACCCCGGCCTCGGGAATGCAGTGGCGCAGCAGCCCGGCGCGGCCCATGCGGGCGGCGATGCTGATGCAGGCGGCGTCGACATCGCCGTCATGATCGCCGGCGCGCAGCTGCGTGCTGGCGAAGTCCTCGGCCTCCTCGGCCACCAGCCGGTGGCGGGCGTCGAGAAAGGGCCAGTCGAGATAGCTCTGGTCGGACATCAATCCCCCTTGAATTCCGGCTGGCGCTTGGCGGCGAAGGCCTCGAAGGCACGGGTGAAATCCTGTGTCGCCATGCAGATCGCCTGCGCCTGCGCTTCCGCCTCGATGGCGGTGTCGACATCCATGGCCCATTCGCGGTGGAGCATGGTCTTGGTGACGCCGTGGGCGAAGGTCGGCCCGGCGGCGAGCTTGGCCGCGATGCTGCTGGCATGATCGAGCACGCTGCCATGCGGCAGGAGCGCGTTGTGGAACCCCCAGGCCAGGCCTTCATCCCCGGTCATGGCCCGCCCGGTGAACAGCAGCTCGGACGCGCGGCCCTGCCCGATCAGCCGGGGCAGGATGGCACAGGCCCCCATGTCGCAGCCGGCCAGGCCCACGCGGGTGAACAGGAACGCGGTGCGGCTCTCCGGCGTGGCGTAGCGCAGGTCGCTTGCCATGGCGAGAATGGCGCCGGCCCCCGCGCATACGCCTTCCACCGCGGCGATGACAGGTTGCGGGCAGGCCCGCATCGCCTTCACCACATCCCCGGTCATCCGGGTGAACGCCAGCAGCTCCGGCATGCGCATCCGGGTGAGCGGTTCGATGATCTCGAACACATCGCCGCCCGAGCAGAAATTGCCGCCGGCGCCGGTAAGGATGACGGTCTTGATGGTGGTGTTGTGCGCCAGGGCGCGGAATGTGTCGCGCAGTTCGGCGTAGCTGTCGAAGGTCAGCGGGTTCTTCCGCTCCGGCCGGTTGAGCGTGATGGTGGCGACGGGTCCGTCCTCCGCCCAAAGAAAATGCTTCACGTCCACCCGTCTCGCTCCCGTGCTGTTGGGGGACAGAGACAACACCCGGGCGGCGTGAACGTCAAAGGAGCAGGGTGGGAATGCCGAGTGTGGGGCCGGCGGCGGCCTGCCGTCGGTCGAGTGTGCAAAGCGTGGCCGCATGCCTGGCATAGACGGCGAGATGAAGCGCATCCGGGCTTCGCAGGCCGTGCTCCGACAACTCGCAGAGACGAGCAGCAAGACGAAAGTCTGCGCGCAGGATCGCCCTCACGTTGACATTCTCGCTCAAAATATCTGCGAAGGCTGAGAGAGCAGCGGATCGACCATCGAAGCTGAGAACACCGGCCCGTACTTTGAGCGACAAGGCTGATGAAAACTCAGAAATTGTCCAATCACTCGCCAGAAATTCTGCATCCCGGTTCAAAATCAGCCAATTCTGCGTCTCACGCGTACGTGGCTCGGCCGTCAGAAGCGTCACCAGAAGCGAGGTATCGAGATAGAAGATCAATAGCGGTAGTCGTCCCGCATCTTGCGAACGAAATCACCCTCAGCTTCGGGCAACATCGTCATGCTGTCGGTCAGAGCGCGCAAGGCCGCCACGTCGATCGGCTTGCGCGGCGGGGGAACCGCCACGATCCGCGCGATGGGCATGCCGTCGCGCGTGATCACCACCGGCTCGCCTTCTGCGGCCTGCTCGATCAAGGCGCTCAGACGCGCCTCGGCATCGGCGATCGAAACTGTGGACACAAATATTTCCTGACCATCCAGCGAGGCGACCTTAGCAGTCCGCCCACGTCGATTCCATCAATGTCGCATGTTGCACCGCCCAACCCAACTCCTAGGATATCGCAATCATCCCCAGGAGCGTCTGCATGTTTCGCTCGGCGCATATCGACAGCTTCCCCCGCGACAACCTCCCCCCGCCCGAACAATGGCCGGAGCTGATCTTCCCCCTCCCCGAACTCCACTACCCCCAACGCCTGAACTGCGCCGACGCCTTCATCGACCGCCACTTCCGCGAAGGCCATGGCGACCGGCTCGCCATTCGCGGCGCCGACGGACTGGCCTGGACCTACGCCGACCTCGCCGCCGTCGTGAACCGCATCTGCAACGTGCTCACCGGCCCGCTCGGCCTGGTGCCCGGCAACCGCGTCCTGCTCCGCGCCGCCAACACCCCCATGATGGTCGCCTGCTACTTCGCCGTGCTGAAGGCCGGCGGCGTCGTCGTCGCCTCCATGCCGCTGCTCCGCGCCAAGGAGCTCGGCTTCATGATCACCAAGGCGCGCATCACCCACGCCCTGTGCGACATCCGCCTCGCCGACGAAATGACCAAACTCCCGCACAACCAGCGCCCCACCCATCTCCTGCACTTCCAGTCCCCCACCGCCCCCACAGACCTCGAAGCCGCCATGGCCCAGGCCTCGCCCGACTTCACCGCCTGCGACACCGCGCAGGACGACGTCTGCCTCATCGCCTTCACCTCCGGCACCACCGGCGTGCCCAAAGGCACCATGCACTTCCAGCGCGACATGCTGGCAATCTGCGACACCTTCTCCCGCCACGTGCTCAAACCCGAACCCGACGACCTGTTCCTCTGCTCCGCCCCCCTCGCCTTCACCTTCGGCCTCGGCGGCGCCGTGCTGTTCCCCTTCCATGTCGGCGCCGCCGGCCTCGTGCTGGAAAAAACCTCCCCCGCCGATCTCCTGGCCGCCATCGCCGCCGACCGCCCCACCATCCTGTTCACCGCTCCCACCACCTACCGCTACATCCTCGCCCACATCGAAGGCGCCGACCTCGCCAGCCTGCGCAAATGCGTCTCCGCCGGCGAGGCCCTGCCCCGCCCAACCTGGGACGCCTGGCGAAACGCCACCGGCCTGACACTGATCGACGGCATCGGCGGCACCGAAATGCTGCACATCTTCATCTCCGCCGCCGGCGACGACATCCGCCCCGGCGCCACCGGCCGCCCCGTCCCCGGCTTCGAAGCCAAGGTGGTCGACGACGAAGGCCAGGAATGCCCGCCCGGCACACTCGGCCGCCTCGCCGTCCGCGGCCCCACCGGCTGCCGCTACCTCGACGATCCGCGCCAGCGCAACTTCGTCCAGAACGGCTGGAACATGACCGGCGACACCTTCACCATGGACCCCGACGGGTATTTCTTCTACGGCGCCCGCAACGACGACATGATCGTCTCCAGCGGCTACAACATCGCCGGCCCCGAAGTGGAGGAAGGCCTGCTCACCCACCCGGCCGTGCTCGAATGCGGCGTCGTCGGCGCACCGGACCCGGAACGCGGCGCCATCATCAAAGCCTATGTCGTACTCGCCGCAGGATATACCGCCTCCGACACTTTGGCAGCCGAGCTGCAGGCTCATGTCAGGGCGACGATTGCACCTTACAAGTATCCCAGGGCGATCGCCTTTGTCACAGCCCTGCCCCGCACCGAGACCGGGAAGGTGCAGCGATTTGTGCTAAGGGAGCTGGCTGAGACAGAAAAGTAAGCGCTTCTTTTCTGAAGAAAAGAAGCAAAAGACTTTCAATTTTTAGGGCCGGTCAGTCTTGCAGCTCGCGGTGGAACAGAACAGTGCCGTGCAAGGCACCCGTCGCATCGCGGGCGAAGCGCGGAATGCGCCCCGACTCGGTCCAGCCCAGCGAACGATAGAGAGCCTCGGCCGCATCATGCTCGCGCGTGTCCAACACCAGCAGACTGCGCCGCGCAGCCCTGGCCGCATCCTCCACCGCCACCATCAACGCCCGCGCCACGCCCCGCCGCCGCAACGACGGATCCACCAGCAGCTTCTGCACCTCCGCCCGATGCGGCTGGTTCGCCGGCATGTCGAGATCCAACATCACCGAACCCGCCAGCCGGCCCTCCAGCCACGCCGCCAGCAAAACCCGATGCCCCCGCGCAATGTCGCTCGCCCGCGCCCGGTAGAACCCATGCGCCGCCTCCTCCGACACCGGCGGCAAAAACGACACCGAAGCACCGGCCGCCACCGACTCCACCAGAATCCGCCCCAAACTGCGCGAAGCCGACCCCACCGCCGCCACATCCAAAGCCCGCACTACCAGGCCCGCAATCGGCTTGGCATAGCCGAACTCCAGCGAGTTCGAGATGTCGAACAACGGCCTGATGCCGCCCTCACGCACAAACCCGTTCCGCTCGTAGAACCGATGCGCCCGCTCGAACCGCGTGTCACTCCACAGCATCAGCCGATCACCGCCATGATCCCGGGCATGCTCGGTCGCCATCTGCAGCAGCCGGCCAGACACGCCAGACCCCCGCGCCGCCGCCGACACATACATCCGGCACAGCTCCCAGGCGCCGTCCGGCAACGGCCGCACCGCAACCATGCCCCGCACCACCCCGTCCAGCTCAGCCGCCCACAACGCCCCCCCGGCCGCCGCGAAATAACGCGCGAGATGCCGCAGTTCCGGGTTCTCCCCATCCACATCCATCAGGCAGCCAGGATACTCCGCCCAGCACCCCGCGATCAGGTCGATGAACCCACCCGCATCGTCATCCCGCCCGGCACGCAGGATCATGTCAGCGATTCGACAAACGCCTTCATCCGCACCATCGCCCGATCCAGGCTCGCATCGTCGGTCGCGTAGCTGATGCGCAGATACGGGCTCATCCCGAACGCCGCCCCCTGCACCAGCGCAATATACGCCTCATCCAGCAGCGCCGCGGCAAAGTCGGCGTCGGTCTGAATGGTCTTGCCCGCCGGCGTCGTCTTGCCGATCACGCCCGCAATGTTGGGGAACACATAGAACGCCCCCTCCGGCTTGTGGCACGAAATCCCCGGCATCGTGTTCAGCGCCGCGACCACCCGATCCCGCCGCGCCTTGTAGATCGCCGCCATCTCGTCCACCACGGACTGCGGACCATCCAGCGCCGCCGCCGCCGCCGCCTGCCCCACCGTCGAAACCCCGGCCGTCGCATGCCCCTGCATCATCACCATCGCCCGGATCAGCGCCTTCGGCCCGGCCGCGAACCCGATGCGCCACCCCGTCATGGCATAGGATTTCGACACCCCGGCAATGGTGACAATCCGCTCCCGCAGATCCGGCGCAACCTGCGCCATCGTCGCATACTCGAACCCGTCATAGACGAGATGCTCATACATATCGTCCGACATGATCCACACATGCGGATGCCGTCGCATCACCTCGGCCAACGCCCCCAGCTCCTCGCGCGAGCACGCCGCCCCGGTGGGGTTGTTGGGGAAGTTGAGCATGAGAAACTTGGTGCGCGGCGTAATCGCCGCGTCCAGATCCTCGGGCCGCAGCTTGAACCCGTTGTTCTGCGGGCACGTCACATTCACCGGCACCGCGCCGATCAGCTTCGCCATCAGCCCATAGGCGCCCCAGCACGGCGTCGGGATCACCACCTCGTCGCCCTCGTTCAACGTCGCCATGAACGCGTTGAAGATCGCCTGCTTGCCGCCGTTGGAAACCGCGATCTCGTCGAGCGCGTGATCAAGCCCCCGATCCCGCTTGAACTTGCGCTGCACCGCCTCCTTCAGCGCCTTCGTGCCATCCTGCGGCGGATACTTGGTCTGCCCCGCCAACGCCGCCTGATACCCCGCCTCGATGGCATGACGCGGACTGTCAAAATTCGGCTCGCCGATGGTGAGCATGATCACATCATGCCCCGCCTCCCGCAGCGCGCGGGCCTTGATGGTCTGCGAAACCGTGGCGGCCGAATTGGTGCGGCCAACCCGTGTGGCGAACGTCGGCGCGGTGGTCACGTTCTGGTCCATCACTGCATGCCTTCGCAGAACGTCTGAATCCGCAGACAAGCCTGGCGCAGGCTCTCGGTATCCGTCGCATAGCTGATGCGGAAATGCCCGGGATACATGAACGCCGACCCATGCACCGCCGCCACCCCCTGCTCCTCCAGCAGAGCAATGACGAAATCCTCATCGGTCTTGATCACCGTCCCGCCGGTCGTGGTCTTGCCGATACAGCCATGCACCGACGGAAACACATAGAACGCCCCTTCCGGCTTGTGGCACACGATGCCCTTCGCCTGGTTCAGCATCTCCACCACCAGGTTGCGTCGCGCTTCATACACCGCGACCATCTCGCCGATGAATTCCTGCGGCCCCGTCAACGCCGCCACCGCCGCCGCCTGACTCACCGAGCTGGTGTTGGAGGTCGACTGCGACTGCAGCTTGTCCATTGCCTTGGTCATCGCCAGCGGCGCGCCGGCGAACCCGATGCGCCAGCCGGTCATGGCATAGGCCTTGGAGCACCCGTTCATCGTCACGGTCCGGCTCTTGAGCCGCGGCTCCACCTCCACGATGGTCGCCGGCTTGAACCCGTCATAGGCCAGCTTCTCATAGATATCGTCGGTGAACACCCACACATCCGGATGCCGCATCAGCACATCGGTGATCGGCTTGAGGTCCGCGGCCGAATACGCCGCCCCGGTCGGATTGCAGGGATTGTTGATGAACACCCATTTGGTCCTGGGTGTGATCGCCGCCTCCAGATCCTCGGCGCGCATCTTGAACCCGTTGTTCTGCCCGCATTCCACAAACACCGGCGTCCCGTCGGCCAGCGCCACGATGTCGGGATACGAAACCCAGCACGGCGTGGGAATGATCGCCTCATCGCCCGCGTTCATCGTCGCGACCATGGCGTTGAAGATCACCTGCTTGCCGCCGGTCGAGATGATGATCTCCTCCGGCTTGTAGTCGAGCCCGCTATCCACCTTGAACTTATGGGCCACGGCGCGGCGCAGCTCCATCGTCCCCGCCACATCGGTGTATTTCGTCTCGCCCGCCTGGATCGCCGCAATCGCCGCATCCTTGACAAACTGCGGCGTATCGAAATCGGGCTCACCGGCCGAAAGCGAGATGATGTCCCGACCGGCCGCTTTCAGCTGCCGCGCCTTGGTGGCGACGGCGATGGTCTGGCTGGGGCTGATCCGGTCAAGACGTTCGGCGGTGAGCTGCATGACACTCTCGGGAGGTTTGGAAGCGGCGGACGGTAGAGAACTCGGCGTATCGGGGCAACCTTGCGCGCGCCGCCGGGCGTGCAAAACTGTCACCCATGTGCGGCAGATATGTCATGGCACGGCCGGTCGACGAGCTGCGGCACCTCTTCGCAGCCCTCGGTGCGATGCCGAATGTCGCCCCGTCCTGGAACGTGGCCCCCACCCAGCACGCCCCGGTGCTGCGCCGCCACCCGGAGTCAGGCGAACGCCGGCTCGACCTGCTGCACTGGGGCCTCGTCCCCCATTTCACCGCCGACCTCGCCACCGCCCGCAAACCCATCAACGCCCGCAGCGAAACCGCCGCCACCAGCCCGATGTTCCGCGACGCCCTCGCCCGCCGCCGCTGCCTGGTCCCCGCCGACGCCTTCTACGAATGGGTCCAGGAAGGCAAAGCCAAACAGCCCTTCGCCATCGCCCGCGCCGACGGCCAGCCAATGGCCCTGGCCGGCCTCTGGGAAGGCTGGCGCGCCGCCGACGGCAGCGTTCTGCGCAGCTTCACCATCCTCACCACCCAGGCCTGCACCACCCTCGCCGCCCTGCACGAGAGAATGGCCGTCGTTCTGGAGCCGGAAGACTGGCCGGTCTGGCTCGGCGAGCCGAACGGCGATCCCCTCGCCCTGCTCCGGCCCTCAGCGACCGCCTTCCGCATCTGGAAGATCGGCCCCCGCGTCGGCAATGTCCGCAACAACGACGAACAGCTCCTCGCCCCCATCCCGTAGCCCGCATCGCGCTTGGGCGACGCGGGATCACAGCGCACCCAATTCCCCAAGCAATCCAGATCCATTCCCAAAGCAAAGGCTCTTTTCATTATGAAATAGCAACAAAATAGACGCAGCTCGCCGCCGGCACCCGTCACGTCGCCACCACCCCCCGCCGCCGCACCGCCGCCATCACCCCGCGCGGTATCGGAATCCGCCCCCAATCCACCTTCGCCCGAGGTTTGCGAATGCGCTTCGGCGTCTCCACCGCAGCCACCTCAACCTCCCCGCCCCCGCCGCCATCCCGAACCCCGGCAGGCCGCAAAACCGACGTCTCAATCGCCAGCATCCGGCACAGCGGCCGCAAAACCCGCCCCGCCGCCGGCGCCGCCACCAACAAGGCCACCATCTCCGGCGTCTCCAGCACCGCCCGAAGCTGAGACCCAAACCCCGCCGCCGGCCAGGAGGCGGCCTTCATCAGCCACCCAAATCCAAGCGGCCAGATCCGCTCCCCCGCCTGCCCCCGAACCCCGTCCGCCACCACCGCATCCCGCGGCGCCCGCGCCTCCCCGGCCCCAATCCGCCAAAGCCGCCCGGCCGCAAACCGCGCCGCCATCCGCTCCATCCGCCGGCAAATCTCCCCCAACCGCCGATGCAACAGCAACCCGAGCGCCGCACTCAACCACCCACGCAAGCTCCAGGCCCCCACTGACCCACGCAACCCGAGGATCACGGCAGAAAGGCTCATAAATGGGGACACACCAGAAATCATGATTAGTTTCCTAATACATCCTCTCCCGAAAGGCAACGGAAACCGTAGGGCGGATGCAATCCGCCACTTCGCCACCCCATCCGCATCATCGGCGAAACCACGTAGCCCGCATCGCTCTCGAACGATGCGGGGCTCGGGCCGCCCAAGTGCGATGCGGGCCGCCTGTCCGTTGCGGGTCCGTTTGACGCCTGATCGGGCGCGCCATCCATCGCTTCGACCTGCGAATCCCGACCCCATCACTTCAGTGAACGCAGGGTCGGTGCTACCAGTCGCGCACCCCGCATCGCTCTCGAACGATGCGTTGTTCCTAGGTTTGACCTGTCAACCGTCTCTGTGCCACGCAAGGCTGGCTCCGGCCCAAAGCCTGTAACGCCCGGCACTCATCGCGAAACCAATGAGTGTGCCGACCCGTTTCTTCTATCGACGATCCTCTTTGTCCGATCGCGAAAGTTGGGGCGAAGATCTCGCTATGCGACAATAACGCGGTCGGCAGCTTGTCCTTGGGTCGGTCCGCTCCACCGTCAAACCATCGCCAGGCGTCAGGCACGCCGATCACGCCCCAGCGAAAACCCGCGTCTGACCCAATCTCCCACTCACCCCATCCACACAATCGCACAGAGCAAAGAAACCGCCGCCAGCACACCCACCGCGACCGACGCCGTCACAATCGTCACCTTCACATGCTGCTCTGTGTCGAAAAGCCGGTGAACCAACGCACTCATATCTCTTGACCCTACACCAATGACGACCGCGTGATCTGGTAATGCAGGATACCGCATAAAAGGGCCGTCGCCAAAGTCAAAACCGCCGAGCCCACGAACACCACATAATGCCCGGCCCAGGCCGCCACCGAACGCGGCCGCTGCGTCGGCATCAAAGGCGTCGCCAGAACAGCCCCGCAGGCCGCCACAACCATCGCCGGCAACATCATGACGATCAACAGTATCAGCGCCAGCCCACCCCACTGCGGAACCAGTTTCGGCACGGCCTTGGTCGCCTCCCACAGGTCGTAAAGCGTGCTCGTGCCCATGGCGATCACAGCCCAGCAAAGCTGCCCATCCTTCACAACCGTCATGACGTGAAGCCCCGCCGGCGGTGACGGCAGACGTCCCAGCAGCGGAATCAGCACCAGCATACCGACGACCGGCAACAAGATCGGCATAAAGATGTTCGCGAAGGTCCAGCCAAGAAAGCCCATGTCATACAGTCCGGTTCGAGCCTGGGAATGACGCGGGCGCACTGTGGCACCGGCAACGACAATCCGACAGCCAGACACCCTCACCCGCCCAAGAAATCCCCCCCAAACCCCGCCATCCCCCGCACCTCCTCCGCCGAAGCCCCGCCCTGCCGCAGCACCGCAATCCCCACCGCCCGATCCCGCTTGCTCAACCGCCGCCCCGCCGCATCCGTCAGCAACGGATGATGCGCATAGGCCGGCACCGGCCACCCCATCAGCAGCTGCAGCAGCCGATGCAACGGCACCGCCGGCAGCAGATCCACCGCCCGTGTCACCAGCGTCACCCCCTGCACCGCATCATCATGCGTCACACACAGATGATAACTCCCGATCGCGTCCCGCCGCCCGATCACCACATCCCCATACGCATCCGCCCCGGGAACCGGCACCTCCCGCAACGCCGCCCCCACATCCAGCCGCCACGCATGCGCCTCCCCCATCCGCCGCCCCCGCTCGGCCTGCGACAACCGGCGGCACGTCCCCGGATAAATCGGCCCAT